>DATKVV010000030.1:0-30418 GCA_035529895.1 Sedimentisphaerales bacterium
GAGTATGGATACCAGAATTCTCGACCAATTGGAAGAGGCTTTTAGCGAAGAACTCGAATTGGTTGACGGCGACCTGTAGGCTATGGAGCAGTTGGTCAAGGAAATAATGCAACTACTGGGCTAGGGACTCCTGCAACGGCTGGTAGACCGCTGCAAAAACGGCTACAAAGGCAGTTCCATAGCCTGCGAATGCAGCAACTCAATGAGGTTTGTGCAGCACCGTCCAAAGGATATACACACGCTCTTTGGATGGATAAAGCTCAAACACGCTTATTATCATTGTCCTGATTGTGGTCAAAGTCTGGTTCCCTATGATCTTGAAAGCGGTCTTGGATCTGAGCAGCTCAGCCCGGCCCTGGCCAAGGCTTGCTGGCAGTTGACGACAGCTTTTCACAAGTCTCTTGTAAGCTGCAAGATTGGTATCACGCCAGCGAACACATATGGGATTGTGGTAAGGTCTTGTTTGTCGAGGGCACGGAGGCTACCGAGAGGTGGGTAAATGAGCGTTTGGCCTTGCTGCGGGAGGGCTGGACGAAAAGGCTGGTGGATGATTTGAAAGAGAACGCAAGAAATATCGCGGGCCCAAAAGACAGGGCATTGATGCTTTGTATCATTACATTTGGGTCAATGAGGAGCAAATGCGTTACGATCTATTCCGAGCCCAGGGATACGATATTGGTTCGGGTATGGTAGAGTCTGGCTGCAAGCACGTGGTGGGTAAGAGATTGAAGCAGTCTGGGATAATCTGGAGCAGGACCGGCTCGTCGGCGAAGTTAGCTTTACGGGTTTGCCGGCTGAATCAAAGGTGGGACGAACTAAGGCGGCGAAAGCCACTGGCTGCCTGAAAAATCCACCTGCAATCGTGACGGGCACCCGGTACACACAGTTGCGTAAACAAAAGCTTGCTTTTCGATGCGCAAGGTTGTATAATGCGTTTGGTTCGTGAAAAAGCCTCCGGAAGGACCAGCATGTGCCGGCAAAAGCGCGGCGAGTGTCGGTTTCAGACTTTAGGTCTTTTTTGAGCTGAGAAAATTGATCGCAAGGGAGGAGAAGCTTTGTGTGTTGGAGGCTGCCTTTAGCCTTAATCATTTCAAACTGACCTTTTTTCCGCGGAGTCTGCAGCCCGGCTTCTACCTGATGGTGGATCCGTTCCTCGTTTATTAATCATCCTTAATGATTCGCAAGGCTACCCCCCAGCCGCCGAATCCTCCGAGCGTACCTGCCCGTAAGGCAAATTCTCTATATGCGAAACCTTGGACCCTGGCTGAATTCCACAGCTACACCATAAGCGCCGGTTGATGATGCGTCCCCGCCGCCCGTACTACCGGCTCGCAGCACCTTACCGATACCGGAAAGCCTCCCCCCCAACTGGAGCAGCCCCGCCGTCGGCGGTATGCACAACTGCACCTCGACCAGACCACCCGCCTCAAAGCCGCAATGCTCCGTCTCGAAGTACAGCCCCCCCGGACTCACATTAACCGTCCGCCCCGCATAGGATTCCTCAGCCGGTGAACCAAGCCTCCGGCAGAATAATTCAAGCTTTAGCTCCAACCGCCTGTATTTCCGCTTTTCAGACATCCTGTCCATTCGGGCCACCTGCATCACTCCTCACCTTCATATGAACTGCTTTCACTGCCGGTTGCAAACCGCATACCAAGGCCCGATAACCCCAAGTTCTCCATCTTACCTTTTCCAACCCCTTACCAACAATAAACTTAAGCAGCGCACCCCGACAGCATCCATAACAAGCCACCTTGAATCGCCCCTCGACGTTGCCAAATAGCAACACCAGGATGCTCCCTTGCCCAAAACCTTTTTCCTATCCCCTCAAAAACCGCTTGCTACTTTCTCCCTAATTATAAAATCTTACCTATCTCCTTAAACAGCCCCTTCTTTTAATCCGAGGAAACACATAAAATGTTGTTTTTTGGCAACACTTTTTGTTGACACTGTGAATTTAGGTCCTATTATTTGCGCTATGCACGGCAATGAAGAACTACGACCGAAAGCACACGGCGAAGCTGGCCCACACGCCGCATTTGGGTCTGTCTTCGACTCAATCCTCCAATCGCTGCCGCTCGGCATCGTCACCTTTGATTCCGATTTGAAGATCACCCGCGCCAACCCACACGCCGCCGCATTGCTGTGCCTGGAGGGCTACATTGATAGGTCATTGGCAAGCGGCACCAACGGCCAGACCCTGGCACCCCTCGACTGGACATCCCGCCTCAAATCGACCGTCTCCTCAGGCGAGCCGCATAAATTCGACTCCATAACTTATACATGCAACGGCAAAACAAAGCTCCTGCAAATTCTTTCGGCACCACTCAAAGAGCCGGACACGCAGCGAATCATCGCCGGCGTGCTGCTCATCGAGGATATAACCGAAAGGGTCAGCCTGCAAAGACGACTCGCCCACACCGAAAAGCTCGCCACCGTCGGCAAACTCGCCTCGAAAGTCGCTCACGAATTGAACAACCCCATGGACGGCATACTCCGATACATAAACCTCGCGCTCAGAATAATCGAGCAGCAGCACCTCCAAAAACCCAAAGAGTACCTCACCCATTGCCGCCAGGGCCTTATGCGAATGGTCCACATCGTCAGCGAACTGCTCGAATTCTCTCGCAGCACCTGTGCGCCGTTCGAACACACCAGAATCGAAAGCATTATAGACGAGGCCGTGAAAACAATGGAGTCCAGAGCGGAAGCGTCCGGTATTCGTATAGCACGCAGCTACGCCGCCGTACCTCCCGTTCGCTCCGGCAACCTTTTCCATGTTTTTTGCAACCTCGTGAAAAACGCCATCGATGCAATGCCCGATGGCGGCACGCTCACAATCTCAACTCGCCTCGCACGCGACAACGCCGCCGTCGTCGCCTTTCAAGACACCGGTGAGGGCTTCCCGCCCGAACACGCCCAGGCCATTTTCGAGCCCTTTTTCACCACGAAGGAAAAGGGCAAAGGCACAGGACTTGGCCTGGCAATATGCAAGGACATAATCGAAACGTGTCGCGGACGGATAACCGCTGAAAATGCCCCGGACGGCGGAAGCATTTTCACCGTTTATCTGCCGCTATCTACGGAGAACCCATAAAAGGCCTATACGCATGACTACCCAGCAGAAACACATCCTCGTTATCGACGACGACAGAATCATCCTGGATTCCTTGTGCGAGTTTCTTGCCCTCGAAGGCTTTCAAACCGCCGGCGCCGAAACAGTTAAGGAGGCCCTTGCTCAGTTGCGCAAGCAGGAATATTCGCTCGTTATCACAGACGTCAATCTTCCCGACCGCAACGGCCTTGACTTATTGGATATACTCAGGACAGACTATCCGCAAACCGTTGTAATTGTCATAACCGGCTACGGCACCATCGAAAGCGCCGTCAGAGCCATTAAGCAAGGCGCCTACGACTACCTCACAAAGCCAATCGTTGACGACGAGCTGCGAATGGCCGTCGACAGGGCCATCAGGCAGCAGTCCCTCATCACCGAGAACAAAGACCTCCGCTCCCAGCTCGAAAAAAAATACAGCATGGAAAACATCATCAGCCACGACTACAAAATGGCCAGGATTTTCGAGCTCGTTGAAGCCGTGGCCGACAGCAAAACGACCATCCTCATGACCGGGCCCTCCGGCACCGGAAAAAGCATCCTGGCCAAGGCAATCCACCATCGCTCCAGCCGAAGGGACAGGCCCTTTGTCGAGGTCAGTTGCGGCGCCCTGCCCGAAACCCTGCTCGAAAGCGAGCTCTTCGGCCACGTCAAAGGCGCATTCACCGGTGCCGTCGCCAACAAGGACGGAAAATTTCTCGCCGCCGACGGCGGAACCATCTTTCTCGATGAAATCGCCAACGCCTCACCTGCCCTGCAGGCAAAGCTCCTCAGGGTCCTCGAAGACAGACAGTTCGAGCCCGTCGGCAGTAACAGAACCGTAACCGTCGATACGCGAATACTGCTTGCTACCAATCGCAACCTCGACGAAGAAGTAAAACACGGCAGATTCCGCGAAGACCTGTACTATCGAATAAACATCGTCACGATTAACCTCCCGCCCTTGTGCGAGAGGGTCGGTGATGTCCGGCTCCTTGCGAAGCGTTTCCTCAAGACCTACTGCCGACAGCACAACAGGGACAAACTCGGCATTACCGACGAGGCCCTCGAATATCTCGACGGCTACCGCTGGCCCGGAAACGTCCGCGAGCTTGAAAACGTGATTGAGCGCGCCGTCCTGCTCAGTAAGAACAAATTCATCGGCCCGGGCGACCTGCCCGACAAAATAAGACAGACTCAAACCCCTGCCCCAAATGCCTGCCCCCCGATGAACCTCAAGCACGCCCTTGCCGAGCCGGAGAAAAACCTCATCCGCCAGGCCCTCGAAGCCAACCACTGGAACCGACAGGAAACCGCCAAAGCCCTTGAAATTAACCGCACCACACTGTATAAAAAAATGAAACAATACGGACTCTACGCCGAGGCCGAACGCCTGGGCCTCACCTAACTTCCAGGCTGACCGATTTGTTGGAGATGAAACGCGACGAACAAAAAAATAGCAGTCTCGCAAATTCAGCGAGAATCGTAACCCGACCCACGCCCCTGAAATAGCCGAACTTTTCTATCCACCCGGCAAGAATTTGCAAAGGGGTATCCACTATGACTAAACGATGTTCTATATGCAGGAAGTTAAAACCCGAAGGCCAGTTTTACAGGCAGAGCAAGACCAAAAAATGGCTCCGCTCCGAATGTAAAACCTGTTCCAAACAAGCTACCGCACGCTATTACGAGCGCAACAGGGCAAGAATCCTCGAAGCCGCCCGCCGGCGTTACCAGCTAAAACAAAAGCCGCCCCCCGGCACTCCTTGACCCCAAACCGAACCAGCTCCCCCGCCCAATTACTGAAGCAGGAACCCTCCTGCTCCGATTTACCCTGCCCTCTCAAAACTGCCCAGGACTGGATTCGAACCAGCACGGGAATTATTCCCACCAGCCCCTCAAGCTGGCGCGTCTGCCAATTCCGCCACCTGGGCGGCTGCCATACCATTCTACAAGAAAACAAACACCCCGCAACCCTTTTCTTGAGCCCCAAGAATTGCGCCGCAGGCAAAAGTTGAAACGAAATTGGCGCAAATGTAGCGCCAACTCCGCTACTGCATACCTGACTACATGAGAGCTCGCCCAAAAACCGCTCAAAACTGTTCGATCCCTGTCCGTTTCAATTCTCTTACATTCTTAGCTATACCACGCCCGCTTTCTTTTAAGTTTTGTGTTTAGGATGTCCTTTGCGATTTTCACATCCTCTTCAACCTGAAAATCGAACATGCCGGCGCAGATAAAATCAACGCCATTCTCAAACGCGTATCTAAATCCTTCGTAAGGCTTGATAGCTCCGGCCCCAAGCACTTTGTATCCTATCCACGGCTTTTTAACTTTTTCCATAAACTCTATCGTTAGTTCCGGCGTCTCACACCACACGCTGTCGTTGCGCGGCTTGAGTCCGGCCGACCAGTAACTCTTGCTGTTGATAGTCTTCATGTAAAAGTCAGCATCAATTCCCACGGTTTCACACGTGACAGGAACATCGAGCGAGTGTCCCCCGATACCTGCAACGAGACCATTTTGCTTTATAAGCTCAACGGCTTTGGCCAGCAGATCGGCTCGTCCCTTTTCTACAAGTTCGTCCGCAACTCCCCCGTGGATATAAGCTGCGTCCGCTCCGTTGTCCGCCGCCCGCTTTATATCGACCATCATATCTTGTTCTTTGAGTTTGCATTGGGCCACCCACTTGAACTTGCCCCCGTATTCCTTTCGATAAGTATTGACCAGCCGAATAACATGATCATCAATCCGCATCAGCATAGTGTCAATCCCTTCACGCTCGCATAGCTGCCAAGTCTCATAGATCTTTTCGTCGGTAAAATACTTTCGAAGCAGCGATGATACATATATCAGGTCCCTGCTGTGAGCGAATCCGCTTATCAAATTTCCCCCGCAAATAAGACGACTAAGACTAAGGCCCCTGATCTTACCCGTAGGAAACTTTCCTGTTTTACCTTTCGCTCTTTCACGCACTCTGGCAGGCTTGGTCTTCGTCTGTGCGAGCAGAACCTTTTCCTCGAAATTAAAAGCCAGCCCGGCCCCCACCGAAGTCACGACCGACGTTGCTAAAAAACTGCGGCGATTAATATCCTTTTTCACGACACGCCTCCATTTATCCTTTTAACCTCGGATTTCCCATGTAACATTGTATATCCTTGCTCAGTTACACCATTGACCCTCTTTTCTAATACAATATCAAATCCATCTAAGAACTCAATCTTTATGGGTGCTTATGCAGGCCGGTGACTCCCTGAAATTCGAGTTCAAATTCCCGGTCGAAATTGGGTGGCGAAGCGTCCTTGCATGCTTCACCCATCGGGTTCTCCTACTTGGAATAGTCAAAACTGGCTTGAACCCCATCCATAAGCTCTATACTGCCAAAATCATACTTTTTTGCGCGGATTTACTTGAAAATCTGGGTCTAATTATCGCCTAAACACCCTTTGCAAAAAGCCCCAAAACGCAGACCCTCCACCCACCCTCTCCTGTTGCCGCCTGCAGTTCGGCCCTCCTTTTACTTACTCCGCAACTCCGCTCCTGCACAGAGGCCCCACTTTCCTGCCGTAAGCCCAACCGCCGCGCCCTCTCGCCGTCGAATGTGCCTTCTGTCATACCACGCTGATCTTACAGGCCTATAAGACACCTTGGCTTGCACCAGATGGGCCGTTGCCGCCGTGTCCCGCATGAATTGGCTGTCAACTCTCGCCTAATTAGTCGGGGGTGAATTGGTGCGTCGGTAATGCTGCCCTCCGGCAGCAACCCCAAATCGACTCTCTTGTTCTGTCCTCTGTCTTTTGCCCTTATGCCTTTTCCCCGGCTCACGGGTCACAAAAAAGGACGTCCCACGGGCCGCTTCTTCAACTCCGCCTCCGTCGGCAGAAGCTCGAACGAATCTATCTTTTCACTCTCCACGAATTTACTTACGACGTGCTGAATTTCCCCCATGCTGCGCCCGTGCATCATCGCATACAAATTATGAGCCCAGTCTGCAACTATTCTGCGCTGGTAGCAGTGACTCACTATCGCGAAGCGGGCCAGCTGCCGGCCCGCTTCAACCACCCGCTCTTGTGGCACCGCGCAGCAGAACATAACGTTAGCTGCGTACCCGAGCTTGCGATGGTCAACAACAGCCGCTATCCGCCTGATGACCCCCTTATCAACTAAACCAGTGATAATCTCAAGGACCTCTTTTTCCTGCAGCCGCTCGCCGTACAGAAAATCAAACGGCTTCGAAGTCACCTTTAATTCCCTCTGCAATCCCGCCAGAATCTGTCTTTCGGTCTCACTCAGCGCGACAATCTCGTCCTTCGGGACTCTTACCGAATTCCCTAACTCCGGCTGTTCTCCGCCTTCCGCGTCGAACCGAACATCCAGCTTAAAAACCCGCACGACCGGCAGACTGTGAAAATCAATCCCGAACCGCCCCGAAAGATTCGCCAGTGTCCGCCCGATTTGCTCTTGCGACTCGCCCTGCAGCGTAAACCACAAATTGTAATGGTGTTTCCGCAGATAATTATGCGAGACGCCGTCTAGAGAATTAACCACCTCGGCTGCTCGCCGCACTTGTTCTTCCGGAACGTGGGCGGCAACCAGCGTACTGACAAAACCCAGCGCCCGATAATTTATGACTGCCCCAATCCACCGAATTATCCCTGCCTCTTTCAGCCGCCGGATTTCGTTCAGTAACGTCTCCTCGTCGCTGTGCAGGTATTCCGCCAAATCCGCGAACGGCCTCGCGCACACCGCCAGCCCCTCTTGTAGCGCGTTGCACAATTGTTTTTGCAGTTTGGTCAGGCTCACGCTCACTTTTTGATTCCGCTTTTATAATTGCAGATCGGATCCGCCGCCAGGTAGTCCCCGCTCATCGCGTACGCCCTTGCCCGACAACCTCCGCACGTGGCAACATATTCGCAGGCCCCGCACTCGCCCTTGTATGTTAAGACATCTCTTATTTCTTTAAGGACCTTCGACCCCTCCCATATCCTGCCGAAGTCGTACCTGTTCTTAATCAGGTTACCCGCCGATATATTCAGAAACCCGCACGCCTGCACATCTCCCCGATAGCTTATAAAACCGAACTCCCTGCCCCCCAAGCATCCGCCCGTGCCGCCGCTTACCCGCTCCAGTTTCTCCTGCCTGCACACCCTGGCAAACTGGGGCCCGCATGTCACTCTTACCTCGATTTCGGATTCAAGCTTGAGCTGCAGCAGCTCGTTCAGCAGCATCTCGTATCGAAGTGGGTCGAGAATAGCATCGGCAAGCTGGGTACCGCGGCCGGTCGGGACCAGTATGAAAGGATTGAAACAATACGCCCCAAGCTTCCTGGCCAGCTCCATTATGCCCACAATCTCGTCCACGTTCAACTCGCTGATGGTGGTGTTAATCTGGAAGCGAATACCCGCCCGGCGGGCAGCCTGTGCCGCCTTAATCACAGCTTCAAAACTGCCCTTCGCCTGGCGGAATTCATCGTGCGTCTCCGCAGATGCCCCGTCCAGCGAAAATGACAACGCCGATATGCCCGCCGCCTTCAGCTTGTCAATCGACTCATCGTCAATTAAATAACCGCAGCTTGCCATGACCATTCGCAGGCCGCGCTTGCGGCCATGTTTGATAATACTGTAAATATCTTCCCGCTCCATCGGCTCGCCGCCGGTCAGGATTGTCATGCACTTGGTGTACTTGGCCACGGCCGAAAGTATCTTCCTGCACTGCTCGGTCGTCAGTTCATCCTCATCGCCCACGGTTCCGGCCTCGGCCCGGCAGTGGCGACAGTTGTACCGGCAGCGACGAGTCACCTCGAAAGCAATAATCTTCGGCTTGTTCCGTTCGCCTTTCATATGCGCCGGTAAGTGTAGCTTATTCGGCATCAGGCGTCAATGCGTGTGTCAATTGGCGCCGCTCGATCTTAAGGGCGGCTTGGCGCGGAGGGTTAGTTTTCGGGCCAGGTTCCTTCGAAGACTTCGACGGCGGGGCCTGTCATGTAAACGCAGTTGTTTTCGTCGGACCAGTTCAAATCGAGGTCGCCGCCCGGGAGGTGGGCGGTGCAGCGGCGCTGTGTTCGGCCGGTACGGACGCCCGCCACACAGCAGGCACAAGCGCCGGTGCCGCAGGCCAAAGTCAAGCCGCTGCCTCTCTCCCAGGTTCGCATTTTGAATTCGCTGGGACTTTGGACCTGAACGAAATGCACGTTGATCCGGTTGGGAAAGATGCTGTGATTTTCGATTATTGGGCCGAACTTTTCGAGCTCGACGGCGGCGATGTTGTCGCGGAAGAAGACGGCATGAGGGTTGCCCATGGAAACGCAGGTCATAACGAAGGCGCGACTCTGGAACATCATCGGCTGGTCAATTACTTCTCTGACCGGCAGTTTGACGGGTATATCCTGCGGCGCGAGTTTGGGGCAGCCCATGTTAACGCAGACTTTGTGAACCCTGTCGCTGTCGCCGAGTAAGAGGCCGACGGTTAAGACGCCAGCGGCAGTCTCTATTCGAAGTGAGGCGGGGCAGGGGGGCTGGCCTGGGACGGGGAAAGGACCACGGGGTCTGACGAGCTTGCGTTCAAAGGCGTACTTGGCTACGCAGCGGATTCCATTGCCGCACATTTCAGCTTCGGAACCGTCTGTGTTGAATATGCGCATTCGGACGTCGGCTTTTTTTGACGGGCTGATGAGAATCAATCCGTCGGCGCCGATGCCGAAATGTCGGTCGCTGACGATTTGTGCCAGCTGTGACGGGTTGGCGATTTTTTGCTCGAAGCAGTTGACATAGATATAGTCGTTTCCCAATCCGTGCATCTTTGTAAACTTCATTTTCAATCTCCTTGACAGAAGCGAGTTAAGTATAAGCGGGTCAGGCAAAAAAATCAAGCTGGCAGCAAGTTGAAATGGTTAAGAGGCTCTGACAAAACCCTATTCTGATGTGTCTGGATTGCCGCCCATTCGCTTCTCTGAGGGCAGGCGCTGCGCGGGAATGACAACTGAGCAGTCGAGTGTGCTCGGCAAGAAATGGACGCAAGAATACCCGCAAAAAAACACCGACATTTGTGGCGGGCACCCCGGCACGAGGGTAAGATGAGCGAAAACGGCTGCAATTTCGGCAAGGATTTGTAAGTTATTGACAAGGGTAAGGCGCAGCGGAGCAGTTTGCGGTAACTGTCGCCAGCCGGGCGGCTGCAGTTTTTTCAGATTTTTGTATCATTCTGCCAACACGTCGCGCACTTTAGCGTCCAAATATATGGTCGCCTCGCGGCGAGGGTGGCCCCGTTGCCTGGCCGCTCCAGCGTAATCGGCCTGAATCCTCGGACGAAGGTGAACATACAGGCAACAATATGAAAGGATAAATGGATGAACCCGCAAGACAAGGCCAAAAAGGCCTCTCTCTTATCGGTGCGGCTTAACCTGTTGAACCGGCTCGCGATGCTATCACTATGCCGGGGACGAGCTACGAAGAGGACAATTGCGTTAACGGTTTTGATTTGGTTGCTTGCGGCTGGGTGCGCGAGCGAGGCTCCTTCTGACCATGGTGTCAACCTATCTGGGGCTGTCTCATCCGCGGCGGTGTGTTCTGAGGGAGATCCGTATCTATGGCTCGAAGATGTGAGCGGCGAGCGTGCTCTGGACTGGGTGCGGCAGCAGAACGCGGTCAGTACGGAGGAGCTGCAGGGTGCTGCAGAGTTTGAAGGGTTGCGTGAGCGGCTCTTGGCGATTCTGAACTCGAAGGAACGGATTCCGATGGTGTCCAAGGCGGGCGCGTATCTGTATAACTTTTGGCGTGACGAGAGGAACGTTCGGGGTCTTTGGCGGCGGACGACGATGGCCGAATATAAGAAAGCGCAGCCGCAGTGGGAGACTGTGCTCGACCTGGATGAGTTGGCGGCGGGGGAAGAGGAGAACTGGGTGTGGAAGGGGGCTCGATTTCTGGAACCGGGCTACGATCGAGCGCTGATTTCGCTTTCGCGCGGCGGAGCGGACGCGTGCGTAACGCGGGAATTCGACGTAGAGGGCAAAGAGTTCGTAGCTGATGGTTTCGAGTTGGCGGAAGCAAAGAGCCGGGCGGCCTGGCGGGACCGGGACACGCTTTATGTGGGGACGGATTTCGGTCCGGGCTCGCTGACGAGGTCGGGGTATCCGCGTATGGCGAGGCAGTGGAGGCGCGGGACGCAGTTGTCGTCTGCGACGACGATTTTCGACGGCGAAGCCGACGATGTCGTTGTCGGCGCCAGCGTCTATCTTGACCGCGGCCGGAAATACGAGTTTATTCGACGCAGCATAACACGTTATAACACCGAGACGTTCGTTCGGCGCGGGGAGCAATGGGTGCGGATTGAAAAGCAGCCGGATGCGGAGGTCCGCACGTTTGGCGATCAACTGTTGTTTACGCTGCGGTCGGACTGGAGGGTTGGCGGGAAGACCTGGCCGGCAGGCGCATTGCTGGCGACGGAGCTTGAGGGTTATTTGCGAGGGGAGGTGAATCTTTCGATGCTGTTCGAGCCGGGGGAGAGGAAGTCGTTGGCGGGGATTTCGGACATGAAGAATCATTTGATAGTGAACGAACTTGAAAACGTGCGGGACCGGGTGTATCTGCTGACGAAAAAAGCGAACGGTTGGGTGCGGCAGCGGATGGAGACGCCGGATTTCGGGAGCGTTTCGGTGTGGGGTCTTGATCCGGAGGAGTGCGACGAGTACTTCATGAAGGTGCAGGGCTTTCTGACGCCGCCGAGCCTGTATTTAGGTTCGGTGGGTCGAGAAGGGCGTGAGAAACTGAAGTCGCTGCCGGCCTTTTTCAACGCTGAAGGGTTGAAGGTGAGACAGTTGGAGGCGGTTTCTCGGGACGGAACGCGCATTCCGTATTTCCAAATCAGCAGGAAGGACATGAAGCTGGACGGAAATAACCCGACGCTGCTGTATGGGTATGGCGGCTTTGAACATTCGATGGTTCCGGCTTACCGCAGTTTGACGGGCGCAGCGTGGCTGGAGCGGGGAGGCGTATTTGTGCTGGCGAACATTCGCGGCGGCGGTGAGTTCGGTCCGAAATGGCATCAGGCGGCGGTCAAGGAGCACCGTCAGCGTGCTTACGACGATTTTATATCGGTGGCCGAAGACCTGGTGCGCAGTAAGGTCACGTCGCCGGAGCATCTTGGCATCTGGGGCGGGTCCAACGGTGGTCTGCTCGTGGGTGTAATGCTGACGCAGCGTCCTGAGCTTTTCAAGGCGGTTGTGTGCGAGGTGCCGCTTCTGGACATGAAGCGTTTTAACAAGCTGCTGGCGGGGGCGAGTTGGATGGGGGAATACGGCAACCCGGACAAGCCGGAGGACTGGGCCTATATCAATCGGTATTCGCCCTATCATAATGTGAAGGAGTCGGGGCGGTATCCTCGCGTACTGTTCACGACGTCGACCCGCGACGACCGGGTGCACCCGGGGCATGCGCGCAAAATGGTTGCGCGGATGAAAGAACAGGGGCACGAGGTTCTGTACTACGAGAACATTGAGGGTGGCCATGGGGGAGCGGCGAACAATGAGCAGCGGGCTTTCATGTCGGCACTGGCCTACACCTTTCTGTTGAAGGAACTCTGGTAATCGCTCAGAAGTGATTGTGAAGGCTGACGCACATGTTCAATGAGCGCGGCGGGGTCTCAAATGATTATTGATGGGTGATTATTGGGTTGATGTAGCCACGGGCCAATGTTTCACATTGCGAAAGAAGACCTGGGCCTGGCAGTGAGGGTTTTCAATGGCAAGTGGACACCCAGCGGAGCTGGAGGCTAACCGAAGTGGAAAGCTCCGGCAGAAGTCGGAGCATGTTTTTTTTGTTTTGAGGTCGCGGGGATGTATTGGCTTGCTGGCGGGGCTCGGTCGGCACGACAATTCTTTGGGTGTCGCAACAGAGCGACAGGTGTTTGCAGTGGTTCAGCGGATTGCGAATTCCCTTTTTCGGGTGTTCATCTGGGCTTTCAGGCGTGCAATAATGGATGAGTGCATTTGCGAGACACGGGACTCGGACAGGTCGAGGGTGGCGCCAATCTCTTTCATCGTCATTTCTTCATAATAATACAAGACGACAATAAGACGCTCGGCTCTCGTGAGGCCCTTGGTGAGGAGGTTTTTGAGGTCCCGCTTCTGCGCTTCAATGAGCGGGTCCTGACTCCTGTTGTCCTTGATGATGTCTATCTCGCGAATGTCCTTTTCGCCGTCGGCGTCCCCGTACTGGGTGGTGAGGGAGACGACGCTAACGGCGTTGGCGTCTCGCTGCAATCGGTCAAACTCGTCCATGTCCATGTCGAGCTGCTCGGCAGTTTCCTTTTCAGTAGGCTTTCGGCCGAGATGCGTCTCGAGCGATTGGGTGACCCTTGAGAGCTGATGTGCCCGTGCGCGGACCAAGCGGGGGACCCAGTCCATGCTGCGCAGCTCGTCGAGAATAGAGCCTCTTATGCGAGGCGAGCAATAGGTCTCGAACTTTACGCCGCGGGCGGGGTCGAAGGCGTCGATGGCATCCATGAGTCCGAAAATGCCGGCACTGATAAGGTCGTCCAATTCGACCTTGTCGGGCAGCTTGCTATAGAGGCGCTCGGCGGTGTACTTTACCAGGTACATATAGTGCTTCAAGAGCAGATTGCGGGAGTCGTCGGAGCGGGTTTTATGGAATTGGTCCCATATCCGGTCGATGTCGAACTGTTGTTCAGATTTCACAGCATCCTCCGTCAGATTATGACGTTATTAGCAAGTTTTGTGCAGCCATGTCTCGGGTCCGATAAGCGGCAACATTTGAACGGCGGCCCCCGCCCGGCGGGACGGACAGACAAAGGCCGGACACATTCCAATTCTTTATCGACCTTTTTCGCGCAAACTTTAGGGGAAAGGGTAAAGGCCTTTTTCGAAGAATCTTGGGCAAGGAACTTGGGAGCGAAGCGAACAGGCGATTTGACCGGCTGGGCCACCGGCGAGAAAGGGGTACAGGGTACGATGGAAGCGCAAGGATGAGGCCATAGCTGCGGGCTCGACCGGCTGGCGTGTCTATTTTCGAGCAGTGAGAACAGGGTATCAGTAATTGTCGGCGAGTTTTTCTCCAGCCGAGAGGTTTTCATGAGTTCCGGTCGTAAGCAAAGTTCCGTGTGAGCCATGGAGCTACTCAAAAAGCGAAGTCATCCCCTGTTTCTGCCTGAGTAATTCGGTCGCTATTCTTTGGTTGAGTGAGTTTTCGAGCATCTTATTTATCTGGAACTCGAGATATCGGTCTCGGTTTTCTGCCAGGAGCGTCTTGGCACAATTGTCAATTATCGGCTTGACCTCGAATGTGCCGCTGAGTCCGAACTTGATATTGTCGGTATCACGCAGGACGAGCCGGCGGGTTCGGATGTGCTGGTCGAGTGCGTTGTTCAAGAGGTCTGAGAACTCATCGACGTGAAGGTCCTTTGGTACGAAGCCTGGGGTGCTCAGATTGTTTATGTTCCGGCAGAGGATTTTCTGTCGCGCCTGTGTGAAGTCGATTATCTTCAGGAGCAACTCAGTTATATTGTCAGTTGCGAGTGAGGACAGGTTCATAAGCAATCCTTTACTGTTGAGGTTGGTGGTCGGCGAGAAGTTCATCGAATATGCAATCTCCGTTGAGGGGGAGGTTTTGGGCCAGGTCGGATGGAACCGTAGCGACGATGTCGGCCACAATCTTCTTGACCTGGGTTGCCACGCTGGAGGCCTGAGCCTTATGTTCGGGTTCGATTTGGGGCGAGAGCTTGTCCCAGCCGGCCCTTATAGGGCGAAGCTTGTGGTTTAACTGACGAAGCTTTTCGACGAGCTTGCGGCGTCCATAAATAACCTCTAACAGGAGCTCGGGCGAGGTTGTGCCGGCCGCTTGGCGATGTCTGTCAGTGAGCATTTTGAGCTGGTGATAGAGGTATCGCTGCTGTTTCAAGAGAGACAACAACTCCAGACCTGCGTTGGTGTTCTGCTTTTCCATTATCGGCTTCTCCCCGTACATTCGTCAGCGTGCTATAAGAGTGAGAAAAGCCAGGGAAAACAGGTCTTGAAAAGTGGAGCTTGATTTCTCATCCTTGATCCTTTCATTGCTTCCTTGAGTCCCAAGAGCAAGGTGAGGTAAAGATCAGAAGAAACGAAGGTCTTTACCGCCGCCTTGCGTTATCCGGTTCCAATTCTGCAGATATGGTCGAGCTTTCGTGGCCGACGCAGAGTAAAGCTTATTAGAAAACAACGTGTTCATGTTCTAGTTTTGCTCCGAAAAAGAAGAAGGGCTGTTTGTTTGGGTAGCCGAGCAGTTGTCCTGTGCGGATAAGCCTGTGGCTGCATCTTCCTTTGTCAGAATCTGCCTTATTTCCCAAAGGGTCCTTGTTTTCTTGAGTTCGAGTATCCTGGACAATCTTTCGAATACTGATTCGTCGTAAAGGCGGTGTCCGCCTTCGGTCCATTGCGCCTCGCGGATAAGTCCCATAGTTGTATAGTTATGTATTGTCTGGCGAGAGAAGGGGGTATAGCGGACAAGGTCGCCGATGCGGTAGAGCCTGACTGGTATTTGGAACCTTTGGCTTTTAACTTGTGCCTGCATGGTTAAGGACCTCTTTATAATTTTTACGTTTTGCAAAATGTAAAAGGCCTTTTAAAAAATGTCAACGGATTTCTGATTTTTTTGCAAAAAATTTTTTACGACGCTTTTTGGAATGGCAGCGCTGAGAAGGTCTTCTCGAGCATTAACTGACGGTTGGGAGGGTGGAAGGTCGGTGCGCTTCCGCAGGTTATTGACGCCCAATGTGGCGGCAGGGTCATTAGGGTGTGAGGATAGAGAATTTGGGCTGTTTTCGCATCCAAGGGGCTGATTTTTGCCAAATGACAACGGCGAAATGTCCGATACAGGGATGAATGAGGGTGTGGTAGTGGTTTGCCTGTAGTGCGTAAATCGGGCAGCAGTTGATTGTTTTTGGGACCATGGACCGAGACAGTGAAAGTTCGGGTAGTGCTGTGGATCGCGCCGGGGGGAGCGTTTCGCTGCTTGAGCAGATAACTCCGCTGGCCCGGCAGATAAACTGTCTGGACATGGAGCGGATAGCCGATGTGTGCGTTAGCAAGGTCACAGAGCTGGTTGGTGTAAGCCTGGCTTCACTTTATATACTTGACGAGACAAGTAATATACTGCATCTGCAGAAATACAATCACCCGTTCCTAATAAACAAGATAGTCTCGCTGAATCAGAATCCACCGTCTCCGATGATAATGGCGGTCAGAAGCAGGAAGCTGATACTGGTTGAAGACATAAACACGCACCAGCAGCCGGTGATTAAGAAATCGCAGCGGGCCTTCGCGGAGAATTACAAGACGAATAACTGCATTATTGCACCGCTGATTTGCCACGAAAGGGTGGTGGGCGTGCTGAATCTGGCAGACAAGACACAGGGGGGCAGGTTCAGTTCGGACGATATAGCCCTGGTTGAGCTTCTGAGCCAGTTGGTGGGAGCCTCAATCGGGAATATCAAGCTGTTCGAGAGGATGCAGCACCAGGCGACAACCGACGGACTGACGGGACTATCGAACCACCGGAGACTGTATGAGATTCTGGAAAAGGAGCTGTGGCGGTCACGGCGATACGGGGGGCCGATATCGCTGATTATGATTGATATCGACAATCTGAAGCAGATAAATGATACGTACGGGCATCGTGCAGGTGACAAGGTGATTAAGAAAATCAGCAGCAAGATAAAGGAATGCATCCGGCAAATTGATACGGCGGCACGATACGGGGGCGATGAATTTGCGGTGATTCTGCCGAACACGTCGCTTGCGGATGCGACTGTTGTCGCCGAGCGAATGGTGGAGGCGGTGGGGAGCTCGACGATAACGTGGAACAAGGAGCAGATACCACTGTCCATCAGCGTGGGGGTCGGGGAATATGACGCTCAGAGCAGTCCGGAGGACATTACGAGCCGGTCGGACCAGGCCCTATACATAGCCAAGCAGGCAGGCAAGAACACGGTAAGAAGCTTTCAGCCTGTCAAGAAGCAGGGGTTTTCAAATGGTCAAGGATGAATGATTAATGGCCGGGCCGTTCGAGATGATTAAGCATAAGTGATGGAGGATTAACTAAGGTTTTGCGATTGACGATTTGGGATTTGCCAATGGGTGCGAGGGACGAAGAGAGAATAAGAGAAAGGGGCCTGTGCTGTTAGTCAGCACAGGCCTCCAGTTTGTTGCCGACTTGCCGCCTGTAAGCGGTGAGTCGGATATCAGCGTCAATCGCAATTGCTACTGCGGCCAGTATTCCTTGAGCATCCACTTGTTGGCGAGCGCAGCAAGGTCCTTAAGGTTAATGGACTTGGAGCCCGGGTCCTCTCCATCGTAGAGATTGGCGGGCGATTCCACCGGCAGGTACAAAGTGGCACCGCCGGTAACAAGGTAGGCCACTTCGTTCCTGGAGAGGGCGTAGTTGTAGATGCGGAAGTCGTCGAGCTTGCCAATGTACTCGTCGTGCCAACCCACCTCATCGGTTTCGGGTGCGATACCGATAAAGGCATGGTTTATACCGGCCATCTTCGCATCGGTCGTACCCTTGGCGACGAGGCGGCCGTTATGGTAAATTCCCATAAAGCCATCGGTGCCTTGGTTGGCATCGGCGACAAAGGCATAGTGATTCCATTCGCCCGCCCAGGCCTCATCGGGAAAGTCGGTCCAGTCCTCACTGTCACCGCCGGCGTCGAAGGTAAGCTCGGCATCTAGCCAATGGGTCTGAATCGTTATGATGTCGTTCCAGTCGCCAACAAAGGGAGGCGTGCCCTGGCCGGCTTCGAAAATGACGTTTGTCACGTCATTCTGGTCGGTGTAACCATTTGCCCAGACGGCAATGCTCACTTGCTGGTTGACGTCGGCGAATATCGCAGCGGGAATCTCGACACCGTAACTCTCGTCAAAATCGATGCAATAGCCATCCTTGCCGGCAGGGTTGTAGAAAGCGGTTCCGTCGACGACCGTGCCGTGGCGGTTATTGCCCGAAGAGTCGTTGAGGTTCTGGCTGAACTCGTAGCGGGCGGCCGGAGTGGCCGCAGCTACGGCGGGAACGAACTCGTCGGCGTCGAGCCAGTCGTCTGCAACAATCTTCACGTCGCCAAAGTCAATGATGCAGTTTTCGCTGAAGTCGACGGCAGCCAGAGCGGGCGAGCGGCGCGAAGCAACGCATTTCGGCTGATACAACCGGATATTGTCAAAATATACGGTACCGAAACCGCCTGGCGTCGGATGATTGTACCGGTCGCCGAAGCCGATGTACATCCTCTTCACAGCCGTCAAGGTGATTCCGGAGAAGTCCGTCAGAGCCATGTTCCATTCCTGCCACTCGTCATCCTTGATGTTGTTCATATCCTCGTCCGCATAATCACCGTACTTGACCACCGCGTTACTGTCGGAATCTCCGAGGGCCACATACATCTGCTCGGTCGCATTTGCATCGTTGTTGGGGTCGCCGTAGAAGAAGAGGGTCAGCACCTCTACATCGGCTTCTGTCCAGTCCTGTGGGGCATCAAAGGTGCATCCGGTTTCAGAATAATACGGCACATCCATGTATAGCCCGCCGTTGTCATAACCAAGATACATCGACTGCCTGCCACGGTGGACCGGCTCGGCCGGCACTGCGTACGAAGCCGACAGAGCCACTATCGCACCATTAACGTAAATGAAATACGGCGGGTAAGGCACTGTGCGTATGCCGTCCAGCCACGTGTTGTTTATTAGCTCGACGTAGGAATCGTAAGACTCAAAATCCTCCACGAGCAGATAATCCGCCGCCGTGAAGCTCCAGACCTTGCCTTTCCATGTCTGGGCATTGGCGTCATTTACCTCATCAACCCGCCAATAGTAGGTCGGGCCTAATTCAAGGGTCGGGTCGTAGGTCTCATCACCCACGGACTTGATGGCGCACGGATCGGTCATATCGTTGACATCATCCCAATCGGTGCCGAAGAATATCCTGTGGCGGTCAGTATAGTCACCGGCCTGCCAGGTCAGAAGCACATCGCGGAGCACATCTTTGGCGCCGTCGGTCGGGACGGGCCTCCAGGCCTGTCCGAGGTCACCCCCTCTGTAGATCGCCTGGACTTGCTTATCGGTCAAAGCCCTGTCGAAAACCTTGAAGTCATCCACAAGGCCCAGCCAGCCCTTGTTCTCGTGATTGTAGGCGCCGAGCATGAACGGCTTGCCTTTGATATTGGCAAGGGTGACATCCACGACGTTGTTGGAATCGGCGACGAACCCGTCGAAGAATATCTTCATAATGCTGGCCGTCTCATCTTTGAGAAAAGCAAGGTGGTGCCACTCGCCCGCCCAGGAGACCGCGTCGGCATCCTTCCAAACCATTACATCGTGAGTATTGTCGCCTGCACGCCAGGTAACGGAGCCGGAACCGTTGGGCATCCGCGCGGTCATTTTATAGGTGCCGCCTTCTCCGACGTCGCCGGCATCGAAGAGGGCCTCGTCGTCGGAGGCGGCCATCTCTTCATCAGGATTCACCCAGACCGCAACGGTCACGGCTGAACTGAAGGTGTCCATCACCTCTGATGGAACAGACACGGTGTATCCATCGTCGGAGGGGAATCGCAGCGCGCCCCCGATATAACCGTCATTTGGTTCCCACGCGCCCTCGCCGGCGCCGGTGACTGAAGCATGGTTGTCGTAGCCGGAAGAATCGGGCACGGAAGGCCCGGCGGTTTCCTCGAACTCATACCAAACTCGCATATTATCATCAACGATTCGACTGCGGGTGGTGAATTTCCAGACCTGGCCCTTCCATGTCTGCGAACCGACCTGGTCGATCCGCCAGTAATAAGCGGTCGTAAGCTCGAGGGTGCAGGGGTCATAGCTCTCGTCGCCAAGACTCTTGGTGGCGCACGGGTCGGTCATGCTCTCGACCTGGTCGTAGCTGGTGCCGAAGAAGACCTTGCTTGAAGTGGCCCAGCATCCCGGCGACCATCTGAGAATGATGGTCGGCTCCACGCGGGTTTGATTGTGGGCCGGGGTAGGGTCGAAGGCGTTTCCGTCGTTGGTAGAGAACTGCCAGATTTTTCTTGCTTTGTATATCTTACCCGGGTTGTTTTTGTCTACCTGGTCTATGCGCCAATAATACGTCGTACCCGGCTGAAGGGACTCGTGTGCACTTGCGTCCCACGTGCTGGGGGTTTGTCTGCCCTTGTACACGCCGGCCGTCGAGGTGGTTGCAATGCTGACGTCATCGTAATCCGTACCGAAGTAGACATCGTGGCCGTTGGTTGGGGCGGTAAGTTCGCCGGGGGTCCAGCTCAGGACAACCCCGTCCAGGCAGAGGTTTTCGGTGCGGTTTTCTGGGTCGGGATTTCTCGCCCATGTGTAAATGGTTGACGCCCAGACTGTAATTTTTTTTGCCACGTCGTTGTAGTCAACGTGTACGGTGCCGAGCGGGTCTTTGTCATAGGGTGTGATTTGGCCGGCGGTAACATAACCCTTGATGGTATTTGCGTCGGCGCCGTTGCCGTCGACTATAAATACACCGTCGTTGATGTCCATGACCCATGTTGTGTCCTCGGCATCGAACATACCGGCCTCGATGGTTCCGTAATCGAGGTTAATGGTAGTCTGGCCGCTCACTGCAAACTTGGGGATAACCTTGAGCAGGCCGTCATCTACGGTAATCTTAGTAGGCTTCTCCCCGTTGGTACTGAACTCGCTGCCGGTGACAGTGACGACTCCGCCATTGGTTATATTCAGCTCGCCGCCGCCGGCGTCGCCGATTTTAATACGAGGCGTGGTGATGTGGCCGCCGCTGACATTAAGTATGCCATACGCGTTTCCAGGTTCATCGGCCCATCTGAATTCACCGCCTACGGTAACATTGCCGCCACTTATGGTGACGACACTGCGAGGGTTGCCAGAACCCTGGCACCATCTCCATTCGCCGTTGATTTTCCAGTTGCCGCTTAGTACGTTGATGTCGGTATTGGGGTCGGTGCCGCCATAGGCGTGGTGGACCTGGCCGCACTCCACATCCTGGTCGATAATGGGCCCGCGCTGCGGGGACGAATCGTTCATATCCACTCGCTCCTGAGGCCCAGGCACGCCGGTGTCCCAGTTGGCCGGGTCGTACCAGCTCGTGCCGTCACCCTTGCCGGTCCACAACTTGGCCGAAGCGCCGTTGGCCAGCAGCAACAGCGACACAAGGGAGATTAGAAGAATCGGTTTTCTGCACATATTGTTCCTCCTTCCAAATTATAAAATAAATAAAGTTTTCGCCGGCAAAATGCCGGACCATTGTTGTTCCTAACGGGCATTGACAGAACTAATTTTATCAGAACTTAGCTGTTGGCCTCCTTATTGAAGGAAAATCGTCAATTTTGGCTGTTGCAATTGAGCAAAGGAATATGTCAGCCTCCTCAGCCAAACACTCACTACGCTGGCTCAAACCTGGACAGGACCCGCCTCTGGGATGGTTGCACTGATAATGAGCCTGCATGGCGCCTGGTGTTCCCGCCCAAAAGCCAGCCTATGCGGGACCCAAAAATTCTTACACTGTACCAATTCTATGTATACCAGATTAGCGATGTGGTGTCAAGTGGCACTATCAAAAAATTCTGGCGTGAAAGGGAATATCGTAGGGGCCTATACGGGTGGGCGCGTCTACTTGCGGCTTGTTTGGCAGAGGATGGAGGATGATAAGGCCATTAGACAAGGGGATTTATGCGTTTCAGACGGCGAACAGTGGGGGCTTTGAGCGACGGCGCAGCAGCGAGGAAATGATTAAGGATGAGGGGTTAGCGATTATTGGAGGAGATTCCGGGTCGTTTTGCCAACGGCGGTAACAGTCTCGGGCAGCTCCTTAGACTCGGCTGTGCTTTCAGAGACGACATTAGTAGTTTTTAGTTTTGGGGCGGCGGAAGGGGGATAAAAGAAGGGGGCCTGTGCTGATAATTGGCACAGGCCCCGAAATTGCTGCAATCGTCGCCAGTTAACGCCGTTCGTACTAAGGCGCCGGCCACAGCTCCTCCTTAAGCCACGAACTCGCCAGCTCGGCAACGTCCTTTAAGTTAACCACCTGCGGCTTGTCTGACACCGGACCGTACAGGTTGAACTGAGACCTCAAAGGTACGTAACCCGTGCCGTCGGTGGCAAGGTACCTCGCCTCGGCTGCCGACAAACCATAGTTGTACAGCCGCACGTCATCCAGACAGCCCTCATAGGGCCGGTTCAAGGCATCCGCACGGTTGCCCATCGCCAGGTTATTGGCATCCTGCGACAGAGGATGAGCGCCTACAGTCTTAGTCTCATCCACCTCGCCGTTTACGTACGAGCTTATCCGGTTCGCGTCGTACGTACCGGCTACGTGAATCCATTCGTTGCGCGACAGCTCATCGGCGCTTTCGACATTATAATCTGCGTTGTTAACGTCACGTAGGAGGAACGTCAGGGCTTTATCCGAATTAACCTCTAAAGAGAAGGTCTCCTTGTTGTCGGCGCCCTTGACCACTAAGCGAGCACTCCCCGGCGTATCCGAAAACTTGATCCACGCCGATACGCTCAATGCATTTTGGGGCCTCAGCGCCTCTGCGTCCGGCACAACCACCTTGCCGCCGTCGAACTCCAGCGCTTTATGCACGCCATCATAGCCGGTAACACGCGAGACGCTGCCCTCGATGGCGCCGTGGTTCGACCCGGCCGAATCCGAAACCGTAGTGCCGCTGCTCTCATCGAGCTTCCACCATGCCACAGGGCTCGCCGGCTGCTGCATCGAAAGACCCAAATCATTGAAGTTGACGTCCGTCCTCAGCCAATCCACGGCCATCATTCTGATATCTGCAAAACCCACAGCGCAGTCACCGCTGAAATCCACAGCGGCAAAAGCAGGTGCACGCCGTGAAACAATACACTTGGGCTGATACAGCCGTATATTGTCAAAATATACTACGCCCCAGCCGCCGGGCGTCGGATGATTGTCCCGGTCCCCCAACCCGATGTACATCCTCTTTACAGCCGTCAAGGTGATTCCCGAGAAGTCTGACAGAGCGATATTCCACTCATGCCATTCGGCCTTCTTGATATCGTTCATATCCTCGTCCGCATAGTAACCGTACTTAACCACCGCATTACTGTCGGCATCTCCGAGGGCCGCATACATCTGCTCGGTCGCATTTGCGTCGTTGTTCGGGTCCCCGTAGAAAAACAGGGTCAATATCTCTACTTCAGCTTCCGTCCAATCCTGCGGACTGTCAAATCTCCGCTCGGTCTCGGAATAATACGGCACCTCCATGTATAGGCCGCCGTTGTCGTACCACAACCCCATCGACTGCTTGCCCCGGTGGACCGGCTCGGGCGGCGCTGTGTATGAAGCCGCCAGCGCCACTGTCGCGCCATTAACATACTCAAAATAGTACGGCGGCACGAAGCGTATGCCGTCCCACCACGTGTCGGTTATTAGCTCGCTGAAGAAATCGTAGGACTCAAAATCCTCCACGAGCAGATAATCCGCCACCGTAAAGCTCCAGACGCGACCCTTCCAGGGACTCTTATCGTTGGCCTCATTGACCTCATCTACGCGCCAATAATACTTCTTGCCCAGTTCCATAATACCGGGGTCGTAGTTCTCGTCGCCACGGTTCCTGACGGCGCACGGGTCGGTCATGCTGTTGACGTCCTCCCAGCTCGTGCCGAAGTACAGCTTGTGCGCGCCGGTTGTCTGTGCGTAATCGCCCGGCTTCCAGCTGAGCTTTGTATCACGCAGGACGTCCGGCTCGCCGTCGAACGGCTTCGGCTTCCAGGCCAGCGCAAGGTCGCCGCCACGGTACAACATCATTATCTCCGTGGCCGACTTGGCGTAGTCGTACAGCCGGAAGTCGTCTATCCAGCCCTTCAGGTCCGTACTGTGGTTAGTTACCGCGGCAATCTTGAACGCCCCGTTCTGCACGTTGGTCAGGTCTGCGACCACACGATTATTCGAATCTACCAAGTCAGCGTCGAAGTACATACTTATCGTACCGGCAGCCTCATCCTTGACAAACGCCCAGTGGTGCCATCCTTCCAGTCTGCTTGGGTCGACGCCGTTCAGGTCCCATACCAACTGGTCGTTGCTGTCGTTGCCGGCTCGCCAAAGCGCCATTCCGTCTTCAGTGACTACAGCCGCCTGCACTCGGTAACTTGAGTTCCTGCCGCCGTCGAACACCCAGTTGTCGTTACCTTGCCGGTAAGAATCCTTCAGCCACACCGATACCGTTATGCTATTGGTGATGTTGCTCAGCACCTCGTCGCTCGAAACCGACATACCTGCGTCGTCGTCGCAATAAAGCGCGCCGCCCCACTGTCCGCCGTTCGGGTCCCAGCCGTCGCTTGGCGCGCCGCTGCTTTCAAAATCGCGACCGGACGAATCATGCACTTTCGTGCCGCTTCCTTCGTCGAACTTGTACCACAGCCACATATTCGGGTCCACAATCGCGCTTCGCATCGTGAACTTCCAGACCAGCCCCTTCCTTGTCGGCGTGCCTACCTCCTCCACACGCCAATAGTAAGATTTCGCATATTCGGTCTTGCCGAAAAGGAAAAACGTGTTCGGGTCCGTCGGGCCCTTCCACACACCGCCAGGGTCATAGGAAGTGGTCGCATCACGCACGTCCTCGTAACTGGTCCCGAAGTACAACTGGTGTGAACTCGCCGCCACGCCCGGCACCCAGTTAAGCGCCAGATTCGGGTCGCACGGGTCCACTCGCCTTTCCTTGTCGTAAGGACTGGGCGTGTTCGCCCATTCGAGCCCGGGGAACAGCTTGAACGTACCCAAATCAAGCGGTATGTCCAGAATCATCAGCTCGTCAATCTCGCCGTCAAAGAAGTCGTCGTACGTATACCCGTCCTCCTCATCCCACGGACGAGCCATAAAGCCAATCCCCACCGGGTCGTTATTGTCCGACGGATTCGTCTCCGAAGGATTATCCGTGTCAACCAGTACCCCATCGACATACAGCTTCATTGACTCTTCCGGGTCGCCCAAATCACAAACCGCGGCTATGTGATACCACTCGTTGGCCTGCACCTCGGCGTCGCTTGATGCGCTGTCGCCGGCGTGGTAAAAGACTATGTCCCCGTCATCGCCGCTTATTTCAATGCTGTAAGAGTCATATTTCTTAATCAAAACGTTGTTATCGTAACTGGGAAAAGAAGCCGCCCTCATCCACATCTCGATGGTGTACGCCATGCCGTCCAGCCGCAGAATATCCGGGTTAACCGGGGTGTTGGGCTCAGGGTCAAGCCTGTACAGACCCGCCTCCGGCATAATATCCGCGGAGGTCCCTGCCGTGTTATAGAACGGATTAGCGTCACCGTACTTGACCGTACCGGCATCTTCCGGGTCCTCAGCGATATACTTCTTGAACGTAACCCTGCCCGTCAAATCCGTCACCTCGCTCGGCAGGTTATTGCCCTTGGTTCCGTCAAAGCTGAAGTACACCAGAATTCCGCCGTAGCCGGTCTTGAACGTATGCAGTCTGCCCTTGAACGTCCCCCGGCTGGTTATTTCGTCAATCCGCCAGTAGTAGGTCGTCTGCGCCAAAAGACCACCCGGGTCATACGTCGTCTCAGTCTGGTTGCCTCTGCCGGGCAGAACAAGGGGATTGGTCGCGGTGTTCACGTCGACCAGATTCGTCCCGAGGTACACGTTGTGCGAAAGCGCCAGACACGAAGCCGTCCAGCGAAGCACCCCGTTCGGGTCCGCGCCCTTGTAGCCATCGCCCGGTATCAAATCGAGCGCATTTCCGTCCTGAGTCGTAAACGTCCACACGGCGCCTGTAAACACAACGCTGCCGTCGTTGACCTCGTCAATTCGCCAATAGTAGCTCTTTGCCAAATCGAGCGGCGCAAGTGTGCCCGCCTCAGGATACCTGTTTGCGTCCATAGCACCCTTATACAGACTTGACGAAGTCGTGGCCGCCTTAACCGCGTCGTAATCGGTCCCCAAATACACATCGTGGCCTTCGGTCGCCGCCACATCGACGCCAGGCGTCCAGCTAAGAACCACACCGTCCGGGCACACGTCCGTCAAACGGCTCGACGGCACCGGCTTTGTGGCCGTCTTGCCCGCCACCGCCGCATTCATGAACTGTTCCGGACTGAGCGCCTCGTCCGAAATCCGCAACTCGTCAATCATGCCATGGAAAAACTGCCCCGAATTACCAGGCGGGCTTAAATTATCTCGAAGAATGCAGCCGATACCCAGGCCCCGGTCCGAGTCCACAAGTACCTGCGCTTCCCCGCCCGATTCCGCCAGTACGCCGTCAATGTACAACTTCAACGGGGCCTCCGTATCGTTTGCGTCAAACACACCGGCCACGTGGTACCACGTGCCCGTCTCCAGTCCTCCCGAAGACAAAATCTTGTTCTCGTCGCTGCCCACGTTGCTGACGCAAAACCCGACCACACCGCCGTCGTTTACTTCCAGATAGTATCGCCCCTTAGCGCCACCGTCGTATTTTCTTACAATCACCGACTGGCGAAACGTATCCACGTTTATAAACGCCTCAATCGTGAACTCGCCCAGGCCGGTCAAATCCAGCGGGCAGTCCACACCTGTGTCGTTGGCAAACAGACCCATGCCCGGGTCGTTGTCCGCAGTCAAGTTACGAAAATGGGCGGACCCTCCATTCTCGTTGTAAGTCGGGTTCGGCTCATCATACTTCAGACTGCAGCCCGTCCCTCCCCCGGTGTCCGTAAACGCCTTCGCCGTCACGTTGCCGACAATGTCCGTATCGGACACAATGTCTTGCCCCATCGTTCCGTCCAGCTCCCAGTGGAATATGACCGCGGCATTCGCCGGACCGACCATAATGCCCACCGAAACGAGGGACACTAAAAGAACCAATTTTCTCCACATAATCCTTCTCCTTTCAAATCAAAAAAAAACAATAACCCTGTTTAAGTCATACAGAAATATGTTGTCGCGGACAGGCGGACAGTGCCTTCACCGCTTGTCTTGCGCCTGTCTTAAACAACTCCTTCTTTCCGCCCTGGCATCACCTTCCTTCTCTAAAAGCCGTAAAAAAACCCTCCCGAAATGCGCAAACACAAGCGTGCCGGCCAAAAGGCAACTCCTCCGCCGCCACCCTGCTCACCTGAAGTGCGGCGGACTCCGTAACGTTATCAATACAAAGTCCTTACACGCTATATATATATTTTTACCAAATCTGCAGCCTGCTCGTCAAGCAAAATCCACTAAAAACTTCACGAATATGTACATCTATGTTAGTTATGATGCGCCGGCACGGCCCCTGTTCCCTAAATTCTGCACACCGTCGCCCGTTTTGGCCTTTTTTGGCCTCTTACTCTGCCGCCATCCCCAATGTTTACCCCCCTATATGTGCTTAACCATCAATGCGCCGTGTCTTTCTTGCGAGAATTTTTGCGGCTATCAACCTCACGCTGCCGAAAATACACGTAACGATTGATTATTATCCGCCAGTGTATTAGAACCGTGCCTGAAGGCGCTCAAGTATTCGATGCTTACGGCAGAGCAAGACAATCCGGTTCCGCATTACATCGCGATGGTCGTTATCCTCTTAATGGCCATCGGCACCGTTTTCGTATTCTCGGCAAGCGCTAACATCAATCAGGAACTTGACTTACGTAGATTCTACGATTTTCAGTCGCTCAGACAAATCCTGTTTTTCCCGCTGGCTGTGCTTATTATGTATGCCGCTTCGCGCTTCAACTATCACAGGTTCAGCTTCGCCAACGGCTGGTTCAAATCCCCCACCCTCTATTTGCTCGTCCTCAGTATGGCTTTGCTTGTACTGGTCCTGCTGCCCCGCTTCGGCGTCGAGATAAACCGCGCCCGACGCTGGCTGCGAATTCCCCTCGGCCCCGCCTCGATAAGCTTTCAACCCTCCGAACTGGCGAAATGGGCCTTGCTCATCTTCCTGGCTGCGTTCTGCGACCGCTACAGCGACAGCATAAGCTCCTACCGGAAAAGATTCCTCCCGGCTTGCCTGATTATTGGCGCTGCCGTCGGATTGGTAATCATCGAAGATTTCGGCACGGCTGCATTCATCTGCCTCTTGAGCTTGCTTATCCTGCTCATCGCCGGCGTCAAATTCTGGCACATCCTGACTCCCGTACCCTTTGCCATCCTTGCCTTTTGTGCGGCGCTTCTGCGCTCGCCTGCCCGGCTCCAGCGAATCGCCGCCTTCCTGAGTCCCGACAAACTCGCCGCCACCGCCGCTTATCAGGCAACTCAGTCTCTTGTCGCCCTCGGCTCCGGCGGCCTGTCCGGTAAAGGCCTCGGCCGCGGAATCTGCAAATATGGCCATCTCCCCGAGGATACCACAGATTTTATTTTCGCCATCATAGGCGAGGAGCTCGGTTTTGTCGGAACTATCGCGGTGATTCTTCTGTTTATTGCCTTCGTTTGGCTCGGAATCCTCGTCGTTATCCGATGCAGGGACCGCTTCGGCCAGTTACTGGCTGCCGCCGTCGTCCTGGCCATCGGCATCCAGGCCGCCCTTAATATCGGCGTCGTCACCGTCGTGCTGCCCACAAAGGGCATTCCTCTGCCCTTCGTAAGTGCAGGGGGCACAAGTATGCTCCTGTCGGCACTCGCCGTCGGTCTCTTGCTGAATATCGCCGAACAATCCCCCAAAATGGAGGCGAGCGAGAACCAATAATGGCGCCCAGGACCTTCTTCTTTGCAGGCGGGGGGACAGGCGGACATATCTACCCCGCTCTGGCCGTTGCCGAACAGATAGTCAGACTCGACCCCGAAAGCAAAGTCCACTTTTTCTGCAGCTCCCGCGACATCGATTCAAAAATTCTCGGCCGGACCTCCTTCGAGTATACCACGCTTCCCGCTACAGGTTTTTCTCTTCGCCCGAAGTGCCTGCTCAGTTTTTGCCGGTCATTTCTCCAAAGTTGTCGAATCGCCAGGCGAATACTCGCTTCAGCCGCAAGCCCCACGGTCATTGGCATCGGCGGCTTCGTCGCCGCCCCGGTTTGCCTGGCCGCCCACAGACTCAAGCTCCCCCTCGCGCTGCTCAACGTTGACATTCTCCCCGGACGCGCAAACAGACTAATAGCCCGTTTTGCCAACGACATCTTTGTCCAGTTCGAAGATACCGCCCAATACTTCAACAAAACCAGCGCGACCGTGCACATCGTCGGCTGTCCGTTGCGAAGCGCCTTTGAAAACCCCCAGCCGGACAAAGCAATTGACCGGCTAAAGCTCGATAAAAACAAAAAGACCCTCCTTGTAACGGGCGCCTCCAGCGGCTCGGAGAATATAAACAAGGCCGTTTGTGCACTGCTGGATAAGCTCAGTGCTTTCGCTGACCAATGGCAGATAGTGCACCTGACAGGCCGGGCAAACTTCGAAAACGTCAAAGAAAAGTATACCGGCGCTAAAATCGCCCACACCGTCCTGGACTACCACGATGATATGGCCGACCTGCTGGCCGCGGCAGATTTGCTCATCGGCAGGAGCGGGGCCGTCAGCATCGCCGAATACGCCGCCGCCGCCGTCCCCGCCATCTGCATGCCTTATCCCTACCACCGCGACAGACATCAGTACCTCAACGCCGGCAAACTCGCTGAAGCGGGCGCCGCCGTCATCGCGGACGACCTGCCCGACGAGGAACACCGCGCCGAACGGCTCTGGCAAGAGCTCCGGGAGCTGATGAAGGACGACCGCAAACGACAGGAAATGAAAACGGCCTGTAAAACAATTGCCAACACCCACGCCGCCTGCGAAATTGCGCAAACATTGCTCAAAACCTCCAATATCTGACAATCTCAGTACTCTTTTCCTTCTTGAATAACCGTTCCCCGCCCCCCTTCACAATTGCCCGCAAAAACCCAAATTCCACAAGAATCAGGGCTAACAGGGTAGATTGTAGCCCCTTGGGGAAAGTTCATCTCTGGTAGTGCGGTCAGGTCCGAGCCAGTCTAACATCAGCGGCGGTGGGTTGGCCGGAACGAATCCTTTTCGGCAGAAAAACGTTAACTCAGCCCGTCAACGAGGATGTCAAAAAGAAACTGTAACCGGTCAGTTATGGGTGGCTTGGGGGTTGGAGGATGGTTGGAACCGCTGGAAGAAGAGAATGCTCGCCTTAAGGCCGGACTGCGGTATCAGGAACGCACGGCCAGGGAAGGTTACTCCGGCTCGTCCACACCCTCTTCGAAGCTTCCGGTGAAGCCGAACAGCCAGAAAGAGCGTCCACGCAATCGTGGCGGAGGCAAACCCGGTCACCAGGGTCATGGTCGGTCAGCTATTACCGAAGAGCAGGCCGACGAGGTTCACAGAGTCGGCATTGGAGACAGTGCGGAAGTACTCTTGAAGAAAAAGG
>DATKVV010000031.1:0-24444 GCA_035529895.1 Sedimentisphaerales bacterium
GAATATAAAATAAATATAATCGATACACCGGGGCATGCCGATTTTGGCGGAGAGGTTGAACGTGTTTTGAAAATGGCAGACGGTGCGCTGCTTTTAGTTGACGCCTTCGAAGGACCTATGCCGCAGACCAGGTTTGTGCTGGCCAAGGCTCTGGAGTACAAGCTCAAACCCGTAGTCGTTGTCAACAAGGTTGATCGGGCGAACAGCAGGCCTGATGATGTCGTCAATGAAGTATTTGATTTGCTTGTGTCACTGGGGGCTGACGATGAGGCGTTGGATTTTCCTCTTGTTTACGCGTCTGCAAAGGAGGGATGGGCGACGACTGATTACAGCAAGAGAACCGGCAATATGCAGGTCATATTCGATGCAATTATAAATAATGTTCCTCCGCCTCAAGTTACGCCTGACGCTCCGCTGCAAATGCTGGTGACGAATCTGGAATATTCTGATTATGTGGGGCGGATAGCAATAGGAAGAGTTTTTGCCGGACAGATAACTGAAGGCCAGAGAGTTACTGTAATTGACGCCGAAGGTTTACAAACACGGCAAAAGATTATGCAAATTCATCAGTTTCATGGACTTGGCCGAATGCAGGTTTTAAGCGTCGAGGCTGGTGACTTATGTGCAATATCAGGGCTTGACCCTGTTGATATCGGCAACACCATTGCCTGTGCGGATAATCCTTCGAAGCTTGCTGTTATACCTGTTGATGAGCCGACGATGTCAATGACATTCAGGGTTAACGACGGGCCTTTTGCCGGCCGGGATGGCAAGTATGTAACAAGCAGGCATATCGGCGAAAGGCTCCACAAAGAGCTTCAGAAGAATGTCGCATTGAGAGTGGAAGCCGGACGGACGCCTGAAGAATTCAATGTTTCCGGTAGAGGGCTGATGCATCTTGGAATTTTACTCGAGAACATGCGGCGAGAAGGATACGAGATTTGTGTAGGCCAGCCGAATGTGATTTTCAGAATGATCGAAGAACAGCAACATGAGCCGATAGAATTGCTTATGGTGGATTGCCCTTTGGATTGCCAGAATTGTGTGATGAGTCTTCTGGGAGACCGGCGCAGTGAAATAGTTAAAATAGGCGCCAAGAGCGCAGCAGGCAGCTTTGTTCATATTGAATTTCTGATACCATCGCGCGGCTTGTTCGGTCTTAACGCCAGGATGATGAACGCAACACAGGGCAGGGCTATTATGCATCATGCGTTTGAAAGATATGGGCCGATGCGGGGAGCGATACCTCAGCGAAAGGCAGGCGTTATGATTGCAACCAATACCGGACAAGTCACAGCTTATGCGCTTGATGCCTTGCACGACCGCGGTATCTTCTTTGTTGAGCCGGGTGAGAAAGTGTATGAGGGACAAGTAGTCGGGGAGCACTGCAAGGAAAAAGACATACCCGTAAACGTGGTAAGAAGCAAGCAGCTTACAAACATACGGGCGGCGGGAAAAGACGATGCAGCCAGGGTCAGACCTGCCAGAAAAATGAGTCTCGAAGCAATGATGGAGTACATTCAGGAAAACGAGCTCGTCGAGATTTGTCCTAACTCGCTTCGGATCCGCAAAAGGCTGTTAAGAGAAGCGGATAGACGGCGTCAGGTAACCAAAATCCGTCAGTAACATTAATATGTTTGTCTCCGTAATCATTACGATCGTCCGGTACATTAGGGTTTAGTACTCGGTTGTCCTTCAAAGTGAGGATTGAAAGATGAAAGGATATCTGAGAATGATCGTATTGGGTTTTGAGCTAATCCCGCAATAACCAATGCCGCGAACGGTTTAGATTGCTTCGTCGCTTCACTCCTGGCAATGATAGAAAAGACGCGCTGGCACCTGGGGGCCGGGCAGACGGGATGTCGACACTACGGCCAAGCGGCCGGGGCAAGGGCGACGGGGCAGGGTACAAAAGGTCTCTGTTAAAATAATGAAGAGGCACGGAGTCGCCGTCAATGATCTGTAGGGTTGGCGATGCATAGACTCGACGACATCCAGAAACCCCAAAACGTGCACTTTATCCACAACGGCTACGAAGTCCTGGGCCGCCATGTTGCGGTCAAGGTCCACGCCGACGGCGAGACCCACAAGATTGGGTACTTCACCGGCGAAATCGAAGCCGCAAAGGTTGGAGACTGTCCGCCTGCGGGGGAAAAAGCCGCCAAAATCTATCACGGAGAATCCGCCACATTAAACTTTGAGCCGTAAACGCTCCTATACGTAAATACGTTAGTCCGGCTGTCTACTTTTCATATTTCCTCATCCACGCATTTATGCATCTACTCATCTACTTGTATGCTCGCCGCCCACGCCTTCAACCATCTCCTACCGAGCCGCAAGCTACGGTTTCTAACAAGAAAACTGTTAATACTCCAGGTATTCGTTGGCAAATGGGTCGTGCGATGGTACAATTTACTTGAAAGGTATGCCTCTGGAGGAGGCTCATCGGGTCCAAGCACTCGGCTAACGCATCCGTTGACTATTAGGCCCGAAGGCTTTCTGTTAGCTATTTTGTATATTTGCTGTATTATCTGGCGATCAGACTTGACAATATCAACGTGAAGCCTTATTTACAACTTTGCGTCAAGCCTGTGTACCGTGATTGCCGATTATTACTTAACTGCGGTAGTTACCGAGGAAGGTGGGGATTATGAAAGATTACTGGCTTGCCAAGCTCATTAGTTCTGTTGACGAAGTCGATTCGAGAAAACGTCTTCAGAAATCAATCTATCTGCTCCAACGGGCAGGCTGCCCTCTCAAATGCGACTATCTACTGCACTACTACGGCCCGTATTCCTTCGAACTCGCAGGCTTAATAGACCAACTGGATGCTGCTCACATAATTGAGGAAACACCCGAACAGCTGGGTACCAGCGTTGTCCGATATAGGTCGAAAATCACCAAGAAGGGCAACCAGGTACTGAACTCCTTTGAGAAATCACCAGAGGGCCAGCAATTTCAGGGTGCGATCGCACCTTTTATCCCACAATTCAAGAAACTCAACCAAGAGGATGCTTGGGTCCTGGAGTTGGCAGCCACAGTTGCATACTACTTCGACGGTAGTTGGAAAGACGCTCAAACCCAAACAGCAGGGTTCAAGCGAATTCACATAAGAGACAACAAGTTACTGCTGGCTGTAAAACTTGCGAAAGGATTCGCAGGCACACAATAGCGGCGGAGGGACCCATGCCCGAGAAGTTGTTCCGTGACCCCCTCTACGATTACATCGCCATCGATAAAGACTCTTGGCTCCTCAAACTAATCGCTTGCGCGGAAGTCCAGAGACTGCGATACATAAGCCAGCTTGGCTTGAGCCAGTTCACATATCCAGGCGCAACCCATTCGAGATTCTCACATTGCTTGGGTGCCCTTCACCTCATGAAGGAATCCATCGAATATTTGCAAAAAGACTACGCTAAGTGCCTCGAGAGCGATGAGAAGAATGCACTCCTCGCAGCCACCCTACTTCACGACATTGGGCACGGGCCTTTTTCGCACGCCACTGAATGCTTCTTCAAGGATCATGAGCGGAGGGGCGTTTCTATAATTATGGACTCCGACTCATCTGTTCACAAGGAGCTGACTAAAGTAGATAAAGAACTGGCAGCAAAGGTGGCCGCCTTAATTACAAAGAAACCTGCAAAAGGTGTAAGTCAACCCACCCTATGGCAGAGAGCCCTTATGTCAAGTCAACTCGATGTCGATAGGCTAGACTTCTTGCGGAGAGATAGCTTGTTCTCAGGAGCTGAGTATGGAAATTTCGACTGGTACCGAATCATACACACCATGAAGCTAAAAGAGTACCCTGACGACACGCAGAAAACCCACATGTTCTGGCCAGATAAAACCAAATATGCTATCGAAGAATATCTATTCTCGCGCTTCTACATGTACCAAAGTGTCTATTTCCATCACACCACAAGAGGCTTTGAAAAACTTCTCCAAAAGATACTTACACGAGCCAAATGGCTTGGCTCTGAACCAAGCTCGCGTTTTGCAGACTCTATTTTGTCTCCGCTCAGGCCTTTTTTCCGGAACGGCACTGTCCCTACACCTCAAGACTTTTTGGGTCTGACAGACTATCTGCTACTTGCCCAAATCTGGGAGTGGCAAAATATCGAAGACGGCATATTGTCAGACCTCGCGAGACTATTCTTTGCCCGCGGCAATGCAGGTTTCAAAGTCGCCTGTGAATTTGACTTCACCAGAAAACCACCGATGATGACCAAATTCTACGAAAAAGAAAATGCCGCCCGGGAGTACCTCCGGAAAAACAACCTCGACCCTGACTATTACTTGTTGAAAGACGAGTTTGATGTAGAAACTTACAAACCGTACGCCCCCGAGCCGGAAACACCGGTAATGTCTCCGGAGAACGTCATATGGCTGGCAGACGATACGCCAGAGGAGAACATCCGGGAAATCTCTCAAGTTCTGCCAAGACTGGAGCCTATTGCAAAGAAACTTCGTACCGCGCGGTATTACTGTCCGGCACAACACAAAGATGAGACTAATAGGTTACTCAGCAAATGTCTCGAGCTGTAAGCAGAAGCACATTAGGCTATTTGTAACCGTTTTGGAAACTACGCCCTGATGATATCGGCTATTTTCATCAGTCGGCTGGTGTTGTCGCGTTCGGCCTCGGCCAATTTATCGTAAATGAAGCGGATGGTTTCGTGCAGCTCGGGGATGACCACGTGCTCTAATACGTTTACTCGGCGGCGGGTCATCTGTAATTCAATCGCCAGCAGCCTCGCCTGTTTTTCCTTCTGGGCCAATTCGACCAAATCGTCAAAAGCACGCTCCAGAGCCAATAAGGCCACGTCCAGTTCGCCGGAAGTGGAGGCGTAGCCGTAGCAGATAATCTCGCCCGCTATTTCTTTCAATAAGTGGGGCACCTTTACGTTCATTATGCGGGCAAACTCGACGGCCAGACTGAACTTCTTGGTGGGGACGGCAAGGGCGGCTTTTATATCCTCCGGCTCCATGGCGGCGCGGGCGAGCATAAAACGCCGGGACGTCTCAAGAAGCTGGGCTTCGACGCGCTTGCGCAAAGGATGAATTTCGCGGGCGATGTGAATTAGCTGGCGGGATATTTCATCGCGTTTTTCACTGAGCAGATGATGCCCCCGCTGCGCCAGCGCGACGCGCTTTCGCAGCCTCAACAATTCCATTCGTGTCGCATTGACGTTGGCTAACACGAGTTAAACCCTGTAAATGTGTAAATGTGTAAATGCGTTTATGGGTTGACCCATCAACTCATACACTCATTCACCCGCTTTCTTACGAAAGTGGGGCATGTACTTTTCTATGAGCTTAATATCGATGCGTTTCAGCTCCGCGTTCTCGAACATGCTCAGGAGCTCCCAGCCGAGGTCGAGGGTCTGCTGGACCGTACGATTTTCGTAGTAATCCTGCGAGACGTAGCGGGCCTCGAACTGGCTGGCAAACGTCATATACTTCCTGTCCTCGTCCGAAAGGGCGGCCTCGCCCATAATGGTGGCGAGCTCCTCCATTTCTTTGCCTCGGGCGTAGGCGGCGTAAAGCTGATTGTAAAGGTCGGCGTGGTCCTCGCGGGTTTTTCCTTCGCCGATGCCCTTGTCCTTTAGTCGTGAGAGGCTGGGCAGAACATCGACGGGCGGGGACACCGCCTTTCGGTGGAGGGAGCGTGAAAGAATAATCTGGCCTTCGGTGATATATCCTGTAAGGTCTGGGACGGGGTGGGTCTTGTCATCTTCGGGCATTGTCAATACGGGGACCATTGTAATAGAGCCTTTTTTGTCTTTGATTCGCCCGGCCCTTTCGTAAACGGTGGCCAGGTCGGTGTAAAGATAGCCCGGATAGCCTCGCCGGCCGGGGACTTCCTTTCGGGCGGCGCTGATTTCGCGCAGGGCCTCGCAGTAGTTGGTCATATCATTGAGGATAACCAGGACGTGCATCTCCAAATCGTAGGCAAGATATTCGGCGGCGGTCAGGGCAAATCTGGGGGTAGCGATTCGCTCGATGGCGGGGTCGTTTGCAAGGTTGATGAACATTACGGCCCGCTCAATGGCGCCGGTTTCCTGCAGGTCGTTGATGAAGAACTGGGCGGCTTCGAATGTGATTCCCATAGCCGCGAACACAACGGCGAAGTCCTCGCCCTTACCGAGCACGGTGGCCTGTCGTGCAAGCTGGGCGGTCATATTATCGTGGGGCAGGCCTGAGCCGGAGAATATGGGCAGCTTCTGACCACGCACCAGCGGGTTGAGGCCGTCGATAGTCGATATGCCCGTCTGGATAAATTCGTTTGGGTAGTTTCGTGCGTAGGGATTGATGGGGCTGCCGTTAATGTTCAGCAGCTTATCCGGAATAATCTGCGGTCCGCCGTCTTTAGGCTCGCCGAGGCCGCTGAAGACCCTGCCGAGAATCTCGGGCGAGACGGCCAGTTCGAGAGGTCTGGCCAGGAAGCGGACGGTGCTCAACTCGACATCTATGCCGCGGGTGCCCTCGAAGACCTGGAGGAGGACTTTATCTCTTTCGACCTGGAGAATCTGGCCGTGACGTATCGAGCCGTCGGCGAGCTCGATATCGACGATATGGCCGTATTTGGCCTCGTCGACCATTTCGACCATCATCAAAGGACCTGCGATACTCGAAACCGTTTGATATTCTTTTACAGATAGCATTTCAACTCCTATACTCGTATTTCGTATCGCGTGAAGCGTATCTCATATCCGGCTTCACGCTCATCGGGCCACTGCCGTGGTCTGCAACTGCTTCATCTGGTCGTTTATTGTCTCTCTTATTTTGGGGATTTTGTTTATTTCGTCCTGTGGAATATACTTTGCTCTGGCGATTTCTTCTCTGACGGGCAGCTTGAATATTTGCGAAGTTTCGACGCCGGCATCGATAGCGGCGAGGGCCTGCTTATGGAAGTGCAGGACGGTTTTGAGCATTTCGTACTGCTTGGGCATCGAGGTGTAGGTGTCGACGGCGTGGAAGGCGTTCTGGTGTAGGAAATCTTCGCGAATCGAGCGGGCGGTCTCCAGCGCCAATCTATCCCGCGGGGAGAGGGCCTCGGCGCCGACGAGGCGGACAATCTCGCGAAGCTCGGCTTCCTGTTCGAGGAGGCTCATCGCCTCCACGGTCAACTGCTGCATCTGGTCACCCTGGTCCTTGTCGTCGAAACAGGACCTTAAGTATTCCTTATAGAACGAATATGAGGTCAACCAGTCAATCGCAGGGAAGTGGCGCTGGTAGGCAAGCTCACCCTTTAGGGACCAGAAGACCTTGACGACGTGGAGGGTGGCCTGGACGACGGAATCGGAGAGGTCTCCGCCGGGCGGGCTGACGGCGCCGATGATGGACAAATTGCCTTCTCGTTCGGGGGCGCCGACGCATTCGATGCGGCCGGCCCTTTCGTAGAAGGATGCGATTCGTGCGGCGAGATAGGCGGGATAGCCTTCCTCGGCGGGCATTTCCTCGAGGCGGGTGGAGATTTCGCGCATGGCCTCGGCCCATCGGCTGGTGCTGTCGGCCATCAGGGCCACGACGTAGCCCATATCGCGGAAATACTCGGCTATGGTGATGCCGGTGTAGACCGAAGCTTCTCTGGCGGCGACGGGCATATTGGAAGTGTTGGCAATCAGGACGGAGCGTTTCATCAGGGGCTCGCCAGAACGGGGGTCCTTTAGTCTTGGGAACTCGGTGAGGACGTCGGTCATTTCGTTGCCGCGTTCGCCGCAGCCGACATAAACGACGATGTCGGCGTCGACCCACTTGGCCAACTGGTGCTGGACGACGGTTTTTCCGGTTCCGAAGGGGCCGGGGACGCAGGCGGTTCCGCCTTTGGCGATGGGGAAGAAGGCGTCAATAACGCGCTGGCCGGTAACAAGGACCATATTGGGGGCAAGTCTTCGTTTGTTTTCCCTGGCGATGCGGACGGGGCATTTTTGCATCAGCTTCAGCTCGGTCTCGGCGGCGTCTTCGGCAACGCAGACGCCGATGGTCTGCTCGACGGTGTACTCGCCTTCGGCTATTTTCTGCACGGTTCCTGTAACGCCGGGTGGGACCATAATCTTATGGTTGACGCTGACGGTTTCGGGGACCTCGCCGATGATGTCACCGGGACCGACTTTAGCGCCGTTCTCGACGGTTGGCTTGAAGCGCCATTTCTTTTCACGATTTAGGCCGGGCATGGCAGAGCCTCGGCTCATAAACTCGCCCTCGGCTTGAACCAGCAAGTTGAGCGGCCTTTGAATACCGTCGTAGATGCTCTCAATCAGGCCGGGACCCAGTTCGACGCTTAGAGGTAACTGGGTATCGACGACGGGTTCGCCAGGGCCGATGCCGGTTGTTTCCTCGTAGACCTGTATTGAGGCCTGGTCGCCCTTTAGCTCGACGATTTCGCCGATGAGGTTAAGCTGTCCCACGCGAACGACATCGTACATTCTGGCGCCGGTCATACCTTCGGCAACTACGACGGGGCCGGCAACTTTGACAACTTTTGCTTCTGTTTCTTTAGCCATGATTCACGCCTTTTTCTGATTTTCCTGTATCAGGTTGACGCCGGTGGCCATTTTCAGCACCTGGGCCAAGGCTTCGGTGGCGAAGCCCTCGGACTCGGTGGTGAAAGGCACAACTACGATGCAAGGTGTGGGGGCCTTGAGCGTCGGGGAAAAAGCTTCTTGAACCGCCGGGGCGATATTTTCGGCGACCACTACCAAGGTGTATTTGCCCTCGATTATTTTTGCGGCGCTTTCAGTGATGTCGGCATCGGCTTGGCCGACGGGAAACGTGTCCAATCCGAGGGCCGAAAAGGGCATCACAAAATCGGCGTCACCTAAAACTGCTACTTTACCTTTCATTGTTCGTGACCCGTGACCCGTGACTCGTGGCTCGCAGCTTACTCAGCAAGTCATGAGATACGGTCGAGGATAAGTTTTGTGTCCAGGTTATTTTTTTTGGCGGTTAGTATTAGCCTGACGGTTCGGATTTCATTTTCCTTCAATAACAGATAAGCGATAATGGGCTGGGGGCCGGCGGTAATCTGCACGGTTGTTTTGAGAAATCCTGTCAGATGCTCGTCACGCTGCTGTTCGAGCTTGAGGAAGGATTTGTTCGAGGCCAGGTAGTTAGCCCCGGCGTCAACGACCCGATAATACGGCGTCGCGAAAAACAACTGGCCGAGAGCCTCATAGCCGAGGTCCAAGCCGTTTTCCAGCCTGTCCGGCTGGATATATCCACCCTCCAAAAAGACATTACGCTGCTCGGCTTCGGTGAATTTGAGGCGGAGCATTGTGCGAATGTTGGTCAGGTCAATCTCTATCTTGAAAAGTCCGATTAGAAAGATGCTTTCCAGCCGATGTGCCGTCTCGAGATTGTACTCGGCCTGGAAGCTGTCGACGGAGTAATCAATGCGGCGGATGTCCTTGTTCTGATAGTAAGCCAGAGCTGCGCGGTCGGCGGCCTGGCGCATATAATCCGGAAATAACTCGTCGTTTTCTTCTTGGAATACCTGCTGGAACTGCTCAGGCGGGACATTACCCTGGTCGCTGTAATCGGCGCCGACGGGCTTTTGCGTCAGCGTTCGCCTGAGCGCCAGGCGCAGGTTTGCGAAATCGTCGCGGGTTCTAAAGAGCTTCACAATCGGCTTATCGATACACAATGCGGCGAACAGCTCCCGCGCGGCGGCCCGGCGCTGGCGCAAGACATTCTCCAGCTCGGCAAAGGCGGCGCCTGAGCGAGGCAGGGCGTATTCGCCTGCGCTGAGCAAATCGGCCGCCTGGTCAAAACTCTCGGCGTTGGCCATATCCAAAAGGGTTGTGCGGCTGAGCATCTGCATCTCAATCGCGCGGATGGTAGCGGTTTCGAAGGCGTATCGCCAGTCGTCACCACCGATGGGCGGATAGGTGTAGAAGTCGAGAATAGCCTGTTCGGGTTTTGTATCTCGCATCTCGTATCTCGCTCAATTAAGCTTCTTGATTAAGCTGTTGAGCATACTGCATTTGAGCGGATAAACCGTACAACTCGTGCTTCGGAAACTCACTTACGGTCTTGTAGACATCTTTTACGATTTCTATGCCCTTTTTCCAGATATCCAACTGCCTGAAGTTTCTGATTTTTTCAGCCATATACTATTGCTCACATCTCGGTCGAGATACGCCTCACGATTCACGAGATGCGAACAGCTCTCTTGCCAAGTCGATTTCGAGCTCTTTTCGCGCCTGGGCCAGAAGCACTTCAAGCGAGACATTGTTTTTTATTTTTCCTCGTTTGAGGATGAAGCCGGCACCGAGGTCGTGTCTTTCGTCGGACAGTCTCAGATTGCCTTTGTATCCCGGACCCAGCTCGCGGTTAATCTGTTTGATGAATTCCTGGTTGATTCGCGTTTCGTTTTTATCGACGATGACCTCTTCGTCTCCGGTTTCTACGGAGGCGTGCATCAGCTTGCTGCAAAGGGCGCGGTAGTCATCATCCGGCAGATTCTGCAGTTGCCGGCGGGCCTGCTCAAAGACATCATCAAGGATTTTTCTTTTTTCGGCAAGCGACTCTTTGGCGATATCCATTCTGGCTTTGGCCAGAAGATGGAGTTTCTCATCACGGGCGGCCTTTTGAGCAAGCGCGTCGGTTTGCTTTTTGTATTCGCCAAGCTGTTCGTCGAATTTGGCCTGCTCAGCAGCCTCTTTCTCGGCGTGTTCTTTCTTTATCTTGTCGGCCTCGGCGTTTGCATCGGCCAATATCTTTTCTGTGACCTGTTGGGCTTCCATAATTTCTTATCTCGTATTGCGTATTGCGTTTTAGGCGGGAACCGGCCAAGCGATACCGAACAGGAGCATGAACATAGTTACCAGCAGGCCAAGAACCGCATAGACCTCAACCATGACTGCGTAAACGACGCCGGCCTTGAAGGCCATTTCGGGTCTTTTGGCGGCCATGAGGATACCGCCGGAGCAGACCTTACCCTGAAAGATTGCGCTGACCAGACCGGCAAAGGCGATAGGCAAGCAGGCAATCAAGACTTGAAGGCCCAGAGTGAAAGTCAACCCGGGGACACCGGTTCCTGCGAAGAAGTTGAGCTTGAGCATGACCAAAAAGGCGGCCAGAAAGCCGTAGAAGCCCTGTGTGCCGGGCAGGACGACCATAATGAACATCTGACCATACCTTTCGGGCTTCTCGCTCAGGACGCCGGTGGCGCTTCTTCCGGCGATGCCGATTCCGATAGCCGAGCCGATACCGGCCAACAGAGCGGCCAATCCTGCACCAATCAAAGCCAAGGTCATTCCATAATCCATTACCTAACCTCTCTTTCTTACTCAAAAAACCCTATTCAGTCTCTTACTTTTTGATGTAAATGTGGTTGTATTGTTTAGTCAGCGGCTCGAACGCCCTGCCGCCGCCGATTAGGAACTTGGGGAAAAACTCGACGTACTGCAACCTGAGTGTATGAACAAAGGCGCCCAATGTGTTTATGGCCATATTAAAGGCGTGTCCGCCGATTAATATCACAATCATAAGGACGATACCAATGCCATAAGGGGCTTTTGACGCAATTTCGGCGATAACGTTTATGGCCATGGCGAGTCCGGCGGTGACCATGCCCAGCGCCATCAACCTCAAATAACTGAGCACGTCGCCCATATAGAATATGGTGCTAAACAGGTTGTAGGCTCCCATGCCCAATCGCCCTGCCAAGGGGCCCTCCCGCTGGCTGAAGAGCAGGATTGCAGCGGCCGGGACGAGGGCCAAGTAGCCGAAGAATCTTCCGACCTGAGCAGAGATAGGAGTGCCGGCGCTCTTGCCAGCTAAGAACAGGACGATGGAATTGAGCATAAGCAGCCAAGTCAACTGGTCACAAACGGCGGCGGCATAATCCTTTTGCTTAACGTTATGTGCAAACGCGATAACCAGTCCTGTCATAAGCTGGATATAGCCGAGGGCCAGGGCCAAATAGAAGAATGTCATTGGCTTTTCGAGGGGGTCGAACCACATCAGCTTGTGCCTGGCGGCGGTCAGGGACGGGATATTGAGTTTCTGGACGGCGTCGCCGAACCAGCCGCCGGTCAATGCTCCGGCGACGATAGTAACGGCGGCGCAAATTCCCAGCATCCACATGAGCTTCTTGTCGCCCTGAAATTTCTTAATGAAGAAAACCATCAAGGCTACAATAACCAGTCCGTAGCCGGCGTCGGTCAGACACAAGGCAAAGAACAACGCGAAAAAGGGGGCTAAAAAAACGGTGGGGTCAACGTTGAAATACTTGGGCATGCCGTAGAGGCGGGTTATGACCTCAAACGGTTTGACGAGTTTCTTGTTGTCGATCTCGACGGGTGTCTCTTCATCCGGGGCCGGTTCGACTCGCTGCAAAGTCGACGCACCGAAGGCCGACACTATTTTCTCGAGGCGAGGATAGTCCTTTTTTTTGACCCAGCCCTCCAGAATAACGGTTTGCTCGGTGGCCGGTGCGGTGGTCCTGGTTTGCTCTCTGTTCAGGAGGTTAGTGTAATGGTCGTTAAGGATTTCGAGCTTGAGCAGATTTTCGGACAGTGACGCGGCCTGGTCATAATGCTGCTGTAATTTGTTTCTCGCTTCGTTGAGCTTTTCGCGGTGCTGCTCTATCAGTTCGGCGGCGGTTCCGGTCATGTTTTCGAAACTGACCGGCTCAAACTCAACCGAGCGCAGCAGCTTTTGTAAGTCGCTGATGTTTTGTTTGAGGCAGACGATAAGACAGGCGTATTTATTATTTGTCTGCGCTATTTGTTGAATCGCAGCGCCGAGGTCGGCTATCTGTTCGAGCGTTTTCTCGAATTGCTGGCCGGGTATGAGTCCTGCCAGGCAGGCAGTCTGACGGAGCCGGCCGATTTCTTCGACAGGGGTTTCGAGAGACGCCCAGGGATAAAGCATTTCCAAGGCGGCGTTCAGGCTGTCGCATTCGGCCCGGAGCGTGTCAATTTCTGCCTCGGTTTGCTCGCAGTGGTCGATAACGGTCAGGACGCGGCGGTCCGACACGACGTTTTCATACGACTGCTCATCAACAACGGTGCGGGGTGCAAGAACGCCGGCAAGACCTTTCTGCGGCCCGTCATAAACTTTCAGGAAGACAATGGTTTTGGTGAGTCTGCTGAGCAACTGCTCAATGTCTCTGGGCCTTTCACCTGAGGCGGCAAGGTCGGGGAAGTCCCTAATTATCACAGCCTCTTCGGCGTTTAGTATCTGGCAGATACCTTCGCGCTGCAGGACCTCCAGAAGGTCGGAAGCCTGCGAGCGATGGGTGACTATCATCACTTTGGCCATTTGAGCAATGCCCATGTTCAGCCTCTCAAGTAATCCATTACCTTTGCCACGGCCTGGGCCATTCTCGGGTTTACCTTATCGCGCATCTGCCGGCGGTCGTTTTCGGCCTGCGATTTAAGCTGCTCAACTTCCGCAAGGGCCTGGGACCGCGCCTGGGTGACGGCGGCCTCGACGGTTTTTTTCCTGTGCTGTTCGGCGTCCTCGAGAATGCGTTGTCGGTTATCCCGCCCCTGTTCGGCCGTTGCGCCGACCTCGGCCCTGGCTTGCTCGATAATCTGCTGTGCCTGTGCCTCGGTCTGTTTGATTTTCTTTATCAATTCCATTTGCATCCCTGTCAGTCAGAGTCCGTTTCAAGGATATAAAACAAGTACAATAAACTATTTTTTGCAAATGTTCAACAAATAGTGCCAAATCTGGCGAGAAAAATCAGGCTGCCGAGGAAGCTCCAACAAAATGGGGTCTGGCTTTGCCGACGGCCTGAGATTGCGAGGGCCGGCCGCGAAGCTTCGGCTGCGCTCAGGGGGCTTTCTTGCTCGCAATGACGCGGCTTTTGTCAGATACTCCAAATTAACATCCTGTGCGGATAAGCGAAGTTTTTCTTACCCTACTTATCGTGGTTTTCAAAGAATGCTCAAGCCCGCCCATGCGGGATTCTTCAAGTTCGCCACGCTTCGGCGACCTTGGCGGCCACCTGGGCGTGGACTTGTCTGTCGAGCATGTCGGGCAGGAGGCTGCCCGTGGGAGCCAACCGGGCCAGTTCCCTTGCGGCGGCCAGCTTCATGGGCAGGTTTATCTCGGCAGCCCTTGCGTCGAGAGCGCCCCTGAAGATGCCGGGATAGGCCAGTGCGTTATTAATATCTCTGCCGTCGGCGGCGACGGCGGCGCCGGCTTCGAGGGCGAGCTCTTTTGTTATTTCGCCGACAGGGTTGGCCAGAGGCAGTACGATGGATTTTTTTGCCATTGAAGCGACCATTTCCCTGCTGACCATGTTGGGGCGGGATACGCCTATAAAGATGTCTTTGCCGACAAAAGCCTGGGCCAGAGTGCCTTTTTGGTTTTTCTTGTTTGTGAACTCTGCCAGCCGCTGCTTGTAGGGGTTCATGCGTTCGGTTCGGCCGCGGTAGATGGGGGCCTTGGAGTCGAAGACGACGATATCGCCGATGCCGAATTCGAGGAGCATGTAAGCGACGGCAATGCCGGCGGCTCCGGCCCCGAGCATCACGGCTGAGCAATCCTGGGGTTTTTTGTTTGTCTGCTTAAGCGCGTTAATCAGGGCGGCCAGCACGACGGTGGCGGTGCCGTGCTGGTCATCGTGAAAGACGGGCATTTTAAGCCGGTCTTTCAGTTTCTCTTCGATTTCGAAGCAGGCCGGTGCGGCCACATCCTCGAGTTGTATGGCGCCGAAGCCGGGGGCTATTCGGACGACCGTTTCGACAAAAGTATCCGGGTCTTTGGCGTCGATGAGAATAGGAAACGCGCTGACGTCAACGAACTCGGCCATAATTGACGCTTTGCCTTCCATAACGGGCAGCGAGGGCACAAGGCCGATGTCGCCCAGTCCGAGGACGGCGGTGCCGTTGGTGACAATAGCGACTCTATCGCAGATGCCCGTGAAGTCCCAGGCGGCGTCGGAGCTTTTGACTATCTCTTCGCAGACGGAGGCGACGCCGGGGGTATAAACCATACGCAGGTCGGTGAGGGTCCTTAGTTTGGCCCTGCTGATTACTTCGATTGAGCCGCGTCTGTGCGTCTCGAGTATTTCGTCTCTTACGCCGAGCACCTCAACGCCTTCGATGGCCTCTATCAGCTCAAGTAATTCGGTGAGCTGGCTGCTTTGTTTGAGGAGAATCGTGACGTCGCGAATTTTATGTTCGGCTTCGACGCCGAGGAGCTTGATATCGCCGAGGTTGGCGCCGACGCGGCCAAGACATTCGCTTAATTTGGCGAACATCCCGGGCTTATCCAGAATTTTACAGCGCAGGGTGAATATGCCCGTTGCGGAATACCGCTGCTGCCAGCTCGTGCCTTTCATATCCATCATATTTCGCATCCCATGACCCGTCGCTCGCGGCCCATGTTCACAGTCGGCCGCGGTGCGGGATAATAATCTTTTTTCGGAATTTACGCAATCCCCGGTTGGCTCGATAAGAGCATACGTTGCCGTGATTATACGCAAAAGCGGCCTTGTTGCTAATAAAAAATGCTTAGCGTGCCGTGAGGGGGGCCGAATGTTTTTCGGCGCGTGCAGATGACCTGCAGTTTTGGCTGCGGACTACCCTGCCGAGGTTTTTGCCGTATAATTGTCAGGATATGAGAAAGGCGCCAGACGGGAGCGGCAGTATTGGTCGGACGGGTCGGACGAGTCCGACGAGTCCGGCGGGCAAGGCTGCGAAGGATTTAACCGTAACAGTTGTCTATGACAATAACGGGTACAGGGAAGGGCTGGCAACGGGGTGGGGATTTTCGGCGGTTGTCGGCGGCACGGAGAAAATCATTCTATTCGATACGGGGCGGGACGGCTCTGCGGTCGATAATATGGAGAAATCAGGTATCGAGCCGGGGCGGATAGACACGGTCTTTCTGTCTCACATTCATCGGGACCACACCGGCGGGCTGGAGTGCTTTCTCGAAAAGAATTCTGACGTTACCATTTATCTGCCAAAATCATTTCCGGCAAAGTCTAAGGACAGCATCCGGGGCCATGGGGTAGGAATAGTCGAGGTAAAAGAATCTCTGAAGATTTGTGAAAATGTTTATTCGACCGGCCAGATTGGAGGATGGATAAAAGAGCAATCTTTGGTTGTACGAACGGACAAAGGCGTGGTACTTGTTACCGGCTGCGCCCATCCAGGCATCGTGGAAATCCTGAATACGGCAAGGGCGTTGGCTGGAGATGATGTGCTTTTGGTTATGGGGGGCTTCCATCTGGAGTGGACATCGAGAGGGAAGGTGGAAAGGATAATCTCGGCTTTCAGGGAATCGGGGGTGCGTTACGTGGGGCCCTGCCACTGTACGAGCGAAAAGCCAAGAAGCTTGTTCGAAGAACGTTTTGGGAAAAACTACATAAATATCGGCGCGGGAAAAGTAATAACTATGGCCGATTTGCAGTGAAAATGGTATACTCAGGGTCGTCATGGCCGAGGAAAATGCCAACAATCTGTCAAAAACAGAGAATGGCGGAGCTGAGCAACTCGATAAGGCTTTCAGTCTCGCCGAAGCGTGGCCCGTCTGTCCGAAATGCCTGACGCCCTGTCATCCGCGGCAGAACTACTGCAGCAACTGCGACTCAAACCAGGCCATTAACCCGCTGGCGACATATATGCCGCTGGAAGAAATTCGGTTTAACTACGGGGGCTTCGGGATAATGTGGCGGAAGGTCTGGTACGATAAAGAGACAGCGATAGCGGTTAAGCTGCTGTATTGTGTCGTGCTTATTCTGTTCGCGCCGATAATTTTCGTATTAGGCCTGCCGGTGCTGCTGACCGGCAAGATAAAAGACTCGCGGCTGCAGAAGGCGACAATGCTGGCGGTGTACAGCATATTGATATTGCTGTTGATAAGCTGGCTGATCCACTCTCTGTTGCGTCCTGGGCCCGGGATCGTGCCGGGGGCGGCGCCTTACGTTCCATAATCGGTTCGGTATAGTAATTGGTGGCGAGAAGGCAGGGTATGCAGCTTGCCCGCCATATGTCTGGCGGGCGAGCCCCTCAGGGGCTGGTTTGCACGCGCAGGCCACTAACAATGTCCGACTCGTCTGACCTGGGTTGGGGCGGCGGGATTTTCCGGAGAAAAGGGTTGCGTGGCGGCAGAATGCGGTTATAAATAGCTTTTGCAGGGCCGATGGGATTTTCGAAGAGCCAAATCATTCCACTGTGCACTCTCAGTGCAGCGGCCCTGTTTTTTTTGTGCGCCGGGGAGAAAAAGGCGGCTTTTTTAATCAACATCGGGGCTGTCAGAAACGGCTATATTTATCCGCCTCAGGCGGATTCACAGGAAAGCAGCATTGACAAAGGCCGGGAGATTGAGTAGATTGCCGAGTTACGATGGACCGTTAGTCCTGATAGTTCAGGACTGATTCTGACATCTCCAACTCCGCACCGCATCCGCGTCCATGTCACAGAGCATCGAGAATACGGCAGAAACCGAAAGGCTTCGCAGGTGGCTCAGAAAGGTAAGGGTCGTTTAATGTGGGGCGCATTGAGAGGGTTGGACATGGAACATTTCCGAGGGAATATACTGGATAACAATCAGGTCCTGCTTGAGGATGTTGAGGGTGTTTTATACTTCACTGCACTGCCGGGCGGCTGGCGCACGTGGGAGGGCAGTTTCGCCGTGCCTGCTTACGCCGGTATTGAGATCGGCGACGGACCCTACCGGCTCGAACTGGAGGACGGGCGGGGAGGGGAGATTGTTATTATGCGAAAGGGGGCTGAGGCGGTGGCATTCAAGGGGACGGGGCTGCTCGAAGGCCATTGATAATGTCCGACTTGTCGGACTCGTCTGACCTGTCGGACCTGGTTCGGGGGGCGAAAGGAAAGCAAATAGCGAAAATACGGAGTCAAGGTCAAATAGATGAACGAGGTGGGTACCGTTTATGAGCGTTACGAATACGATGCCTACGGCGAGCCTACTATCTGGGACGGCTATTTCACAACCACGCGGCAAGCCTCAAATTACGGGAATTCTTACTTGTTTACCGGCCGGAGAGTCGATATATTAGATAACGCTTCTTTGAAAATTCAATACAACAGAAACCGCTACTACGACTACTACACCGGAAGATGGCTAACCCACGACCCGCTGGGAATCAACCCTGCTGGCGGAGGCCAGAATCCGTTTGCGCTTTTGCAACGGTACGGTGTTTCGCTTAATGTTTACGAATATGCCCACTTGAATCCTGTTACATATGTTGACCCCAGCGGCGCGGCGGGCTGCCCGGCGGGCAGCTGTGGTGGTAAGGTTAACTGTGGAGTAACTTGGCACAGGCTGCCACCCAGTCTGGTAAGCGTATTTCCTATAGTGGTGAACATAGGGCATGATTGGATTGAGTATCCCGGAGGTTCTATGGGTTTTTGGCCAACTGGCAGTATCTGGGGAAGTGACGGATGGGTGGCCCGCGCGGACCCACATGAAGGTGACTGGAGCGGAACCAATTATGGAACCGTCAAAAGCGACAGTTGCTGGCGCGACCTCAAATATGGCAGCGGCAAAGGGAATAAGTGCCGGTGTGCTACCTGTGAGGAAATTTACGATTGCCTCGAGCACATAGCTATCAAATGGGATGCCGACATGCGTTTCGACCCTGCCTCGCAGAATTGTAGGCACTTCGCGGCAGCTGCGTTGACAAAATGCTGCCTCAACAAGTGCTGCGCATTTTAAGTATCCTTCTATGTCGTTTGCGAATTTCTGTTGATATGGAGAAAGAAAAGTGGTGACATCTGCAAAACGCTTAACGCTATCGTCCTGTTGGCTGGCCTATGTTGTTCTCTGCATTGCTTCCTGCAACGACCGGGAGGGTATATCCCGAATCCCACAGCAGTTTGCTAGACTCACTGTCTACGACGTAGAAGGATTTACCGAGAATTTAGAGAGTATTGCGCTCGTGCAAATTCCCCACGCAACGCTGGAAGAGACCACAGTGCAGGCGATGTTCCGCGATATCAGGTACCGTAGAGGCACATTATTATGGAAGGGCAGTTCCCTAGGTGTTGCCAAAATGCAAGATGGGTCCGAAAGGCACCTCGCAATAAGCTACTATGGTGGTTTTTTCAAAATTCTGGACCAGAAAGGCTACTACGAAGTGGTTGGCGAATCCCGAAAGCTGTTTGATGAACAGATGAATGGCATCATCGCAGATACCTTTATCCCTGCGAGACACGAGGCCGGCGGTCGCCAGTATAAGGAGAGGGCGCAAAACAACGAGAAGTGTGTCGATCAAACAAACGTCCAATAAGAACATCGGACAGAAACAACAGGTCCTGTGTGAATACGACGGTTCCAATAACTTCAAACGCTGGTACGCCTACGGCGAGCCTGCTATCCATACGGGCAAGGGCAATGACGGCCTCTGGCTCACGGCTGACGATGTTATCGGCGCTTCCTCCGCCCAGGGAAATTCTTACTTGTTTACCGGCCGGAGAGTCGATATACTCGACAACGGCTCTTTGAAAATCCAATACAACAGAAACCGTTACTACGACTACTACACCGGCCGATGGCTAACACACGACCCGCTGGGCATCAACCCCGCGGCAGGCCGAGTGAATCGCTTTGCAATTCGTCAGCAGTACAAAGGCGGCTTGAGCTTGTATCAGTACGTCGGTAGCCAACCAATTATGGTCACAGATGCGCTCGGGACAATTGCTAGCTGCCCATACAACCCACCCATTGGTAACCCTGCCTTCTGTGAGGATACGCTCGATGCCCTTCATTGGCCGAATCGCTGCTGGCGCGAAGTTGTCCCTGTAGGTTGTGGTAACAGCGGCAATCAATGTTGCTACTGGCTGCAAACTAATCTCGACCCGCCGCCTCCCCTCGTGTGGGTATTTGCTGAGCAAAGCCCGGACAATTCGGGCCCGGCCACAGGAGGTGGCGGTGGTAAATGCAAATATCACTGGTGCAATTTATGCTGCCATGCTAGGGACGACGTTCTTGGAGAGAATCCTTATAGTGGGCCGGTACCCGACCCGCCGGAGCCTCCGGACCCTCTTGAATAGATGTGCCACCCGTTGGGGCGGGCGTCGTATCAAGTTTTGGTAGACTAATCGGTTGGTTTTTGTTTCGTGGACTAGAAAGGATCATAATGTGGGGTCAAGCAAACAAGCAGCAGGGGACGCGTCCTGCCGCGTCGAACGGCACAGTAATTGAAGCTTTCACTTGCCTCGTTCTAGTTCTGAGTGGCATCTGCGTAGCTACAAAAGACAGCAACGAGAAACTCCCGAGCCTAGCAGAAAGACGAGAGCGCCTTTCCTACAAACCTTCGTATTTCAGAGAGTACGAGTACTACCGCGAGTGGGAGCGTGGTTTCCAGGAAGGTCTTGGCCAAGTAGAGGTCGAGGGCAAGTGGGGATTCATCGATTCGGCCGGCAAAATTGTGATAGACCCAAACTTTGATGAAGTGTGCGGATTCCGTGAAGGTGTTTGTGTGGTTAGAATGGGCGCAGCAGTCAAGGAGCGACTACAAAAAGCGGCGCTGTTCGGTCTTGTCGGGCATTGGCGGTACATTGACGGGACCGGCCGCTTTGTTATTAGTGAGCTTGCGGGCGGCTACTTCTCGGAAGGTATCTCACCGGTTGTAATTGGTGGTAATTTGAAGCAAGTGCCCTCAGAAGGGACGATTACAAAGGAGGCCTTCAAATATGGGAGTATCGATAAGAAGGGACGGATGGTTATACCTGCGAAATACGGGTGGCTCGATTACTTCTCAGAAGGGTTAGCCCTGTTTTCTATGAGCGAGACAGTTGACCCCAATGCAAAATATGGTTACCTGAATCCAAGGGGCGAGGTTGCAATAGAGGCGGTCTACGAAGCCGCGTTACCTTTTTCCGAGGGCTTGGCTCTCGTCTGGCTCTCTGGAAAGCCCTCTTTTATCGATAGAGCAGGGACAACTGTGATGTCTTTGCCGTATGAAAGCGCACGCTCGTTCAGCGAAGGCCTGGGTCCTGTTAGACAGAATGGAAAATGGGGGTACATTAACAAAGGCGGGCGGCTGGTCATTCCTTGCAAATTCCCCCTTGTGGAACTCTTCTCAGAAGGTTGTGCCGCTGTCATCGTCGATGGCAAAATAGGCTATATCGATACGAACGGCGAGTTTATCATCAAGCCGAAGTTTCCGTATTTTTCGACGTGGGAGACCCCAGTTGGTCGACGAGGTGCGACTTTCTTCCTCCACTTTTCGGAGGGCTTGGTGCCAGTCATGATTAAAGATTTGAAGTGGGGCTACGTTGACAAAAAAGGCGATTTTGCGATTGAGCCCAAATTTGATCTCGCAGGACAATTTACTGAGGGCTTCGCGAAGGTTGCCATTGGTGACAAGCTTGGGTATATAGACAAACAAGGAAGGTACATTTGGGAACCCACACGTTAATGGCCAAGCCCCTACCGACGGATAGAAAAGAAAGACCTCATCGACCCCAATAACACCAGGCGCTACTACTACAACAACGACTGGCAGGTCCTGTGTGAATATGATGGCAGCAATAACTTCAAACGCTGGTACGCCTACGCCGGGCCTCCTATCCCTACGGGCAAGGGCAATGACGGCATCCGCCTGAGGCGGATTAAAGCGTAAAGCGGAGAGCACAAAACCGCGGCGTAAAGTGCAATCCGCCTCAGGCGGATAAAAATGAGGGGGGCTCCGTTTGAAGGCAGAGCCCCCCGGTTTTAGCAAGGTTGTGGTTTGGATTACTTAGGGGTTACGCTGGTGGCACAAGGGCCTTTTTTGCCCTGTCCGACCTGGAAGTCAACCTTCTGGCCTTCATTAAGGTCGGCGTAGCCAGCGCCCTTGATTTCCGAGTGATGGACGAACAAATCCTCGCCGCCATCATCGGGGCTGATAAATCCATAGCCTTTTTGCCCGTTAAACCATTTTACTGTACCTGTACTCACTGAAGTGCTCCTTTGGCCTTCTAACCGGCCATAAAATTTGTCCCTCGCCTATTTTTTTAAGAGAATATTCCTGAGAGACGTGAGAATATGCCCTACTAAGAGGTATTGTACCAAGATGAGCAACCAGTGTCCAATACAAATTAATCCGCCTGAGGCGGATAAATTAAAATAACGATGACGGCAGTCAGGACCAAATAAACGGGAAAACAGGGTTCTGAGCAAAGATTCGGCAAGCCCGCCTTACGTCTGACGGGCAAGTTCCGGCAAGGTGCAAGGATTTCGCATAAGCAGGTGTTGACAAGCCGGGGCAAGTCAGGGATAATAAGATACATTAGAGCAGGACGCCGTTCGGAGCAGAGAGACTTATGCTTTTGACTGTTAAACAAGGTAACAGCACTATAAGCGAATTTCGGTTTGCCAAAGGACCTATTTACATCGGCAGGCACCGGAACAGCCAGATTTTCCTGCAGCACAGGGCGGTGTCGAGGCAGCACGCGGTAATCTTCAACACTCAGGACGGCAAATGGATGGTGGAAGACCTCGATTCGGCGAACAAGACGTATCTGAATAACCAGCCCGTCCACAAGACGCAGATAAAGACGGGCGATGTTCTGCGCATCATCGAGTTTCTTATTGAAATCGACCTGGAAAGAGATATGGACGTGGACAAGCCGATTGACCTTGAAGATACGCTGACAAAAACGGCTTACGCGATGAAGACGCCGTTAGCGGCGCCCGCTCAGGATATTATAATAAGAGAGCCGGAAGTGGTATACGGGCCGGCGGTGAGACTGCCGGCTAAAAGACTGACGGATTTCTCGCAGGCGACGCAGGTGATATGCAAGGCCGGTAGCGCCGACGAGCTGCTGCTGACTCTGCTGGAGGTTACGATAAGGCAGTTTGGCGCGCAGCGGACGTGGTGTGCGTTGAGGGTACAGCCGGGCGGGCCGATGACTTCGCACGCAGGAAAACAGCGGGACGGGCGCGCGGTGGAGCTGGGCGAGATAAAACTTAACGAGAAAATCACGCAGGCGGTGGAAAGCGGGCAGTACCTGGTTCTGCCGCAGGTATCGGCTGTTGTAGAAGGCGAAGAAAAAGTGCGGTCGGCAATGATAGCCCCTATTATGCGTCCAGCGGGATGTTTCGGGGTAATATACGTCGATAACAGAATCGACCAGGCATACTACAGTCTGAGCGATTTGGACTATCTGATACTGATTACCATCAGCACGGGCGCGGTGCTGGAGAAGCTCGCCCGCCATACGTCTGGCGGGCAAGCTTAAATCAGGCGCGGCGATATCGGCGCTGCGGCGCTGGGTTCGGCTATCGTCTCTTATATCTTCCCATTAACTGGCCCTGGGCGAGGATATGTCCTTCCATGGCCTTGAGTAACTGGGATTTTTTTGCGCCGGGGGGCAGGTCAATCTGTGCATCGAGGGCGTAAATTTTAAAGTAGTACCTGTGTGTGCCGCTGGGCGGGGCGGGGCCACCGTAGCCGATTTTGCCGAAATCATTAGTGCCCTGGGCGGCCCCGTTGGGCAGAGTGCTTTTTGGGGGCACATTCTCAGCCAGCTCTGCGGCGTCGGCCGGCAGATTGAACAGGACCCAGTGAACCCAGGTGCCCATCGGCGCATCGGGGTCGTCGCTTATCAGGGCAATGCTTTTTGTGCCTTCGGGGACGGCATCCCAGCGGAGCGGGGGGGAAATATCCTGTCCGTCGGCGGTGTACCTTGGGGGAATCATGCCGCCATCTTCGAAGGCCGTACTCGTGACTTCAATTGACATTTTTTCACCTCCTGCCGGCGGAGGGCCGGCGTGTTCACGTTTTCCGCAAGAGCATAAGAACAACATCGGTACGACTAATAAAAGAAGCCTTCTTGCCATCGCGTATCCTCCTTTGAGCCAATTACCATATTTGATAAATAGGGATTTCATAGGAGTTACCGCCGACCATAATTACGATTCAAAACACATTAGTCAAGACTAATACGAACAATCCTTCTCCGCCACAAAGCACAAACGAGCATTCAGGATGCACACATTCGGTCTGGAAAGTTCAGCACCGCAAAGTCCCCGTGATATTTCGGGCGCCTCGTCGCACGCCTTTGCAGCTTGTATTTCGTCAGCGCAGTAATCAAACGATTGACGCGGGCCGTTAATGGTGAAAGGCAGCAGGATTTGTTTGCCTTTGAAATTGGGTTTGATACCTATGGCATAAATTGGGTTTGTTTTACCGACACCTGAAGGCGGTTTCATTTTCATAAGCCTTTGTGGGAACTAAGTTTGCGTTCATATTCGGTAGAAGCAAATTGGGTTTGTTACCTATGGCATAAATTGGGTTTGTTTTTCGGGAGTCTTAAGTCGTGGTTCATTTTCATAAGCCTTTGTCGAATATAATTTTAGGTTCATCTTAGCTTTTCGGAAATTGGGTTTGTTTTGCATAAAAGGGCTGATTTGTAGAGGATTCTCGACAGGTGTAGAAGGCTCTGGCCCGTATCCCGCCAAAAGGACGGCGGGCAAGCCCGCCAAAAGGACCCGCCAAACAAACGGCGGGCAAGCGGCGGG
>DATKVV010000032.1:0-103554 GCA_035529895.1 Sedimentisphaerales bacterium
GCCTGCGCCACCTGTCGTCTGCAAGGGCGTAGTGTTATTGAGTATTTGCGTAATGCATGTCGTTGTCATTTGGATGGTATTCCATCTCCATCGTTAATAAAAACCACAGCCTGTTTAGCCAAAACCGCGTGAACGCTTACAGAAAAACAATATCCCGTTCACGGTCGGGATGATTCAAGCCGACGAAGAAAAGACCCGCTTTGCCTGGGGCGTCAAATCCCTTCCCTGGCTGATTCTGACCGACCGAGAACACATAGTTCGTTTTGAGGGGTTCTCGCTGGAAGAGCTGGATGAGAGACTGGAACAGCTTGCTCCCAAGCCGGCCGAAACCAAGGGTGCGTCGGCGAACTGAAACTCTCCCTGCCGGTTCTGCTCGACTCGATGGAGGGCGTCGCCGAGAAGGCCTACCGGGGCCGGCCCGACCGCATATGTATCGTCGACCTCGACGGGAAGGGTGGCTTACTACAGCAAACGCGGCCCTCGCGGCTTCAAGCCTAAAGAAGCTGACGAAGCCCTCAAAAAACTCTTGGCCGACGGGGGCAGCGTTGAGAATGACCTTACGCCCCCACCGAATGCGAAATGAAGGCCTGAGTCTGCTCTAAGATGAGATTTGGGCGATTATTCGGGGAAAAAGGGAAATTTTTGTAATAAAATCTGTTCAGCGGGGTCTAAATTAAGGACGAATACGGTGTCTATGCGTTATAGTAGAACTGCTGCGCGTCTTCAAAAAGGCGAGAAAATGATGGAAAAAGTGAAGGTTTATCTGGTGATTATGGGGGTTTTGGGGCTTTTGTCTCTGGCTGGCTTTGTGCTGGCCGAGGATGGGGCCGAGCCTGTTGAGCCGCGACCGAGGGTCACCGGGACGGCAAAAGATCAGGCAGGAAATCCTGTGGCTGGTGTTCAGATTGGTGTTTTGTCGGTGATGCGGACACCGCCTACGACGCTAACCGATGCCGCAGGCAAATTCGACATTGGCGGCTGGAAACCCGGGTTGGAGCCTTCTGACGGTATATGTTTGATTGCCAGACAAATAAAGCTTAATCTGGCGGCGCGTCTCGACTTACCCCAGGGATCTAACAGGGAAGATATCGACTTTGAGCTTGCGCCTGCCATTTCTTGGAGAGGAACAGTGACGGACCCTGATAATAAGCCTATCGGCAGAGCAAGAGTCTCGATCGTAATGGGCACCTGGGAGGACGATCCTTTGGACGGTGCAGTCACGGATATTAAGGGCCGGTACGAGTTCAAAGCCATGCCTCAAAGGCAAGAATACTTTATCCGCGCCGAGGCTGAAGGATATGGTCGCGGAAAGGTCTCTACCGGCCTGATTAACAACACCAAAGACATTGGCGAAGTCCAGCAAATCATTCTGAAACCGGCGAACATGTCGGTTTCCGGTGTTGTTATTGATGTTGACGGCAGGCCCGTTCCGAACGCCGAGGTCCAAATAAGCACCCCCGGCACGGGCCAGCCGGAACGCAAGACCAAGACCGATTCTCAGGGAAGGTTCACACTCACCAGGATATGTGACGGAAGCTTTACGTTGGATGTCGGAAAAGGCCATCACCTCACGGGCTATGTCCCCAATGTGCAGGCGGGAGCCGAGGATGTGAAGATCGTGGTTTTCCAGTGGCCCCCCAAGGAACGCGTACTTGTTGAGTCGCCTTTTGAGGCGAATCCGCAAGCCGGGGTCCTCAAGTATCGTTGGTCCGAGCGTGGCTGGTGGCGGCTGCTTGAAGGAAAAGATTCCCAGAGAATACAAATGACCACGCGCAAGCCGGCTGGGGTGAACTCGGAAAATCTTAAGAACGACAACGTACTTTTTGGCCAATGGCACAGCCCTGCGGTCAAAGGGGGATATCGGTGGATAGCACTGGATCGCACCCACGAGCATGGCCCATACGACCGGCTCATTATGGACACAAACGGAGACGGTCACCTTGACGATGAGATGGTGACACTCGCCTATACTATTAGCCAACCTTCCATAGAGAACTACGGGGTCGGCTTTGGAGCGGTTAGGGTACTTCTGGATGAGGATAGTGGACCTCAAATTTATCATTTGGGTTTGTTTTATCAATTCGACAGAGTGCTTTTTGCTGGATCATCGGGGTGGTATGAAGGGTATGTGACTGTTGGAGGGATTAAGCAACATTGCCTGCTTGTCGATAAGGACAGCAACGGCACGTTTGACACCAAATCCCAGAATCCGGGCAAGTGCGACCTCATCGCGTTTGGCGAAGAAGATGGCCGCATTGTGCGTTTTGTGGGCAACTTCGTCGAGATTGATGGGGCGCTGTACCGGCTGGACATTGCCCGCGACGGCGAATACATGAACGTGAATCTCACTGCTGCCACCGACGTTAAATTCGGCACGGTTAAGCTGCAGGGGGATATTACCGAGTTTGCGGCAGGCGGCGAGAACGGACTGTTCGCCGTCAAGCCAACGAATGGTGTGGCCAAGCTGCCGGTGGGCAAATACCGTATCGACCACTGGCTCATAGAGAGGGAAGATGAAAAAGGAAGAAAATGGACGCTGGAAGGGCACTCATTCGACGATTGCGGTATCTTCGAGGTCAGAGAAGGAGCGGAGATAAGCCTTTGGGTGGGTGAGCCGATTTTCGGTGGTGTGGACCAGATTAGCGAAAGGGGCACTGTATACAGTTTTGTCAATCCGAATATATGTGGCCGGTTGGGTGAATGTTTAGAGTTGGGCCGAGGCGACGACTTTATACCAACGCAACTGCGCATCAGAAGTAAAGACGGCTCGTACGATAGGAGTTTCACCTTCGAGTATGGGTGAGGCGCTAGCCCTTCGCTCTCGTGGCGAGAGCCCAAGAACGTATCCGGGCCGTTTACTGCAACTATCGAACTGGCCGGGCCGTTCAAGCTTGAAAGTAAACCGTACCCTATAACGGCACAAGTACAGAGAGTGGCCCGGTCGAGCAACTGGCTGATAGTCTTGATAATTCTGCTTGCGGTGGCGGTTGTGGTTGGAGTCATACAAGGGAGAAAGCAGCGGACTTAAGTATTTGCCTGTGAGCGTTCCGGCTTCAATTCGGCCGAAGGTTTCTCCCGGTGTTGGAAGGCGCTGCCGAAAGTAAGGGCCTCGGGCCCGCAGCGGGTACATTCCAGACAGCGGATGCAGGCCGAGTCGTTGGGGCTTATTTGCGGCTGAATGCCGTATTCACACAGCTTATGGCACCGCTTGCAGTCGTTGCATTTTTCCGGGTTAAGCCGCAGGAAGAAGGCTGAGATACGATTGAAAAGCGAAAAGAAACCACCGAGGGGACACAATATCCTGCACCACGGCCTTTTAACAAAGAAAACTGCGACCAGGAACAATATGAGGATTGTCAATTTGAGTGCGTTTGGCCATACGATTGTCTGGCCGGCAATCGCCTGTTGCGTGATGTTGGGCACGGCCGCTTCGAGAGCCCCGGCCGGACAAATGCGGCAGATAAAAAGCGGATGTCCCTCCCCGAACAAATAGGGGACGGCCAGCACCGTGACAATAAGCACAACGTAGCGAAGATGTCCCGTCCATTTAGGCGGGTCGAACTTGCGCGTCGGCGCCCTGGCCGCCAGGTCCTGCAGAAAACCGAACGGACACGCCCACCCGCACACGAGCGACCCAAACAACACGCCGACCACAACCAGCAAACCTATGGCAATAAAAGGAAAGATATGTATTCCACCGAACTGGGCGATGACGCCTATGGGACAGGCGAAAGTTGCCAAGGGACAGGCATAACAGTGGAACACGGGACAGCACATGCCGTGCAGGCGCAAAGCCAGCGGGTCGAGCCAAACCAAGAGAAAAATCGACTGCACCCACATTCGCCAGGGTACGAGCTTTGAGAGGAGATTGTTCTTTTTGACCATGGCCACCACGGTCTCCTGTTAAGCGCCTCAGGTGGGGCAGGCGCTGGGCGGCTGGCCGGTGTATGTTTTCTGCACCTGGCCCGACTCATCCCGCCTTAGCCCGCCAACGGAAACCTCTCTGATAAGTGCCGGTTCCGACTGTACATAGACCGCCGAATCCTCGTCCTGGCCTGACGAGATGGCTGTCGAATGAAAGAACAGGCCATACGCGAACAGGACTGCTCCCACAAACAGAATACATAAAACACTAATTTGTCTGCCTCGCGTTCGCATCCGAAAAACGGCCTCCGTTGCGCAGCACCTTCTCTATTGTTTACCTCTTATATCGGCCAATGCAGACTGAATAATCCACTGTCAGCCGCTCGCGTCAAAAATGGCGGAGGCGAATGGGAATCGAACCCACCCGGGACCTTCTCGACCCCGCACTGGTTTTGAAGACCAGGAGCACCACCAGGCACCTGTCACCTCCACCGCCGCCATTCTGTTTTCGCATCTTCTGCATTATACAAGATTTTATGGACAAAACCAAATTATTAACCGGCTCGACGATGCTGCATTTTTGGCCGGTATGAAACATTGCCTTTACGAATTCTTGACCTTATCATAGAAAAGCATGGTCGGCGAGCCGCCGAAACTTATGCCCATCCAGGCTGCTTCATCAATCTCATCCTCAGTAAAGCCCTTTTTCCGTGCGTTGTTCAGGTGCATCTTCAGACACGGCTCGCATCGCGTGACCACCGACAGGGCCAGCGCGATGGCCTGCTTGGTGTAGGCGTCCAGCCTGTGCGGCGCACTTGCGGAGCTAAGGAAGTCTTTGTACCTGGCCCGAATTTGCGATATTTCAGAGCTGTCAGGCGTGACCGGAGTTTGAGCGTCTGCGCAGCACGGAACCTCCTGCCTTTGCGAACCTCCGGCGGGATCTGCCTGTGCTCGCGGCTCAGTCCCGGCCTCCACCACAGGTTTGCCTCGTCTGGGTGAAGGCATCTTCCGCGTGCCCGTGGTTTGCAGGTGAATCAGCCCTTTGCCTTTTCCAAGAACCCGGCCAATAACTGTCGCATCCGAAACGCCTTCGTTATGCAGGGCCTTCAGGAGCCTGCCGGCGTTAGCTTCTGCAATTGCAATCAGAAGCCCTCCCGAGGTCTGCGCGTCAAAGCACATATCAATCATTTCCTGCCTCAGAGTGTCAGCGGCTCTTACCCGCCCCACGCACGATTCCTTGTTTCTCTCGATGGCCCCGGGCAGGATTCCGTCGGCGACGTATTGGAGGACGCCGGGGAACACAGGGATATCGTCCCAGGTGATTTCCACATCCACGCCGCTCGATAGCGCCATTTCCGCCAGATGCCCCATCAGGCTGAAGCCAGTCACGTCGGTGCAGGCGTGTGCGCCGAATTCGACCATTAGCCGCGACGCCGTCTTGTTCAATGTCGTCATCGAACGTGCTATCGCCTCCACACTGGCGGGGTCAGCCCTGTCAATTTGCGCGGCAAAGGCAACGATACCCGTGCCGAGGGGCTTGGTCAGAATAAGCACGTCGCCCTCGCGTGCACCGGCGTTGGTTACTATCTTGTCTTTATCTATGACGCCCGTGACGGCAAAGCCTGCCTTGATTTCGGAATCGTTAATACTGTGCCCGCCGATAACCGCCGCCCCCGCCTCGTTCATCTTGTCGATGCCGCCGCACAGAATATCGTTCATCACCTTATCGGGAACTTTGCGAACAGGAAACCCCAGAACCGAAAGCGCGGTCATCGGCGTTCCACCCATAGCATAGACGTCGCTCAGCGAATTTGCCGCCGCCACCTGCCCGAACGTGTAAGGGTCGTCCACAGAAGGCGTAAACACGTCCACCGTCTGCACGAGCGCCTTTCCATTTCCCATATCGTATATACCTGCGTCATCGCCCGCGGGGACGCCTACAAGCACACGGGGGTCATCAACGGCCGGCAGACCCTTTAGCACTTGCTTTAAGAATGCCTGGTCAATCTTCGAGGCGCAGCCGGCCTTCTCGATAAGGCGTGTCAGTCGCACCGGCCCGGTCGGCTCTTCGAGGCGCTCGCCCGCGCACAGGCATATATCCCTTTCTTTGAACAGGTCGCAGGGACAGGGCTTTTTGGGGTCGCATATACAATGGCCCAGCCTTATCGAGCGCTGCATTACGCGTTTTCTTCTTTCCCGGTCTATCATTTTCCAATCTCCAAAATCCAAACTTGCGTCATTTGGCTTATCTTCGTTCTATTGCAGGGAACTGAATTCATACTTGGCCTCCGTTTACTTGTTCGCAGGCCAAGATTACCGCTCCCAATGCGCCCGTCATTTGCGGCTCAGGGGCTGCATTGACCCTTTTTCCCAGCGCCGACTCCAAAGCCTGCAGCATTCCTGAAATCCTTGCCACTCCGCCTGTGAGTACAATCGGCGAATCGAGATTCCGGCCGGCCATCGCGGCAATGCGGGCCGCGACAGCTTTTTGCACACCCGCGACGATATCCCGCCTCGCCGTGCCCGACGCGAGAAGCCCGATTATCTCGGTCTCGGCAAAAACAACGCACATGCTGCTTATAGCTGCCGGAGTATTGCTCTTGCTGGCCATTTCCCCAAGGGACTCAAGGTCCGCATCGAGACGGCTCGCGACCACTTCAAGGAAGCGCCCCGTACCTGCCGCACAGCGGTCGTTCATCGCAAAGTCACGCACCTTGCCCGACCCGTCGAGGCGTATCACCTTGCTGTCCTGGCCCCCTATGTCAATGACGCTCATCGCTTCCGGCGCCCTGTGGCGGACCCCAACCGCGTGACAGGTAATCTCGGTTATGGTCGTATCGGCCAGGCTGACAATATCCCTTCCATATCCCGTCGCCACAGTTCTGCGAATGTCTCTCTTCTTAATGCCGCCTTCCTTCAGGAGCCTTTCGAAAAGTTCGAGGGTCAGCCTGTCCTGCTCGACGCCCTGGTCTCTTATCCCTTTTGCGATGACCTTTTTGCCCCCGGTCTCCATAAAGACTATTTTAATGGCCCTTGAGCCGGCGTCTATTCCCGCACAAATCATCTCTGTCTCCGTTCTCTTATTGTTTCTACCAGCGCTTCCAGCCGCGTACGCAGCGAAGCACGCACCGAGTCCGCCACCGGAGGCACCTCGATTTCCAGCACCGGCACCCCAAGATTATCTGCGACAATGTCACCAATAATTTCACCTTCCAGCGCACAGTGACTCGCGCCCGGAATACGACTTATCAGTACGGCCTCGGCTCCAAATCTGCCAATGTCGGCACATATTCGCTCTGCCCGGTCGACCGCCGAACCCGCCATAGGGTCGGCAAGCGCCGTTCGAGCCAAAGCTTCAGCAGGCGGCAGGTCCTCCGGAATTCTGTCAAGCGCATGACTGAACAGGTATTCCGTGCCGCATATCCTTCCGCCGCAATCTTCCAGAAGATTCATCACCTGCAAATCCGCCACGGGATTGACCCAAAAAATTCTGGCCGCCTCAGCCGGCAGTACGCCTTGTCCGGCCTGCACACGCCTTTTAACCTCATCAACTAAATCTCTGAGCACAATAATTGTCTCGTCCCGGTCCGAACAGAAATGTATGGCGAGCATCTCCGCGATAAGCATTTCAAGGGCAGGCATAGGACATACTTCGGCGGTAAAGACAAGCTGACGAAGCTCGTCAAGATACCGGCGGACCCGGTTGGCTTTCTTGACCCCTTTGGAAAATCTCTTTTCGTCCAGATGCTGGCCTGCCAATTCCTCCAGCGCACTTTTGACCCGTTCAAGTTCCGACTTGACGAATTCAACCTGGCACCTCGGTGCTGAGAATCCTCCCGGCAGCTTTACCGCCGCCTCGTCCGGTTCGGGGCGCCGTCTGTGGGGAATTTCCCACCAGAAAATGGAATACCCGAGACTATCGAGCCGCTGCGCTATTGCGGAGAAGTCGTCGCAGGTTGCACCCACGCTGCAAATCAACCGGTCGGGAATCGGAAAATGGGCGCCGGTGACAAAGGCCCCCAGCATAGCACGCACGGGGCAAAATGACTCGTCTATCCCGAGCGAGTCCGCTATTGTCAACAACCCCGCGCTGAGTTCCATCACGCACGGAATCCACCAGGCACCATCCGGATAGAAGGCCACTACGTTGTCCAGCGAATATGCCATGACCGGCACCGTGCCGAGGTCCTTCATAGTTCCAACGATTTTCTTGCCTTCGGCTCGCGCCCTGTGCAGCCGTTCTTCCTCGGTCAGCAGAAAATTCCACAGCCTGAGTGACGCCGCAGAGTTGTCGTATCTAAGTCTCAAGAGTCGGTAATCTCCCTCCTCCACGTGTCGGCTGATGGGGCCGCCATAATCCGGCTCGCGCAGGCCAGCCCGTCGCAACCGCTCATAGTGTCCGTCCCATTCCTTAAGAGTAATCTGCCTCGGTTGGCTGTTCATTGGAGCATCTCCAGAAAGGTCCGAATGCGGTGGGCCGTGCGCACAGGCAGACATTGCTCGTCACCCGTTACATCTATATCGAGGACCGGCAGATTGCTCCATTCCTGTAACCGCCGAAGTTCAGCGTGCCAGATGTCGCACCATACGTAGCGTCGAAAAATAATCCCTCGCGCACCTCTGGAAGCAAGCTCGCGCCCCAGCCAATCATAGAGCCGGCTGTTCGGCCTGCGCGACGCGTCCGCTATACCCATAAAGTACGCCTCACACAGTTCAATGACAGGCTCATCTCGGACACGTCGCCGGTCGAACGCTGCGCACAGTCCCCGCTCGCCGGTCTCGGTGGCATCCAACACAATACGTCCGCCGGCGTCTTCGACTGTGTCAAATAACCCGAAGTCCTCCTTGAGCAACGGCCCCCCGATGACGGCCAAAGGTACGCCGTTGTTTGCGATAAGCTTCGAGCCCGTGACGCCTTTGGCGATATCACAGTCACACCCTCGGCCGAATTCCGCTATCATTTGAGAATATTGCCGCGAGGTCAGGTAGTCTCTTGCCGCCAGCATCGATTTGCGCGCCGTGTCATATTTGAGCATTATCTCCGCCAGGGCCTCTGTTGACGGCGCCTCTCCGCCGAGGGCCGCGAGAAATCGTCCGAGCCGTTTGAGCTCATCGATGTAAAGCTTCTGCACGGCGACATTTTGCCAGGTATTCGCCACATTCATTAGAAAGACCGGCGCTCCGGACCGGCGCGCAATTACATCGAAGGCGCGCCGCATCTGGTCGCAAACCGTTGTCACCAGCACGGCGCAGGCCTCGGTACTTGTTATTACCTCGTTGATAAAGCCGCGCACATAAGGACAAACACCCTCTATTCGTCCCACTGCACCGGCTAAACCTGCCGCACGCGGGGTAATTCTGCTCGGATGCAGGCCGTGTGCGGCGACCCATTCAGCGGGCACGTACGGACAAACGTATACAACCGTTTTAGTCACCTTTGGCACCCTGATTTTCCAGCCTTCCGCCGTACTGTTTCCAATAAAGCCTCAACTCTCAAAGCGATACGCGCCGAATCGGACGGCGAATAATCTGTCTCGATTCTTAGATACGGTATGCCAAGCTCTTTCTCCGCCAACTGCCTGATTCGGTACGACTCGACATCGTACGTGATGCAGGCCTGCCAGATTAGCTCGATAATGCACTGGGGCCGATATTCGCCGGCCATTGTACGCACCACCTCCAGCCGGCGGTCGTTCTTGGTCATTACCGAGCACGGCAGATGAAAATACTTCTCCGCCAGAGCGTCTATCGGGTCCTCGGCCGCCTCGTCAACATCCTCGATTATGGGCTTAAGTCCCGTGCAGTTGTCCATACATACCACAAGTCCACCGTGAGACTCGATAATATCAAGTACTCGCTCGGCGCCGTGGACCATCGGCACGCCGGTCATCATAACACGCACCTCACCATTCGGCTTACGCCCGCTCTTTGACCTGTAAAGCGCCGCGGCTTTGGCGTACTGTTCAAGGTCGGCATCAATGCACGATATGCTGCTCTTAAAGTCCAATAGCTGCCGGCCCGTCAGAGGCGGCGTATCCGATTTCATTAGCTCGGCCAGCTCCCGCCGCAGCGCACGTTCGCGATTCATGGTCTTTATAGCCTGGCGCAGCTTGTCATCCGTAATTGCGACTTCGAACCGGTCTTCAAGTTTGGTTTTGAACTTGCCCAGCTCACTCACCCAATGCGTCATTGCATCGCTATCGTCTTGTTTTTGAGGCAGTTCCAGCACATACATCGGACGCGTCTCGGCCATCAATTCGTACGTCTTCTTCTTGCCGTCGCACGTGGTTTCGGCCACAACCAAATCAGCCATCTCAAGAAACGGATTAGCCTTTTTCACGTGATAGCCGTAGGTTGATTTAATTAGCGGACACAGATTTGCGGGCAGGTGCTCTTCGGCCGGCGGTATCGTTTCCGCCGAGCCGCCGCACAGGCATACCGGCACGGCGCCCGCAGCCATAATCAATTCCCGAGGCGTGTACTCGCACATAATACCCACGATGTGCCTGCCGCCGGCCTTCGCTCCCAAAGCATACTCATAGCAGTTTTGTATCATCTTGCCGAACCAGGCCGCAGGCGCATTCTGTGGTTCATTTTCCGGCGGGCCTTTCAAAGAACACACCGGCTGTGGCCGATTGCACTGATCGCCCGCCTTCGCAGTTCTATTCTTCTTATTACAACATTTTCCCATTTTGTTCCTCAAGGCTTAAGACGTTTCTTATCCTTTCTTTCGTGCCACAAACAAACCCTGCGCTATCTTGCCTGCATGGGCTAATTTCTGCATAAAAGTCATCTCCGCGGCCAGCGACTGCATCAGTTCTTTGTCAAAACCGATAATCTTCAAGGCATCGTATGCCAACTGCATATTAAGCATATTCAGATAAAGGTCCACACACGGCGCAAACCTCTCGGTGTCTTCGGCCGTGATTACCTCGCAGTCGTTCGCTTCCAGCAAATTCTGATAACCTTCAAGGTCCTCAACATTCGCAAACTTCATGAAAGTCAAAAAGCGTTCCGCTTCCGCGTCGCTCAGCCTTGCGCTTCCCTCAATCCAGTCGGTAAAGGCGATAGTCCCGCCCGGCTTAACAATGCGGGCCGCTTCGGATATCAGCTTTTTCTTGTCAACCACGTAGCACCATGCATCCTCTCCCCAGACAAAATCGGCGCTCTGGTCTTCAAGGCCGCTGTCACACACGTCCGCCAGCGTGAATTTAATCTTGTCCGAGAGTCCCTCCTGCTCGCACCGCCGACGTCCGCGTTCGATGACCTTTTCCGTAGCATCCACGCCGTGCATTCGGGCCGCTCTTACGAAACGCACGAGGAATCGCATCCCGGCGCCGTTGCAGCAGCAAAAATCCACGCCCTCCGACCCTCCGGCGATGTGCGCTTTTTGCGCAAGGCCCATCGATGAAGAAAATCCCCCGATATGAATCTGCTCGCCCATTATAAGCTCCCAAAGGTCGCCTTCAGGACCGTTATACACGGCCTGCACATCACGTAGGCCGATATTGCTTATGCTTTTCATTGTCTTTCTCCCTAAAACTCATACTTCAATTGAATTGCCCATACGTTTTCCTCGCGGTGGTTCAGCACATTCCCAAAGTTGGCGTAGCCTCCCGCCATTGTAAGGTGGTCATCGACCACATAGCCCAGGCAGATGTCCCACCAGTCGTTTTCGGCCTTGATTAGATGTTTGCCGTTTTGGGAGCACTGGTCAACCAGGTCCGACTTTTGGCGGTACTCACCGGCCAGCAGCAGCCTGTCGGTTAAAAAGTAGATAATGCTGCCTTCGAAGGTTGTCCTGCGCTCACCCGCAAAACCAAGCAGGCCCGTATGTATTCCGTCGCCGTTTCGCAGGCCCGCCGATACGATAAGCGGCCTCGGCAGCAAATCGGTTATGGTTCTACTTGCTACTGCGGTAAACTCCGTTCCAAATGAGTGGTCCGCACCGAGAAGGTTACAGGTCCCGCCCAACTGTCTGTTGATAGTGCTCAGCCCGTCGTTCCACTTGAAATGAGCCCCAAAAGTGACTGCTGGCATCCAGTTGCATTCAAAACCGCCCTCCTCAATCACCATTAACCGACTGTTGAAATTGTGGACAAAAACGTGGTTATCGACATGCCGTCCTGTCGCCGCTTTTACATCGGCCGGCCAGTCGCCCAACCCCATGCGCTCCAGTGCGTACCCGAGTTCCACTTTGCCCCAAATGTTTTCAGTCACGGCGAACGATTCAAAGTCCTTTTCACCTATGACTGCGAAGCTCGTGGATACGCTCGGCCGCCCGAATATTTCTCCTTCCTCGGGTGGATTTGCAAGGTAAGCGGTGCTGGTAATGAATACCCCACTGTTGCCTTCGACATTGTGCGTAGGCAAAGGCGGCCCCGCAGCCACTGTTCCGCAAAAGCAGACAATTAAGACAAACAAAAACACCGCTGAGTTTCTTGTTGCCAATAGGTTTTTCATGACAAACGCTCCTTCGAACAAAGTTTTGTCCCCCATTGTTTTTCTATTGATACTCCCAAGTTCTTTCCTTTATTTTTCTTCCATTCTTTTTACTCCTTTCTGACAACCGGCGGTCTTCGCTCCAAATAAAAAGGCGGGCAAGAGAACCTTTTCTCGTTGCCCGCCGGCACTCGTGGCTTTTTGTCTTCAATCTATCGAGTACCAGGTATCCTCCAGTTTCTTCTCGAACGGCCCCAGGTCAATGTCCACCAGCACCTGATACCTGCCCTTGAAGGTTTCTGGCACTCGCCACGAGTACCGGCAGATGCCGCCTCAGCCATACTCGAATTTGCCTGAGGCCAGTACATTTCCTGATTCGTCCACAATTTTCAGTCTCGGCGCCGGCAACGGCTTCTTCGGCGTCAATACTTGTGGAATCCAGTGTTCGCCGCCCTGCCCAATCAGCGACAGCCCTATTGATACGTCCCGTCCCCTTCTCCATACTTCAGGATGCACCGTCAATGGCGGCCCGAGTTTCAACACTGTTGTTTCCCCGTCGGTCACCTGGATTCTTGACTGCTTCCGCCCGCGCCCATCGCGGCACAAAATCGTCCACCATTTGTCTTGGCTTTCTTCGGCCCGCAACTTCGCTTGCGTCAGTTTGTACGCTCCTGCATGCACCTTCACAGGCCCTTTGTCGGACATGGCGACCGCACTACGCCACCAGCCGCGGCGCAAATGCACGGTCGTGTGAAAACCCGGCGTATCAACCTTTATGTATCCTTCTCGCCGCCAGTACAAGTTAAGTACCGCGATTGCCCCTGCTATAATAGCAAGACAAATCCATATGTCCCGTTTCTTCATATTCTCTTTGCCTGCAAGAAGTTACAGACTCGTACCGTACTTCTGTTGCACCTTCTTCTCATTATTAGACGCAGATGCAGCTATTTTGTTACATCCTTTTTTTATTTTTTTCCCGGAGGATATACAAATAACGTCAAATATCCAGAAAAAACCGGCGAAACAAGATTCTCCACCACCGCGCTGTTACTTGCGACAAAACCGTTCTTACTCTATCGCGTACCACGTATCCTCCGGCTTCTTCTCAATAGGCCCGAGGTCAATATCCACCTGGATTTTGTACTTTCCTGTGAAATCCTCTGGCACCCGCCACGAGTACCGGCAGATGCCGCCTCAGCCGTACTCGAACTGGCCCGAATGAAGTACCTTACCCGCTTCGTCTACAATCCTGAATCTTGGCGGAAGCAGTGGTTCGCCGTTCTTCAGTACGCAGGCGTTATACTGTTCCCCCGCCTGTCCCTGGAGGTTGAACGCTATGTGCACCTCGCTCCCACTTCGGGTTACATTTGTTTTTATCGTCAGCGGCGGTCCTATCTTCAATAGAGCGCTCTCGCCCGGGCGAATTTCAAAGTCACGCAATGCGCCGGTCCTGATGTAGCTCGTAAACGTCCAGAACTCTTGCTTTGATGTTCGGTAATCAAATTCCAAAAAGGTTGCCTGGTATTTTCCCGCCGGCAGTTGCCATGTTGTCCTCGGCTCGGACAGAAACTGCTCGGCAGCATCGGACCAGAGTTTCAACCTGACCGCTCCCGCCGCCAAGTCGAGCGTCCCAAATTCAGGCTGACACTTGTTAAGTTGCAGCGAGCTTCCATCCGCCGCGATGTCTATCTCATAGTAACTGTCTTTTAGCTTGACCATTCTGGCCAGCGGCATAAGCTCCGATGGCCTGTACAAGTCCCAATCAAATTTCTTGTTGCCATTCAGGTCGATTGCGAATGAGTCGCAGCCGGGCCTCCAGATTTTTTCCGCCGGCGGGACGAAAATCTTACCGTATTTTGCATCGAAGTTGCCGTCAACTACCGCCACGTTGTACACTGTCTTGCCCAGACGAACTCTGCCTCGGCGGTAGTCGGCGGGACAGAAGCAAAGTTCTTCTCCGTGGAATCCCTTTCGGCTTATGACGTAGAGCTTTTTTGTCAACCTGTTTTTCACCTGGCCGAGCTGCACGGTGACCGGGCCAAACCTGTAGTAGTCAACGGGGCCGAACCACTCGCCCCTTCTCACTGGCTTGGCTCGGAAGCCTTTTTCGTCCGACAGATAACCGTCACCATCGGTGTCCATGTAGAGCGCCGAACGCTTCATATTGCGATAAGAATCCAAAACGACAGGGATGTTTACATCCGGCGTCCTCACAATAAAATAGGCATGGTCTTTGGATGCGGCGCCGGGAAGGCCCTTCAACTCGGCCGGTTTCTCGGAGATTCTGCGCCCGTCTTGAGAGGCAAAGTATATGGTTGATTCCAACGTATTGACGGCCTTGGACTTGAGACTGCATCTGCCTTCTTCTGCGGGTGGTCGGGCCTTGTATAAAAGAAGACACACGCCCGCGCCGGTTGCTATCAGGACCACGAATATGGCAAAGACGGTCTTTTTCATAACGCTCGCTCGGTCGTCATGAGGTTCCAAAGTCTTTCAATATAAATCGATTGTACACGCAAGTGGGGAGCTTTCCAGAAAAAAATGGCCGAATTAGCCAATAGCCGGGCTTGTACCGCTTGCTTTTGTCAGAGCAGCGGCTAAAATGAGCTTGTTTTCCTGGCGTTTCAGCGACAAAGGGAAGTACTGTCTTAAGCGTGAGGCTGTTTATGGGAAAGCAGAGCGAGCAATTACTGCGGAAGCTGCCTTCGGTGGACGCCGTCCTGAATGACCCCGACCTGCAAAGCTGCACCACCGGCATTCCCCGAAAGGTTGTGGTCGATTCCGTCCGCCAGGCGGTTGACCAAATGCGGAAACTTCTCGTTGCGGAGAGACTCCCCGCGATGGACGAAGGCAAAATTCAGCCGGAAATCATAGCTGATGTCAAACAGCGTATCGAAGCCGTCATGCGGCCGTACTATCGCAAAGTCGTCAACGCAACAGGGATAATCCTGCATACCGGCCTTGGCCGGGCCGTCCTGGCCCCGCAGGCGATTCGACAAATCCAGGATGAGCTTTCAAGCTACTCGCTGCTTCAGCTCGATGTCGACACCGGCAAACGCTCCACGCGCGATGAGCGAATCGAATGGCTGCTGCGGCAATTGACCGGCGCCGAAGCGGCAACCGTTGTCAACAATAACGCCGCCGCCACCTCTATTGTGCTAAACACCGTCGCCAAAGATAGAGAAGTTATCGTCTCTCGCGGCCAGCTTGTGGAAATAGGCGGCTCCTTCCGCCTGCCGGACGTTATGGCCTTCAGCGGGGCCAGGCTCGTTGAAGTCGGCACCACCAACAAAACGCATGCCCACGACTATGAGAACGCTGTCACCGAAAACACCGCTGCTATTCTCCGCGTGCATCCGAGCAATTACAGGATTCAGGGATTTACGTCCGAGGTGGCGCTGGAAGAGCTGGTCGAGATCGCGCACAGACACGGGCTGATTATGATCGATGATGTCGGCGCCGGCTCGCTCGTGGATTTTTCCCGTTTCGGCTTCGAGCCTGAACCGACCTTGACCGAGTCAATCGGCAAAGGCGCAGATATTGTCACTTCCAGCGCCGACAAGCTGTTGGGCGCCTCTCAGGGAGGAATCATTCTCGGCAGGGCAAACCTCATAAGCGCCATACGCAAAAATCAGTTCTTCAGAATCGTCCGCGTGGGAAAGCTCACCCTTGTGGCCCTGGAAGCAACCCTGAAGCTGTTTCTTGACGAATCCACCGCCATTTCCCAAGTTCCGACTCTGCGGATGATGATGCGTGACTTGTCTGAAATCAAGAATGAAGCCGACCGTTTGGCTTCACGGTTGACACAAAGTATCTCTAATGCCGCCGTTGCCGTTGTCCCCGGCTTCTCACAGATGGGCAGCGGCTCTTTGCCGACTCAAAACCTGGCTACGAGACTGGTAGCCGTCCGGCCCGAAAAAATCACCGCCGAGTCCCTGGCCAAACAGCTCCGTCACTGCCGCACATCCGTTTTCACACGTATTCAAAACGACCAGGTTCTTATCGACCCCCGTACCCTGCGCGGCGGCGACGATAAGATTGTCGCCGAAGCCCTCCTCGAGATTCTCGGCCAAAAAGACCAGGACCTATGAGCACAGCCCAAATCAACATCACACTTGGCACCGCCGGTCATATAGACCACGGCAAAACCGCCCTTATAAAATGCCTCACCGGCTGCGATACCGACCACCTCAAAGCCGAGAAGGAGCGAGGAATGTCCATCGAGCTTGGCTTTGCACCGTGCACAATTTCCGATATCGAAGTCGGCATTGTTGATGTCCCCGGACACGAGAACTTTATAAAAACCATGGTCGCCGGCGCCAGCGGCATCGACGGCGTTATCTTCGTAATTGCCGCCGATGACGGCGTAATGCCACAGACGCGCGAGCATCTGGACATCCTCACCTTGCTCGGCGTCAGACACGGCATCGTCGCTCTGACCAAAGTGGATTGCGTCCAGCCGGACCGGATAAGTGCCGCCACTGCCGAAATTGAGGATTTTCTCAGGAGCACCTTCCTGGAAAATGCGCCGATTCTTCCGCTATCGAGCATAACGGGCCAGGGCTTCGACGGCTTTTACGAGGCGCTCAAATCGCTCGTTGGCGCAATCGAGCCGAAAACAGTGGACGGCGTTTTTCGTCTGCCCGTGGAGCGAGCGTTCTCTCTCAAAGGCTACGGCACCGTGGTTACAGGCATTCCGGTTTCGGGCCAGGCCCGAATCGGCGACGAGGTCGTGCTTTTTCCTTACGGAACCAAAGGACGTATAAAGGCCGTCCAGGTTTACAAGCGCGAAAGCGATACCGCCCTGTCCGGCCAATGTGCGGCCCTAAATGTCCCTCAATGGGACCACAAACTCATAAGCCGCGGCAACGTTGTCACCCAGCCCGGCTACTTTTCTCCCCAGCAGTGGTGCCTTTGCAGGCTTCACCTCCTCGGCTCCGCCAGAGCCGGTCTGAAAAACGGGGCAGCCGTTAAATTTCACACAGGCACCTCCGAAGTTGTTGCCGCGGTGTATCTAATGGAAGGCAGCAGCGTTACCGCCGGTCAGGAATGTCTCATTCAGGTCAGGTTAAGCGAGCCTGTTGTAGCTGGCCCCGGTGACAGGTTCATTGTGCGCAGCCTTTCGCCCGCACAGACCTTAGGCGGCGGAATAATTGTCGAGGCAATTCCAGCCAGGCTGCATCGAAGCCGGCAGGCTGTTGTACAAGACGCCCAGGCCAGAGCAAACGCCGTACTGGCCCGGAAGGATTTTGTTGAATACTGTATAAAAACCGCCGCGGGCCTTGCCGCAAGTGAGGCAGAAATATCGTTTCGTGCCAAATTGCCGCCTGCCTCGCTCAGGCAAATCCTCGGCGAACTTGTCCGCGAGGGCAAGGTACTTAACTTGACCTCAAAACTCTACATACATACTGACACCGCTGTCGCCGCTGAGCAGCGATTGCTTGATATAGTCGACAGGTTTCACAGTAGCAGCCCCGAAAGCCCGGGCATGACTGCCGAGCAGCTCTTCGGAGCATCCGGCCTCGAAAAGGAAGTCTTCGATGGTCTTGTTAAATTGTTGATTTCCCAGGGCAGGCTCGCCGAAAGAAAGCATCGCCTCGCCTTGCCAACCCACCGCGAGAGCCTCGACGACGAAGAAACGCGTCTGCTTGAGACTATCGAGTCCCTGTTCCAGAAAAGGCTCTTTGACCCGCCCGGTTGCGAAGAAGTTGGCCGGCACTGCTCTGCCGGCAAAGATAAAGTCGAGAGAATCCTGAGAATACTGATTGAGTATGAAAAGTTGATGCGCGTCGAAAATGACCTTCTTTTCCATCGCCAGGCCGTCGAGCGGGCCCGCGAAATCCTCGTCTCTTACCTGACTAAAGAGGGAAAACTGGAAAGCGTCAAGTTCAAGTATCTTCTCGATACCACCCGGAAATACGCCATCCCCCTGCTCGACTATATGGACCGTATCGGCGTGACCCGCCGATTGGGCAATACCCGATATTTGAAAGCCCCCGGAAACTCCGGTTAAGATTCAGCGTTGAATATGAATGCTCCGGTGCCAGGTTTTAATTTCCATCCTTGCTCATCCGTGATACAATTGATGCGCCACTGGTTGGTTTTCGTCTGATACAAGAGGCACAAAAAATGCGTTACGGTAAGATTTCCGCAATTCTTCTGGGCGTGGCTGTTGCCACGATTGCTTTGCTTTTCGTACTTAAGCCCGGCTGAGGCAATCCGCTCGCAGCCCTCGGAGGGTTGCTGATGTTGTTCTCGTTTCCCGGCGCTCTCGTATTCGGCGTCAGGGGGATTATTAATGACCGCCGCAAGATGCTTGCGGTGGGTACTACCATCATTGCCGCGGCCTTTGTGCTTTTCTTTTTCTTATTTATAGTGGCAAAATCGGTCAGGTGGTAGCATCTGAACCCACGTCGAAGCGGTATAAACTTACGCGGGCGATGGTAACGAACTACCGCTGCCGTCGGCTGGCTCTAAAACTTAAATACAATCCTTTAGCATCTCGTCATAGCTGACTCTTCCGGCGAAGCGCTACTCACCAGTGTCAAGCCACTGGAAGGCGAACAAGGCAAAATCCTTGAAATTTATTATATCGTCCTCGTACAGGTTGGCAGGCGAATCCGGCGCCGACTGTCCTCCAACGTAGAGTGCCAGCACCTCGTCGGGTGACAACGCGTAACTATAGACCCGGAAATCATCGATCTTGCCGAAATACTCGTACGCCGTACCGTTTGCGAAGATGCCGCAGCCTACGTGGAAGGACTCAATACCCGCAGCTGCCAGTGCGGCGTCGCCTTCCGCTTTCTTTTGGCCATTGTGATATATCCGTACTTTGCCCTCAACTGTGTCAAGAGTGAAGGCATAGTGATTCCATTGACCTTCCCAGTCAGCGGAGATTGCACCCGTCCAGAACAACCGCTGGGCGTTGTATGCACCACTTTCAAACATCACGTCCCCATACTTGGTTGGTATATGCGTATGCAGCAATCGGTCATTGGTCAGATTTCCGCCATGGAAGGGCATTCCCCAGCTCTGGTCGGGCTGGGCCGCAGGGTCGCCGTTTACCCAGAGCGCCGCCGTCACCGCAGAGCTTACACCGGCAAAGGCCGTCGAAGCTGACGCAACGGCAACCTTGGTGTTGCCGTCGAAGTTTATGCAGCCGCCGTCCTTACCCACGCTGTCCCATGCGTCCGTCTTTGGCGAGCCTGTCGATACCACCTGCACCGCGCCATCATAAGCGGGGGATGAAGAGTCGTAGGCCGTACTGCCTGTTATCTCATCAAACGAATAATGGATAACCAGTCGATTGGCATCTGGCTCTGCCCCTACCGGCACGTATGTCACCATCTTGAGCCAGTCATCGCACAAGACTACGAGGTCTGACCAATCCACAATTTTGTTGCCGTCGAAATCGGCAGTCAATACGAGAGGCTGAAACGCCCCGCTGAAGTCGTACGCTATGTTGTCAATCAACGCCTCAGCCGCATAAGCGTTAATGCCCCACTCGATGTAATTTCCGCGCGTCGAAGGCCTCCAATTGGTGCCGGGAGTATTCATAGGTTTAACAGCGAGAATTTCATCGTCCCTATATATCTGAACGGTTGTATCCTCGCGCACGGCAATACGGTAAGTGTGCATGGCGGATGAATTATCCAGACCAGCGGCAATCGCGGCGCCTCCGTAGTAAACGCTGCTTGGTGTAATAGTAAGCGAATACTCGTGTACCTTTAACGTTCCGCATCTCGCGAAGACCTCAAGTTCGACCCCCTCACTGCTCGAACTCGACGCGAGCACCTGAACGGCGATCTTAGCCGTAAAACCCCCGCTCAAATCCGCTTCGATGAAGTTATTAATTCTTTCATTCGACCACCGCGGCTTGGCGCCGCCTGAGGCCGAAATCTGCATTACGCCCGGGGCCGGAAAAGTTACGTAGTCAGACTCCGAACCGGAGCCGACGAACATCCACGGGTCGTTCGAATTGACTGGCGACTCGTTCCCATCATAAATGTGGGAAAGATGATTCTTCATTGCTAATTGTCGCTCCGTCGGTGCGGAAGCTGGTGGGGGTGTGTCCTCGAGCCAGGCCTGATTAAATGAGTAATGCAGCCTGCTGGAGATTAGATGGATAACTCCGTCGAGGCCCTGGCAGACCGAAAGATAGCCCAAAGGCTCGGCCGTATCAGCGTTCATGCGAACTCTTCCACCGTCAATCGTATTTATTCCGTGGTCTAATTGGCTGTTGTTGACATCGGTAATGAGCCTTTGTACAGGCCAGCTTGCGCCTTCATCGTAGGATAGTGCGCCGTAGATGCCGTCCGGGCCGGGCGACGCAAAGAACAATGCGCCTTCCCGAAGTCTCAGCAGCGCGTGTCGTTGAGCACCGCCGATGGGTGGAAAAACACTGGCGCTGTAAGTCCAGCTTTCGCCCATGTCCCACGAGATACTCTTGGGCGAATGGCCCCCTATGTTATCACCCCGGCCAAAAGCCAAGAGTCTGCCGTCGTTCAGTTGTGCAATGGCAGCGTGTATTCCGGCCGCCGCACCGGACGACCTGCTCCAGGTCAGTCCCTCATCATCGCTTGTGAAAACAATCGTTCCCGCGCCGCCATCGGCGCCAAAGACGATGCTCCCGTTCTGGGCGCGAAATGCAGGCTCACCCGGCAGCTGGTGCACGTATTCGGGGACGATAATCCGCGCCCTTGACCAGGTCGCGCCGTTGTCCTTCGACGTACGCATAATAATAGCGTTCGTGGAATAACCGCCGCCTGTTGAAAGACCGTTGAAATGGTACAGGGTGTCCGCCCCGTCAAACCATACTGAGGGGCAGTGGTCATTTCTATCCGGTGTATCCCAGAAAGGTGATGCCTGCTCCCATTCTTTCTGGCCGTAACGCAAACGACTGGCCCCCACAGCCAAATCCCTGCCTTTCTCGTAAATGCACGTATACCATATTGCCAGCAAGTCTCCGTTGGGACACTCGACTATGCCGGGGACATGATTATGATGGGAATACAGCGGACCGTACGAATCAGCGGGGATATTGACAAATTGCCTCGGACCCTCGAAGTACGGCGCATTTGGATCCGGTCCCACGTTAACATCGGACGGAATCTCCTGGGCGACCTCTCGCTGGTTAAGAGGCGCTTCAGGCACGGGCAAGGGTTCCGTACCGGGAAGTTCACCCATCACCACTCTGAAGCCTGTTAATGGATTTCTGGCTTCGGGCAGGTCGCCCGACCGGTTTGCTGAACGCCTGAAATATACATGAGCCGTGCTGTCCCCGCCCCGGGTAACTTTGAAGCTGCCATCAACCCGGCCGACAGGGTCTGTCTGGGCATTTGGTTCGTAAGGGCCGTACCAGTCATAGCACCACTCCTCAACGCCGCCGTGCATGTCGTAAAGTCCCCATGCGTTGGCCCCGGCGGTCAGTGTGTCGCCGGTGTTAAATATGGTTGTTGTCCCCGCACGGCAGGCGTACTCCCATTCGGCCTCGGTCGCCAGACGGTATGGCAAATCCTCCTGTGCCGACAGCCATTCACAAAATGCATTGGCGTCGTACCAGCTCACCGCCCTGACCGGATTGGCATCGTTCAGACCGTGCGACGGGTCGAACTGCTTATATTGGGCGTTGGTGACCTCGCGCGTGGCCATGTGGAACGCCTCGGTTATGAACACCTCGTGCACCGGATGTTCGTCGAAATCTCCGTCAATCGTGTGGTCTTCGGCAATAACGAAATTGTTCGGGTCGCCGTTAGGGTACTTCCCGACCAATTCCGACCTTGTTGGGTAGGTCAGGTCATATCTGGCCGAATAGGGGATAGGATTGACGCCTTCGCCCATCATAAAGGTCCCGGCCGGTATGGGGACAAACTCCATTCCCACCGTGTTAACAAATGTCGCCTTGACCGTATTTTCCGACAATACGGCGGCTTCTCCGATGGAAAGGCCAAACAACACCGCTAAACCGGCAGTGTATAACACAGTCAGTCGGTTACGCATACCCTTCCTCACCTTTTGGAAAAAGTAATTCCTATTTACTATAATGGCGTCCTGCCGTTTCTGTTCGTGGTTGAATGAGCCGGAACTTTTCCCTCATTCCAAAGGCCAGTCCTGTGGGCATTCCTTCCGCCAGAAGCCGGCAAGGATGCTGTAATCGGCAAAATCGACCCTTCCGGTTCCATCGAGGTTGGCCCCGCAGTCCGGGTCGGTGTCAAGCCAATACTCGCTGAATCGCCCAAGGTCCTCAAAGTCGACGAGGCAGGGGACATAATTACTGTCAATATATTTCAAATTAAAGGCATAGTGCTGACGGCTGCTTATCAAATGAATGACACCGTTGACTCCCTGACAGACCGACAGGTATCCCTTGGGTTCCGCGTTGTCAATACTCATAGTGAAAATACTTCCATCGAGAGTCTCGACTGGTTGACCTGGCCCGTCATCTGTTATCAAACGCCGCGCGGTCCAGGTCTGGCCATCATCATAAGAGACACTGCCGAACAGGCCGTTGCTTCCGAACGAGGCGAAGAACAATGGGCCTTGTTTAAGGCGCAAAAGCACCAGCCGTTGTGCACTGCCGATGGGAGGAAAAATACTCGCGCTGTACGTCCAGCTCACGCCCATATTGGAGGATATGCTCTTGGGCATCATCCCGTCGATATTGTCGCTTCGTCCGAAGGCCAGGAGCCGGCCGTCAGTCAGTTCGGCGACCCCGGCGTGAATGCCTGCGGCCTTGCCGCCCGGGTCGTGCCAGTTGAGGCCATCGTCAGGACTTATCCAGAGGGCGGTCCCGCCGCTGCCGCCGGGGACGGCGTCGCAGGGCAGGATAATGGAGCCGTTGCTGGCGCGAAAGACCGTTTCAACGGGCATATGGCGATAGTCGTGCTCGGACATAATCAACCGAGGTCTTGACCATGTGACGCCGTTATCGGTGGAGGTGCGCATCACGGTGGCCAGGTAAGACCACGAGTAAGCGTCGGCTAATCCGTTAAAGTGATAAATGGTGTTTGTGTTCTCATCGAGCCATAGCTGGGGGCAATGGTCGTTGCGGTCGGGGGCGTTCCAGAACACCGAAGCTTCCTCCCACTGGTCCTGGCCATACCTGAGCCTGCTGCCGGCCACGTTAAGCAGGCGGTCCCTTTCTCCTATAGTGCTGTACCAGATTGCAACCAAATCCCCGTTGGGACATTCGACTATCCCCGGTACATGGTTGTGCTCCGTGTGTAAAGGCCCGCCGCTTAGCTCCGCAGGTATATGGACATACTTTTTGGGGCCATAGAAGTAAGGGACGTCGGGGTCAGGACCGTCGCTAATGTCGGGGGGGATTTGCTGAGAGACGTTTGTCTGATAGCGCTGCAGCGGAGGCGCCGGCAGCGCCTCCGTGGCCGGCAGCGCGCCCAATACCACCCGAAATCCTATGAGCCAGTGCTTGTCATCAGGCGCCGTACCCATCCTGTTCGCCGACCGGAGGAAATAGACAGGGGTCGAGTGGCTTCCGCCGCGGGATACTTTTACGCCTGTCTCATTTAACTGAATCGGGTTTGTTCTATCGTTGGAGTCGTAGGGGCCGTACCAATCATAGCACCATTCTTCGACATTCCCATGCATGTCGTAAAGGCCGAAGGCATTGGGTAATGCCGTACCTACATCCAGCGGCTGAGGGTCTGGCCCCGTCGTGTTGGTCTGGTTGCGCATGTTGTAATAGTCTTCGTCAAGGGTATCGCCGGTGAAGTACTTTGTGGTACTGCCGGCCCGGCAGGCATACTCCCATTCGGCTTCGCTGGGCAGCCGGTAAGACAGACTTTCTCTTTCTGACAACCAGGTGCAGAAGGCATTGGCGTCCTCCCAACTCACGAAAATTACCGCTTCATCGGGTCGGTGCGAGAAGCCGCGATGGTCGATGAGTGCGTGACTCGGGTCGAACTGCTCGTATTGAGCGTTTGTCACTTCGTAAATGCTCATATAGAATGGTTGACTGATGGTGACACTGTGCACGGGCTTTTCATCGAAGTCCCCGTTTCCGGAACCCATCGCGAAAGTTCCCGGCTCAATGTACGTAAATTCGATTCCTACCGAATTGATGAGGCCGTCAAGAATCGTATAAATGTGCTTGTCTTTGCCGCCAAGAACAGCATTGAGGGGATTCGATAAGCTGACCTCGATACTCTCCTCCCCCTCGCCGGGACCGTCTGATATGACTTCAATAAGAATATCTTTGGAGGTTTCATAGGGCTCGAATGTCAACGTCCCATTCTCAAGATTGTAATCCACGCCCCCACCCGTCGCAGAGCCTCCGGAAACAGCATAGCTGACAGTGACGGGATTATCAAATGTCCGCGACAGTGTCACGGCAATTCTGGCGGGAGTGACGTTTTCAGGGTTGGCTGATTGAGCGGATTCGAATTCAACCGCCGGTGTGGTATCGTCGTCAAGGATAGAGAATGTGTGCTCATCCGGGTATCCGAGGTTGGCGTCAACGGGGTTTAACAGCCTCACGATAATAGTCTCGTCCTCTTCTGGCAGACTATCGTCCGTAATGGAGATGCTGATACTTTCAGGCGCGGTCTGGTTGGGTTCGAACATCAGGGTTCCGCCGGCCAGCGTGTAATCCGTCCCGCCGCCGACAGCAGTGCCGCCTGTTACGGCGTACTCCACCGTCACCGCGGCCGGCGACGGCTTGTTCAGAATGACGGATATCTGGGCCGAGCCGCTGTTTTCCACAGCGCTTGAGTCGCTTTCGCTAAATCGCACTCTCGGCCAGGGGTCGCCGTTTACAAACTGGTCCGGTTCGAGGGCCACGTCGCACAGACGGAACTCATCGATTCGCCCCTGGAAGAATTGAGCTGTGGAGTTGTCTTCCCGCTGATAGCCGCCAATGGTAAAACCGGCGCTGGAGTCTATCGTCGGCGTGGAAGTGCCGGCGGCGCCGGCAAACAGCTCACCATCGATGTACAGCTTGAACTTGTCGCCCACTGCATCGGCGTCCCAGGTCATCGCCACATGGGACCAGTTGTCCAGAGGAAAATTGTCCATTGCCAGATGTGTCCGGTTCTCCGTCCAGTCGCCGGGTCCCCATTTACGAATCGCGTGGAGGGTGTCACCATCATCCAGGTACATGTAGGCGTAGATGTACTCTGAGAAAATCCTGCGGGTCTTGCCCGAGCCTGAAGAGTCGGGCCGGATAAACAATTCAACCGTGAATGCGTCAAAGCTGCCAAAGTCCAGTCCTCCCGAATCCGGAATCAAAAGTGTATCGCCGGCATAGTTGTTCCAGTTGTCGTTGTAGAACTCCGCGGAGGTTCCGGAGGCGTTATAGGTGGGATTTGCGGCGGCGTATCTGATGGCCGAATCGGCGTCGCTGCCCGGGATAATCGTGGCTGTATAGGTGCCTGTATCGTCCAGGAGGCTGCCGGGCAGGTCATAACCCTCAGTACCATCAAAACCGTAGTACAGGATAGTACCGGGGCCAATATCAGCGGCTTCTCCGATGGAGAAGCCAAAAAAGACCACTAAAACAACAGTGAATAACACGGCCAATCGCGAACGCATACTTAACCTTCCATTATAACAAAGCCGCAATAGCAGCATATAGCCCTTTTCTCAAAAAAGGGACTCAAAACATTTCCCTCATTCCAAAAACCGCTCGTGTGGGCATTCTTGGGCCCGGAGCCGGCAAGGGTCCTATAATCAACGAGGTCGGGCATTCTAGTTCCAGTGAGGTTGGACCGGCAGTTCGAATCATCTTTAAGCCAATTGGCAGAAAATGCGGCGAGGTTATCAAAAACCGTGGCGCGGGGTATAAACTGCAGGTATTCTTTCACCCCTGCTCCTCCTGGAGGCTGCTGCAAACACTTCGGTGCCGGGCAAGGCCGCTACTTCGCTTGCCTGCCGGCAAACACATTACTTTCTTAATCTTACAGCACCGCCGCCCCCGTGTCAAGCTCTTTCCACCTGCTGCCATCCGAAATCGCATATTCTTGTGCCGCTTTAGGCCTGCAATGCTCGCACGCCTGCATGTACTTGTGACAAATACTCGTGGTGAAGCCGTTTTTCGCAGAAAAACAAGGGCTGTTCCAATTCACAAGGTCTTGCTCCTTTAACACGCCGTTGTGGCCGTTCCCATGCTGGCCTCCAAGCGAGAACAGGCCGAAAATTTTGTGGCCCTAAATAAAATTTTTATCGGGCACGCTCAAAGCTCCACCTCCATAAAGTCTTTCGGAATCAGGGCTTATGAACCACACAGAACGGTCTTTACTAAAAACATTCCAAAAGACAAGGAAAAAATCAATTTATCCTTGACATACCACTCGCAAAAGGGTAAAAAGAAGAACGGTGGCGTCCACTTCACGAGTCCGTACGAGAGTGAAAAGGGCAAAGCCTGAAAAGGTGAGGAGAACAAACGTGGTGAGAGTAGGAGAAGGGCTTTCGTAACGTTTTTCCGGCAATTACGTCAAGGGAAATATATGTGCGCGTGCATAGGATGCGCTTTAACTAATTTTATTACTTTAACTAGGAGGAGTTGTTAATGAACAAACTTATTCTAATTTTTACTGTTGTACTGGCTTTGGCTGTTGTGGCTGAAGCCGACATCGTGTACCATTGGAAGTTGGACGAGACCTCAGGGACTATAGCCTACGACGATAACGGCAACCTCAATCTCACCAACAATGGCGCCGATGTCGGTCAGCCGGGTCCCACTGGCGGCGACCTCTCTTATCAGTTCGGTGCCACCATGGAGGAGACCGACTTTCTTGGCTCGGGTTCAACCACGTTGGTACCCGAAACCGCCGATTGGAGCTGCTTTATCACCTTTATGACTACTCACGACCACCCATCCGGCGAGCAGGGCCACCTCTTTGGAAACAACGACGGGGCCACCGATCAACGTGGCGCTCTGTACGTGTACAAGGGTACCACCGTTGGGTATTGGCAAAGAAACGGCCCGGCACTGGCGGTAACCACAACCTTTAACGACGGCCAATGGCACACTGTGGGTGTCGTACGTACTGGCGACCAATGGGACCTTTACTACGACGACATGGGCACTCCCGTGCAGACGGTCACATACGCCGGGACTGTGGGTCAGCTCACTGAGTGGGTTGTTGGTAATGGCTCCGGAGGTTTCGATTATTCGTTCCACGGGTGTATCAGCGATGTCGTGCTGACCGTGGTGCCCGAGCCGGCGACAATGCTCCTGCTCGGCCTCGGCGGTCTGGTCTTGATCAGACGCAGACGCTGACAACAACTGACAAAGCCACAATAACGCAATTTCCAACATGTTGAAAATTGCACACGCAACAGATGGCGAACAAGCCAGGGAGGAGTTGTTCGCCTTTTTTGCAACCAAGATTTCTCTGCGACAGCGGCAATCTTGTCTCCACGTCGTGCTCGCACAATCCTGCTGGACTCTGCGACCACATAAAGTTGCCTGAGGTTTTTTCCAGGGTCGTGTTTTTTTTACAAACAGTATCAAAGCAGTAACACTTTTACTTTTTCGACCAAGGCTCGCACCCGTTAAGCCAATTCTGGCCTAAAACAGCGAAATCCTTAAGATTTATGATGACATCGGGTACGACATTAGCCGGGGAATCGACAGGCGTATGAATTATCGCGGGGTCGTTAGTGGCTTCGCAGATGATCTCATCTTCCGACAATGCGTAGCTATACAACCTATATGACAAAAAGGTCTGTGAGTGCAAAGGGCCCGCAGACCTTTTCCGTGTGTGCCCTGCCGGACACACAAAACGACGTGGGCTTGTGGTGGTGACCGCCACAGCCGCCGGACTTGCTACAGTATTCAGTCGCCGATGCTGGCACGATTATGGCACCGGCGGCCACAGCTCCTCCTTAAGCCACGAACTCGCCAGCACGGCAGCGTCCTTTAAGTTAACCGCTTGCGGCTTGTCTGAAACCGGACCATGCAGGTTGAACTGCGACCTCAAAGGTACGAAACCCGTGCCGTCGGTGGCAAGGTACCTCACCTCGGCCGCCGACAAACCATAGTTGTACAGCCGAACGTCATCGACGGCGCCTAAAAAAGGACGCGCAGACGATTCGGCACGGTTGCCTATCGCCAGGTCGTTCGTATCCTGCGAAAGAAGTATGGCGCCTATCGTGCCAAAGTCCTGAAGCTCACCGTTCACGTAAGACGCTATAACGTTTGCGTCGTACGTCCCGGCCAAATGAATCCACTCGTTCCGCCACAGTTCTTCGTCATTTTCCAGGTCGTGTCTGGCGTTGTTGACATCGTGTATAACGAACGTAAATCCCCTGTCCGAGTTGACCTCGAGCGAAAACGTCTCCTTGACGTCCGCACCTTTAACCACCACCCGGGCGTCGCTCGGAGTTGCCGAGTATTTGATCCACGCCGAAACACTCAGCGCCGTCTGCGGCCGTAATGCCGGCGCATCCGGCACCACCACTTTGCCGCCGTCGAACTCCAGCGCGCTGTGCACGCCGTCGTAGCCCGTAACCCACGAGTAGTAGCCTTCTATCTGACCATGATTCGTACCGACCGCATCGCTGGCCGTATTGCCGCTGTTCTCATCAAGCTTCCACCACGCCACAGGGCTCGCCGGCTGCTGCATCGAAAGACCCAAATCATTAAAGTTGACGTCCGTCCTCAGCCAGTCCACGGCCATCATTCTGATATCCGCAAAAGCCACAGCGCAGTCACCGCTGAAGTCCACAGCCGCAAGAGCAGGTGCACGCCGCGAAACAATACACCTGCGCTGATACAGCCGGATATTGTCAAAGTATACTACGCCCCAGCCGCCAGGCGTCGGATGATTGTCCCGGTCGCCGAACCCGATGTACATCCTCTTTACAGCCGTCAAGGTGATTCCCGAGAAATCTGTCGGATCGATATTCCACTCATGCCATTCGGCCCTCTTGATATCGTTCATATCCTCGTCGGCATAGTAACCGTACTTAACCACCGCATTACTGTCGGCGTCTCCAAGGGCCACATACATCTGCTCGGTCGCATTTGCATCATTGTCCATGTCACCGTAGAAAAACAGGGTCAATATCTCTACATCCGCAGCCGTCCAATCCTGCGGGCTGTCAAATATCCGCTCGGTCTCGGAATAATACGGTACATCCATCTCCAGGCCGCTGTTGTCATACCACAACGCCATCGACTGCCTGCCCCGGTGGACCGGCTCGGGCGGCACTGTGTATGAAGCCGCCAGCGCCACTGTCGCACCATTACGATAAATGTAGTACGGCGGGTAAGGCAGCTCGCGTACCCCGTCAAGCCACGTGTCGGTTATTAGCTCAACGTAGGGATCGTAGGACTCAAAATCCTCCACGAGAAGATAATCCGCCGCCGTAAAGCTCCAGACGCGACCCTTCCAGGGACTCTTATCGTTGGCATCATTGACCTCATCGACGCGCCAATAATAGGCCTTGCCCAATTCCAGCATACCCGGGTCGTAGCTCTCGTCGCCACGGTTCTTAACGGCGCACGGGTCGGTCATGCTGTTGACATCTTCCCAGCTCGTGCCGAAGTACACCCTGTGCGCGCCCGTTGTCTGTGCGTAATCACCCGGCTTCCAGCTAAGCTTTGTATCCCACAGGACATCCCGCTCGCCGTCGAACGGCTTCGGCTTCCAGGCCAGCGCAAGGTCGGCGCCACGGTACAACGCCAGTATCTCCTTGTCCGACTTGGCGTAGTCGTACAGCCGGAAGTCGTCTATCCAGCCCACCAAATCAGAACTGTTGCCGGTCAGTGCGGCAACCTTGAACGCCCCGTTCTGCACGTTGCTAAGCGTGCTCTCGGCCTGGTTGTTCGAATCACCTAACTCGCCGTCGAAGTAGATGCTTATAGTTTTTGCCGCCTCATCCTTTACAAACGCCCAGTGGTGCCACCCTTCCAGCCTGCTTGCGTCGATGCCGTTGAAATCCCACGTTAACGTATCGTTCCCGTCGTTGCCCGCACGCCATAGAACCTGGCCTTCCTCAGTCACCACCGCTGCCTGCACTCGGTAAGTTGCGGTATTGCCGCCGTCAAACACCCAGTTGTCATAGCCTGACCGAAAGGCGTCCCTCAGCCACACCGATACCGTTATGCCGTTGGTAATGTTGCTCAGCACCTCGCGCGAAACCGACAGGCCCATGTCGTCGTCGCACCAAAGCGCGCCGCCCCACTGTCCACCGTTCGGGTCCCACTGACCACTGGCGGAACTGTCGTAACTGTCGTAATCCCGGCCCGACGAATCATGGACCACCCCGCCGCTGGTTTCATCAAACTTGTACCACAGCCACCTGTTCGGGTCGACAATCTCATTCCGGGTCCGGAATTCCCACACCAGCCCTTTCCTGGTCTCAGCGCCCACTGCGTCCACACGCCAATAGTAATCCGTGCTGTAGTCGAGCGTCGCGCCCAGATGATAACTGTTCGGTTCCGAAAGCACCTTGTGTACCCCGCAAGGGTCATGGGAAGTGGTTGCATCACGGACGTCCTCATAGCTGGTCCCGAAGTAAAGCTCGTGTGAAATCGCCGATTCTCCCGGCACCCACACGAGTGCCAGATTCGGGTCATTTGGGTCCACTCGCTGCTCCCTGTGGTACGGGCTTGGGTCGTGCGCCCATCTAAAGTCGGGATAGAGCAGAAACTCGCCCGGTCCGAGCGCAATGTCCACAATCATCACCTCGTCAATCAAGCCGTCGAAAAAGTGGGCGCGCGTGTAGCCCGTCGAAGCCGGACGCTGCATGTACCCGATGCTCACAGGGTCGTTATTGTCGGCGGGATTTGCCGCATTTGTGCCTTCTGTATTGTCTAATACACCGTCAACATATATCCGCTTCTGACCCGAGGGCCTCATCAGGTCAAAAACGACCGCCACGTGCGTCCACTCCCCCTCCGCCAGTTCGCGGTTGCCGCTCAGCGGGTTGTCTCTGTGCCGAAATTCCATGCGCCGGCTGCCTATGCCCACCGCCCACGCACTGTATTTCTTCATCAATGCAATGTTCTCCGCCGCGAGGGAATCCGGTTTGACCCACATCTCGACCGTATATGCGCTGCCGTCCAGCCGTAAAATATCCTCCGGCGTGCAGGGGTCAATTCTCAAAAGACCCGCCAGAGGCGTAAAATCGGCTGACGTACCCGCCGTATTGTAGAATGGATTAGCCTCGGCATACTCAACCGAGGCGCCTTCCGCGTAAGTGTATGTCCTGAACGTTGCCCTGCCTGTCAAATCCGTCACTTCCTCCGGCAGGTCACTGCCCGCGGCCCCGTCAAAGTCAAAATGCACCAGAAGGCCTCCGTAGCCTGTCTTGAAACTAATTACATTGCCCTTGATAGTGCCGCCGGAGGTAACCTCATCGACCCGCCAGTAGTAAGTCGTCTGCGTCAAAAGACCTTCCGGATTATACGTCGTCTCAGTCTGGTTCCCCCTGCCCGGCAAAACACCGGGGTCAATCGCGTTGGTTACTTCCTCCAGACTCGTGCCCAGATATACGTCATGCGAGAGCGCAACGCAGGAAGCCGTCCAGCTAAGGACCGCTGCCGGATCCACACCCTTGTAGCTGTCGCCCGGCTTCAGGTCAATCGCGTTGCCGTCCTCAGTCGTAAACCTCCACACCGGGCCCTTAAATATAGCGCCCAAAGTGTCAGTCTCATCCACTCGCCAATAGTACGTCGTAGCTAATTCAAGGGCCTCAAGCGTGCCCGCCTCCGGATAGTTGTTTACGTCCGTCGTCCCTCTATACACGCCCGCTGACGAAGTATTCGCATTCTTAACATCGTTGTAATCTGTGCCGAAATAGACGTCGTGACCGTCCGTCGCCGCCACATCCGCTCCCGGCGTCCAGCTAAGAACCACACCGTCCGGGCATATACCCACCACACGGTTGCCCGGGCCCGGCTTCGTAGCCGCCTTTCCAATCATCTCCGCGCACCCGAATTCGTTCGGGTCAAGCGCCGCGTCCGAGAGCCGAAACTCGTCAATCTCACCCATGAAAAACTGGGCCGTCGTATAGGTGTTACGCTGGTAACCCCCGATAGCAAAGCCCGCGATCGAATCAAGCGTGGCGTCCGATTTACCGACAGCACTCCCCACTTCCGTCCCGTCAACATACAACTTAAACTTGTCGCCGGCCGCCGCGCTGTCCCACGTCATCGCAACATGAGACCAGGTGTCCACAGGAAAGTTGGGCATTGTAAGCTCGGTAATATTCTCGTTCCACTTACCTCCGCCCCACTTGCGAATCGCATGCAGCATATTACCGGCGTCGAGATACATGTAGGCGTAGATTTCCTCGGCAAAAAGCCTCCGGTCGTGGCCTGCGCCTTCGGCTGCCGGGTTGACAAAAAGCTCCACAGTAAACGCCGCGAAGGTAGTAAAGTTGAGGCCCCCGGTATTCGGAATCAGAAAAGTATCACCCGCATCAGTATCCCAGATCTCATTGTAGAATTCCGCCGACGTTTCCAAATGATTGCAGGTGGGATTGGACTCCCCATACTTTATAGTCGAAGCAGGGGAGGTGCCGGCGCGAATTGTCGCCGTATAGGTCCCCGTACCGTCCATCAGGCCGTCCGGAATATCAGCGCCGAATGTGCCGTCGAAACTATAATACAGCACCGTCTCGCCCAATACCTCGCCCGACGAACCCGCCAGTAAAACTAAACAGACCAAAATAATCAAATTCCGACACATAGATTGTCCTCCTTAAAAAATAAGACCGTAACAATTTGCTTTCATCATAACCAAAATCTACTGTTTCCGACAGGCGCTGACGGACTTCACCATTTATTTCCCGCCTGTCTCAGGCAGCCTTCCCGATGCTTGCCGTTACCTACTTCTTGAATAAGCCTCTCGGTCCTTGTCTGTTGAAATGCAGGAATATGGCTCCTCAGGTGACCACCGTCAGAAATTTCTGCCTCACTCCTAACCTCCCGGCACGAAACTGGTAAAAAATCACCCTCCGTGCCGACTCAAAACGCATACATTGCACCTCTTGTACTGTACCAGATTGGCTGCCCTCCCGTCAAGCAGAATATCCCACTTTTCGGGCCGTACAATCAGATTTTTTCCTCCTCGAATGTGCAAGACCCCCCTTTTGCCCCTTTGAACCATACTTCTGTGGAAGGGTGATAGAGGAGTATGGATCCGTGCGGCACATCAAAGACCACGCGGTCTGCCTGCAGTGCTAAAAAGAGATACAAAAGGAAAAGGACAAAGCGCGTTAGCGGCTTGAGTCCACTAAAAATAACGGAGAGGGCGGGATTCGAACCCGCGGTAGGGACAAGCCCTACACAGCCTTTCCAAGGCTGCTCGATAAGCCACTCTGACACCTCTCCGGCAAGATACCAAGAATACTTGCCTCAGAGCCGTTTTTCAACTTTAATTTCAGCTTCCCTGCGTGCATATTATAAAGATTGATAGCAGATATGTTAAAAAAGCGCAGAAAAATGAACCATTCGGGTCGGTCTCAAGACTAATAAGTTGGATGCCGGACGAACGCTCAGATATTGAGGACCAGTTGCTGGTCATGGACGCCCAGGACGGCGATACGCGGGCCATGGAGAAGCTGGTCAGCCGATGGCAGAAGCGGCTCTGGCAGTACGCTTATCGGTTAACTGGAAGCACAGATGGCGCCTGGGACGTTACTCAGGAAAGCTGGCTCGGGATAATAAAAGGATTGAGGAAATTGCACGATGCTGTGGATTTCAAAGCCTGGGCGTACAGAATAACAACAAACAAAACAATCGACTGGATAAACAAAAGCAGGGCTGTAAGACGGGTAAGTATCGAAGATATTCAGGACCCGCAGCAAAAACAAAAGAAAGACACCGGCGCTAAAGAATTGCTAAAAAAATTGGATATGAAAAAAAGACTTGTTCTGAGCTTGTATTATTTTGAACAGCTTAGCGTCCCGGAGATCAGCGCGGCCTTAAATATCCCGACGGGGACTGTCAAATCCCGCCTGCACAATGCAAGAAAAGAACTAAAAGAACTTTGGCAAAAACATTCCGAATGAACTTTAGGAGAAATGGGATGGACGACGAATTGATGAAAAAGATGGGTGAAGATGCATACGACGACTCAAGGGAAGGAAGCGTACTCTGGATGGCAAAGGAATTCTACAGCAAAAAGATGGCCTCGTTCGCTATCATGGTCTGGGCCTTTGCGATCATTTTCTTTTGCGGCGCTGCCTATACCGGCATCCGGTTCTTCGGGACCGACCATACCCGGTGCCAGATTATGTACGCCGCTCTGTTCATCTGCTTTGTTCATGGCATTGGTCTGATGAAGATATTCTCGTGGCAGATGATCAGTGACAATAGCATCAAAAGGGAAGTGAAACGGCTGGAGCTTCGCATCGCCGAACTGGCCGAGACAATCAAAGGCAAATGACTACGAGTCGGCAACGCATAGTCCCGCAGATGAGGATAAGGTGTTTTAGCGCAGTGTGCCCGGATATGTTCAAATAATCACCTATGGAGATCATAAAAATGGGACTTTTGCAAGATATGGACCAGCAAGTGAAAAAGTTTGATCTCATAGATGTGAACTTGGTTCAGGCCACCGCGATGTTTCTCGCTCTGATTATAGCCAAAGCGATACCCTGCATAATGGATGTAAGTATTTGGTGGTTCATAGGATTGGACATTTATGATGGCCGTGGGGCGCGATAGAGAAAATATGTCTGCTGTAAACATTGATGTAGCCTGCCCAGACGATTGGGTGTTCACAAGCTCAGACGTATAAGAATATTTTCCGGAATTGACAAATGAGTAATCCCAGGTTAGAACACCGGCTATGAATCAATCAGATTCCGCAGCTATTCAAACATCCGGTTTGACGAAATATTATGGCTCGTCGTTGGGGGTTTTGGGTCTCAATCTTACGGTAAAACAGGGAGAGGTTTTTGGCTTTTTGGGGCCGAACGCAGCGGGGAAAACGACGACCATACGAATCTTTCTTGACTTTATACGAGCCAGCGCCGGACATGCCCGCCTGTTCGGACTGGACTCGCACGTACACTCATCCGAAATAAGAGCGCGGACCGGGTACTTACCCGGCGAATACGGCATGTATGAAGAAATGAGGGGATTTGAATATCTGCGATTTTTTGGAGCGCTTCGAGGCTATAAGAAACCGCCGCTCAGGGACAGGCTGATTGAAATCTTCGGCCTGGATATATCGAAGCGGATAAAATCGTATTCGCACGGTACCAAACAGAAACTCGCTGTTGTACAGGCGTTTATGCACGACCCGGAATTACTTATTCTTGATGAACCGACAATCGGTCTGGACCCCTTGATGCAGCAGCGGTTTTATGAATTACTGGCGGAAATGAAAAACCGCGGCAAAACCATCTTTCTCTCATCCCATATTCTGTCCGAGGTGGAAAAGGTCTGTGACCGCGTCGGGATATTAAAGGAAGGTAAGCTGGTTGCGACTCACGAGATATCCGAAATCAAAAAGTTCCGGCTGAAAACCGTTGAGATTAGTTTTAAGCAGGAGGTGGACGAGTCGATTTTCAGGCTGAACGGCGTCCGCAAGGTGGAAAAAGACGGCAACACGGTCCGGTTGTGGGTCGGTGCGAATATAAACAGTGTTCTGCGGCTAATATCTGAACATCCGGTGGAGAATATGTCCTTTCAGGACGCCTCCCTCGAAGATATCTTCATGGAGTATTACTCGGAATGAGAATTTATTTGCGGTACCTGAAAAGTGAGCGCATTGACTCGCTTTTGTTTGCGATAGGCCTCTTTGGGTGCGCCTATATCCTCGTAGTGATGTATCCGTCGTTCGGTAAACTTCAGGCATTGAAGGACTATTTTGAAATGATGCCGGCCTTTTTGAAGGCGTTTTTGGGTGAGGAGATTATTGACTTCACGACCCTCAAAGGATTTCTGACAGTCGAGTTTTTTAATACGACCTGGCTTTTCATCGCTGGGATTTTTTCCTGCTTGTACGCCGGGTCGCTGGTGGCCGAGGAAACAGAAAAGAAAACACTTGAGATTCTTCTTTCCACTGCTGTAACTCGAACGCGATATATTATAAGCAAGTTTGCCGGTTTTCTGACGCTGCTCGTATTTCTGGCGACGGCGTCCTTTATGGGTCTATATCTGGGCATGTGGCGGATTGGAGAAAAAGTCGACGAACACCTGATGTTTTATGCCTTCTTTACCGGCACGATATGCATAGCGACGATAGGTAGTATGGGGCTGTTATTCTCATGCGTATTCAACGTGCAGCGGCGTGCAGTCGGTGTCACAATGATATTATTCTTTTCGCTATGGATTTTCAATTTAGTCGCGACTATGTTGGAACAATACCCTCTTCTGAAGTTTTTTACCCTCTTCCACTACTGTGACGCAAGCAAGGTCTTCAAACACCAGGCTATATGCTGGCCCGATATGGGGATATTGGTCGCCGTATTTGCCATTGTGTTCATCTCGTCAATATTCACCTTCCGGCGCAAAGACATATATATATGAGTTTGGTCGGGCTTTTACGCAAAGACGCGCTTGTAAAAAAGTCGGGAGAATTTTGGAAGGATTTTACTGGTCCAAGGAAAGCAATAGCTGTGAAAAACACTTCGACAAACTGGCTCGCTGGCCTTCGTGCCTGGGCTTTTGGTTGCGGCAGTTGCCGGGATACCGTGGCACGTAATCGCTGCCAAAGACCCCGTCATGCCCTCGTGGCTCACGATAGCGGTTTTCTGCCTTCTGAGCAGTATCCTCATGGTTCTGCTGCCCCTGGCTCTCGAACAGACCAGGGACCAGGTCATGTATGCGGCCATCTTTGTCTGGTGCATCCTATTGATAGGCGTTCTCGAGGTCTTGGGGTGGGTAGTGCTCAGCAAACACCTTATTGGACCAGAAGCGAAAAGGCTGGAGCTTCGCATCGCTGAATTGGCAGAGACAATTGGGAGTAAATAGGGTTTTGAGCTTGTGATGCTCGACGTATTTCTATTACCATAATTATAATGAGCAAAATCCCAAAGTTTTTAGTTGGCGTTTCTAAGACCAGATACTCGATGACTCGCAGCGTACTGTGTTTTCTCGCAGGATGCATCGTCTTTTTAGTGATTCTTCCCGGCGGTTACCTGTTCGTCGCCAGATTCTTCAACAGGTGGGTCTCAATTCCGTGTACACGACCGGTGGAATTGACCCTGGCCGGCATTTCAGGAACAGTTGGCCTGCTGATTGCGCTGTGGTCTGCCTGGACGCAATGGACTGTCGGCCGGGGCGGGCCTACGCCTCTTGCTCCAACACAGAAACTAATCACCAGCGGACCTTACGCATACTGCCGAAATCCCCTGCACCTTGGCACCATTCTGTATCTCTTTGCTTTCGGGACTTTCCTGGCGAATCTCACGGTCGGGCTGATTTGTTTCTTGTTTGAGATCATCGCCGTCACGGGCTATGTCAGAGGCATTGAAGAAAAAGAACTGGCTCTTCGCTTTGGACGCGACTATCTTGAATATGAACAGAACACACCTTTCTTGATCCCAAGAATTAGAAGGAGCCGTGCTTGGCATCGCTGAGTTGAACCAGACCGTGAAAAGCAAATAACTAAAAGGCTGCTATTTATTGAAAGGGGTGGCCAATGCGTGCACTAAAGATTTGTCTTTGGGCGGCCGGTGTTTTGTGCCTGCTATCGGTATTCGGTATGTTCTTACCCCTCTCGGCATTCGAATCCATTGCCAAATTCTTTGGGGTCCAATCGCTTCCGGATTCGCCGCTGGTCCTCTACGCTGTTCGTGTGATGTCGGCCACTTACGTTGGGGTGGGGGCATTTTTTGTCATTCTGGCCCTTAATCCCACCAAGTACGGCGTGCTGGTGCCGTTCTCCGGCCTATCCGCGGTGTTCTTGGGTGTGGTCTGCCTGGTAGTAGGACTGGCAGCGGGGATGCCGCCTGTGTGGTTTCTCGGTGATGGGGTACCGTGCGTAGCCCTCGGCGTTCTCATCCTTGTGTTCTGGCGACAGGCAAAGTAGACCTCTCGCCCACTGAACTTGCTTTTAGTCATGACAAATTGGCCAACCCCTGGGCCAAAGACACACGGACGCTCTGAGAATCAAGTTTGACCTAAAATCCTTGCAATTTTAGGATGGATTTGTTAGTTATTGAAAACGGAAGGAGCAGCGGTGTTATTAAGGCGTGTATGTGGGAAATCTCAGCTTAGATGGATGTGGAGGTTTTCATGCGTAAGCGAAGTATTATCTGGGGCGTATTCATGTTGCTCGGAGGTTTCCTGCTTGGCTGTCTATTAGCAGGCTATGTCGGTTATCGGTATAAGTCCTACTTGACTGATATCATAGCCTCTCAGTTGAAGCAGGACGTCTCACTTCTAATCAAGTTGCGCAACGATGATGTTGACGGCGGCGTCGGTATGATTGAAATGGGTTTAGACAACGCCGTACGTCAACTTGTCTGGCAAGCGACAGATCGACAAGGTCGCTTCGACCCGGGGCGCCTCTCACCGCGTCGTTTGCGGGCGTTACAAGCTGCACGGTCTTATATGGATGCCGGCTTTAAGTCGCCGTTCTCTTCGGAAGCTAAGCAATATCTCTCTCAGATAATGTCGCCGACCTGCCCAGTTGCCGAGTTTGAAGGAAAGACACCACCAGATTTCACACTTGATAAGCTCGATGATGGAAAATTTACGTTGTCGAAGGAAAAGGCCCACGTCGTTGTTCTCGAGTTCTGGGCAAGTAGGTGCGGACCGTGCCTTGCCGCTTTGCCGGGATACGAAAACCTTCACAAGTGGGCAAAAGCTCAGGATAAATCTGTAGCCGTGTACTGTATCAACATACAAGAGGACCAGGAAATCGTCGCCAGGCTGTGGACGAAGAGAAACTTCAGCATGCCGGTTCTGCTGGATCGTGATGGCGAAGTTGCAAAGGCATACAGAGTCGATGCTATTCCACAATGCGTAATCATTGCCGAAGGTATCTTAAGATATGCGCACGTTGGCTTGGTGGCCGCCAATGAAGAAAACCTCAGAACCAGAATCGAAGCCTTGCTTTCTGAGATTTCATAGAAGCCGAAGAGTCCCTCATGAATGTGGATGGGAGCACGCGAACTTCATATTGGAATTAGACTGTGGGTTGGGCTTCATGCCCACCAATCCTGACCGAACCGAACCGGCGGCTGCACAAAAGATGCAAGAATCTGCAAGTGCTCGCACGACAAATCTATGATAGACAGGTAATATCTATGTAGTGCATGTATTCTTGGAATGTCCAAACTGCGTGTGTTATGAGCTTGGGGCCTGGGAATGGAGACGTTCGTTTTCAAGACCAAAAGACAGATGGGCCGGGCGGCAGCCGCGGCAGCCGCGCAAGAGATAAAAAAGGCCATCGCCGGCAAACGCCGGGCCAACATTATTCTGGCGACCGGAACGAGCCAGTTCGAAACACTAAAAAGCCTCACGCGATGCCGGACGATTGACTGGTCCAGGGTGACTGTGTTTCACCTGGATGAGTATATCGGCCTGGACGAGGACCATCCGGCAAGTTTCAGAAGATACTTGAAAGAGCGGTTTCTGGAGAAGGTGGGCACACTCAAGGCCGTGCATTTTATTAACGCAGACGCCGCTGACCCCCTTGCCGAATGTGAAAGGCTCGGCAAAATCATCGCCGCGCACCCAATCGACGCGGCGCTGGTCGGCATAGGAGAGAACGGCCATTTGGCGTTCAACGACCCGCCTGCCGACTTCCAGACACAAAAGCCGTTCATCATAGTCCAACTCGACCAAAGATGCCGCCGGCAGCAGGTGACAGAGGGCTGGTTTAACAAGCTCGAAGATGTCCCCAAACAGGCCGTATCGATGAGCATTCGACAGCTTATCAAAAGCGCCTGCATAATTGTCTCGGCGCCCGACCAGCGCAAGGCCCGGGCCGTCCGGGACGCCCTTGACGCAAAAGTAACCAACATGTGCCCCGCCTCGATACTGCAGACGCATCCGGACTGTAAAATATTTCTGGACGAGGCAGCCGCCTCCTTGCTTTCGACAGGCGATAGAAAAAAAGTAGATTATGAAGATACCGGGACTGGTTGACCTGCAGGTTAATGGGTACAAGGGCGTTGATTTCTCGAGCCCCGACCTGACGGAAGACGATTTTGCGCTGGCCTGCCGGGCAATATCGCAAGCGGGAACCACAGCATTCCTGCCCACGCTGATAACAAGCCCGACGGAGCTTTACGAACGAAATCTGCCGATAATAGCCAGAGTATCGCAAAGGCGGGAGTTTTGCGGGCGTCTCCTCGGCATTCACCTCGAAGGGCCTTTCATTTCGCCGCAGGAGGGAGCACGCGGCTCGCACAACCCACAGTGGATTACCAAACCGAGCGTAGAGTATCTAAGCCGGCTGGTCGAGCTGGCGGGACAAAAAGTCAAAATGATAACCATCGCCGCCGATGTGGAAGGCGCCCCGGATTTGGCCCGGTGTTCCGCACAGCGGGGCATATCGGTCTCGCTCGGTCATCACATGGCCGGCGAATCGGACCTCCACAGCCTCCATCAGGCAGGCGCCAAATCGCTTACGCATCTCGGCAATGGCGTCCCCGCGAATCTGCCGCGGCATGACAATCCCATCTGGGCCGGCCTGTGTAATGACGACCTTTACGCGACCCTCATAACCGACGGCTGCCATCTGCCGGCCGGTCTTGTGAAAACCTTCATAAGGGCCAAGGGCGCCTCCCGCTGCATCGTCGTCAGTGACAGCTCTCCCCTTGCCGGTATGCCTCCGGGGCGTTATAAGGCCCTCGGCAACGACGTTATTCTCGACCAAAGCGGCAGGATTTATAACCCTGCCACCGGCTATCTCGTCGGTTCGTCCGCCACGATGCTCCAATGTATGAATTATCTGGCCTCGCTAAAGCTGCTTTCTCCGGAGCAGTTGCTTGCTCTCGGTTTCTATAATCCGCTTAAGCTGCTCGGCCTCGAACCCGATGCGATTCAATCGACAGACCAACTTTTTTTTGACGAGCAAAAACAGGTGTTTGGCCTCCGCAATACGTAGATGTTCTGCCGCTATTTGTTATTGCTCGGCGCACGCCGGCTTAATTGGACACAAATGGAAACAGGGCCGCTGTTGAAGAAACGACAACCTGTTCCTGTTTGCGCAAGCTACCATGCGGTCCAGCCGCCGTCCACCGTTAGAATCGCCCCTGTAACGTAACTGGCCGCCCGGCTCGCCAGAAATACGACCGGCGCCTTAATCTCCTCCAACTGCCCCCACCGCTTCATCGGCACATTCTCCAGCAGGCTCGCCGTTGCCTGCGCATCTTCCATCACAGGCCTGTTTATCTCTGTGGCAAAAGGCCCCGGACAGATGCAGTTTACCGTGACGCCCGTCCCCGCCAGTTCCACCGCCAGAGTCCGGGTCATTTGCACCACCGCCCCTTTGGACGCCGTATAGCTGAACCTGTCCGCCAGCCCCACCAGACTCAGAGTCGACCCGATATTTATAATCCGCCCGTAACCCGCCCCAATCATATACCCGCTGACCGCCCTGCAGCAGTACAACACGCCCGTAACATTGACCTGCTGAATCAGATTCCAGTCTTCGTCCCTTATTTGGCCGACCGGCGCGCGGATATTTACGCCGGCATTGTTGACCAGTATGTCTATTTTGCCGAATTCCTCAATCGTTCGCGAAACGAGCGCCTCGACCGAGCCTCGCTCCGTTACGTCCAGGGTGCGGCCGACCACTTTTTTCCCCGTTGCCTCGGATATTTCCTTTGCGGCCTTGCCGATATCCCGCTCGCTCCGGCTGCCTATAACCACGTCCGCCCCAGCCTCGGCCAGAGCCCTCGCCATCTGATACCCCAAACCGCGCGAACCGCCGGTTACAACCGCAACGTCCCCTTCGAGATTGAATAAATCGCTCATTTCGGCTCTCCTGACAATCCCAATCCATTCTCCCGAACATATATTGCGACCCCGCGGGCGATGCTCAGCGCCAAAGCTCGCGGATGATAATTTCCTTAATGCTGACCTTCAACTATCCGCCCCGGCTGCGAAAAGGATAATCCCGATGCCGTCCCCGCGCCAAAGCCATCTTCGTACTGAGCCTGCTCGACACCGCTCGAAATGTATCGGTGCTATTTCTCGGCCTCCGGCCCGGCTGTGCTCTTGCCTATGGCGGGTTTGCCTTTCTCCATACGCCTTGCTTCAACCGCGGCCAAAATTATGGTGGCGAGTATAGCTCCAACGCCCACACACACCAAAGGAAGCATAAGTGCTTTCATTTTGCCTTCTCCTGTTTTACGCCATTCTCTGCCTCAACATCACCAGGCCCGAGCCGAGCAGGAAAAATTTCTAATCTCGCCCCGCCGGCCGCCCGCACCGGCCCGCATAAAGCTTTTTACCGACGGCCTGCTGATTCCCGACACGGCCCGCAAGTTATTTGCCCTACCTCGAATCCTCACGCCCTCAGCCCGGACAGGTCCACTTCGACCTTCTTGTTTTCCTTAATCATTTCATCCCACGTCAGCATCGTATTTCTCCGGGCTGCTTCGCGTCCCAGAATCGTCGTCAGCGTGCTGTTGACGCTGGACTGCACCGTGGGATTATCGTACACTCCGCCCACGATGCTGTTATAGAACGTATCGAGATTCCGCTTTATCCCGTCGACATAAAGGTTCTTGACTTCTCCGCCGCGATACGCCTTTTTGTTGCCCCGAATCCACGCCTTGCCGTTATAGTTCGCTTCCAGATAACCATCCGGCCCGTACGCAAAACAGCCGCAGCTAAAGTCCCTTGTGTTCCTCAGGTGCTCTCCCAGATGATTCATTATAAGCCCGTTTTCAAACTGGTACGTGACCGAATAGACATACGCCGTGTCGCCATGCGCGCCGGATTTCCCCACCCGCGAACACCCCATCGCACTTACCGGCCTGCCGCCCGCAATCCAAAGCGCCGCGTCGACCGCGTGAATATCGCAATTGACAATCATTCCGCCGCCGAGATTGACGTCATTAACCCATATCAGATTCCGCAGTCTGCTTTCAATGCTTTCCGTCTTCGGAGGGTCCCTGAAGCCGTCGTCGGTATAAAACGAATTCAGCATCGCCACCCGCCCGATGTCCCCCTCCCGAACGCGTTTGACCGCCTCGATAATAAATGGGTCCGTGGGCATCTGAAAATCAACGAGGAAAACCTTCTTCGTTTCCGCGGCCTTCCTGCCCATTTGGCCGATGGTCAGACACCCCGGCACGTCGCACGCCACCGGCTTGGCAAGATACACGTGACAACCCGCATTTACCGCCGCGCTCACATGGTCGGGGAAACAATACGGCGGCGTCTCACAAAATACGGCGTCAACCTTGCTCTCGATAAGCTTCTTGTAGGCCGACAGGCCGCTGAACCGCCGCTGTTGCGCAATCTCGAGCTTCTCACCCGCCTGCTCCGCAACCTCCGCGAAGTAATCCGCGACCGACGTGACCCGGTAGCCCTTGTGCTCTTTAAGCAGCCCCGCAATCAGCGTCCCGCGTCCCCCCATCCCGATACAGCCGACCTCCACCTGTGAATTGGCCTCTGTCCCACGCACGTGCGAAGGTTTCACAATGGTAAAGCCCGCCGCTGCCGCCGCCGTACCCGCAAGAAACTCACGCCGGCTCAAACTCACCTTGCGAACATTAGATGAACTCATTTCTTTGGGCATTGCTAAAGCTCCTTATCATATAACCGCTTGCGCAAATTCTCAGGGCTGCGTGTGATGTCTCCCGCGTTCCCCGCGAAACCTGCTGCCTGATATTCGCTGACATTATTATATGCAGCGTCCGGCGGCCCCGCGCAGACCCTTTATTACACTGATAAACCAAAAGCCCTGAAATTGCAACTATCTCGGATTTTTTTAGAGCCTTGCCGGGACCTTTTCTTACCGTCGCCGCATCCGGACAAGCCGCCGCCACACAATAATTCCGCCGCCGTTAAGTGCGAAAAACCGTCATCGAATCGAAGGCTTTTATTGGTACGCAGGCAAGACCGGCACGATTATGAACCAGTTGCGGCATGAAAAACAAGCGTGTGGGCGGGTCGGTCTGCTTCCTCCAGGCCGGTCAACGCCCCGCTTTATTGTTGAGCCAGTTACCGGCAAGGACCGCATAATCCCTGAAATCAACACTGTTATCAGCCCAGAGGTCTGCGCCGACGCTTCCATTATCCAGCCACTCAGCGGAAAATATCTGAATGTCCTGAACGTCAACAACGTAATTGCCGCTAAAATCGGCAACCGCGCCGGGACCGGGAACATGTCCGGCAGGATGCAATCTGATATCGTCGAAGTACACGATGCCTCTGCCGTACTGTTTCTCAGCGGCCGGGTCCCCAAAGCCGATAGAGAAGCTCACCACGCTTGTCAAGTCCAGGCCGGCCTCAGTGAGGTCCGACAGACTGATGTTCCAATACATCCACTGTTGTTTCTTGATGTCCTCCGGGTCCTCGCCGGAGTCGCCATAATGGCAAATCGCCTCAGCGGTCCCGTCGCTCACGGCGACCCACATCGGTGAGATGTCATTATCCTGGTCGCCGAAGAACCATATAACCAGCGCCTCTTCACCGTTGGCAACCCAATCTTGGGGCGGGTCGAAGGTGCAGCCCGCCTCCGAATAATTCGCGTCGCGCTCCCAGCCGAAGTCGCGATAATTCTCATAAGAGTACCGCATGGCCTTTGCGCCTGAGCGCACAGTGCTCATCGAAAGCTCCACGCATGAGCCGGTGCCGTTGCCGCCTATACCGTCCACGTCCCCGGCGCCGTCAAGCCAGGTGTCAAAGATGTAGTCCGTGTTTCCGGAGTAAGACTCCATATCGTCCACGACAGCGCTGTCTCGCACGGTGAAGCTCCAGGTTTGGCCCGGGGCATAACCGCCGGAGCCGAGCTCATCGATTCTCCAGTAGTAAGTCGCCCCTAATAAAAGGGGGCCGGTATTATACGCAGTGCCGGATTGTATCGCTTTGCACGCGCGGAAGCTGCCGTTTTTCACGCTGTCGTAGTCGGTGCTCAACAGAACGTAGTGCGTAACCGCCCCTTCGCCCGGTAACCAGCCGAGAACAAGTTCCGCCCCGACATCTGCAGCGCCGTCGGGCACAGTGGGGTCGTGGGCCTGCTGGAATGCGTTTGCTCCGCCTGCAAATATGGCCAGTGTAGAAACGACTGCAATCGAAAAGAATGATTTGCCGGACATACTACGACTCCTCCGAAGAAATTTGCCGGGATTTAAAACTTCCTCAATCCTCGCAGGCCCCACCTCATGAGACTTTCCACAGTGGGTGTGAATAGCTCACTTCTTTTGAATTGCGCTGCCTACTCCATCGCATGAGCAAACGCAAAAGCGATTATGCTCCCAGCGCGCAAAAAGTCAAGACAAAAAGCTCCCCGCGCACGGATTTTTTTGAGTGTTTGTTTTCGAAGACAGGACAAAGCGGTCGAAAAAGTTTAATCTCTGGCGCGCAAATCGAAGACCTGTCGCAGGTTGAACATTCTTTTGTGGTCTGGCGAGAAACGGCCGCTGCGTAGAATGCTGCCCCCAAAAAAAATTTCGCAAATGTGCAAATGATGTTCTTGAAGTATTCTCGCACTCACGCGAGCTTAAGCCAAACAGCAATAACGGACTATCCCGCAAGGCCTACCGAACCAAAACCAGCCGCTTTGCTGCAGGCCGAAGCTGTCACCTGCTCACAAGGCAGTGGATTTTTGCATCATCCCTGATAAAGCTGCGCGCGTGCAACTTACTATTGTATTGTTCTCAGCGATGATTCACCTTCCCGCTCATTCGCATCCGAGGCTTGTCATTAGTTCCTCGATTTTGCTTGCCAGCTCGGCAGCCGCGTCTCCCGTCACGAAATCGGGCGGCTTGGGCATGCCGTCGGTCTTTGCGTAGACGGCAGACAACTGCCCGCAAGCTGCTCGAAATGACCCGCCGTCAATCAAAACCTGGACGGCCTCAATCATGTTCTTCAGCGCATTCATTCGGTTCTCGCCCGATTGCCCCGGCCCGTCTCCCACGAGGGTCCCCTCGGCAGCAGAATCATCAAAAAAATCAATCGTCTCAGCTATCTGTTCGGAAGGAGTAAGCTCGCCTGGTACGCCCGAGCCGTTCAATTGCACTTCCACGAGACCCTCGTCCGGGTCGTCGCTGAAAATCTCCAGCACAGCCAACCATAGCCCGGGGACGGACGGACTGTAGGTAACCTCAATGTCTATGACTGCGTCAGGTTCAACGACAGCGGGCAACGGCGGACCCGCCGAAACGGAAAAATCATCGCTGCCCCCTGCCTGAAAAGTGATATCACTTAGAGTAAGGTTCCCGTTACCTACGTTGGAGACTGTAACCATCGCGGTCGCAGACGATCCCACTTCGACATCGCCGAAGCTGTAGTCGAGCGGCAGGACATCGATGTCGGGAGCGGCCTCGTCGCTGCCGATATCCACTCGGCCGGCGAACACGCGCTGCTGCCCGTCCATATCCACCTGGCCCTCATACAGGCCGCACGGGTCGCCCGCGTCAATGCACGGCGAAACCGCCAGCAAATGATAATCGCCTTCCACCCATACGGCATTCGCATCATCCGGCTCAACGACAATGTTCACGTCATTAACGTCGCCCCAGTAACCCGGCTCCGCAAAGAGCGGGTCGTCATCGATATTGCCGATACCGGGATATGCGGACGAGTCATTTGGCTCGGCGTCCTGAATGCAAGAGTAGTTGACATCGGCGACTCTATTATAAATCTGGGACGACTCGACCATTCCGCTGCTGTCGGCGTTGCCCCAGACAATGCAGTTGGTCAGCCTCGGGCGACTAAAGTTATACATCCCGCCGCCGGTGCTGGATGCCGTGTTGCCTGTGAAGGTACAGTTGATAATCTCCGGCGTGCTGCTGCTCGTGCAGCTCACCGCACCGCCAAAGACAGCATTATTTCCGGTGAGCGTACTATTGCTGATTGTCGGATTGGCCGAACCGATGCAATAGATTCCTCCGCCGAAGAGCAGGCAGGCGTTGCCGCGTATTATGCAGTTTGTAATAACAGGACTGCTGCCGCTGCCGCACGCGACGCCTCCGCCAAATTGCGCAAAGTTATTCGCAATAACGCATTTACTGATTGTGGGGCTGCTTGCCGCGTTGCAGTAGATTGCCCCGCCGGGCGACGCCTGAAGGTAGCCATTGATGATGGTCAGACCGGCAATTACTGAATTGGGGTGTTCGCCGGTTTCAAAAATAAACCCTCGATGCTGGTTGTTACGGCTGGCGTTACAGTCAATAATGGTGCCGCCGACGACAAGCGGGTCGTTGGGGTCGCTGCTGCGGACGGTGATGGCCTTGCCCGCGAACTTGATGTCACGGTTGCCGTCGCCGGTGTAAGTGCCGGCCGCGACAATTACCTCGCCGCCATCGCAAGCGCCGTCAATGCCTCGCTGGACCCTGCTGAAAGGATACACGGCGCTGCCGTTTTCAATCCCTGTCGTATTTGTTAAATCCACCTGAATTACATCGGGAGTTGTCACCGTAAACAGCACGCTGTTGCTTATGGCCCCATCATCCCGCTCGACCCGGACGGAAACCTCGCCGCTGACCTCCGGCACCCTGCAGAAAATTTCTGTCTCGCTCCAGGACACGATTGTATCGCTCGGCGTACCACTAAAGAGTACGCTGTTAGGCGCAGCGCCGAAGCTGACGCCCTCTATTCTCATGTAGGTCCCCTGTGGTCCGCTGTCGGGTGTCACTGCCGTTATGACCGCATCCGCCGCAAACACCGCGTTTGCAGACCAGCACGCAGGAATAAATAGAAAGAATATTGCCGCCGTTGTGAGCTTTTCTCTTCTCATTTCTATACCCTCCAGAAGGAAACGTTGATACTTATGGCACAGACAGCCTGAACTTGCGATCACCCACAGGGTCTGCCCGAACAGCCGTAAAGGCTTGCCGTTTTTTTATATCCCCAAAAAACAATGCGATTATACGTGTCCTGAACCGGCGGTCAAGAAATAAATTGCCTGATTGCGAATAAATCTGCTCAACGAATAAACTGCTCCCGCCGACCCTCACCTAACGCAAAATGGTATTTGACAAACCTTGAGCACGCTGGAGTCAGTTCTTATAGCCGCCTCCCGCTGCCTGTTGCGCACCCATTCACGAAATATCCTCTCACACTGTTGGCCGGGACGGGTGCGAAAATTTTTCGATTTTTTAAGATTCTTTCCCGTTTTTTAATTGAGAACCGAGCCGGCGGGAGGTAAATTATAAGAGACAGTGATTAGCCGGTAAACCGGCAGCGGTTTTCAGGAGAGCTTACGAATGGGCGGCTCCATACCCAGGTACGGCTTCACGGGGGCTATGCGATACCCGTTCAAAAACAAAACACACTTATCTTACAATTATTTGGAGGTCAGAACCATGCTTAACAAAATTCCCATGTTGTTCCTGCTCTGGCTCGCTTTCTGGCTCCTGGGCTGCCCGGAGCCCTATATGGTGAGGTTCGAACACGTGTGGAACCAGGCAAACTCTACGCTTTATGGCACGCCAATCAGGTTCTACAAGTAGATGTTGGGAGATAGGTCATGAGAGTTGAATCGGCGAGACGTAAAGTGGTTTTGGGCTTAGTCGCTTTCGTTGTACTTGGGCCATGGTTGCCATGCAGGGCCGCGACTAACAGGGCAGATGTGGAAGCTGAGTTCAACAAAAGAAGGAAAGCATGGGGTGACTTTGTAGTCAAAAACACGTGGCTATCAGATCTTACAGGGAACGAACATTACCGCGCGATAATTGACTTGGGGTTACCTGTTGTGCCGCTATTGGCGAAAGAAGTCACAGAAGGTAAGTGGCCCTTCGGCGACGCGATGGCTGCGATTACCAAGAAGCGATTCGAAGAGTACGAGCAGCCGCCGGGGTATGTAGGCGGCTGCAAAGCACAGGCGGAACTGTTGGCTGAGTGGTGGCCGAGGGCGCGCGAGCATACTCGCTTGAAATTCGAGAGACTGTACTCAGAATGGAAATCCTTGGGCTCTGAAGGCAAGACAGAGGAGGCGAACAAGAAGTTAAAAGCGATTAGGGGCCTCGGCGTGGCCGCATTCCCCTGTCTGTTGGAGAAGATCGAAGCTGGAGATAAGGCTCTTGTCCCGGTGTTCTCCTATTTGACAGGCGGCCGGGTAGCAATAGACGCCAGCGCGGCGGAATGCCTGGCGTGGTGGCAAAAGAACCAGCAAGACTGGAATCTTGCGTTCGAAGACTGGAATGTTGCGTTCCCCCAGAGCAAATCAACGTACAGATGGTTGATGTGGCCGGGAATCGCTCTGGTGGTGGCTGTTTCTACCTTGATTTTCTATTTGAAGGCCAGGGACAAGGCCATTCGGCCCTCGCAGTAACCGCAAAGCAGGACGCAAACCTAAGAAAAAGGTATGAACGAAAATAAGTATGGTGTCCGTAGATTTAAGGGCTATCAAAATGAATAGGTCAATGGTTTCAGTTAAGTCAGTAATTTTGCTTGTGCTCTCTATACTAGGCTTCTCAGCTCTTTACCGTAGAGTTGTGCGCCCTCCTAGTAGGACTATGATGGCAAATATTCCTTTTAGAGGTACCGCATCCGGTGGAACGCTTGTTTTTGGTGATATGCGTGCCCGAAATGCGTTTTTTGTCTCGATTGACACATTGGCCGGTGAGTCTGCAGAAGCAGTCGTCTATAAACTGGCCGAGGCAGTCAACTCTTCTGACATACTGTTTGAATGGAGCCGAGATCGCGGACAGACAGACCCCGATAAAATTGCGGCTCGTACAGCCAAGATGGCAAAAGGTAATACCCTCCGTATCGCAGGCGCTCCTCAAATGTACTTTCTTGCGGGAACGGAAACGGGGTTGGGGATTCCGGAGCCTCCTTTATCTTTGAGTTGCACTTACAATAAGAAGGATGATAAAATTGCCCTTGACTGGATAAATCCATCCGGAGATTATGACCGTATTATAGTCACATTGCGCTGGAACAAAAACGATTCTGGCCGTAGGAGAATGATAGATGGAAGTACGAGAATCATAGATGGAAGTCCATCTCGTTTTGAGCTTGGTAGAGAAAAAGTGGCTTATGATATTAACGATTTGGATGTATGGATGGTCGGCTTTCGTAATGGTACCCCATCAAGTGTAGCAGCAATCCGCTTATTTGGTAATGCCCAGGAAGAGCTTTTTGGGTTTCCATTTACCAGCGGAGTAGCACCGAACTGGAAGGCATGGTCTGTGGGAAAAGCAATCGAAAAAGGACAATTCGTCAGCCGTCAGCGCAAGGGATTAACAGCCAATGAAGGAATTCGTTATAATTCTGTCGAAGAGCCTGAAAAAAAACCCTTCCAGCAGGTATTAAAGACTCCGGCAGGAGGAGGCACGGTCGGTATTTGGAGGAAGTTTTTGGGTTTGGCTCCTGGCCATAAGTATAAGCTGACAGCACGTTTGAATACATTCGAAATGGACGCAAACGATGGCGACTGGACGTTTTCGTTACATCTGACCCCCAATGGCGCAGATGGCAAAAATCTGACGACGAATCAATTTGCCGGGTTAGAACCTCTTCCAGATGGTAGTAGTGGTTTGGAGGCAGGTCGGATAGCAATATATGGCCCTGGGATTACAACAAAAGGAAACTATGTAGAGCATTCGGCTGATGTTACATTGCCAGAAGGGACTGAGGCTATAACAGTTTGGCTCAGACATAGTAGTAATTCAGCGAGTGCTGGAGTCGGTTTTGACTGGATAAGACTCGAAGATATATCCGCACAGTAGGGTGTCGTTAAAAAAGGGTTAACAATTGTAAATTTGGGGACAGCATACCAATTTTTTGCCAGGGTGTTGAATTTGCTGTGGTATTTCCTTATGGCAAGACTTGCACGAGTAGCAGTTCCGGGATATCCGCATCACATTACGCAGCGTGGTAATCGTCGCCAACAGACTTTTTTCTGTGACGAGGACTGTGAGGCATATATTGCTCTTATACAGTAGCACGGCTGCCTATCTTTCCGGCAAGGATGATCCGTTGGTAAAGACTTGCGGTTTGCACAAGATAGTAGATGACTGCCCGCAGTTTTTTAGAGAGGCTGTGGATTCTACATAGGCCGAAAAACTGCGCAGGCACGGGGAAACCGGCAGGCCTCTTGGCAGTCCTGATTTTGTGGTGAAATTGGAAAGGATTTCGGATAGAATGTTGCTTCCTAAAGAGGCAGACGCAAACCTAAGAAAAAGGTATGAACGGAAATAAATATGATGTCCCCAGATTTGGATTATTACGATGCGGTAAACGCCGCTTCTCAAAGCAGATGGGGAATAGACTTTTTGACTTTGGTTATAGTCCATGAAAAACCATAATAAAAGCAAGAGTAAGGTTATGAAAACATCTCTTTCCCGGCTTGTTTTTGTGGTGTTTTTTCTCATAATATGCCCACAATCGGTGGCGAGTAGTAGTTTAATACAGAGAGACAATTTTCTAGTTGATTGCTCTGACAGTACTGGGAAAATTGTAAATGTCCTTTGCAATGATGACAATATCTGGTCCTCCATAGCGCTCGATGACGCAGAGTTTTTCGAGTGTGTTCCTGAAGGATATTTTATCTACAAAAATGTAGAAGGTGAATGGTACACGGGGAATATAAAATCTCCCGAGACAAAATTAAAAATCAATACTTCTCTTATTCCTCAAAATGTTATATATGCTGCTGTTTCCCATAATGGAAAGAGAATTATATGGGTAACACACAAGGAAAATCAAAGCAGTTTGATCCTGACAGAAATACCAAGCGGCAAATCGAATTCTCTTGTTTCAAAACAAGGCTATATCTGCGTACCTTCATGGTCACCTGATAACTTGCATATTGCTTATTATTATGGCCCTTCTAATGCAATCTCGCAAGATGGCTATTCTCTGATGATAATAGAAGCTGAGGAAACTGGCCCAAAAGAAAAACAGGCAGCTCCACCATCACTCTGGACTAAACTAAGCCCAAGCAGAACAAGTCCTCCTCGATGGTCTCCAGATGGATCTATGATTCTTTTTGAAGGACGATACGACGACAATAAACCTTTTACTATTAAATGCCTTGTTGGCATTGACGGCGAGAATTTGAGAAAGACAGTAGGCGACTCTTGGAGTCAGGATAGTAAATATCTATTCACGGTCCATACAACAGACACTTCAGTTGTCGAGCACCAACTCCGCTTTGGTAGCGTTCCCGTAACCTCAAAAGAGATGAAAGTGGATGTTTGGCAACACTCTTTACCCAAAGAAAGTTTAAATTTGAGTTGGTCTGATGATGGTCATCATATCGTGTTTTCAACATTCGATAACAATTGCTACATTATGGAAACAAAAACAGGTAGGCAAAGAAAATTCTTTCAAAGTGATGGTCCCTGTAAGTTTTACTGGTTGTCACAACCGTCCAGTTCAGTTAATAACCTTCTGGGTTGGTCATTTTTTGTGTTAATTGGTCTTGTTGTATTAGTCGTCGGGCTTCTTATAATCGGATGTCTGAAATTGCGCAAGGGTCTGTCTGGAAGGGATCTGGGCAAGCGACCTCTGGTTGCCGGGAACGGGGGTCATGCCGGTGACGATAAAGGTTTATGATAAGCAATAAGCAGTTGATTTGCATAGCAGGAACGTACGATGATTTACAGACATAAAACGGCCAGGTATGTGTATGTGAAAAGATTATTCTTGGTTTTAATTGCCGTTTTTTTCCTTCCTATTTGTATCTTGTTTTTGTATCTTGGAATCTCCAAGCTAAAGTCGGGTAGAACGAGTGTGCCACCTGAAATTGTACGTGCGAGTAAGGAATTTAAAGCCCAAGCAGGTTATCGTGTAACTCAGGCAAAAACACTATTGCCTTATTTGAAGGTTGGGATGTCTAAAGAACAGATTCGGGCTCTGCTCGGTGAACCTGACTCAAAAGCAGAGTCTGAATATTATGCTGGCATGAGTTATATCGTTGGCTGGTCGAATATGCTCACCGTCTTCTTGGATGAAAACGAAAACGTCATACATGTGGAATCTATGTGGACGGAATACGCGAGCCCCATTGAAAGAGTCTGGCCTTTGCTGCGTCCCGGCATGTCAAAGCAGTACATCGCAAGCAGACTTGGTGGGCCGCAAAAAAAACTGAAAGATGGGAAAGAATGGCAATATCAATATAGAGACAATCCGGTCGTATTTACAATTAGTTTTGATGTGAATGATAAAGTTGTAAAGCTTGAAAGAAACTGAAACACAAACTTAATGTGAAAAAAATGAGCCGCTATCGTATCCAGGGGCTCCGGCCAACCAGTCCTGGAAATGGGCTACATCGACAGCGGGTGACTGGGCAAATGACCTCTGGCTACTAGGATGGGGTATTATGCCTGTGACAATAATGGTTTATGATAAGCCGTAACATTGCTGCATATTGAAATATTGCATGAGGTGTGCAAATGAATAAGCTCCATTTGAGTATTATTGGAGTAATAATTATTCTTGGGATAATTGGGCTCATTGCCTTGTTGATTAGGGATAATAAACCAGAGTCAGCAACAGAAATTGCCAAAGCGAGCGCAGAGTTCAAGGCAGACCAGTATTTTCGCTATGAACCTGCGAAGAAGCTCGCACCACGCCTCAAAATTGGTATGACGGCACAGGACGTGGAGGCATTACTTGGCAAACCCAACAAGAAATCCAATAACGATTTGCTTTGGTACTATACGCTGGGTTACTCACAGTTCATAAGCGTTCACTTTGATTCTAACGGTGTCGTACAGAAGTTTGGTGGAGCTCATGCTCACCTTCAAAGTGAAGAAACCGGCGGAAAACGCGAGCATCAGACGGATACCCAATGACACCAAATCCGCTTTGGGAAGCGCCTTGATTTAATGCAGGCCTCAACAAAAAGGTTTATCTGTGTATGAAAAGATCAAATCTGTGAAGTCAAATCTCGGGACAGCATACTAATTGTTTTAGAGGGTGTTGAATTTGTTGTAGTATTTCGTTATGGCAAGACTTGCGCGGGCCAAGGCGTGGGCTAAGCGCGAAGGCATAGAAAGTAGCCCTGCTTCTTTGCATCGCCCGTATGGCGCTAAAGAGAACCGGCCCCTCCCCTCCTTGACAGGCCGGAGCATTGTGTGATGATTTGGACTTGTGCTGCCTCCGATATCGTCGGTTCAGAGTAATCCGCAGCCCAGACAGGTCAATATCAACGCCGAAACCGCGATTATGTTGATGTATACGTAGTACAAATCTCTCATTTCTTATCCCCCCATTTAATTTAACGTATTATATAACTTCCGCCCTCCAAAGTCAAGCAAATTGTCCGCTTAATCCCAGATACGCAAACGTTTTACGCAAGGACCGGGAATATCACGCCTCGCTCTCGCAAAAGACCAACATTCTTGGCCCCTCGAACAAATATTTTTTATCGCCTCACCCTTCAACGCCGGCCAAAAATTTGACTCCCGCCCCGCTTTCCGCTATTATGCTCTTGAAAGACTTTGGCGGCATGGCCCGGCAGAGGCGACGTTGATTATGCCTCCGGGACCCTGCTGCCGCGGGGCTGCAGCCTTATTAGTAGGAGAACCCGAATGCAGAACGAAAAAATCAATCGCAGGAAATTCATGCGGGACGCCGCGGTCGGTGCGGCCGGTATCGCCGCAGGTCTTGGTCTAACCGCTCGCGCGCTGGCGGCCCGGCAGCCCGCAAAAACCAATACCAGCGGCATTCTCAACTACAACCCCGAAATGGAGTATCGCCGCCTGGGCCGAACCGAGCTGATGGTTTCCGCAGTCTGCCTCGGCGGCCACTGGAAACGCGTCGACGTAATGAAGCAGGACTTCGACCAGAACCGGCGCGAGGTCGTCAGCCGCTGCATTGAGGTGGGTATCAATTATATCGACGCCTGCTCCATCCCCGAGGTCTGCGCCTACAGCAAGGCCCTCACCGGCCGCCGCGACAAAATGTACCTGGCCCTCTCTGGCGGCGAGGTCCGCAACGAAAACTTCCGAACCGCCGAAAAGCTCATGCAGAGAATTGATTCGCTCCTGCTCAAGTCCAATCAGGAATACACCGATTTGTGGCGCATTACCTGCCTTGAGCCGGGCGGCAGACATTCCTTCGACACCGCCTGTGAAATCGCCGCCGCCCTCGAAAAAGCCAAAAAACAGGGCAAGGCCCGGTTCGGCGGCATCTCCTCCCACGACCGGCGCTGGCTCAAATTCATGGTCGAATACTTCCCCCAGATTGAGGTCGTCCTCTTTCCGTACACCGCCAGAAGCAAAGCCCTGCCGAAAGACAGCCTCTTCGATGCCCTGGGAAAATGCGACGCCGGCGCCTTCGGCATTAAGCCGTTCGCCAGCAATTCGCTCTTCAAAGGCAGCAGCGCGCTCGATGACCCCAACGCCGACGAAGACGACCGTCGCGCCCGCATGGCCATTCGCTATGTCCTGTGCAACCCCCACATAATACCGATTCCGGGCCTCATCAGCCCCCGCCAGGTCGACAACGTGGCAAAGGCCGTCAAAGAGCGCCGTCAGCTCGACCTCGCTGAGGCCAGAGAGCTCGATAGTATGATGGACGAGGCATGGGCCCGTTTGCCCAAAAACTACCAGTGGCTGAAAAACTGGCAGTACGTGTAGGCGAACCCGCGCCGCTTGCGGCTAAAGTTGAACTGCCGTTTTGTCCGTGCCCGGCTGCTGCGAAAGCAGCCTGAAAGTTTTGACTGGAGGTTATGATGAGTTCTGAAAGATGCCCTTTTCATTGTCACCCACCTTACCGCCTCAGCAGGCGCGATTTCCTTCGCGGCTCGGCCGCGCTGTTTGCAGGCTCCTCGGTGCTGGCCGGCTGCACCTCGCTCTGGCGTCCGGCGGCGCAAATCCAGACTATGCGCCCGTGCGGGCCCGCATCCGAATATGTCCCCACCGTCAAAGCCGCCTTTGTCCGACGCAAAGAGGAATATGGCATGTGGTGGCCCGGCGCCGTCTATGACGGGGACGCGGCACGCCGAAAGTACACCGCCCAATTGACCCAGACCGCTAAAACGCTCGGCGTCAAACTGGACCTTCGCCCCGAGCCAATCTACACCCTCGAAGAGGCCGACGCCTGGCTCGCCGACGCCAAAGCCGCCAAAGTCGACGGCCTGGTCGTAATGATGCATGACAGGCAGAGACACTCCTGGCCCACCGCTTATAAAGCCGCCGAGTCCGGCATGCCCACCGTCATCTTCTCGCCCGTCGGAACCTCGTTCACTACCAATACAATGTTGCTCGCCAAAAAGCCCGGCTCCGTCGTCTATTCCACCGACGATTTCAGCCAGGCCGCTTACGGTATTAAAATGCTTAAGGCCGGCGCGAAAATACGCCGCGTTCGTTGCGTCGTCTTAAGAGGTGACACGAAATTCGATGAGCCGCTCGCCGACCTCGGTATCACCCTCCATCACTTGCCGGCCAAAACCTTTCTCGACGAGTATAATCGCACCCCCGTCAGCGACGAAATGCTCGCTATGGCCCAGGACTACCTCCGCCGCGCGCGCCGGCGCAGGGGCGCAACGAGGCAGGACGTCATAAACGGCGTCAAAAGTTACTTCATCGCCCGCAATATCGTCCAGCGCGAAAAAGCCGACGCCATTACTATGGACTGTCTCGGCGCGATTGGCAGAACCGGCTCGAATGTCAGCCTGCCCTGCATTGCCTGGTCCCGCATGAACGACGATGGAATTCCCGCCGCCTGCGAGGCCGATACCGGCGCCGTCGCCTCCCACATTATCGTCCAGTACCTCTTCGACCGCCCCGGCTTCCAGCAGGACCCCGTCGCCGATACCGTCAACAACGCCATCATCGGCGCCCACTGCTCCTGCCCGACCCGCCTCAATGGTTTCGGCAAACCGCCCGAACCTTTTGACTTGACCCATCATCACGGCAACCGCGACGCCGTCCCCCGCACCATCTGGCGCAAAGGCCAGCGTGTCACCAGCATTGACGTACTGCCCCCGGGCCACAGGCTGAATAAGGACGGCCGGGTTTCGCGCATACTCATCTCCGCCGGCGTCGTGCTTGATAATGTCTCCGTCCCGCCCGCAGGCGGTTGCGTCGTCTCGGTCAGAGTCAAATTCGACGGCGACCAGGACGTGCTCGACTTCCCCGGCATGCACCAGGTCTTCTTCTATGGCGACTACAAGCGCCGCCTGCGCGAGTTCTGCAAATTATTCGGTTTCCAGGAGTGGGTGGTCTGAGAAAACTGATAAATAGAAATTCCTGACTTGTGATTTGCGAAATTGTCATTGCGAGGAGCGTAAGCGACGAAGCAATCTCGCACCTTTGGCGAGTTAAGATGGCTTTGCTATGCTCGTAATAGCAGGCATCAATTTAGCTGTCGGACAGCAATAGTCTTGTGCCAAAGAGGATGTATTTGAAGGAGAAAACGATGTCCAGTAAAACCGACTCCCGCAATTCTAAGTGTGACCTTTCCAGAAGAGACTTTCTCGGCGGCTGCGCGGCCTGCGCAGCAGGTTTCTCGGCTTTGTCGGCCCTCGGCGCATCGACCGCCCCGGCCGCCGTCCCCGCCGACCTTTTACAGCCCGTCAATCGCCAAAAAACCAAGGTCCGCCTCGTCTTCGCCCACCCCTCTTCCGAAAAACCGTGCTGGCCCAACATCGGATACGACTTCGAAGCACACAAAAAGCAGGTGCTCGAAAAACTCCGCGCCTCCTGCCCGAACACCGAGTTTCTTGTCGTTACCGCACAAAAGGACGACCACGCGAAAGAGATACTAAAATCAGACAGCCAGGTCGACGGCTACCTCCTTTACATGGCGGGCTGTCTCTGGGGCAACGTACCCGAGACAATAGCCGCATCGGGAAAGCCGATGGTTATCGCCGATAACCTCTACGCCGGAAGCGGCAAATTCCTCACCGGCTATGCCAAAACCAGGCGGGAAGGCTTCAAGGTAATCGCCGTCTCCTCTTCGAACTTCCAGGACCTTATCGACGCCGTAAAGTGTCTCGAGTGCGTCAAAAAGCTACGCTCCTCCGCCATCCTCGTCGTGGGCCGAAAGCCCGACACGGAAATTGAGCAGCAGTACGGCACAAAGGTCGTGCCTGTCACCTTCGAACAGTTCGGCGAGGCCCACAGCAAGGTCAACGTCATCGAGGCCTGCAAATGGGCCGACCGCTGGATGCGCCAGGCCCAAAAGGTCGTCGAGCCTTCGCGCCAGGACATCGAGAAGTCCGGCACAATCTATCTCACTATGCTCGAGCTAATGCGAGAGCACAACGCTCAGGCCATCACCATAAACTGCCTCGGCGGCTTCTACGGCGGACACATGCCCGGCTACCCCTGCCTCGGTTTCATGCAGCTCGACAATGACGGCCTCGTCGGCGCCTGCGAGGGCGACCAGCGTTCAACCATGACCAAGCTCCTGATGACCTACCTCGTGGGCCGTCCCGGCTTCATCTCCGACCCCGTCATCGATACCGCCAAAAACCAGATCATCTACGCCCACTGCGTCGCCCCCACAAAAGTCTTCGGCCCTGATGGCCGCGCCAACCCCTACCACATCCGCAGCCACTCTGAGGACCGAAAAGGCGCATCTGTCCGCTCGCTGATGCCGCTCGGTGAAATGACCACCACTATTGAGTTCGACCACAAGAAGAAACAGGTCATCTTCCACCAGGGCAAGACCGTCGAAAACGTCGACGAGGACAAGGCCTGTCGCACCAAGCTCGCCGTCGAGGTCAAGGGCGACATCTATAAGCTGCTCAACTACTGGGACCAGTGGGGCTGGCACCGCGTCACCTTCTACGGCGACCTCAAACGCCCCGTCTACAACGTCGCCGCCCTCCTCGGCTTCGAAGTCGTCGAAGAAGCATAACGCTGCCGCTGGCACACGTGATGAAAATGCCCGGAAATTACTTAGCCCCCAGATTTATTTGGGGGTCTATTTAGCTCCACGTTTCACGTGGAGTCACTCGCCCCACATCACCAAGTGCAACAACCGCCGCCCCATCCAGTCGAAGGCCTGCTCCGCACAACATTACGCACAATCCCCCCTCATTTCGACCGCAGGGCCGCGCAGGCCCGGAGCGGAGAAACCCATTTTCGTCCTCATTCCTGCGAAAGCAGGAATCCAACCCTGTAGCCGGCCATATTTCACACCTTCCTCCCCGAACTTTTTCGGCACGGCAAAATTTTTTAAAAAAATTTGCAATTTTTTGGTTGACATTGCAAGGTATGTATTACATAATAAGTAATGCAATATATGACGGCCGGGCCGTGTCAAATGCCAAATAAGGCCCTGTGCCTCAAAAACGGAATACGATATACGCAAGACGCACAACGCAATACGAGTATAAGGAGATATATATGAAATTCGAAAGTCAGCTACTAAAAGGAATCGCGCCCGCGGTCGTCCTCGAGATTCTGTCTCGCGGCCGAATGTACGGCTATCAGCTTAGCGAGGCCATCAACCAGCGAAGCGGCAACGTCCTGACCCTCGGCAAAGGAACGCTTTATCCCCTGCTCTACAACCTCGAAGCCAAGAAACTCGTCAAGGCTGCCTGGGAAACCACCGACTCCGGCCGAGAAAGGCGATATTACTCCATCACCGGCAAGGGCAAAACCGAGCTGGCAAAGCAAAAGGCCCAGCTAAAGCAGCTCACCGCCGGCCTCAACCTCGTCTTCGGCGGCGCACTAACCCCGGCCTAATCCAACAATCAACGATTAACCGCCGCAATCACAACGGAGGTCTGTATTATGGCAAAGAAACTACCATATACCGATTTGCAAAATCTTCCTCTTGCCGCTGCCGAGTTCATACGGCTTGTTGTCAAAAAGATGCGCTATCGCAAGAGCGTACGTGCCGACGTAATGGCGGAACTTGCCGCCCACTTCGAAGATGCGCTAAAAGACTGCAAGACCGAAGAAGAAAGAGACCAGAGAGCGAAAAAACTGATCGCCGACTTCGGCGATATGAAACTGCTTGCTATTTTACTCCGCCGGGCCAAAAAACGCTGCCGGCCACTCTGGAGAACCGTCGTCGCCAGAACGTTCCAGACGATTGGGGCGCTAATCTTGTGTTTTGTCCTTTATTGCGTCTACATTTCCCTCGGCGAGCCGACCATTAGCATAGACTATCTTGAGCAGGCGACTCGCCTTGCCAGACCCGTTGTCGACCAGAGCCTTAACGCCGCACCGCTTTATCAAAAGGCGATTGATGCCTACAAGAAAGACCCGAACGTCCCGGTGGAACGCGAACCCTCACCCTCACACCCCGCCTCTTCTCCAGACAAACCGCCCGAAAAACCCGTCCAAACGCCAGGCCTCCTTGAGCTCATAGGGGATAAAGACTGGGTCGGTAAGCTGGATGAAAAAGAGCTTTCCCTGCTGCGGCAGTGGGTCTCAGACAATGCTCAGGCCCTCGAATACTTCAGGCAGGCCGGCCAAAAGCCCCACTGCTGGTGGTATCGACAGGCCAGGGTTGATGTCCTCATGGCCATGCTCATGCCGGAGCTTAGCGGCATCAGAAACCTGGGCCGACTCACCTGCTGGCAGGCAAAGCTCAAAGCATACAACGGCGATATTGAGGGCGCCCTCCAGGACCTCTTGTCCTGCTATCAGACCGGAATACATCTCAAAGGCCCGCGTTCGCTCATCGAGCAGTTGGTCGGTATCGCTATTCAGGCCCTGTTTGTGCAGAATGCCCTTGTCGTCTTGAGCAATCGGCAAATAGACGACCCGCTGCTAAAACGCTTTCAGGATGACCTCGAAATCTTGATGGCCCGCGATTCTCATATTATTGACTATAAAGTCGAAAGCTACCTCGGATTGGATTTCATCCAGAACTGTTACACTGACAACGGTGACGGCTCAGGACATTTGATTCCCGGCAGGCTCAAAGAGTATTGGAAGCTGATCGGCGGATATGGTACCGAGAATGAGCTCGCCGAATACGCCCGCTTTTTGGCAATGTCGCTTACCGGCGCCGACAGAGACCAAATGAAGAGAGAGTTCCAGAAATGTTACACCGCTGCTCAGCAGTGGGCGCACAAAACACCCTGGCAGCTCAAAAACCAAAACGTTGACACCGAGATGGGTATGCGGGGATGGTCAGTCTTCAGACGCGCAAGATACTGGCCCGTTCTTGTGTTCGTTCCCGCCATCGCAAGGGCCGGCGAGTTGTCCCACCGAGCTAAAGCACAAATCGAAGGCCGCGTCGCCATCATTGCTGCAATACGATACAAACAAGCTCACGGCGATTATCCCGAGAATCTCGACCGACTGTTGAAAGCAGGTTTACTCAGGAAATTGCCGATGGACCCCTATAGTGATAAGCCCCTGGTCTATAGACGCACCGACGACGCTTTCACCCTCTACAGCCTCGGACGGGACTTCACGGATGATGCCGGCCGCGTTTCTCGAGACCCCACCGGCAGAGTCCAAAACTGGCCTGATAAGGGCGACGCGGTTCTCTGGCCCCTTGACTGAAACCCGTAGACTTAACACCAAAAAACTTGCCGCATATCCGCAAGAGTCGCCCCTAATCCGGAAAAAATCCGAAAATTTTGGTAACGTTCCGGGGTCTTTTGGCGTCTTATATTGTTGAAAGTGCTATAATGCAGTTGTTAGATAGCTTTCTTCGAGAGGCCTTTAGCGTGAAGAAATCCCGAATAGTTGTTGTTACTGTCATTGTAACGCTGGTTGTCGTCCTTGTCCTCGGCGCTCTGGTCAAGCGCAAAGCCGGTGCTTCGAAGAAGGCACAGACCGTCCGTATCGAACAGGTACAACGCGGCCGGCTCGTCGAGTTCGTCAGTGCCCCCGGCGAGGTCGAGCCTAAAAAGAAGGTCGAGATAAGCGCAAAAGTCTCCGCCCGCATTGTAGAGTTGCCCTATGACGAAGGAGATAACGTAACCGCCGGCAAACCCGATGCTGACCCGCCGGTGCCCGCTTCTGTCCTGGTCCGCCTGGACGCCACCGATTTGGAGAGCCAGTTGCGCTCCGCTCAGGCCGGCCGTTCCGCCCAGGCCGCCCAGCTCGACGTCGAAAAGGCAAGGATTGCCGGCCAGCGCGCCTCACTCGCCGCCCTTGCCGCATCACTCAAACAGGCAGAACAGGATTTGGACCGAAAAAAAGAGCTGCTTGAATCTAATGACATCAGTCAGGCCGCTTTCGACCTGGCTCAATGTAAGTTCGATGAGCTTAAAGCACAGCGTGACGCCGCCCAGCATACCCGCGAATCCATGGAGTTGAATTTGGTCGTCTTGGAACATAATCTTGAAGCCGCAGATGCCAGAATTACCCAGGCCCAGGAGGCTCTTACCTACACTACTCTCACCTCCCCCATCGACGGCGTCGTCACGCGAATTAACGCCGAAGTCGGCGAAGTTGTAATTTACGGGACAATGAATAATCCGGGAACCGTCATTATGGAGGTTGCGGACCTCTCGCAGATGCTCGTTGTCGCCCAGGTCGATGAGGCCGATGTCGACGAGCTCCAGCTCGGCCAGCGCGCCGACGTCCACGTCCAGGCCCTGCCGGACGTCGAGTTCCACGGAACCGTGCGTTCCATCGCCCTGATGCATAGTTTCTCTGACAACAGAACAAAATACTTCAGGACCGAGATACTGCTCGATAACGACCCCAACGTGGCAAGGTTGTACTCCGGCCTGACCGCCGATGTCGATATTCAGACCCGCAAGCACGAAGATATCCTCAAGCTCCCCAGCCAGGCCATCGTGGCAAGGGAAATTGATGGCCTGCCCCTCGAAATCCGCGACAACTGCCCGAACCTCGATAAAAGCAAAACCCACGCTACCGTCGTCTATCGCTTCAATGACGGCAAAGCCGTCGTAACACCCGTCAAAATCGGTCCCAGCGACCTGACCCACACCGTAATTACCGCCGGCCTTGTGGAAGGTGATAAGGTGGTCGTCGGGCCTTATAAGGTCCTCGATGGGCTTAAACACGACCGGAAGCTCCGCGACGAGCGCCAGGTGCAGGCCAAAAAGGATGCCGACTCCGAAAAAACCGATGCCAATAATCCGGAAAAATGAGCGGGAAAGACGGCAAATTAGTTATTCGACTCCAAAACATCACTCGTATCTACAGAGTCGGTGCCGAGCGCATACATGCGCTCGACGCAGTCAGCCTCCAGTTGTACGAGAACGAGTATGTGGCGGTGATGGGCCATTCCGGCTCGGGCAAGAGCACACTGATGAACGTCCTCGGCTGCCTCGACCGCGCCACCTCCGGCTCCTATGAGCTCGACGGGCAGGACACCACAAAAATGAGTGACGCCGCCCTCGCTCGCGTTCGAAATGAGCGAATCGGCTTCGTCTTTCAGTCATTTGAGCTGCTCGGACAGTTGACCGCCCTCAAAAATGTCGAAATGCCCTTGATTTATTCACGAAACGGCTGGTTCTCCCGCCGCAGACGCGCCGCCGAAGCCCTCAGGCGGGTCGGGCTTGCCGACCGAATAAAACACAAGCCCAACCAGCTCTCCGGCGGCGAAAGACAACGCGTCGCCATCGCAAGAGCGCTGGTCTGTAATCCCAGCATTCTGCTGGCCGATGAGCCTACCGGCAATCTCGACACCAAAACCAGCGAAAGCATCCTCGAACTGTTCGACCAGCTTCATCGCGAAGGTCAGACCATAGTCATGGTGACCCATGAAGAGCATGTGGCCCGCCATGCCGCAAGAATTATCCGGCTCCAGGACGGCCGCGTCCTCAGTGACCTGCCCATCCGGCAGGACCGCGCCGAACATAATCCCGTGCAAGATGATGCGCAGGAGAAAATCTCATGAGAGCTTTGCTTCTCGCCCCTCTGGTCTTTGTACAGCTCGTGTATCAAAGCGCCTACCTCGCGCTTAGCCAAATCTGGGCAAACAAAACCAGGTCTGTACTAACCACCATCGGCATTGTAATCGGCGTCGCTTCGGTCACCGCAGTTATTGCCGCCCTTACCGGCCTCAAGGCCAAAGTCCTCTCACAGGTCGAATCCTTCGGAAGCAACACCATTATCATTTCGCCCCAGCGCCCCGATAAGGGACCATTGAGCCGTTTGCCCTGGTGGCATTTTCGCTTTGCCCCCGAGGAGTTTGATAATATGCTCCGCCACTGTCCCTCCGTGCAACGCTTTACTCGCATAACGCATATGTGGCAGCAGACCGCTCGCCACGGCGAAAGGTCCGTCGGAAACGTCAACGTCCGCGGCGCCGAGTCTTCCTGGCACGAAATCCAGAAGCGCCCCCTTCTGCTCGGCAGAAAACTTTCCGTCATTGACAAAACACGCCCCGTTTGCCTCATCGACCCCGAGTTGCGAGACAAGCTCCGACTCGACAAAGATTGTATCGGCCAGTCAATTCGAATCGGTTACAGTACCTTTCGTATCATTGGCGTTATCGAACGTGAGCCGCAACTGAGACTGGGTGGCGGTGACCGCGAGTACTATGAGGCTGTCATTCCCTTTAGAATGGCTTCCAAGTTCGGCCGGCAGTGGATTAATGCCCTGGCCGAAAGCAAATCAACCGAGCTGCTCCCCGAGGCCGTCGGCGAGATAAAGTTCTTCCTCCGCAGTGCCCGCCATATCAAGCCCGGCGACCCCGATACCTTCAAAGTCGAGTCCCTCAAAAGCATGATAAAGACCTTCAATGAAATAGCCCTCGTCGTTACCCTCGTCGCCGGAGGCGTCGTCGGCATATCCCTGCTGGTCGGCGGCGTCGGCATTATGAACATAATGCTTGTCTCCATCTCCGAACGCACTCGCGAAATCGGCCTGCGAAAGGCCGTCGGTGCCAAAAAATCAGCAATCCTCACCCAGTTTTTGGTTGAGGCCGTCATTCTGTGTTTCGTCGGAGGTCTTATCGGCGTCGGCGTCGGAAAGCTCCTGACCATGGTCATAGCTGGAATAAATCCGCTTCTGGAAAAAACTTACATCCCGGCCTGGGCCATAGTCCTTTCCTTTGCCTTTGCCGGCTCCGTAGGCGTATTCTTTGGAATGTTTCCCGCAATTAAGGCCGCAAGGCTCGACCCTATTGAGGCCCTTAGACATGAGTAAGAGATTGCCTTTTGCCCGGTATCTGTACGTGCTTGTCCTTGAAGCTGCGCTCCTCTTGCTCGCTGGCTGCCAGCGCATTATCCCCGACGAGAAGTTTTATGAAATCAAAACCCCGCCGGACAAGCTCCGCCAAATTGACACCCTCGATTTGGAACAGGTCGCCAGTGGGCAAAAGCCCACGACGGACGCCAATCAAGCCCCGCCAAAGCAGCTCGACCTCACCCTCGAGCATTGTCGGGCTATGGCCCTGGCCAACAACCTCGACCTCAAGGTTCAGCTCATCAGCCCTGCCATCGCCGCCCGGCAGGTCAGCGAAGAAGAGGCGCGCTTCGAAGCGGCCTTTTTTTCCACTCTCTCCTATAGCAAAACCGACAGGCCCGTTGCCGCCGTTCTTGATGTCGCGGGCTCACGAATAGACAGTTCCGACATAGACCTCGGCGTTGAGGTCCCTCTGCGGACAGGCGGAACTTTAAGATTCGATGTCGCCGACAACCGAACAAAAACTAACTTCCTTGGCTCAACCTTTAATCCTTCCTATACTTCACTCGCTTCGGTTTCAATCAGTCACGAATTGCTCCGTGGCGCCGGCAAACGCGCCAATATGCACCCCATACGTATCGCACAGTACCAGCAGCAAATCGTCGAGGCCGCAACCAAGCTTGAAGTCATACGCGTGCTTGCCGACGTCGACCGCGTTTACTGGCGGCTCTATGCCGCCCGCAGGGAGTTGGAGGTCCGCAAACAGCAGTACGATTTGGCAAAGACCCAGCTTGACCAGACCCGCCGCTTTGTCGATTCCGGAGAAAGGTCTCAGGTAGAGACTATCCGCGCCGAAGCGGGTGTCGCCGAGCGCCTCGAAGCAATAATCCTGGCCGAGAATAACTTGCGCGACCGCGAGCGCGAGCTCAAACGCATACTAAATGAGCAGGGGCTTGAAATGCAGACGCCCACCATCCTGTTGCCCGCGACCGTGCCCGACCCCGTCCATTATGACCTGGCCGGCCGGCCTTTGGTGGCTGCCGCTGTGGACAACCGTATGGAGATGCTCGAACTCGAGCTGCAGATTGCGCAGGATATCAGCACCATCGATTTCCAGCGCAACCAGGCCCTTCCCTTGGTCACTCTCGGCTACACTTATAATATCAACGGCCTCGGCCCCACCCGAAGCGACTCCTTTGATTTGCTTTATGATAAGAACTTTGAGGACCATCGATTGGGCTTGCAGTTGCTCGTCCCGCTGGGCAACGAGGCCGCCAAAAGTCGCTTGCTGCAGGCTTTCTATCAGCGCAGGCAGCGCCTGGCCACACGCCGCAATCGAATGATGCTTATTGAGCTTGAGGTCCTCAACGCCGTTGACCAGCTCGAAGCCAATTGGCAGCGCATCCTCGCCGGCAGGCAGAACTCTATTCTGGCCGCACGCCTCTTCGAAGCCGAGAAAAAGCAGTTCGAACTTGGCCTGCGCACCTCCACCGACGTCCTCGACGCCCAGACAAAGTTCGCCGAGGCCCAAAGCGCCGAAATCCTCGCGTTGACCGAGTACCAGATAGCGCAGGTTGACCTGGCCTTTGCCACCGGCACACTCCTCGGCGCCGCCAAAGTGCGATGGGAGCCGATTGTCCCGCAAGTCGATGCAGACCCGCCCGCCGCGCACCCATAGCCGCTGAACAGCCCCAACGCAGTCCTCCTTTCGCCCTGCCGCCACATAAAGGAGTTCACCGCTGTATCCCTATAGCCATAGTCCCCTATAGCAAGACCGACAATGGTTTTGGCGCACCGCCGATGCTGACTTGATAAGCGATGGTAATAAGACCTGTGGGCCTCCGCACCTGCCGAATGCGTCGCTGAACGCAACGCAATTCCAGCGCCGCCTGATGAATAGAACCCCGCCTCCGGCTGAACTGATTATTCGTTATTGCTAAAAGTCCTGCTCCTGTAGTTCCTCGGTAAAGGGGACTTTAACCGGCTATCTCACCCGCTTCGTATAAGCCCCGTCTAATAAGTTTGGTAGGTTGAAATTCGCCTGGCCTTGCGCATACGCCGTCTATTCTTTTCGGAAGGCTTCTCGTAATAGGCCGTCCGCTTCATGTCCCTGATCAAACCTTCTTTCTCGCACAGCTTCTTGAAGCGCCTCATCATTTGTTGCACTGATTCGCCCGCACGCGATTTCACTTTCAGCATAAGAAAAAAACACCTTTCCTTTCTTAATTTCTTTACCCTAAATCAAAAGGAACATCTCAGTCTATTTCGTCAAAATCCAAAGGGGGATTAAGTATAACCGCCGGCCCCCTCCTTATCAAGCCAAAAAACCCTTTCCCCCGGCCTTAGCCCCGAAAAAGGCCCCTTCACCCCAAAAAACCCTGCCTTTCGTCCCAAAAAAACCGCAAATTGGCCGAATATTAAGGGTTTTTTTGCTTAACACGCACAAATATGTTAAAATGAACAAATAATTTTGGAGGTGCATTTTAGTTGGACAAATTGCGCCAGACCCTAAGGGTCACAAAAGAGCGTGCAATACTGGTGGCTGCCGTCCCGCGCGGCCGCAGCGACGGCGATGACCTGGCCGAGCTTACCGCGCTGGCCGAAAGTGCCGGGGCGATTGTTGTCGACAGGTTCCAGCAGAAGATTCGCGAAATAAACCCCGTTACTTACATCGGCAAAGGCAAAGCCGCCCAGCTTGCGCAGCGCGTCAAGCAGTTCGATGCCGATGTTGTCATATTCGACAACGACCTCTCCCCCCGCCAGATTCGCGAGCTTGAGGACCTCGTCCACATCAAAGTCCTCGACCGCAGCGAGCTGATTCTCGATATCTTCGCCGCCAGAGCCAAGACCAGGCAGGCCAAGCTCCAGGTGGAGCTCGCCCAGCTCGAATATACCTATCCCCGCCTGACAAGGATGTGGTCCCACCTGGACACCCTCGCCGGCGCGGGCGGAGCGACCGCCGCCGGCGCCGTCGGCGGCATAGGCACCAGAGGCCCGGGCGAACAGCAGTTGGAAATCGACCGCCGCCTCGTCAGTAAGCGAATCACCGACCTAAAACACGAGCTGGTAAAAATAGACAGACGCCGCGTCCGCGAAATAGACGCCCGAAAAGGATTGTTCAAAATCTGCCTGGTCGGCTATACCAATGCCGGCAAAAGCACCCTCTTGAACGCCCTCACCGACGCGGACGCCCTCGTCGAGGACCGGCTCTTCGCCACCCTCGACACGCGAACGCGAAAGTGGACCCTTGCTGGCGGCGCTGAGGTCCTGCTCAGTGATACAGTCGGCTTCGTAAAGAATCTGCCCCACCAGTTGATTGCCTCGTTCAAGGCGACCCTCGAAGAGGCCGTCAATGCCGACCTGCTGCTGCACATCGTCGATGCCTCCAATCCCGATGCCCTCGGCCAAATCGAATCCGTGAAGGCCGTGCTCGAAGAAATCGGCTCCGGCCAAAATCCGGTGCTTCTGCTGCTCAATAAGGTCGATGCCACCAGCAAAATCGGCGAGCTTGAGGTCCTCCAGACTTTGTTTCCCGATGCCCTCTACATTTCCGCCAGGACAGGGGTCGGCCTCGAACGCTTAAGCGAAGCCGTCCTGGCCGCCTACAAGGGCGGCGAGCTCCTCCTGCGCGTCGCCGCCAGCCAGTCGAACGGCAAGGTCCAGAGCTATCTCCGCGCCCACGCCGTCATCATTGACGAACAATACTCTGATAGCGCCGTCCTGATTGACGCACGCCTGGGCCTCAACCAGTTGGCCGGACTGAAAAGACTCCGGCCCGAAAACATCGAAATCCTCCAAAGTTGACAGATCTCCGTCTTGCGTATCTTGCCACCCAAAAGCTCCAAATCCTAAGCGTTAAATCCGAAACAATATCAAAGCTCGAAGGCCCAAATGATCAAAAACAGCGGCCGTGGCCCCGCCTTGGAAATTGAAAAAATTGGATTGACGATGTGGAGTGGGTGTTTATAATTTGGGGCGGAGCAGCGGTGTGGGAATTCCTTGCGTATTCGGGAAATGTTGAGCGGTAAACGGTTATTGGTTAAATGGTCAGATACGAGCGACGAATTTGGAGGGGCCCCCATTAGAGTGAGCGACACTCTAAGCAATGGGGCAGGCAGTGGGTTTTCGTCGCGGGAGAGCCAATATTTGGGTACAGAATGTCGATACAAGTAAGGGGCAGATGGAATGACGACTGAGAGCAGAGCCATATTTGTCATAAGCGACTTGCACATGGGGGATGGTGGGCCGAGGGATAATTTTGCCGTGGGCAAAAGGGAGACTCAACTGAGTTCATTTTTGGATTATGTCCAGCAGGAAAATGGCAGACTGATAATCCTGGGTGACTTGTTTGAATTCTGGCAGGCAAGCTTGGGAAAAGTGCTGATGAACCGGCGGAGCTGGCTTGACAGATTTACCGGGATAGGAGGTAGGTATGTAGTGGGAAACCATGACGCGGACTTGGGAGGATTGATCGGGTCGGATATGTTAAGCCACCCGTTCTTCAGGAACATGGGGCGGGCTTTTACAGAGGACATAGGAGCTAAGAGATTCAGGTTTATGCATGGTCACGAGGTAGACCCATTTAATTGCGGTGATAGTCCAAGCTGGGGCCGTATGCTTGCCATTTTTGCGGGGATATTTGAGGATAGAAACGGCTCGCCAATGTTGTCGGAAGGGGTCACTGTCGAAGAGGCGCTGACGAAGTTTGGGGAGGTCATGCTGAGGTTGTGGAATTGGCTGGCCAAGAGAATTACCCCGAAGGTTGGTGACCGTAAATCGGCGAGTCCTAAGAACGAATTAACTCCATCGCAGAATCCAGACCTTGCAAAGAAAATGCTAAAGGAGTATGAGAAAGAACGGACTAAAGGCGGGTACGATGTCTTAATTTCAGGACATACTCATCAGGCCGGTAGGGCAGGCGAGTGGTACTTGAACAGCGGTTGTTGGGCTGGGGCGACAAACAATTTCGTGCGGATATCGGCAGATGGGCAAGGCAAAGTATTTGATTGGCGAAATGGAGGGCCGGTGGCCAACGAGACGGTTCTTTCTGTGTGAGGGGGCCGTGCCAGGCGATACGAGCCAGTAGTTGCCAGACCGGTTACTCCGCCCGTGTGGCCAGAACCTTATGCTGGCGGGAATTGCGGGTTTTGGGCTTGTAGATCTGGAGGACGCCTTGGCGCACAGCCAGGTTGTCAGAAGTTATTAGCGCAAAAGGGTAGTGCTTAATGCCAAGAGTATTCGACGCAGTCTACGGTTACATTGAGTTGAGCGACCTTGAGTTTAGGCTCGTGACCTCGCCAATATTCCAGAGGTTACACTGGATTAAGCAACTCGGCCCTCTTAATACGGTATTTCCCAGCGCGCAGCACTCGCGATTTTCCCACGCCGTCGGCGTGTATCACATCGTTAAGAAAATGATCGAGCTTTTGAAAAAAAAGAGACCACGTGAATACCAATACCGCTTTCGTGATGACGATGAGCAGGCGTTGAAGCTGGCGGCTTTGCTGCATGATGTTGGGCACGTTCCATTGTCTCATATCGGTGAGGAAGTACTCAAGAAAACTTTTGCAAAGAAGATTCAAGAGCGAGCTATTGAAGCGTTTGACCAGAAGAAACCCGCCAGTTGGCGCGCTCTCTTTCCTCAGGACTATTTGGGAGCATTCACGAAGCTTCATGAAGCTCTGTCTGCCGAGATTGTCTTACACAACAGCGAAATTGACACGATACTGCAGAACGAACAGGAAGGGTGGCCCGACGAAGCCCATCGCAGAAGAGTGAAGGAGACTATCGCGCGGATTATCGTTGGAAAGGACTCCAGTGACATACCGACTCTGCTGCTCCATTCAGAATTGGATGCGGACCGGTTGGATTTTCTTCTGAGGGATTCTTTTTTTACGGGGGTGGATTATGGGAAGATTGACTTGCATTATATTATCTCGCGGCTTGCTGTGGTCAGAAAGAAAAATGATCCGGTACCCTACTTGTGTGTCGAAAAGAAAGGACTGCATACTGTTGAGCATTATATACTGGGGCGGTTCTTTTTGCAGACGCAGATTATTTACAACCGCAGGGTTAGGCTCATGGACCTGCTTTGTGCGGATGTGATGGAGTACATGGTCGAAAACAGGGGCGCTGAATGGCAGCTTATGGATTTGGAGGTCTTAGTGGGTCACATACGGGGGGCGGCCAAGGGTCAGCGTGAGCGCTTGCACGAGATATACGCATTTACAGATGCCCAGGTTGTTTCAAAGATGCGTAAATTGCATGAAGAACTCGATAAGAAAGAGAAAGGAGGGGCGGCCAACGAAGATGAGTGCTACATAAACGATTGTATAAAGGTAATCATGGACGGGCAAGTTGCCGATCCCGCCGCCGGTGATCAGAAGGTTGTTGATCTTGCAGACAGAATGGGCGAGGGTTTCGAAAAAAGAACGCGTATTGAGGCAGAAAAGATTGCGGCACAAGTAGCGAAAGAACTTGGGGTTTATCCAAGGAGAGTCAAAGTAAACGTCGTCAGCGAAGAGACGATGAAATACAAGCCGCGCGAGGACGAAGAACGTAACAGGGAAGCTGTTAAGATCACGTACAAAAGTACTGCTGAAAAGGATGAAATAATGCCCGCAGTTTGCTCAAATGCTTCGATTCTTAGAGGACTGGCCGACAAGGCTCTCGTCATTTTCAACGTGTATTATATCCCGCACAAACCAGAGTTTGCTCCAGAGATTCGAGACAAAGAGGACAAAATAAGAGAAGCGTATCGCCAGTTGTTTTCGCAGTATTTCGAGTCTCAAACGTTAGGTTGCGGGTGTGAAACAGGCCGCCACATGTGCCAAATCTTGCGAGAGACGGGCGGACTTGAGCAGGTCAGAAAACTGAGCACGGGAGCCAAGTATATTTGTGAGAAGTGCGGCCGGGTATCGTCAGACGCGGACTATTTGTGTGCCGGCATCGGAATTTAGCGCTGGATTTTCTGCGAGCCGGCAGTTATACTTATGTTTGCGGAGTTGATGAGCCGATAAGAAAAGTAAAGGAGGTGTTGAGATGCAAGTGGACGCCAAAGCAATTCTCTATATGGTGGGCCAGCAGTTTGGTTTGAAGCGGGATACGACGGAAGACCGTCTAAAGCTTCAAAAGACTATCTACCTGCTCCAGGCAAACGGGCTCCAGTTGGGCTATGGTTTTAGCTGGTACAGGTACGGGCCATACTCCCAGGATCTGGTACAAGATGCTTACTTGGTATTGCGGGCTGAGTCGGACAAATACGAAAACGAAACGAGTTCCTGGAAATTCAACGACAATAGCCTTAAGAGATTTGCAGAGTTCAGAAGCATTTGCACCGATATTTCGAACATTCGTAGCGACATTTTGGACTATGCGGAACAATTGGAATTGGTGGCGTCCGTCGACTTCCTTAAGCAGACCTGGTATCCAAAGGCAGGTGATGAGGAAGTTATTAGCGGGTTTAAGCAGCGAAAGAAGCAATTATACAGAGGAAATGGAATAACAGACGAGATGATTCGTAAGGCCCTTCATATTTGTGAGAAGCTGAGAGTAAACTAATGTGGAACTTGAGGGACTTTGTATTGGGATGGCCCGAAAAGCGGTTGGTTTTTCGGGCCGTTCATTTTTGGCTTAAGAAGTTACCGGCGGCGGCTACACGCTGAAGTTGATTGTTCTTACGTATTCTCTGAAGTTGGCGTGTTAACAGTGTGGAGGGTGTAGCGTTTAGCAGGGAGGTGGAGCACAAGGCATAAGAGCATAAGAAACCGCATGGGCTGAAGCCCATCCTACGAATTTGGATTGGGCAACCTCCGACCGGGAGAGAAAGGAAGGTTAATTACATTCGAAGCCCAGACCCCTCCGTTGCGTCAGCCTTGCGGCGCACAGCCGCCGGACCTTCGAGATTGATTGACGCCCTCAGACCCTTCCCTTCCGCCCCCCGTGTCCTTACTACTCTGCCAAGTACTCGCTACGGAGCACGAGTCGCCCCCCAACCGGACCACTATTATTTCTCCATAAAATCTGCGAAACTTGTGCCCAAGGTACCTTGTGCCCAAGGTATCCGCGATTAACCTTTCTTGTTTGCCTTACATTTTCATTTTTGCGTTGTATTTTTGCATTTTGATTTTTGCGATTTGCCTTCCCCTTGCCCCTTGCCCCTCCACCAGAACATCCCCTGTGTCCTGCGTCCTGAGTCCTGCGTCCTGTGTCTTGCCGACTTTTTCCTTTACTTCCAACGCCAAATCGTGTATAATTCCCGCCTGTTGCCCGCCGTAGGCGGGCCGAGAGCTTGCTCCTTCCCTTGGGGGCCGGCCGACATAGCGGACTTGCCCGCCGCTTGCCCGCCGTTCGTTTGGCGGGTAGGCGGGGCACGGCACGTTTTTGTATCAGCAGATACACGCCACAGTAAGTTCAAAGTTAGGAAGTCAAAAGGCAAACCTACGTAAGAACAAGGTTTTGAATTCGGGTCATTTGCATTTTGATATTATTTCGGATTTCGATATTAGGATTTCGAATTTGGCCGCGCCACGTAACCAATTACCACCTAACCGCTTACGAGCATCGTCCATCCGGATGCCCTGTCCACTTATACTCTTATACGCTTATACTCTTATACGCTTATACTCTTGTTCCCTCTGTCTTCTACACTTGTCGAGAACCCTCTACAAATTCGCCCTTTTTTGCAAAACAAACCCAATTTCCAGGACGCCCAAATGAACGCAAAGTTAGTTCCCACAAAGGATTATAAAAATGAAACCGGACTTCGACCCTGACAAAAACAAAGCCAAACAAACCCAATTTATCGCGGTCCAGCCGCTCGCCAAGCCGGGCCCGCCCTTGACATTGACCGGGCCGCCTGTTTTAATGCGAATCCTCGGACCCGCCAATCGGCCGAGCCGCCAGATACGAGATAACAAATGCCAGATACGAGATACGAAAACATTGCCATAATCGGCGACGGCGCGATGGCCACCGTCCTGGCCATGCTGCTGTGCGAAAAGGACATAACCACCCGTATGTGGGGTTATGACCGCGAGCAGCTGGGCCGGATTGAGTCCGCCCGCGAGAACAAAAGATTCCTGCCCGGCTACAAACTGCCCGACGCCCTGATCTTCGAGCCTGACGACCGCCGCATAATGGCCGGCGCCGACCTGATTGTCTCGGCTGTTCCCTGCCAGTTTATGCGCGGCGCCTGGAACAGGTTAAAGGATTACGTGCCGAAAAACGTCCCTGTCGTTTCGGTCGCAAAGGGCATCGAGAATGACACGCTGTTGCGCCCCACCCAGATAATTGCCGACGTCTTAGGCTTAGGCGAAAAGCTGCCGGCGAGCGGCGAGCGACGAGCGACCAGATGCGCCGTTCTTTCCGGCCCAACCATTGCCGACGAGCTTGCCAGAAAACTCCCCGCCACCGCCTGTGTGGCTTGTGACGATGACCAATTAGCCAAAAACGTCCAATACACGTTCAACACTGACTGGCTTCGCATCTATACGAATCCCGACGTTATCGGCGTGGAGCTGGCCGCCGCCTGCAAAAATGTTATCGCCATCGCCGCCGGCATCATAGACGGCACAGGCGCCGGCGACAACGCCAAGGCCGCTCTTTTAAGCAGGGGCCTTGCCGAGATAACCCGTCTCGGCATCGCCTGCGGCGCCAGGGCCGAGACCTTTGCCGGCCTGGCGGGCCTCGGCGACCTGGTGACAACCTGCATCTCCCCAAAAGGCAGAAATCGCTCCTTCGGCGAAAGAATTGGAAAAGGCCAAACCGCCAGACAGGCCCGGGACGCCACCGAATCGGTCGTCGAGGGTATTGCAACGTGCGAGTCCGTCGTTGCGCTTGCCGCCCGTTACAATGTCGAAATGCCGATTACCCTCGCGGTTTATGAAGTGCTCTTTGAGAACAAGCCGGTCAGAGCGGCAATTGCCGACCTGATGAGGCGACAACTTAAAGCCGAATAAACGTTATCGGCCGCAGACTCCCGTCCCATAAACTCTGCGTCTTGGCCGCTCGCAGAAAATTCTCAGGCCCGACTCCCGTAATTTTTGCGAAAAATCGTGTTCCGATCGAACAAAAAATTTTCGCCCTCGAAAGCTTTTTCATCCTCACAAAGGCCTTGCGAGGTCTTCACAAATGGCAAATGTTTGCCATTGCCTTCCCTCTTGAACGCTGTAATCGCACTTTTTATAGGAAGCAAAAACGACGTTTGCAAGACTTTGTAAACTGACGGCCTTTGGTTTTACCCCGAATTAGCCGGTCAGTATTTTGTTTTCTATATTTTACTTAGCATCACACTTGTTGGGGAATGTTTGGACTTGAGTAACTCTAATGCTGGCATCAACTTGGAACGATGATGTGATGAAGGCCGAAGACGGCAGTTGGTAATCGGTTATTAAGCTCGGCGCATCATGGTGCGCACAATGAGGTACTGGGTATGGTTTCGTTTTTGAAGAACCGCGCATATTCGACGCTTCCTGTTTTGCGGCGTGTTGCCAAATGTTGCCCCATCGGCGTGGATATTGGTGATGATACCATAAAAATGGTGCAGCTTTCCAATAACAACAGCGGAAAAGATGTAAGTCTAATTGCCGCCGACTCTAAGAATCAGCCCGAGGAGCTCAAGACCGGCAGTGGGAACTGGCAAAGATGGACCATCGAAGCGATGCATCAGATGACCGCCAACGGCAAGTTTCGCGGCAGAGAAGTGATAGCGGCAATGCCCGCGGCTGAGGTGTTTATCGACCATGTAAGAATGCGGAGGATGAGGGACGGCGAGGCTACAGAAGAGAAACTCCAGGATGCCATCTTCTCGAGGATAAAACAGAAGCTGCCGTTTGAGCCTGATGATGCGATGATAAAGTACATACCCGCTGAGGATAATAATGTTGTCGTGATAGCGGCTGAACGAAAAATAATCGACCGACATTTGGCGATTTACGAGAACGCCAATCTTAAGATCAAGTCTATCGGCATCTGGCCCGTTGCCCTTGTTAACAGCTATACCGCGTTTTTTGCAAGGCGCAAGGCTGACATCGAGGCGGTGGTGATGCTGCTCGAGATAGATGCTTGCCATACAAATGCGGTGGCTTGTCGGTACAGAAATCTGCTGTTTGCGCGTTCGATACCCATAGGTGCAAATCAGCTCGAAAACGGCGAAATGATGGCAAGGCTGGTCCTGGAATTGAATGCCTGCAGAAGGCACTTCGGTTCCATGTACAAGAATGTGCCGATAGAGAGATTAATCTTTCTTACCAGTCAGTCGAAAAGTACGAATATGTGCGGAACAATCGCAAAGCAGTTGGAAATGCCGGCTCAGACGGGAGATTGTCTGGCCGCAGTCAAAGTGGCGAAGCCCGACCGTTTGGGCGTAGACAGGCGGGACTCACAAGTCAATTGGGCTACCGCCTTTGGCCTAAGTTTATCGTAGCCTGAAATACCGTATGTGAATAAGGGTCATTGGCAACACGGGAGGATAGGTAAAAAATGCTTAATATAAATTTTGTTCCGGATGATTACATTCAAAACAACGAATCTCGCAGGGCAAACTTGATGTATATCGTCTTGTTTGCCGTGGTTATGGCGGCTCTGGGCGGCTCATTTATGACCATCAAAATACGCCAGCGAGCACTTGGCGCGAAAGAGAAGCTTGTAAATGCCAAACTGGCCCACGCCCAGGATGCCATTAAGCAGTTTGAGGACCTCCAGGCAAGGCGCAAAGCTATGATGAAGACCGCGCTTACCACCGCAGAACTCATAGAGCCCGTGCCCAAGAGCCTGTTGTTGGCCTCACTGACCAATAACTTGCCCGCGGGCGTATCGCTGCTCAGGCTTAACCTTCTCCAGAAGGAGCCCAGGCAGGTAAGCCGGCCCGTCGCTACCAGCAAATATGATAAGGCACAGGCGGCAAAGGCGCCCGCCTCTTTGCCTGAAATCTCACAGGAGAAGCTCTTGGAAACACATATCGATATTGAAGGCATTGCCCCCAGTGACCGTCAGGTTGCAAGCTACATCGAGTGTTTGAGCACTTCAAGTCTGTGGAACAATGTCGCCCTCGTGGAATCAAAAGAAGTCAAAATCGAAGATACCACATACCGACAATTCAAGCTGACGGCGGTGCTTAGCAAGGAGGTGCACCTTACCAAGGACGATATCGAGAGGATTCGTACCAGAGCTGAAAACGCTCTTCGCGTTTTCTAACGAGACTGTTGCATAAACCCGGTAATAATCAATAAAGGGCAGAATTATGACGAGCGGTTTAAGAAAGGTTGTGTTTTTCGTAATACTATTGGGTGTAGCCGTAGTTGCGTACCAGTTCATGATCAGACCGGCGAACAAGCATCTTGCTGAGCAAAAAGTCAAAGTCCGGACAAAACTGGCCAAGTTGACGGAATTCGAAGAGACTTCCGCGGCGGCGGAGGGCCTGAGCAAACAGCTTGAACAACTGGAGGAGGCGGTCAAATTCTTTGAGAGCAAACTGCCGCCTTCAAGCGAAATTGACAAGGTCCTTCGCGATGTGACTGTAATTATGGAGGAAAAGGGCCTTCGCTCGAAGAGAGTTTCAAGGCTCAAGGAAAAGGACAACAGCGGCTACATAGAACAGCCGTTGAAAATGGAATTGGTGGGCAATTTCAATTCTTTTTATTCGTTCCTCCTCGAGTTGGAGAAGCTTCCCCGAATTATGAGAATCCGCGAGCTTGAGCTAAAAAAACAGAGTCGCCAAGAGGGCGAAGTAACAACTAATTTTGTGGTCAGCATATTTTTCCAGAATAGAACCGGTTAACGAGAAATGCCGATAGAGTGGAACGCCAATCGGCTTGTCGGCGTCAGCAAAGGTGACGCTTTTTGTTTTGAATTTGAATGGAGATAGGCTATGTTGCCGTTTATGAGAGAACAAGAGCTTGGAGAGTTGTCGAATCCAAAACCGCCCGCCGGCGGGAATAATCCTGCCGACGGCGCCGCGCGGCCGCAGGAGCAGGAATATCTTACAGTAGCGACCAAAAGTAAAAACGTTCGCAACACCACCTGCCTTCTTGTCGTGCTGTTTGGTATAGGGCTGGTATCTCTTCTGCTGATGATAAAGAAAAGCGCGCCCCGAACCGCCGGCGCAGGCGGGGCAAACAACGTCGAGACGCAAATTGAGACCGCAATCAGCCGCCTGACCGGCATCAAGGCCGAAATGTTCAAACGCATGGACGAGATAGTCAAGAAATTCTACGAATTTTCCGACGTGCAGCAGGTAAAAGTCAACGAGCTGGCGAAAAATCCGTTCGAGCATGATATGTTCATGAGCAATTTGAAGGAAATTGCAGATACCAAAGACCAGAATAACGAGACCGACCTTATAAGACAGCGGCAGCTCAGGCAGCAGGCAAAGCAGTTAGAGCTGCTGGGCATTATGCGGTCAACGCAGGGAAATTGCTGCATGATAGATGACAAAGTCCTGTATGTGGGCGATTCGATAAAAGGTTTTAGGGTCAGCCAGATTGGCGACAACTTCGTTAGGATTCAGTGGGATCGGGACTCGGCTCCGCAAGAAGGCGGCAGCATGGGACCCGGCCAAAACCCATCAGATAATGTGGAAATAATATTAAAGCTATCAGAATGAAACTGCCTTTTGTATCTGAAAGAAAACATCGGTCAGCGGGTCCCAAGCGGGCTGCTGAAGAGCATCCGGGCGGCGATGTTTCCGGGGGTGAGATCTCATCCGATGGCCAGGCGATATGCGGTCTGAGCGACCTGTACATCCCGGAAGAGGGGACTGTGCCCCACGTTCGCGATATTGGGGACGTCCTGGTTGATATGGGCAAGATTACCTCGGCCCAGCTGGCGGAACTGCGGAAGGAGCAGGCCGCAAAAAGCGGCACTGATGCCGGCGGGGCACTGTTAGAAGCGGGCCGCTGCTCCGCGGACGACATCTTAATGGCCAAGGCCGAACTGTCGGGGCTCGAGTTTCGACACATAGGCCCGCAAGAGGTCCAGAAAGACGCCTTTGTAAAGCTCGGACTCGATTTTATAAAGAGCAGTCTCATTTGTCCGGTTGCAGTTGAGGATGATACGCTGGTGGTTGGCACAAGTGAGCCGGAAAATGTTTTTGCGCTCGAAGATGCGAAAAGACAGACGCAAATGGAGCTGCGTGTCATTGTCTGCAGCCAGGAAGATATTGAAGCTGTCTGTGAGGCCCTCAAAGGCGACCAAATTGATGAGACCTTTGACGACATCATCAGTGACATGACCGACGTAGAGGTGGTTCAGGACCAGGAAGACGACCAGGAAGACATTGAAAAAATGGCCGGCCAGTCGCCTATCATCAAATTCGTCAATTATCTGATCAGCAACGCCGTGCATGAAGGCGCCAGCGATATTCATATCGAGCCCAAAGACAAGTTCACCAGAATAAGGTGCCGCATCGACGGCGTGCTTTTCGAAATGAAGCAGTCGCCCCTGAAGATGCATTCGGCGATTGTCTCTCGCATCAAGATTATGTCCAACCTCGATATTTCCGAGAGAAGACTGCCGCAGGACGGCAAGATTTCGGTTATTGTCGGCAGCCGGGAGATTGACTTGCGAGTCTCCACCCTGCCCACGAATCACGGGGAAAAAGTCGTCATACGTATACTCGACAGCAAGTCCATTATACGCGGGCTTGAGCAGTTGGGTATGGAGCCCAAGGTAATGGCCACCTTCGGCGAACAGGTAAAGTTGCCTCACGGAATTTTACTTGTTACCGGCCCCACCGGCTCGGGTAAGAGCACAACCTTGTACTCCGCTCTCTGTCAGATGGATGGCAACAAGTTGAATATATCAACCGTGGAGGACCCTGTGGAGTATCATCTCGGTTTCTGCAGCCAGGTGCAGGTTAATGATAAAATCGGACTGACCTTTGCCGCCGCCCTGCGAAGCCTGCTGCGTCAGGACCCTGATATCATAATGATCGGAGAAATTCGAGATAACGAAACAGCGCGTATCGCGGTCCAGGCCGCTCTGACCGGCCACCTGGTGCTCTCGACCCTGCACACCAATGACGCCGCCAGCAGTGTCACAAGACTGGTCAATATCGGCATTGAACCATATTTGATAGCGGCTTCTTTGAATGCGGTCCTTGCTCAGCGGCTCGTCAGAAAGATTTGCCCCAAATGCAAGAAGACCTATAAGGCGCCAGAAAATATTCGCAAATATGTGGAAAAGGCCGGGGTCAAGTCCAAAGAGCTCTTTCACGGTACCGGTTGCGACAATTGCCGCGGCTCAGGGTATGCCGGGCGCATCGGTATCTATGAATTATTGGTTGTCGATGAGGAGTTCAGGGACATGATTAATAAGGACTCCTCAGTTAACAACATGCGCCGCGCCTTTCAAAAAAGCGGACAGCCAGCTCTCTTTGAAGACGGTGTCAAAAAAGTAAAGCAGGGCCTGACCACCATAGAAGAGGTGCTCAGAGTTACCGAAGTATACGGCAAAACCGAAGACGAAGTCTTTGTTGAAAACGTCGGGCAGCAGTAACGACTGATTGGTTTGTGGAAACAGGATGGCAAGGTACTTTTAGCAGGGAGATCCGGATATGGCTAATACAGTAGATATAAAGAAAGTGCTCGCACAGGCCATAGAACACCAGGCCAGTGACGTGCATATCAATGTCGGAATGCCGCCGATATTGCGAAAGAATACGGAACTTGTTCTGATGGATTTTTCCGAAATCAGCGAGGAAAACGCCAAGCAGATGGTTCTTGCCATGGTCGGGCCCGAGAGGTTCAAGAAATGTGAAGACAAAAGGGACCTCGATTTCTCGACCACCATCGAGGGCGGCCACAGATTCCGTGTGAACGCACATTATCAGCGTGACACTATCGCCATCTCTTTCCGAGTGATTCCCAACCAGATTCCTTCAATAGATGATTTGCACCTGCCCCCCATCGTCAAGGAGCTCGCCGAACTGCCCAGAGGACTGGTCCTTGTCACCGGCCATACCGGTTCGGGCAAAAGCACCACTCTTGCCGCGATGATTGGCTTGATAAACGAGACGTCAAAAGAGCGTATAATCACCCTCGAAGACCCTATCGAGTATAAGCTGGAAAACAACCTGTGCATGATTGAACAGCGGGAAATCGGCGCCGACTGCGCGGATTTTGCATCGGGCCTGCGCCACGTATTACGTCAGGACCCGGACATCATCATGGTCGGCGAAATGCGTGACCTGGAAACCACGAGCTCCACCATTACCGCTGCCGAAACGGGCCACCTTGTCTTCAGCACGCTGCACACGATTAACGCATACCAGACTATCGAGCGTATCATAGACATCTATCCGGCCAGCCAGCAGAACCAGATCCGCACCATGCTGGCCAATACGCTGCAGGCCGTTATCTCCCAGACACTGTTTAAGCGGGTGGACCAGCCTGGTATGGTTCCCGGCACCGAGATATTGCTCTGCACCTCGGCAGTAAGAAACTGTATCCGTGAGAACCGAATCTATGAGATACCCAACATTATTGAGACCTCCCGAAGAATTGGCATGCAGAATATGGACCTGAGCATTGCCGAGTTGTATTCGAAGGGTTACCTGGACAGAGAAGATGCCATCGCTCGCTCAAATAATCCCGGCAAGATGGAGAAATTGCTTGGCTCCATGGAGCCTGCACGCACGGGGAAAAAGGGTAAAGAGTCCGCCGAGGAGCCTGACGTTTCTGAGCCGCGTGAGAAGGCTGCCGTGTTGAGGTAAGCTACGGGTCATGTTCGGCTGCGAGCAAGTAGGTAGGAGAGGCAAATCGTATGTTCGAAAATTCCTCACGAAATTATGAAAGTCCAAGCGTGGCTGTGGAAGACCGCGAAGAAACCCAGGCATTCTCCAGACGCGACGGGGCCGGCGGCCTCAGCAGCACAGAGGCGCTCAAGAAGATACAGAACTTCAAAGTGGAGTTCGGTCCCAGCAGGAAGGATATTCTAAACTTCACCAACCAGCTGGCAGTCATGATACGCGCCGGAATGAGCATCCAGGATTCACTTGAGTCAATCGCCTCGCAATGTGAGAACGGCAAGTTCAAGGCCATAATCGCCGACCTCAAGCACCGTATAGAAGAGGGCAGCAGTTTCTCTCAGGCCCTTGCCGAACACAAAGACGTTTTCAGCAATCTGTATGTAAATATGGTGGCGGCGGCCGAGATTTCCGGCTCACTGAGCAGCATGCTGCAGAAACTGGCCGAGTATCTCGACCAGGAAGCCGAAACCCGCTCGCAGGTCAGAGGCGCGATGGTCTATCCGATTATTATTGCGGTGATGGCCGTACTGGTCGTCATCTTCCTGCTGTGCTTCGTGCTGCCGAGGTTCACCGCAATTTTTGCCGGGAAGGAGCGTCTGCTGCCCGGCCCCACAAAAGTCCTTATGGCCGGCAGTGCTTTTTTGAGGGGTAATTGGTTCATAATTGTCCCGGCTATTGGCGGTCTGGTCGGTGGTTTTCTGTACTTTATTCGTACAAATGTGGGACGGCTGTGGTGGGATAAGACAAAACTGACGTTGCCGCTGCTCAAGACCCTCTGCCGAAGTCTGTATATTACCCGAGGCCTGCACACGATGGGCGTTCTGTCAAGTGCCGGCGTGCCCATTTTGGACACCATTGCCATAACCGCGCAAATATCCGGAAACGTTCTTTACAGGCAGATGTGGCTGGCTGTCCAGAACCAGGTCCGACAGGGAAAGAAAATCGCCTCAAGTCTCGTTGCCTGTACGGGTTCGACGAACCGAAAAGGAGTTTTTGGCGCGCCTAACCTTATGCCCAGCAACGTCGTGCAGATGATAAGGAGCGGGGAAGACGCCGGCTCACTCAGCGAGGTCCTGCGAGACGTTTCCGAATATTACGCCAGAGAGCTCAAAACCGTTATCAAGACCGTAACGTCGATGATTGAGCCTATAATGATTGTCTTGATGGGTATTATGGTAGGCTTTATCGCCATGAGCATAATCCTGCCGATATTCAGAATGTCCAGTGTTATTATGAGCAAATAGGGTCTGACCGGGGGGTCTGAACTATGAATACTCGCGGCTTTACACTTATTGAGGCGTTGATTGCCGTGGCGTTGGTGGGCATCGCCATTGTCTCGCTGTTGGCCGCCAATGTCGCTTTTACCGCGGCCAACGGCGCGGGCGCCGATTTGTCAACCGCCGAGTTCCTCATCGAGCAGATAAGGGAACTTACCACTGCTTTGCCCGTTGTTGAACCGAACACCGCTACTGCAACATTTGGCCCCGAACCCGATGAGGCGACGCTGGCGGCCTATGACGATTTGGATGATTTTGACGATAAAAGTTTCTCGCCGCCTATCAGCGCCGACAGGGCTGTTCTGACCGACTTTGCCGGCTTTACTCAGCAGATTACCGTTCAGAACGTCGACCCCAAGGACTTTGAAGTGGTCGTGGCCGACCTCGGCAGCCCCTTCATCAGGGTTACCGTGAAAGTTTTCTTGAATTCGAAGGAAATCTGTTCCACCAGTTGGATTCGCGCCGGATACGAATGGTAATAAAAAAGGGGGGTAACCTATGGCCGGCAGACTACAAAAATCAGCTCGCGGTTTTACTGTAATAGAAATGCTCCTGAGCCTCGCGATAGCCGCCTTGCTGCTTGCGGCTGTCACGGCAGCCTTTAACGCCTCCGTTGTGAACTATCGCGAGAATGAGGACATCTTCAAGAGTATTAACAAGGCCCGCCAGGCCCTGTTTCGCATAACCACCCAGCTTCGCACCGCCGCCGCCGTCGCCATCGACGACCCCAACAACGAGTGCTCGCTGTTAACCGCCGACTTGAAGCGTGTTACCTATCGGTTCAATAGTGCCGACAACAAACTTTACCTCGTTACCGATGACGACCTGTTCGACAGCGACTATGTCCTTTGCGACAATGTCGCCGACATGACCTTTACCAGAAATACGTTTACCGAAATCGAAGACGTCAACGGCATACCTGTTTCGGTCACCAAGGTCAGGAGCGTCCAGACTTCAATGACCGTTCAGAGCGGAGATGTCTGCAAGAAAGTCTCCGCTGCCGCTGTCGTCCGGCGAAATCTCAAATAACCCCTATTTCCTTGGCGCCCGGCGAGAATCCAGCATTGAGTATCGGGCATCCCCCATTTATCAATCACCGTTCACCAATAGCAAATCCCCCGTTGCCTGCCCCCCACTTTCCGGGCTTCTTGCGGCAATCTTCGGTCGTACTTCTTATCGTCATCGGGGGGATAGGATGTTCCTTGGCCATCCCAAGTTATCACCAAAAAGGGGTTGACAACCTCCCGGCGGCATTTGTAGAATAGGTAAGTGTAGTGTTATTGCGGGCGTAACTCAGCGGTAGAGCGTCAGCTTCCCAAGCTGAAAGTCGTGGGTTCGAATCCCATCGCCCGCTTTTGTATAACATCGTCACGGCCGGACCGAACTGTTGTTTGGCCGATTAACAAAGCCAAGGCTGCCAAAAACTCCCTTTCCCCAGCGTCACACGGTGAAAGGCGGCGAGGGAGAATGCTTGTTTCTGTACAATTCAGTCTACAAGTATCAGTCCATAATAATTGGGACACTGGCGCGTCGTACGCACGACCTCTATGGGAAAACCGGCCTTTCGAACGGTTGAAAAGACATCGATTCCGCACGCTTCCATGGCGGGGCGAGCTCGTTCCGGGTGGCGGCACTGTCCTTGTTCGATGGGGCATGTTCTGCAGAAATAGCAGGGGCCGGCGCCAAGACCGAAAGCCTTCCATGCACCGCCAAGAAAAATCTCTCGTTCAAGCTCGGCCACTATGGCTTTGATTTGAGCATCAGGCTCAAAGTGTATCAGTATGGCTCGCTGGTAGCAATCGAGGACCTTGCGCATCCGGTCAGGCGTCGGCGTAAACGGAGGACAAACCAGACACTGGCCGTAACCCCCGCACCCATACTGGCACTTTAACCGAACCCAGGCGGCGGTTTCCACGTCCGAAGGGGATACTATACAAGCATGTCTTACCCCCGCTTTCTTCCCTGCGGCATCGCACAATTGCCTGTCGGATAGTTTTACCCTTGTCGGCGGAACTTTCTTCTTACGTTTCACTTGTTACCCAATCGCAATTAGATTGAAAGTTAATTACGAATTATACTTCTGAAAGGCAATGTGGGCAATAAATTCGCTGAAACTGAGGCCCGCCTGGGTTTGAAAAGAGGCTGGTACAGGATAACAATACATGCTATATTACCGCCTTGACAGAATCGGACCTGTCAGGAGCATCTCGTACCCTGAGAGAAAAGCGATTATCAGGCTGACGGCGAGGTTGGACTCATGAAACAAGATGCACGCGGCAAGACCCGCGAGTTTTCCCGGCGAGATTTTATGCGGACGTCGACTGCGGCAGGTATGGCCACCCTGCTGTCAGGCACGGGCCGGCTGTTCGCGGCAGGCTCGGATAAGGTCCGCGTAGGACTGGTCGGGTGTGGCGGCCGCGGAAGCCATGACGCAGTGAAATGCGTAAACTCCTGCGAAAATGTGGAAATCACCGCCATGGGCGACCTTTTCAAAGACCGTCTGGAGAAGTGCCTTGCCGGCCTTAGAGAAAAGTTGGGCGAGAAGGTGAACGTGACCGAGGACACCTGCTTCGTTGGTTTTGACGCCTGCGAGAAAGTCTTGGCCTGTGATATAGAGCTGGTGATGCTGACCGAGCCGCCGCACTTTCGGCCCAGGCATCTGCGGGCCGCGATAGAAGCGGGAAGACATGTTTTTGTGGAAAAACCTGTCGCGGTGGACCCCGTAGGCGTTCGGGCGGTGATTGAGACGTCCGAACTGGCGGCAAGGAAAAAGCTAACAATAGTGGCCGGTACGCAGATGCGCCGTATAGCGCACATTGTGGAACTGATGAAGAGGATTCACGCGGGCCATATCGGTGAGATTCTGGCCGGGCAGGTGGTCAGGATAGAAAACGGTATGATGGACTGGGGGCAGCCGGCCCAGCCGGACTGGTCGGATATGGAGCTGCAGATTCGCCGGTGGATGTTTTATAACTGGCTGAGCGGCGATTTCATTGTCGAGCAGCAAATCCATAATCTTGACCTGATAAACTGGGCGTTAGATGCGCATCCGGTGCAGTGCCTCGGTATGGGCGGCCGACAGGCCCGAACCGCCCCGGAGTACGGCAATGTTTACGACCACTTTGCGGTCGAGTATGAGTACCCAAACGGCGTACGCATTCAGTATATGGGGGGCCAGATTGACGGCTGCACTTTTCGTAATGACCAGCATCTGGTCGGCACAAAAGGCTCGGCGTATTTCGACTTTGGAAATGCGATTATCGAGGGCCGGAATCCCTTCAAGTACGACCAACCCATACCTGACCCGTGCATAGCCCAACACGCGGACCAAATAAAGGCGATTCGCGAGGGCACGCCGCTGAACGAGGGCAGGCGCGTCGCCGAGAGCACGCTGACGGCCATCATGGGTCGCATGAGCGCTTACACCGGCAGGGCGCTGAAGTGGGACTGGGTAATGAACGCTTCAAAGCTGGACCTCAGACCCCCCAAGTACGAGTTTGGCGATTTACCCGTTGCGCCTGTAGCGGTCCCCGGCAAAACAGAATTAATCTGAAAGTAAAACAAGAGCGTGTTATGAAACACTATCTTAGCAGGCGTGAGTTTCTGGCAAATTCCGCATGTGCGGCGGCCGTTCTGGCACTTGGGTCGAAGCCGAAATTAGACTTTGAAGCGCCTCCCGAGCGCACCTTTGGCAAAGCGCTCATACTGAAGAAACCCACCGAAGAAATGCTCAGAAAGATAAAGGACGCGGGCTTCGACGGCGTCGAGGCAGGTATTACGGGTACCGCGGAGGCTGCCAAAATCCGAAAGATAGCCGAAAGGCTGGATATGCGGATACACTCGGTTTTGCGCGGCTGGGCCCGGTTCAATAGCAAAAATCCCGAGGACCTCGAAGAAACTATGGCCAGTACCGTTCGGGCGCTCCACGCCGCTGCGGCCTACGGGGCGGATGCGGTTCTGCTGGTGCCGTGCCAGATAAAAGCTCAGCCGATGCCCGAGCCGTGGGAATTCTGCATCAAGTTCGACACGAAAACGGGTCACCTTACCGCTGTGGCCGAAAAGGATAACGACCGTTACCGCGACTACATCGCCGCCCACGACCATGCTTACGACAGTTCGCAGGCGGCGATTCGCAAGCTGATTGGCACCGCCGAGAAGATGGGCGTTGTTATAGCGGTTGAAAACGTCTGGAACAATCTTTTCGTGGACCCTCACCATGCGGCCCACTTCATTGACTCCTTCGAAAGTCCCTGGGTCCGCTTTTACTTCGATATTGGCAACCACGTGAAGTATTCTCGGCCTCAGCAGTGGATTGCTGTTCTGGGCAAGCGCATCGTGAAGTGCCACGTCAAAGACTTTAAGCTGAATGCCGACGGGCACGGAGGCGAGTTTGTCAATATTCGTGAAGGCAGCGTCGATTGGCCGGCCGTTGTGAAAGCTCTGAAAGACGCCGGCTACCACGGCTGGATGACCATAGAGGGCAGCGACAAGCTCTCAATGGCCGAGCGCAGCAGGCGGCTCGACCTTATCATTGCAGGCAGGTAAATTGGAGACGCCGGCCAAAGTTGACCGGGAGACAAGGGAGTGCGAGCGTGATTAGAGTAGCTGTTGTCGGCTTTGGATTCATGGGCAGGATGCACTACCGCTGCTGGCAGGCTTTGGACGATGTGCAGGCCGTTGCCTTTTGCGATGCCAATCCCAGCGCAGCGGAGCGCGCCAAAGAAGCGGTGGGCAATATCGGGGGTGCGGCCGAAAGCGTGGACTTCCACACGCTTCGGCTTTATCAGAATTTCGACAAGATGCTTTCCGAGCAGAAACTGGAGGCCGTCTCAATTACTTTGCCTACCTATTTGCACGCCGACCATTCCATAAAGGCCCTGGAGGCGGGCGCAAATGTGTTGTGTGAAAAACCGATGGCCCTCAATGTCGCTGATTGCGAGCGAATGATTGAAGCGGCAAAGTCCAGCGGAAAACTGCTGCAAATCGGGCATTGCATTCGTTTCTGGCCCGAATACGCCAAGGCGAGAGAGATTGTCTCCGGGGGAGAGTATGGCAAAGTAATAGCGGCAACTTTCCGGCGATTGGGCGCGGCCCCAACTTGGGCCTGGGACAACTGGTTCGCCGACGAGCAGCGAAGCGGGGGAATGGCTCTGGACCTGCATATTCACGACACGGATTTTGTTCAGTACCTTTTCGGCATGCCGGACGCCGTGCGCAGTTTCGGGGCCAAAGGCGCCGACGGTCGGTTGATGCACATAGTTACAGAGTATCTTTATGATGATGGGAAGGTGGTTACCGCCGAAGGCAGTTGGGCCATGACGGCGGCCTTCGGGTTTGAGATGAGCTTCAATGTTATGTTGGAGAAAGCCGCGCTCATCTATGATTGTACAAGGAAGCCAACACTCAGGGTATGCCCCGCGGAGGGTGACGCGTTTGCGCCCGAGTTGTCGGAAGGAGATGGTTATTCGCTGGAGATAGCCCATTTTGCAAAAAGGATACGAGGCGAGAAGACCGAGCAGGTGATTACGCTGGAGCAGTCGCGGGACTCGGTAAGAATCGTGGAGGCGGAGAGAGAATCGGTTGCCCAAGGCAGGCCGATTTCACTGTTTTAGAGAGAGTTTTCAGGGGCCCGATATGGTTAGGTGCGGCAATTGGCCTGTGGGTGTTTGCAGTTGGTCGCTGCGGACCGATGTCGCCGGCGTTGCGGAGGCGATGAGCAGGCTCAGCCTTGAGTACGTGCACCTGGCCGTCAGGCCGGCATTGCTGGAAAAGGGAAAAGACTACCTGAAAGCGGTGCAGAATCAAAACTGGACCATAAGCAGCACGATGATAGATTTTCCGCAGGAGGACTATTCGACGCTGGAGAGCATCAAACGGACCGGCGGGATTGTGCCGGATGAGCATTGGGAGCAAAATCGCGAGCTTTTCCTGGGCGCGGTTGAGATTGCAGCCGAGCTTGGGGTAGAATTTCTGTCAATGCACGCGGGTTTTATTGACCTGACTGAGCCCGGATATGCCAAAAAGTTTTACCACCGAATCAGGTATCTGGCTGACGCCGCGGCGCACAAGCGGATTATACTGCTGTTGGAAACGGGGCAGGAAAGCGCAAATGAACTGCGGCAGTTTCTGCAGGAACTGAGTCACCCGGCGGTTGGGGTCAACTTCGACCCGGCAAATATGATTCTTTACGACAAGGGCGACCCCGTTGAGGCGGTGCGGATACTGGCGCCGTGGATTAAGCATATTCACATCAAGGATGCCATTCGCACCAGACAGGCCGGCACGTGGGGGACAGAGGCGCCGTGGGGCGAGGGACAGGTGGGGGCGGATGCGTTTTTGAAGGCTTTGGCAGAAATCCGTTTCGAGGGGACGCTGGCCGTCGAGCGCGAGTCGGGCAGTGACAGGTTTGGTGACATCAAGCTGGCCATCGAAAGGCTAAGCAGTTTTAAGGAAAAGACAGGCTAAGGAGAGTTCAATGGAGTGGGATTTATACGTTCGTTTGAGCATCATGATGTTTCTGGAGTTTGCGGTCTGGGGCGCCTGGGCGCCGGTATTGGCGTCGCATCTGGTGGGGCCGCTCAGGATGACAGGCAAACAAACGGGCTGGATCTATGCGACGTTGTGGCTGGGATGCATCATATCGCCTTTTATCGGGGGCCAGATAGCGGACCGCTGGGTGGCGACGCAGTGGTTCCTGGCGGCGGTTCATCTGGCCGGAGGCATCGTTCTGTTGCTGGCCGCGCGGCAGACAAGGTTCTCGGGCCTGTTCGGCCTGATGGGGCTTTACTCGCTTCTTTACGCCCCGACACTGGCGCTGGTGAACTCATTGATGTTCAGGAACCTGGCAGATGCAGGTGCAGGGGCGCACGCCGGCAGGATCAGGGTTTGGGGCACTATCGGCTGGATAGTCGCAGGACTGCTTTTGGCCTTATGGCGACGGGCGGGAAGGCCAAAGGTCAAGGGCAGTGACGCGCTGATACTGGCGGGGATTCTCTCTCTGGTGATGGGCGTTTTCTGTTTCTTTCTGCCGAACACCCCGCCGCCGGAAAAACCGGGTAACCCGCTGGCCTTTGTCGAGGCCTTCAAAATGATGCGCGAGACCAACTTTCTGATTTTCCTTATCATTTCATTTGTGGTCACAACGGAATTGCAGTTTTACTATGTCCCGACCGCGCCTTTTCTGGAGGACATCGGCGTGCAGAGAAGGAACGTCTCGGCGGTTATGACGCTGGCGCAGTTCGCGGAGATGTTCGCGATGGTGTTCATGCTTAAGGTGGTGCTGGCGCAGGTCGGTTACAAATGGGCATTGGCTATCGGGGTGCTGGCCTGGCCGCTGCGGTATATTATCTTTGCGATGATGCGGCCGGTCTGGCTGGTCATATCATCGCTCTTGTTCCACGGGCTGGGCTATACGTTCTTTCTGTTCCTGGGGCAGATGTACGTGGATAAGGCGGCGCCCGACGATATCAAGGCCTCGGCCCAGGCGTTGATTGCGGTGGTGACGCTGGGTCTGGGCAACTTTGTGGGCACGCAAATCACCGGGGTGGTGATGGACTTGTTCAAGAAGGAGGGCAAGTTCCGGTGGCGTCCGATTTTTATCGTTCCCTGTGTGCTGACGATAGCATGCGCTGTGGCTTTCGTTTTGTTCTTCAGGGCGGCAGCGGCATCGTGAGGATTGCACATTGATATGTATGCACTGATTGCAATGGCTGTGGCGCTGGCGCTTCTGGTTGTTCTGCTGCACCTGAAGGTCAAGCTGGGGCGGTCGATGGTTTTGTCGGCCGTTGGGCTGGCTGTTCTTCTTAAGGTGACACCGGGCGATTTTTTGCGGGCCTTCGTTCACGAATGGCACAGCAAGCCCCTGAGCCAAACCACCGGCTATCTTTTTGTCACACTTACGGTGCTGCTGACGCTGGTCAATGTGCTGGGCAATGCGATGAAGGAAACGGGCGTTTCGCGGCGGCTGGTACCTGCGCTACAAGGGTTGTTTCGCAGCCGGCGGGTTGCTTTGGCGGCCATACCTATGATGATGGGGCTGCTGCCGACGCCGGGCGGTATTATGCTGTCGGCGCCTATGGTTCGTGACCTCGGGGACCACATCGGGGTCGGCCGGTCCCACTCGGCAGCCATTAATTTTCTGTTTCGTCACCAGTGGGAAACCGTCTGGCCGCTCTTTCCCGCTGTGCCTCTAATCCAAAGCATGTTCGGCATATCAGCGTTTGCCTTGATTTCACATAACATAGTTATCCCTGTTGCGGGCACGTTGGGCGGTGTTGTTTTTCTGCTGCTGGCGGGAATACCGCCGAGGGACCCGCAAAGGCAGGCGGCCAGCCCGTTTGGCAGCAACGTGCGTAATTTCGCGCGGGCTTTCTGGCCCATAGCTATGGTGGCGGCGCTTTATGCCGGGTTCAATCTCTCGCCGGCAATCGGAATTTTGCTGGCCGTTATCATCTTCCTTGGTGTTAACAAAGTGCCATTGACAGGCTGGCCGGGAATCTTCAAATCAGGCATCGAGTTCGACTTTGCGCTGCTTGTATTTGGGGCCTTGCTCTTTAAGCTCAATCTCGAAGCAGGTGAGGCCATTCCCGCCGTTGTCAAATTCCTGACAGAGATGAATGTCTCGAAATACGTGCTAATCTTTTTCCTGCCAATGCTGGTTTCGTTTCTGACTGGCGTGACAATGCCGACGGTCGCGATCACCTTTCCATTCCTTATGCCCTTCATCGGCACAGGTCACGAGGCCAGACTATCGCTGGAAACTCTTGCCTTTTCGGGTTTGATTTGCGGTCTTCTGGTTACGCCGGTCCATTTGTGCCTGGCGCTTTCGGCAAGCTACTTCGAGGCGCCACTGACAAGAATCATAATCAGGCTGCTGGGTCCGGTGGTTTTTGTCGCCGCTGCCGGCATATTGATGGCCCTGCTTTTCGGATGAGCAATACGCGCCTGGAACGTAACCTGGCAGATTCTCTTACGACTTTCGAGTTTCAATCGCCGAACCTTGCCTGCGGGTTGTTTTCCTTACCGCCCACTTGTTATCAGCTCGTCGCTACTTTTTTATTTGAATAAGATGAGCCGTTGGACTCTTTGGGATTCTGATGTTGATGGTATTGGTCTTGTCATTACCGTAGAAACAACCGGGGCCAAAATACCAGCCTTCTTCCGCCTTATCGTAAGCGCATTTATTCTTAATCTGAGGCGACTGTTTTGAATCGACGAGCACGGAAACAGGCTCTTTGCCATAGTGTACCCACAGCTCGTAAGCCACATTCGACGGGGTGATTGAGATATCCATGTTTTTCTCATCTTCCAAACAGGTGTATGTTGTTTCCTTGAAGGGGCCCTTGACTGTGTCGCAGTCGTACATCACGTATTTCGAGCGGCCGGTCTTATCAGGGTACACGTCGATGGTGATTGGGTCGGGCGCTTTCTCGTAGATGTAACTCATCAGCGGCATCATGGGGATAATGGCGCCGGCCTTGACGAACACAGGCAGGCCGTCCCTGCCGTACAGCGGGGCGTCCACCATGACGGTTTGGCCCCCCGGGTATTCTCTGTCCGTCCAGTAGTGAATCCATTTTCCTTTTGGTAAATATACGTTCCATTTGCCTGTTTTTTCCATGACCGGCGCAACGAGGATTTCCCGGCCGAGCATGAAATGAAAATCCTTGTCGTACGTATTGGCGTCATCCTGATAGTCGAAAACCAGAGGCGCCAGAATCGGTCGGCCCGTTATATGGGCCTCAATAGCGCTGGAATAGTAATAGGGATGAAGCCGGTAGCGAAGCTTCAGATAAAACCGAAACAAATCTTGCTGCTGCTCTGTAAACAGCCACGGAAACGGGGCGCTGGCGTCATTGGCTCCCTGGAACTTGGCAACTGGCGCGACCGGCATCATGTTTACTATTCGGCGCATGACGTTTTGCTCTTCGAGAGGCTCTCCTTTTCCTCGGTTTGTAAAGCCGCCGAGGTCGGCGGAGATGGAGCTGTAGCCGGCCAGGCCGCCGTTGCGGAAGTAATTCAGGTCGACGTCGAGGAACTGCAGGCCGTGCGGCGTGTCACCGGGCCAGGGGATTATGTATCGATGGCCGCCGATGGGTCCGCCGCGACTGATGACGGGTCGCCCATAGAGGCCCTGCGAAGCCATTCCCTCGACGACCGTTTTGGCCCACAGTGAGCCGAAAAGATTGTGCGCTTCGTAACCATTGGCAAACTTCTGCAGACCGGTGTATTGCATCGACCTTTCGCCGTTGTCCTGTCTCCAGAAGTCCATGCCGTCCCTGATGCGCGGCAGATGCGCCGCAAAATACTTGTCCATGTCGGCTTTTTTGGTGGGGTCAAAGCCTTTCCAATTATAAATGTCGTCGAACAGGGCGCAACTGAAGGCGGTCTTTATTCCGTATTTATCCAGTGTTTTGTACATATTCGCCGGGTTTTCATGTCCGCTGGCCCAGGTGAAATTCGGCCCGAGCGAGCCGAAGTCCATCACGAACACATCGACGGGCCAGTCCGCCTGCCTGTATTTGTTTGCGGCCTCGATTATCTTGTCCTCCAGCCAGGTGCAGTGGACCTGGATGTGGCCGAAATACCACTTCTGGGGCAGGATGGGCTTGCCCACTATATCGGTATATCTGTTTAGAATGTCCGCAAAGGCGGGGCCGTAAATCACATAATAGTCCATGTCCCAGCCTTCCATCCCGCCGCTGGTGGCGCTGAAGGAATATTGGCCGTCGGTCGTTCCCATCTCGAACGTGACGTCATCGTCGAGATTGTTAAAGAAAATCCCATAGCCCCTGGTGCTGTAAAAAAACGGAACGGGAAATCCCCCGGAGTCGTGGTGCTTTTCAAGCTCCTTTGCGTAGCAGACGATTTTATGGCCGCGCATATCGAGCGGATGGTTATGTGCGCCAAAGCCAAAGAAGTGCTCGTCATCCTGCAGATGCATAGTTTCATAGACTCTTGAGTCTGCGTAGCCCAGGCCCGCATCAATTATGCCCTCCTTCTCCATAACCAGGAGGTTTCCCTCGGCGTCGCAGAAAGCCAGCTTGAAAGGCTGCTTTCTGACTTTAACGACCAGCTTGCCGGCACGGATGGTATGGACAACGCCTTCCAAATCCGCGTCAAATTCTTCGGAAATCCGATACGATACGCCGGGCCAGGTATACGTGACGACAGCATAAGGGCCGTTGGCGTTGGCGTGCAGGTCATCGGCGGGAAACTCTTTGCCGGCCGGCGCCATATGGACCCTGACCAGGTCCTCTTTCAGAAAACTCAGTCTTACTTTGCCGTTTTCGCAGTTGAACGTAATGCGGCAGCCATCCTCTTGATAAGAGTTTACATTGCCCATCATAGTATAACCGGCAGCGCTGCTCGCCAAAGTGATACGCAGAATGCTGAACAAGGCAAACGTAAACATCCTTCTGTTATTAACCTTTTGAAACATTAATTTTCCTCCGGCCGATGCTGAGGCATCTACACAGAATTACTTTGTATGATGGGAATAAAACCCCACAACACACACGTATTCAAGAGGGATTGTACATTCTCCGCCGATTTTAATCAAGGATATTCGGGTTGTGCTCTTACCGGTATTGATTCGTGCCGGCAGGCGCAGAGCGGGAAAATCTGAAAGGTCAACCCTCAGCTTCCGGACAGGACATCATGTAGTCAATCAACTCACTGAATTTGGCTGTTGCAACGGCAACTGTGCAGTCGGCCGCACCGTAGTAAAGATTTAGGACATCGGTTTCCTTGTGGACGACGGCGCCGGTGGGAAATACCACATCGCTTACGTCGCCTATTCGCTCATAAAGTTCGCGCGGCCCCAAAACCCATTCATCGCTCCGCCGCAGCACTCGCCACGGTTCCTCCAAATCCAGAAGTGCCAGCCCCACGCGGTATATTGCACCTGCCGTGGTCGCGCGAACGCCATGATAGAATATAATCCAACCGTGCGGTGTTTCTATCGGCTGACAAGCCAGGCCGACCCTGTGGCAGTCCCAATACGCAGACCTGGTCTTAATCAGGATCCTGTGGTCGCCCCAATGTTTCAGGTCCGGCGAGAAACTTATCCAGATGTGCGCCTCGCCTCGGACAATCGGCCGATGAATCAATGCGAATCGGCCCCTGAATCTGTAAGGAAACAGGGATGCATCTTTATCTTCCGGCGGCAAGAGCGCCCCAAGACGCGCAAAAGTTCTGAAATTTTTCGTGATGGCCAGCGAAACTACCGGCCCGCCTTCGCTAAAAGAAGTATATGTGATGGCAAACTGTTTCTGGTCTTCGAGCCAGATAATGCGAGGGTCTTCCAGACCCCATCTTTCCTCACGCGAACTTTCATCCGCCTCGAGTGTCGGCGCGGGGTCGATTTTCCAGTTTGTGAACCCGTCGGCACTTCGCGCGATGGTCAGGTGCGAAAAGCCACGCATATCCTCAACGCGATTCAACAGCAGCGTCTCCGAGTTCAACCTGGCGGCGCCCGGATTGAAAACCGCGTTTGCCGGGTAAGGCCAGTTTTCCGGTGTTAATATCGGATTGCCTTCGTACCTTTTGAAAAGCTCGTGCGCCTTTTTTTGCCGTGAAATCTGATTCATATTTCGGTTCCATAACTACAAGGACCTATACCCTACTGTGACGCCGATATCTGCCTCACTCAAGAATAATCGGCAGGAAGACGCATTGCCCTGAATGAAACTGGGGATTTTAGCCGCACCTTTGAAGAAAGTACTCCTCCGGCCGGCCCTATGGGGGCGGCTGCACCAGCCAGCGCCAATATTGCGCCCTTGAGTTGAATCCAACATCCCAACATATATACTACGCCTTTATCAACTGCGTTTCGTACAAACTCTGATACAGGGGGCACCTTTGCATTAAGTGCGGGTGCTGACCCTGTGCGACGATTCGTCCCTCGTCCATCACCACTATCACATCTGCAGTGATGACGGTGCTGAATCTGTGCGCGATGACAAAACTGGTTCTGTCATGCATAATTTCCTGGATGGCCTTATAAATCTTGGCTTCGCTGTCGGCGTCGACCTGGCTGGTGGCCTCATCGAAAATCAGGATTGACGGGTTTTTCAAAATCGCCCTTGCAATGACAATTCTCTGGAGTTGGCCGCCGCTGAGGCCGGCACCATGCTCGCCGAGGATACTATCATAGCCGTCCGGCAAGGGACAGATAAATTCGTGCGCAAACGCGCGTTTTGCCGCGTCAATTATCTCTTCTCTGGCGGCGTTGAGCTTGCCGTACGCAATATTGGCGGCTATCGTATCGTGGAACGTCATCACCTGCTGAGTAACCATGCCGATTTGGCTGCGCAAGCTGAAAAGTGTTACGTCGCGAATGTCTTTGGCGTCTATCAGAATCCTGCCGCTGTCGGGGTCGTAAAACCTCGGCAGTAAGTTTGCCAGCGTCGTCTTGCCGGAGCCGTTCGGTCCGACGATAGCAACGTTCTGTCCTGCTTGTACCGACAGGTTAACTCCCTTTAGTACCGGTCTGTCAGTTCCCGGATAGGAAAAAACCACATCCTCAAATTCGATTGTTCCCCGCAGCGGCGCCAGTTCCACGGCTCCGACTTTTTCAGGCTCAACACTCTGGTCCAAAATCTGGAACACTCGTTCGGCGCCGGCGTTGGCCTGTTGCAGCTTGTTCCATACATCGCTCGTCTTGCGCACCGACTCTGCCGACGCCCCCAGCAAAATGAGCAGCACAAAAAAGTCGCTCGCCTGCATGGTTCCACTGTAGACCCATTGCGCGCCGAACATCAGCCCTACAGAGCCTGCTATCATCCCAAGCATTTCCAGTAAAGGCTCTGTCGATGCATCCACCTTTGCGATTCGAAACTGCTGTTTCAAGAGCCTGCGGTTGATGCCGGTGAAACTCGCTTGTTCATAGTCCTGACGGTTAAAGACCTTTATGACCTGCAGCGAGCGCATCGCTTCGGTCAGCTTGCCCAGCATCTTGGCCCAGCTTGCGAGCGATTTTCTGGTCGCCCGCTTGATTTTTCGTCCTAAGGTGGTAATCGCATATATGGCCGGTGGCCCGCCGCACAAAAACACCAGTGTCATATTGGGGTCTATCCACATCGCGGCCGCAATCATCCCAACAGCCTTTAACGGCTCGCGAAGCGTCTTGCCAAACAGAACCTTAAGCCCGCCGGCGATTAATCCGGTATCGGCAATGAATCTACTGACCGTGTTCGACGGCCCTTGCCCCGCAAAGAAGCCCACAGGCATTTCAAGAGAATGTCTGAATGTGTCCTCCCGCAACCAGGCCAGCGACGTATCAACGACCTTCTCAACCGTATAATCCTGGTAGAAGCGAGCGATACATCGCACCGCCGTCACAATGACCATAACGAAAATGATGAATACCACAGCCTTTTTCTTGTTCTGCCTACTCTGGCCTTGCGGGACAAACCGCAGGAGTTTTTGTGCACGATCGGCATAAAAAGGCTTTTTGCCGCACTGAAGTTCCTTTTCTATTTTTATCAGCCGTCCGGATTCATTAGTCCGTCCATATTGAACCACTATCGATTTGACATTTGAAATTGTTGCCAGCTCTCTAAGCAGTTGGCTTGAAGGTATGCTAACATTGTCTTTGCGTATCACGCTGCTACCGGCCCCAACGATCAAATCCCCGTGTTTGAGCCCCGCTTCCCAGGCAGGGCTGCGGCGCTTTACCTTCACGACCCTGAGCTGATAGGCAACTTCCGGCTTGTTCGGGTCTGAAAGGTCCACGCTGCCGGGAACATAAAAGCTCAGGCCGTAGCGGCTCTCGCATATAGTTCTGTTAATCCAACCGTGCAGTCCTTCTTCGCCCATCATCACTTTCAACAGCGGCAGGATTGTTGCGATACTGAACGAGAAAAGCGTACCAATGAGCAGCGCGCTGCACAGGATTGTCACCAGCCTGTGCCACTGCGGCCAGATATATTTGCGTACCCGCCAGAGAGCCTTCATTTGATTAATCTCTACATTTACTGGAAACTTATCTGGCCGAGCGGCGACAGTGCCGCTCCACATGGCGGCCATTTAATCCCAGCACAGTAACAGACCAAGGGTCTGTGGTCAAGTCCAAAAGGTTTTATTGACTCAGACGGGCGTTTTTGCTATGGTAGCTGCCCTTTAGGATACAGTTAAATGGAAATCGACCGTCTAATTCTTGGCGCCTTCGAAACCAACTGCTACGTGGTCCGCGCAAACAAGGCGGCAGACAGGTGCCTTGTCATCGATGCAGGCCTTGAAGCAACAGAGTTAGTCGACTTTATTCAGGAACGCAAGTTAAATCCCTTAGCGGTTGTTCTGACTCATGGGCACGCAGACCATATTGTCGGTGTGGCGGAGGCGCGCAAAAGTTTCCCGGCAGTAAAGGTTTATATCCATAAACTCGACGCCGAGATGCTCACCGGGGCAGAGAATAACCTGTCGGCGCTGACAGGAGAGCTGTTCAGAACGGAGCCGGCTGATTTGACGCTGGAAGAAGGGGATGTGGTCGAGCAAGCCGGTATCAGACTGCACGTACTCCATACGCCGGGCCACACGCCGGGCGGTATCTGCTTATATTCAAGAGAGCATGGGGTTGTCTTCGTTGGCGATACGTTATTTGCCGGGTCAATCGGCCGAACAGATTTTCCGGGCGGAAGTATGACGCAACTGATAACAGGCATAAGAGAGAAACTCCTGACGCTGCCCGACGAAACCGTCGTCTACCCCGGCCACGGACCAATAACTACAGTAGAACAGGAAAGAAAGTATAACCCATACCTGTAATAGCAGGCTTGTCAGGGCGGCCGGCGCAAAATCGGAATGAATCTCGCAAATGAGGCGCACGAGCATCCAAAAACTCGATACTTCGGCGACTTTGGCAAGCGTTGGCGCACTGCTTTGCTGGTCGTCGGGCCCGATTTTTATAAAACTTCTCGCCGACTACCTGGACCTGTGGACGCAGAACATGCTGCGGTACCAGGTGGCATGCCTTTTCTGGCTCCCATTTCTTTTGCTTTCTCTTAAGAAAAAGCGCATTGACGGGGGGCTGTGGCTGCGTGCCCTTTTGCCGGCCGCGGCAAATACGGTTATGCAATGCTTATGGGCGGCGGCCTTTTACTACATCAAGCCGGCCTTTGCGCTTCTGCTGACTCAGTCGTCCGTTATCTGGATAGCCGGGTTTTCAGTGGCCTTTTTTGCTCAGGAAAGACTTCTGCTGAAAAGCAAACATTTCTGGCTCGGAGCGGTATTCTCGATAATCGGCGTAGCGGGAGTATTGTTCTTCAAGGAAGATTTCGCCGCCCCGAAGACCCTGACGGGCATAATAATCGCCCTCGGCGCTGCTTTCATGTGGGCGGTATATACGATTTGTGCCAAACTCGCTTTCAAGAATATCGATTCTCGCAGTGGTTTCTCGGTGGTAAGTATCTATACGGTTGCCGGCCTTTGGATACTTGCATTAGCGTTTGGCAGGCCGCAGGATTGTGCAAAAATTACTATGCGGCCGTGGGTTTACGTTGTGGTTTCCGGCATCTTAAGTATTGCATTCAGTCATGTGCTGTACTATTCAGCGATAAGGCGTATCGGGGCTACGATACCGTCGCTGGTGCTGTTGCTGCAGCCGTTTATCGTGCTGGCGATTTCCAGCGTAGTCTTCGATGAATCGCTGAACGCCTTTCAGTGGTTCTTCGGCCTTGTCTTGCTTTTCGGCTCGGGGCTGGCCGTGCTGGCGCAGCAACATCTGGGGCCGCGTGCCGGCAGTGAACAATAACCGGGGCCTGTCGGTTGTCGTTAGAAGGCGTTGAAGTATTCCGGCCTGCCATCGTCGTTGTCGTAATTTGTCGAGTCGTGTGTTTCTGCGTCGATTCTGATGCGCTCGATGTGCTCGGCTTTTTTCGTGTGGCTGTCGACAGTAACCAGAATTGCATCCATTTTCACATCGCCGGTTGCAATCTCGAACGGGAACGGCATCTGCGTTCGAAACGACTTCAGAACGCTCTCACTGCCCCGGCCAAGCACTGAATCGTGAGCGCCGGTCATGCCAATGTCGGTAATATAGGCGGTTCCATTAGGCAGGATTCTTTCATCGGCCGTCGCCACGTGCGTATGCGTGCCGAACACACAGCTTACCCTTGCGTCCAGATGATAGGCCATCGCCACTTTTTCGCTGGTGGCTTCGGCGTGGAAGTCGACGAATATTATGTCCGCCTTCTGACTGAGCTGGGGCAGGATTCGGTCCGCAGCACCGTAGGGGCAGTCGGCAGGCTTCATAAACATACGGCCAATCAAGGCAATTATTGCCACCGTGGGCCCTTTGTTGGTTTTGTAAATTGCGAAACCTTTGCCGGCGGCGTGCTCGGACAGATTCGCAGGGCGAACGATATTCTCGGCTGTTTCGAGGGTCTTGATTATGTCTCTCTTGCGATAAGCGTGGTCGCCCAGCGTAACCAGGTTTACACCGTGCCGAAGCAGCTTATCGTAGATTTGGGGCGTCAGACCGGAACCGCCAGCGGCGTTCTCGGCGTTGGCTATCACGCAGTCGACGTCCCGCTCCCTGACCAGGGACTTGAGCTTTTCCGCGACAATGCGCCTGCCAGGCCGACCAACTATGTCACCAATACAAACAACGTTCAATTTCATGATGTTGCCGCGTCGCGCTTACCTTTACTCATACATCTTACAGCGTGCTGCCTTCAGAGTTATCCGCCTGGTTTTTATTACTTCGCATACTCGATGCAGCGGACCTCGCGAAGCAATGTTACCTGGATTTCACCCGGATAGGTCATTTCACCTTCGATTTTTTTGGCGATATCGCGCGCAATTTTCATTGCCGCCTCATCGTCGACTTTTTCCGCATTGACAATCACGCGGATTTCCCGACCGGCCTGGATTGCATACGCGTTTTCCACGCCCGTAAAGCCGCTTGCGATTTCTTCGAGCTTCTCCAATCGCTTGATATACCTCTCGAGGGTCTCTCTTCTGGCGCCGGGCCGGGAGGCGCTGATCGCATCAGCGGCAGAAACCAAAGGCGTATACGGGTTATCCGGAGGGATATCGCCGTGGTGCCCGGCAACGGCATTTAAGATAACGGGCGACTCGCTGAAACGCTTCAGATAGTTGGCGCCTATAACGGGGTGGCTGCCTTCAACTTCCTGGTCGATGGCTTTGCCGATGTCGTGCAGCAGACCGGCGCGTCTTGCTATAGAGCCGTCCAGCCCGAGCTCATCGGCCATAACCTGGGCCAGAAAGGCAACTTCGATGCTGTGTCGAAGCACATTCTGTCCGTAGCTTGTTCTGAAGTTCAGAGCACCAATCAGGCTCAGCACCTTATTGCTCAAGCCCCGAACATTGGCCTCAACCGCGGCGTCTTTACCCAACTGCAGCACCTTTATATTCACGTCCTTTTTGGTCTGGGCCACGAGTTCCTCAATCCGAGAGGGGTGGATTCTCCCGTCTTGTATAAGCCGCTCCATCGAAAGCCGGGCAACCTCGCGCCTTACGGGACTAAAGCCGCTCACGACAATCATCCCGGGCGTGTCGTCAACAATGACGTCGACGCCCGTTGCCTTTTCAAACGCACGAATATTGCGGCCTTCTCTGCCGATGACCCGGCCTTTCATGTCATCGTTAGGAATATCAACGGTTGATACGGACAGCTCGCAGGTCTGCTCGGTGGCATAACGCTGAATGGCACGACTGATTATCTCCCTGCTTTTTTCCTCGGATGTTTCGGTGGCCTCATCGACCTTGCGTTGAATGAGAGCGGACATTTCATGCTCACACTCATCCTCAAGGCGTTTCAGGAGCAGGTTCTTGGCCTCTTCAATGTCCATTGCGGTAATCTTGAGCAGTTGGTTCTTCTGCTGGGCCATCAGGACCGAGAGCTGTTTTTCTTTGACATTGATATTGTGCAATCTTGACTCGGAGTCCTGTTGCTGCTGTTTCAATGATTTCTCTCGCTGCTGCAGTTGGTCGGCCTGCCGGTCAAGCACATCCTCGCGTTTGCTTAATCTCATTTCCGTTTCGCGCAGCTCCGCACGAATTCTATTTGCCTCGGCGGTGAATTCCTCCTTTTTCTTGATAGCTTCCGCGGCCGCATCGATTTGAGCCGACCTGATGATATTCTCCGCTTCCCTTTTGGCGCCTTCAATCTGGCGTTGCAGGTCCTGCTCAAAGGTCTTGGCCTTTGCCCTGGAGATAATCTGGTAGACAGTGATAGTCAGGCAGATTCCCAGGACGAAACCAACGATTGTAGCCACATAACCCATGGGCGGTCCTTGCATTAATATGGCTTCCATAATTCCTACCTTTCCCTTCTGAATCACAATCAAGTTAGTAAACAATCGCTCCAGGAAGACAGATTGCGGGGTCTCGGGCAGGAAAGTTCCAAAGAGGCGGGCGTGAACTACGAAATTCTTTGCCAGAACTTACACTCAGCTTTCTGGTACCAATATCACCCGTAACTGCGATACTGTTGGCATTAACAGGTTCATTTTTACCACGAAATCAGCTGATTTGTGCTTCGTATCTCGCTCCCTCACTGGAAAAAGCAAGTGCTTTCTTTCTCAGTCTAAATTCACTTCTTGGCATCGGGCAACGGCTCCGGATGCGACCTCCGGTTTGCCTCAACAGCAAACACCAAAAAGTGTCTTTGCAACCTAACTGCCGTTCAAAAGAGAACTTAGAACCTTTGGCGTTCCTTCACACAGCAGCATCTAAACTACCAAGAAACCCAACGGAACAGCCTGCAATCTGGTTCATCATCGGTAATCCAAGACACATAGTAGAGTATTTTTCATAATTGGTCAAGAAAAAAAACAGCAAAGTTGCGAAATAACGAGGGAATATCTTATCGGCCTTGTCAGAACAAAGTTTCTCAAGAGCGATGCCCCATAATCTTTTGAGTTTTTGGAGTATCTGGCGGGTCTAAGGAATCGTCTGATGACCTTGCATGGTTCATTCGGCCCCGTGCCGGTCCGAACTCGAAGAGAGGGAGCCCGAGCAGTAAACTGCCTTTGCCAGCCCGATAATGGAAGGCGAGCGGCATAGGTGCTCCTGCAGAAAGGCGGTCGAGCACAGACCCCGGCAGGCACAAACAATCTGTCAGCCCGCCCGCTAGTAGTCTGTAACTTATAAGATGCAGGCATAGTGGTTTTTTTGCCGATATGAATAAAAAAAGTCGGTAAGGAGACCACAAAATGCAAAAGAAATATGTAGTAGAATTGACAAGTGAAGAACGAATACAACTGGTTGAAC
>DATKVV010000033.1:0-63537 GCA_035529895.1 Sedimentisphaerales bacterium
AATGGCTCGATCTTTTCCCATAATTCGTCTGAAATCCTGTATCTATTCTTTGCTTTCCGTTTTTTCATCCCTGAATCCTTTCAAAGGCATCATCGCCTTTGATTATATCGGCCATTCAAGGGTTATTAGGATAGGCTCTAATGGAGCCTTTCAGTCACCAAGAGCCTTATAGTCCGGGACAGAATCCTGTCGTGCTTAAAGCCGTTCATAAAATCTTTAAGCTCACAGGCAACCGCGGTGTGCTTGTGGTGGATCGGGGATTCGATGCGGGGGTAATGTTTGAAGACTGGCTGGATAACAAGTATCGTTTCGTCGCTCGCCCGGTGGGAAAACGCCATTTACTGCGGCTTTCCAGCGATTTTGAGCCCGGTGCCTACGGACAATGGATACCAGTTCAGGCCCGTCAACTCGCAGAGCAAACACCAACCCCAGACCGGTTTTACAAGCTTGTCAAGCGTAAGGGCAAATCTGCCCTTCGCATTACACCGATCGGGTGGGTAAAGGTTCGTCTGCCAGGCAGACAGGAAAATCTGACTCTGGTTGTCTGTCGTCTGGCCGGCTGTGACAGACCGCTGATGCTGCTGACGAATCTGGCTGTGGAAAACCTTAAAGATGCCAAGCGACTCTTGCGTTGCTATCTACGACGATGGGAGTGCGAAGAGGCGATCCGGTTTTTGAAGAGTCAGGTGAACATTGAAAAGATACGGACATTTCGGTGGTCTGCGATCCGGCGTTTGGTCCTGCTGGCAGTGCTTGTGATGATTTATTTAGCTTGGATTGTCCAAGCAAATCCAGACCTTGGCGAGCGGTTAATACGCTTTGGCCAACCCCTGCCGGACAAGCCCGACTTTCTTTTGTACCGGCTATTAACGGGGCTGACCGAAGCAATAAATGCCTGTTTCTGGCTTCACAAGGATTTGCTCCGGAGAACCTTATGCTAAAACCGCGAAGTTTGAGGATTATTTCTTTTGGGGCCAAAAAGACCCGAAACATGAAACAACAAACACCCGCGAACGACGGGTCATCGGTAACCATTTACCAATTGCTGTTAGCACCCGGTGGAGGGTTCATCCGAGTTGCTTTCGACATACCGCAATGGCTGGACAAGCTTGCCGCTTGGTCCTTTATCATCTCCTCCGCGATGGCTGCATACCCCTGACCTGCGGCAGATACGCCGTCTTCGACCGCGAGGATTACGACCGCCTCAGCAAATACAAATTGCCCGCCCACGCCTCAAGGCGCACCTTTTGTGCCGGCCGTGCCGCCCGCACAAAAAAAGCGGCCCACAAAAGGTCATCCGGATGCACCCGGAAACCTCGAATATGCAATACGCGCTACACGAACAGATACAGCATATAAGCAGCATAGCAGCAGAGCAGCAAAATACCGCCGATTCGCCCGATGGTTGCCCTGCCGGCAAGGGTTATGACTATAAAAGCGGCACTGACGCCAATCATAATCCAATAGTCGCTCCCGACCAGCCGTTTTGTCACCTCGAACGGCCGCACCGTACCGGCTACACCCGTCACAAGCAGCGTATTGAAGATGTTCGAGCCCACCAGATTGCCGATGGATATGTCGTGATGTCCCTTAATTGCGGCGGCAATACACGTCGCAAGCTCCGGCAGCGATGTGCCGACCGCAATAATGGTCAGCCCGATGACGGCCTTGCTCAGCCCGATGCGCTCGCCGATAGAGACCGCGCCCCGCACGCTCATCTCCGCCCCGGCCGCCAGCCCAACAAGCCCGATAGCGATAAGCAAAAGGCAGATGGGCGTCGGGCGCGATACAACTTTCACTTCCTTGCCAATCTCGCCCCCTATCCCGGCAAGTAGGCTCAATCTGTTTTTCGCCTCCCGCCGCGCGCCATAAATCGTCAGCAGTATCAAAACGGCGAACAGTCCGAGCAGGCCGATTCCTTTCGGGCGTGACAGGAATAGATTGTGCAGCAAGGGCCACAACACCAGCGCTGCCGCCAGCATCACCGGCATTTCACGCAACAGCGTCTGTTTTTTCACCTTGATTGGCCTGATTAGAGCGGATATGCCCCCGATTAGTGCCAGATTGGCGATGTTTGAACCGTAAACGTTGCCGACCGCCACGTCCCCTGCCCCGCGCAGTGCCGCGGCGATACTTGCCGCAACCTCCGGCGCTGATGTTCCCATCGCCACTATGGTTAGCCCGATGACCAGCGGACTGACGCCCAGCCGTTCGGCCAGCCCCACCGCTCCGCCCACCAGCACCTCGGCGCACTTCCATAATATCAAAAACCCCCCAACCACAAGTATGACGGCCCGGATTATGTCCATATCTTCTCGGCGTCCAGTTTGTCCCGCGGCGGCAGGACATGTGTATATAGGTTTGTGAATTATAACTTTGCTGCCGATAGCTTAGTAACAAAAAAGGGCGGGCCGGCGAAAAGCTTTTTATTCGCGCAGGTGGTCATGGCGGCGACAGATAACATTTGAATGGAAGGACGGTTCTCAGGCTGGCGGATGCTGTCAGACTTTTCCCACGGTCAGGCACGCGTTATGGCCGCCGAAGCCGAACGAATTGCTGATTGCCGTATCTACTTTTGCCTTCCGGGCCTCCAGCGGCACATAATCCATTTTCAGGTCGCACCGCTCATCCTGGTTTTCCAGATTGATGGTGGGAGGGATGACCGATTCGTTAATGACTTTAATGCAAACAATAAGCTCAACGGCCCCGCTTGCGCCGAGCAGGTGCCCAAGGCTGCTCTTGGTCGAGCTGATGAGCAGCTTATATGCGTGCTGGCCGAAAACGGCCTTGATAGCGGCGCTTTCGGTGATATCGTTCAGTTCCGTGCCGGTTCCGTGCGCGTTGATATAGCCGATTTTTTCCGGCTCCACGCCGGCGTCCATCAGCGCCAGGGTCATTGCCTTGGCGGCTCCCTGGCCGTCCGGCTGTGGGGCGGTGATGTGGTACCCGTCGTCGGTCGCGCCGTAGCCGAGAAGCTCGGCGTATATATTTGCGCCCCGTTTTCTGGCGTGTTCGTATTCTTCGAGAATCACTATGCCGGCCCCTTCACTGAGCACGAACCCGTCTCTATCCCTGTCGAACGGCCTTGAAGCTGCGGGTGGATTATCGTTTCTGGTGCTCAGCGACCTGGCTCCGCAGAAAGAGGCCAGACCAATTGGCGTCAGAGCGGCTTCTGAGCCGCCGGTTATCATGATATCACTTCTGCAGGCAACAATATTGCAGAAGGCCTCGCCGATGGCATGGCTGGCGGAGGCACAGGCGCTGACGACACAGATGTTCGGGCCCTGGAGGCCGTAGCGAATGGCGATGTTGCCGGCGGCGGCGTTTCCCATAAGCTTTGGCACGCAGAAGGGTGATACCTGTCTTGGGCCTTTATTCAAGAGCTTTATGTGCTGCTCTTCAATTTCCTTGATGCCGCCTATGCCGGTCCCGACGATGGCCCCGGCGCGGAAGGGGTCCACCTTTGAGAAGTCCAGGCCGCTGTCACTGACGGCCTGGCTGGCAGCCGCAACCGCGAACTGTGTGAAGCGGTCCATGCGCCTGCTTTCGCGATGCTCAATATAATAGTTAGTGGGCTCGAAGTTCTTTATTTCACCCCCGAATCTTACGGGAAAGGCGCTGGTGTCGAAGGATTCGATTGAAGATACGCCGCTTTTTCCCTCACAAAGCGCGGAGAAAAGCCCCTGGGGGGATTCGGCCAAGGCGGTAATACAGCCCAAGCCTGTTATAACTACTCGCCGTCTAGTCATGATAGAACGTGTCGTTACTCTTGGTTTTTGGAATGTATGGTGTTTACGATATAATCTATCGCAGCTCCGACCGTTTGGATTTTTTCAGCCTCTTCATCCGGGATGCTCATATCAAACTCGTCTTCGAACTCCATGACCAGCTCGACGGTATCGAGTGAGTCGGCATTTAAATCGTTGATGAATGAGGTCTCGCGGGTTATTTCAGACTTGTCCACGCCCATTTGCTCACTTATTATCTCGATGACCTTGTTTTGAATTTCCTGCACATCTACATCGTCCGCGCTCACGTGTTTTTCCTCCTTAGTCAAAAAGGAATATTTCACAACCTCATTATAAGCCGTTAGTAAGAACGTCAACAGCGACGGTCACATCTATCATTTTGGGCGGTAATATACCCACTAAACAATCCATTCACAAACACTTTTTTTAATATTTTTACATGGCCATTCCGCCGTCGACACAAAGGACCTGGCCGGTAATATAGCCTGCGTCGTCACCGGCAAAAAAGGCGGCGGCCCTTGCGACATCGTCAACGCTGCCGAATCTTCGCACGGGGATCATCTGTTTGGCAGCTTCTTTAACGGGTTCAGGCAGCTTGTCGGTCATCTCTGTAACGATGAAACCCGGCGCGATGCAATTCGCGGTTACGTTCTTTCTTGCGAGCTCGCGTGCCACGGACTTGGTCAAGCCGATGAGGCCGGCCTTGCTGGCGGCATAATTGGCCTGGCCTGCGTTGCCCATCACGCCGGCAACGGAGCTTAGACTTATTATACGACCGAACTTGTTGCGAACCATAGACCTTGCGGCAACGCGCGTAGCGACAAAGGCAGCACGAAGATTCACGTCGATAACCCTGTCAAAGTCCTCGTCGCTCATTTGCAGAATCAATCGGTCGCGTGTGATGCCGGCGTTGTTTACCAAAATGCCTATACCATTATACTCGTTAGCCAGGGACTCCAGTACGTTTGTAAACTCGGCGGTATCGGTAATGTCCACGCAGCGGGTTATGCAGGTAAAACCAGCTTCCTTGACGAGGCTTTCAAGTTCGGCCAGCTGTTCGGCATTAATATCGAGGGCGGCCACAATACGACCCTGCTTGAGCAGCTCAAGGACGATAGCGCGTCCAATTCCTCTGGCAGCGCCGGTTACGACAGCGAGGCGTTTTTCCGACATTTTTCCAGTCTCCCAATAAAGATGTGGTCCTTCAAGACCCTGACAGCTCTTTTATAGCCTGTAAAGTACTTATGTTGACGACATTAGTTTTTCGGCTGATCCTCTTCATAAGGCCGGTCAAGACCCTCCCGGGGCCGATTTCATAAAAATGCTCGACGCCGTCAGCAATGAGTCTTTCCATACATTTTTGCCAAAGAATGGGACAAGTCAATTGCTTTGTCAGGCCCTGAGTGATTTTTTCAGCATTTTGATAGTAGTTCGCGTCAACATTGGCAATAATCTTGATATCGCGGGGGTCCGAGATAGTACAGTTTGACAATGCCTGCGCGAGGGCGTCGGCAGCACCGGCCATCATTCTTGTGTGAAATGCGCCTGCCACTTCCAGCCTTACGGCCTTTATGGCGCCGCACTTTAGAGCGAGTTCCTTGGCTCTGCGGCACGCGGCTTTTGTGCCGCTAACGACGGTTTGGCCCGGGCAATTGAAATTGACCGGCATCAGAAGTTCACCCTCGGCGGCTTCGGCACAGATTAGGCTGACTTTCTCTTCGTCCAGCCCGATAATACTGACCATAGCACCCTGGTGGGTGTCGGCAGCGGCCTGCATGGCCTGGCCTCGCTTTTGAACGAGGATAAGAGCCTGTTCGAAGTCAATCACGCCGGCAGCATAAAGGGCCGCGTATTCACCCAAACTGAGGCCGGCGGTCACATCGGGGCACAATGCGCTGGTGGCGGGATTTGTTCTGAGGGCCTCCAGTAAGGCGACGGAAGTTACAAAGATAGCCGGTTGTGAGATGGCGGTGGTATTGAGTTGTTCTTCCGGCCCTTCGAAACAGATTTCGGTCAAATCGAATTGAAGGATTTTATTGGCTTTATCGAAGGTTTGCGCGGCTGCGGGAAATGCCTTGGCGACTTCCCTTGCCATTGCCACAGTCTGAGCACCTTGTCCCGGAAATAAAAAGGCGGTTTTCATAAGCACCTGGCAATTTACAGTTTATTCAAGATACCTCTGATGGATGTGATTAGAACTCAATGACGTTTGCTCCCCAGGTCAAACCTGCGCCGAAAGCGACAAAAATAAAGATATCGCCCCGTTTGATTCTGCCTGCTCTGACACACTCATCGAAGGCAATGGGGACGGAGGCTGCGGAGGTGTTGCCGTAATCGGTGATATTCAAGAACACCTTTTCATCGGGCAATTTGAGACGTTTGGCCGCCGACTCAATAATCCTTGCGTTCATCTGATGTGAAATAATCATGGCGATATCGTCGATGGTCATCCGGCAGACCTCAAGACATTCGGTAACGGATCCAACGATGCGGCGAACAGCCTGCTGGTAGACTTCTCTGCCCTTGATTTCCATGTAGATTTTGTCGGGGTTGTCCAGGGGCTTATCCGCGGGATGTCGAGAACCATAGGCCTGACAGTTCAATGCAGCCCAGCGGTCCCCATCTGAATACATAGTGCTGTAGAGGATACCCCTTCGGCCGTCACTGGCTCGCTCGAGGACGACGGCTCCGGAGCCGTCACCGAAAAGGATACAACTGGTGCGGTCCTTCCAGTTGGTAATCTTGGTGAGGGTTTCGGCGCCAATGACAAGGGCGTTTTTATAGCGGCCGCTTTCCAAGAACTGCTGTGCGACCGCGAGGCTGTAAATAAAACCACTGCAAGCGGCGCCGAGGTCGAAAGCGCAGGCCTTTTTTGCCTGTAGAGCGCTTTGGACAAATGAGGCGGTCGAAGGAAAGACCATTTCCGGCGTGACGGTGGCGAGAATAATCATTTCAAGGTCTCTGGGGTCGAGATTGGCCTCGGCCAAAGCCCTTTTAGCGGCTTCGGTGGCGAGGTATGCGGTGGTTTCTTCGTCGCTGGCGACGTGTCTGACCTTGATGCCGGTTCGGCTGGTAATCCATTCGTCGGTGGTGTCAACCATTTTTGCCAAATCGTCGTTGGTCAGCAATTTGGCGGGCGCGAACGAACCGTGACCGGCGATGACCGCGCGATAGGCAGGGGAGTGTTCCTTAATCGATTTGTTCATCAGTTGTCCTTAACTGAAGGATTTGGGGTTTCTCATCCTGCGATTTGTCACAAAACGGTGTCTGTGATAAGTACTCGACAATTTTGTCGTTTATTTTTCTCGTGTGGTATTTTTTTGAAGCGAGGATGGCATTTTTTATGGTCCAGCTCTGACTTGAGCCGTGACATATAAGGGCCGTGCCGTTAATTCCCAGCAAGGGGGCGCCGCCGTATTCATTGTAGTCGTATTTTCTGTAAATTCTGGTCATCACGGGCTTGAATTTCATAGCCAGTCGGAGGCCCTCGGCCAGGAGCTCACCCTTGATGGCCTTAAAGAGACCGTCGACGAGTCCTTCTGTGAGTTTCAGGACGACATTACCGACGAAACCCTCGCAGACGGCCACGTCACAGACGCCCTTGAAGATATCTCTGCCCTCGATATTACCCACGAAGTTCATGTTTTTGTCTGATTTCAGAAAGCCTCGCACTTTCTTAACAATCTCATTGCCCTTTGCATCTTCCTGACCTATGCTCATCAGGCCGACCCTTGGGTTGTCGATGCCAAGCAGATGTTTTGAATACATGCGGGCCATTACGGCATACTGATAGAGGTTTATCGGTTTGCAGGCGATATTGGCGCCGACATCACAGATTGTCACCGGTCCTTCGAAGGTGGGAAACACTACGGCAATACCGGGCCGATTGACCCCGGGCAGGTTTCTCATTCTCATTTGAAAAGCGGCAACACAGGCGCCGGTGTTTCCCGCGCTGATAACGGCGTCGGCCTGGTCCCTTTTGGCGAGTTTGGCCATAACCGCGATGGAGCTCTTGACTTTCTTCCGCAGACTTTCGATGGGCGATTCGTCCATGCCGATAACTTCGGGGGCATCGACCATACTAATCAGGGCTTTACGCGAGCCGACAGTGGGCAGGCGCGGCTCTATTACGTCCTTCGGGCCGACAAGTATCAGCTCATCGCTGTTATCGAGCAGCTCGACCGACTCCAGTGCGCCGGCAATGATCGCGTCCGGAGCGTTGTCGCCACCCATTACATCAACTGCGATTCGCATATTTAGCTGGTCTCCTCTTTGCCGAGCTTTAACGTGATTCTCGGGTTGACGTAGCCGCAGTTTGCGCAGGCCGCATGGGGCAGCTTGGCGTTGTCACATTTTGGACAGACGGAGTAGTTCACAGGCCCGAGGCGATGGTGACTGCGGCGAGTGCGTGTCCTGCTCTTACTGGTTTTTTTTGTCGGCAGCATTCTCAATTACTCCACTATGGGTTACCTGTCATGCTCTATTTATCCCAAAAGCATGTAAATAGCCGACAACAGCCACCTTGTCAAGTGAAATTTGTCGCTGCTGTCCGATGAGCAAGGTATCGCGCGTATGGCGTAGGCGTATGCATAAGGACGGCGTTGGAAAATTGACGGAATTGCGGGGGCCAGGCAGCAAGTTACGGGGGGCCCATAAAGAAAAACGCCATGGAATTATAAAACGAAATGGGCGGGCTTTTCCTGAGGGACCCCCGAGGCAGGCATTCGAACAATTTTGGGCGAATCAGGGGGATGCCACAGAGAGCTGACAAGTTTGGGCGGGCGCACAGAGCAACCCTGAAAGCAAAAACAGGAACGGAAGCCGGTGGAATGCGCGGTTAGATTTTTCCCTGATTTTCTTAATGCCTCAATTCTTGATTCGTTTATTTTGTGACTTTTAACTTGGCTTCTCTGGAGCTTCGAGCGTTGGGGCCTGAGCCTGTTCGGTGGGCGCAGCCTTGACTTTCCGGCCGGCGTGACCCTTGCGATGAGCCACCTTCGGCAGCCCGAACAAAGAATCGCCGTCAACCCACTTCTCTTCGTCCTGCAGCCGCTTTATGCGTTCAGCCCGTGTCAATACATTGCGGTGTCTGCTCAGCGCGCCTTTGGTTTTTAACGACCTGTCAATAGACATTCAACATTTCTCCTGAAACACTAATCATCAAATCTCATGCCGTACGCATCGTGGAAGGGTTGTGTGCCGAAACTTTCATACCCCGGAGGCGCCTTGTAATTCGCACCCAGCTTGATTATCCTTTCTTTGGCCACGTAGCCCTCGGTACCCGGTCTTTCGGGATTCTCGTATTTATCTTTTGTAACCAAATAATACCAGCTGCCGACCTGCCTTATTTCAGTTTCTATCCCAAAGGAAGCGAAATACTGCTTTACGGGCTCCAACTGGGTTCTGGTCTGATACGTCTGTATCACAATTCTGTTGTTGCCTTTTTGCTCGACCGGTTGAGTTTTTTCAACAGGGTCCGGCGTTTTCGTTATAGCTGTCGGCGCGGGGCCTGTCGGTGCTCTCTCCGGCTCAACCGCCTTCAATGATTCTCTGGACGACTCGCTCACTTGTTTCACCTGCGAAGAACTCGTCTGGCCGAGCCGATATACGACCAGAATAAGCAGCACCAAGGCTAAAAGCACTGCTACCGCGAGCTGGTACGGGACCGAAATCTCGATTCTGCCGGCACTAAACTGAAAGGTTCTCGGCCTTGTTGGCCAGTAAGAAGGCCTTTCAGCAATCTCCATACCAGACGCTGGTACCATTGACTCATCTTTACCGGAGTCCAACTGCTCAGGATGTGAGTCTTCTGGCGCCCTGCCGATAGTCGGCTTAAGCCGAGACTGGCCGATGACCTCATAAAGAGCCTTTTTTTTGCGATAACGTGCCATAGCCCTGAACCAGCCTGATTTCTTCAAACTCGGCATTTGGGCGGCGCATCCAAAGTCTGGGCATCCTGCCGATCGTCTACATATTAGATTATCACGCATTCTTACAATACTTCAATCTCAATTTCAATGAGAATTTGGCAATTTTGTAAGAAACATAATGGGCTGCTGCAAATCGTGGGGGCGATGTAACTCCTTTACAGCCCTCAACAAGAGAGTGTCTCGTGTCAACAGTCGTCAAGAAAATTAAAAATTCTTTATCAACATTTTGCCTGCCAGCTTCGACTTTATACTGGCTGACCTTATGCGGGTGATGGGAAGGCACCGCGGAGTTATATGAATCGCCGGTCGCATGGGCCACAGGCCTTTGCGACAAATGACTTCGGCCCTGTGTGAGGGGCGGCTATAAACAAGGATATAGGTAGGGAGAGAAAGTACGCATGCTCGGGAATACTTCAAACCTCTGCGTTTCCCGCTTCACAAACAGAAAAACCCAGGTTGCCACTATGCACTCTATAAGTTCGAAAGGGGGTGATAGGGTGGAGAGACACTGTTTTGTTAAGAATTTTGCAAGTTGAGCCATTAGAATTATTCAGCAACACTACGTTTAGGAGGTTTGTTATGTGTAAGAAAATGCTTTTATTAACTGTTGTATTTGCGCTAAGTTTCGCTAACAGTGCCTATGCCGAGTGGGTAGTGCTGACCAGCGACGACTTTGAGTCGGGCTGGGGGAATTACACCGACGGCGGCGGAGACTGCTCCTTGTACACCGGTGGCACGTACGCCCACCAGGGGAGCAACGCCGCCAATATCCAGGACAACAGCGGCGTCTCCTCCTCGTTCTATCACACCAACGGCATTGATGTTGACGGACCGGGCTACACCCAGATCAAGGTCGATTTCTGGTTCTATGCCTATAGTATGGATTCCGGAGAAGACTTCTGGGTGCAGTACTATGATGGAGGCGCCTGGCGCACTGTGGCCGACTTTGACTCTGGGGATGAATTTGTAAATGGGCAGTTTTATCATATCACTGATGTGATAATCAATGAAGGCCCTTACAACTTCCCAACCAATATGAAGATTCGGTTCATGTGCGACGCCAGCAGCAACACGGATGATATCTACATCGATGAGGTGGTCGTTTCGGCCTGGCAGGAGGGACCTGGTGATACGGACCCGCCGACGCCGAATCCGGCTACCTTTGCCTCGCCTCCGGCTGCGGTCAGCAGCACCGAGATTACGATGACAGCCACCACCGGCAGCGACGCCAGTCCGCCGGTCTATTACTATTTTGACGAGACATCAGGCAATCCGGGCGGCACCGACAGCGGCTGGACGACCAACCCGGTCTACAACGACACCGGCTTGAATCCAAACACGCAGTACACTTACACGGTGCAGATGCGGGACAGCCTGCTCAACACGGGCACGGCTTCTGCCCCGGCCAGCGCAACTACTCCGCCTCTGCCCGACACGGACCCGCCGACGCCGAATCCTGCTACGTTTGCCTCGCCTCCGGCTGCGGTCAGCAGCAGCGAGATTACGATGACGGCGACAACCGGCAGCGACGTGAGCCCGCCGATCTATTACTATTTTGACGAGACTTCAGGCAATCCGGGCGGAAGTGACAGCGGCTGGACCACCAACCCTGTGTATAACGACACCGGTTTGCAGCCCAGCACGCAGTACACCTACACGGTGCAGATGCGTGACAGCCTGCTCAACACCGGCACCGCCTCGGCGCCGGCCAATGCTACCACCGATTCGCAACCCGCTCCCGCTTCGATACTGGCCGATGTAGGCGGATGCGGTCCTCTGCAGTCGGGATGGATAAGTCTGGCTGCCTGTGGAACTTATACCAATGTTGGCGGTACGGGTATCAGCGTGACGCTGGCGACCGGCAACCCGAGCGCCTGCGCATGTCGAAATCCGGGCGGGACGGGAACCTTAGCCGATGTCGAAGCCGACCTGCTCTTTGCCGACAACGAGAATTACACTCCGAACGCCGACTTCATTCTGACGCTGAGCAACCTGACGCCCAGCGCAAGCTATCAAGTGCTCAGCTACCATAACCGTTCGGACGAAGGCGTTACAACCATTCCCAACGTAACGGTTACGGGTGCGACGAATGTAACCAAGCCGAGCAGCATCGTCCAGGACCATCCCATCATGGACAATCCTGCGGAAATTCTGTTTACCGCAGGTAGCGGTGATGTGGTGATCCGGTATCAAGCACCGGACGGCGGCTGTCCTGGCTGTCAGGTATTCTTCAATGGTTTTGAGCTTTACTCGACGGGCCCAACCGTAGGCTTTGAAACCGAAGCTTCCGGAGGCCTCGAAACCATCACGCCGGCTCTGATTTCGGTTGTTGTGACCAATCCGGATGCCGGTGAAACCTACACCGTTGACTACGAAGCAACCGGCGGAACCGCCACGCCCGGCGTCGACTACACACTCAATCCTGATACGTTGACTTTCAACCCGGGAGTGACCCAACAGAATATCAGCATCGATATTATCGACGACGGTCCCGGTGAGCCCGATGAGACGATCATCCTCACCTTGTCGAATCCGACCGGCCTCGATGTCGTTCTGGGAGTTTCCGAACACACGTACACCATTGCCGATACCCTCCCGTCCGTCGGCTTTGATACCGCTGTGAGCAGCGGCGGCGAAAACGTTACGCCCGCTCAGATTCCGGTCAGCCTCACGCATGCGAGCGACCTGACAACGACGGTTGATTACGCAGTGACCGGCGGCGACGCCACCGGCGGCGGTGTCGACTATACCCTGCTCGGCTCCGGCACTCTGACCTTCAATCCCTACGTGGTCACCCAGAATATTGAGCTTGATGTTGTCGATGACACGGATATCGAGGCGGCTGAGACCGTGGTGCTGACCTTGTCGAATCCGACCAACGGCGCGTTGGGCGCCATCACGGAACATACCTACACGATTCTCGACAACGAAGAAGGTCTCTACTGGGACGGTACAGTCTGGTACTATTCTCACAACCCGGCCAATTTCTTTGTGAATCTGGACGGTGATCTTGAGTGGATTCCTGAACAGGGTGGTCAGTATGTTACGCGAATTCCCGACAGAGACCTGAGCCAGCCCGGCCAGAAGGTTGAACTGAGTTACTACTATATGAGTACCGGCAAAGACGATTGTCCGCCGGACTCCTGCTACAACTGTATCTACTGCGACGATGATATAACCTGCATTGCGGGAACCAGCGACTTCCGCTTCGGGTTGTTCCAGGCGGACGGGGAATATATTACCGCAGACGGGTTTGACGTGTACAACTCGGTATTTGCGGGCTATAAAGGCTATAACTGGCGCTTTGGGCCGCATTTGCAGGCCTACCCGACCCGCTGGGTCGACTGCACAGGTGAAGTCCACAAGACCGGCAATTTCGCCAAGAAGCCCCAGAGCTCGGATAATCTGATGACCATCAATGAAGGGCTCACGGACTATATTCCGGGCTTTGAACTGCCGCCCGGCGAGTGGTCTATCATTACAATCAGTCTTGAGCGCTTATCATCGAGCAGTATTAAGATGAGCATTACGCTCAACGACACAACGTACACCTGGACGGACACGTCCAGCAGCGAGCAGCCCACGATGATAGACGTCTTCGGCGTCCACATGCGAAACGGCCGGCCTTACTGGCAGTTGGTCCTGGGCTCGACCACCGGGCCGGACAACAATCCGCCCTCACCGGATCCGATGACCTGGGCAACGACGCCATACGGCTCCAGTTCGACCGCGGTTACCATGGTTGCAACCACAGCTACCGACGTCAGCGGCGTTGAATACTTCTTTGAGTGCACCGCAGGAGCCGGTCATGACAGCGGCTGGCAGGACAGCACCATTTACGTCGATACAGGCCTGCAGCCCAGCACCAGTTACACTTACAGGGTCATGGCGCGGGATAAGAGCGCCAACCAGAACCCGACCGGATGGTCGACCGAGGAGACAGGCACAACGCTTGCTTCTGAACCGTCGAAAATCGCACCCACCGCCATCACCACCACCTGTTCTTCGGTCAACTACCAGCTTGAAGGCTATTACACCTCGAATGAGAACGGACTTACCGGCGACCTGCACACCAACCTGATCGGCTCGAATCCCGCTGTCCCTCCGCCTCCGGGCGACGGCACAATGTGGCTGTCAAACGGTATTTCCGGCGAATGGATCAAGTACGAGTTCGACCAGATTTACACGCTAACCACTATGTGGGTCTGGAACTACAACCAGGATGTAACTGGACAGGGTGATCTGCGGGTCAATCGCGGCTTCAAGGATTGCACCATCGAGTACTCCACCAACGGTACGAGTTGGACCCAGCTCGGCGGTACGCACACCTTCGCTATTGCCGACGGCTCGCCGACCTACGCCCACAATACCGAAGTCTCCTTCGGCAACGTCGACGCTAAGTTCGTCAGGCTTACTTGCATCAGCAACCATGGCGGCACCTCGGCAGGCCTGAGCGAAGTCCGCTTTTATCACGCGGGACCTTGATTCAGTTTTGTCCGCTGATTAAAGGCGGGGCTGGTTGAAGGACTTGCCGGCCGCAAGTTATTCGGGCCAATGGCGCCAACGCCATTGGTCCTTTTTTCCCTGACGTTGCGGATGGAAAAACGTGGGTGGCCAGCGAGGAGCGTTTGGTATAACCCGTTGCCACTGTGGCAGTTGTACGTCAGGCGAAAGTGCCGTGTTCTTTAAGGACAATGGTGTTAATCTAATTGCCCGACAGCTTCCGAGGAGAACTGCGGGTCATTAATTGTCAGAAAATTTAAAAAAAATTGAAAATTCTTTATCAACATTTGGGCTGTCAGCTTCGGCTTTATAGTGAGTAACCTTATGCGGGTGATGGGAAGGCGCCGCGCAGTCATATAAATCGCCGGTCGCATGGGCCACGGGCCTTTGCGACAAATGACTTGGGCCCTGTGTGAGGGGCGGCTACAAACAAGGATATAGGTCGGGAGAGAAAGTACGCATGCTCGGGAATACTTCAAACCTCTGCGTTTCCCGCTTCACAAACATAAAAACCCAATTTGCCACTGTGTGCTTTAGTGAGTTCGAAAGGGGGTGATAAGGCCAGGCAGAATATTTTTTCAAATAATCTTGTGAGTTTTGTGAAAAACTTAACAACACTTTTAGGAGGTTCAGTATGTGAGAAAAAACCGGCTTACTCAATGTTTCTTTCTCGTGCTCAATCTAAGCACAGCCTTTGTGAAATTGAATATGGGGGCTGTGATTCGAGACTCTGCATGAGATTTTATGAAGATTGAGCAACGAGATATTATTCTTGCCTAATGCGGCAATAAAAAGATTGTTGTAACTTCATTTTGGAAAGGACCTTAGGATGTTAAGTACAAAGAGATTCTATTTGTTACTCGGCTGCATCCTTGTTGGCGGTCTGGCTGTGGGTCAGGCCAGAGGGGCTGACCTGTTCAGCGACGGCTTCGAGAGCGGCAACTTTACAACCGGCGGCTGGACCATACAGAACAGCTATGCCACCGTTAATACAAGGTCGGTTTACACAGGCACGTATGGTGCAGAGGCGGCCATGACCACCTGGATAGAAAAGGCTTTAAGCACCGTAGGTTATGAGACAATTCATGTAAAGTACTACCGAGATATCAACCGCTTTGACTCTGGTGAGTATCTTTATGTCGAGTGGTATGACGGTTCAAGCTGGAATCCCCTCGAAACCACCAACAATGGCGATTACAGCGATGGATTGCAGGACAAGGTTTGTGGTGCGGGGGCCAATGAAAACGCGAACTTCAAGCTGAGGTTCCGTACCAACGCCAACAAAAGCAATGAGTACGCATGGGTAGATGATGTGGTGGTCTCCGGCACTGGCACCGCGCCCGACACGGATCCGCCGACGCCGAATCCGGCTACGTTTGCCTCGCCTCCGGCTGCGGTCAGCAGCAGCGAGATTACTATGACGGCGACAACCGGCAGCGACGCCAGCCCGCCGGTCTATTACTACTTTGACGAGACTTCAGAGAATCCGGGCGGCACCGACAGCGGCTGGACGACCAACCCGGTCTATAACGACACCGGCCTGAATCCAAACACGCAGTACACTTACACTGTGCAGATGCGGGACAGCCTGCTCAACACGGGCACGGTTTCTGCTCCCGCCAGCGCAACTACTCCGCCTCTGCCCGACACCGACCCGCCGACGCCGAATCCTGCTACGTTTGCCTCGCCTCCGGTTGCGGTCAGCAGCAGCGAGATTACGATGACCGCAACAACCGGCAGCGATGCGAGCCCGCCGGTCTATTACTACTTCGACGAGACTTCAGAGAATCCGGGCGGCACCGACAGCGGCTGGACCACAAACCCGGTTTATAACGATACCGGTTTGCAGCCCAGCACGCAGTACACCTACACGGTGCAGATGCGGGACAGCCTGCTCAACACGGGCACGGTTTCTGCTCCCGCCAGCGCAACTACGAATCAGGCGCCCACTGTACCTATACTACAGGTAGATACCGGTAGTTGCGGTCCCCTGCAGACAGGCTGGATAAGTCTGGGTAGCTGTGGCACCTTTACCAATGTAGGCGGCACAGGTATTGACGTGCTGCTGGCGACCGGCAACCCGGGCGCCTGCGAGTGCCGCAACCCCGGCGGCAGCGGAACGCTGGCAAATGTCGAGGCGGACCTGCTTTTTGCCAACGACGAGAATTACACTCCGAACGCTGACTTCATTCTGACGCTACGCAACCTGACTCCCGGCACAAACTACACCGTCTATAGCTATCACAACCGCTCCGACGAAGGCGACACGACCATTCCCAACGTCACCGTCACCGGGGCGACCAACGTCACCAAACCGGCCACTATTTTGCAGAGTCATGCCATTATGGACAACCCTGCAGAGATCACCTTTACCGCCGGCGCCGGTGACGTGGTTATCAGGTATCAGGGCCCGGACGGCGGATGTGCCGGCTGCCAGGCGTTCTTTAACGGCTTCGAACTCTATGGCGGCGGCGCCACTATTCAGTTCCAATCGGCCTCCTCGGGTGCTCTGGAGAGCGTAACTCCGGCGCAGATTCCGGTCATTCTGAGCAATGCTGAGACAGGGCAAACCTACACCGTGGACTACGCGCCGACCGGAGGCACGGCCCAGGGCGGCGGGGTGGATTACACCCTGAACCCCGGAACGTTGACCTTCCTTCCCGATAGCACACTGGAAAACATCAGCATTGACATTGTGAATGACGGCCAGGACGAAGAGGACGAGACGATTGTCATAACGCTCTCGAATCCCACCGGCCCCGATGTGGTGCTGGGAGACCCGATTCAGCACACCTATACGATTCAAGACCCCAGGCCGACAGTCGAATTCGACCAGGCCAGCGGCAGCGGCATGGAGGATGTTACGCCGGTTTATGTCGCGGTAAGCCTTTCCGCCCCGGCCACGGAGACGACTACGGTGGACTATGCTGTAATTGGCGGCACGGCCACCGGCGGCGGCGTCGACTACACGCTTAACCCTGGAACCCTGACCTTCAACATAAACGATGTGACTAAAAACATCGTTATCGACATTATCTCCGATTCGAATGACCAGGAACCGGCCGAGACCATCATAATCGGGCTGTCGAATCCGACCCATGCCAAGCTCGGTGCTCAGACGCAGTACACCTACACGATTCTGTCACAGATGATACACCTGAAAGTCGACTTCGCTCAGGTGCACTGTCCGGATACCGCCACCATAAGGACCGAAACGGCGAAACCGGGCTGGTGGCACTGGGCAACAGGGCGCTGGGCCGATATGTACGCCCACGACTGTGCCTGGGCCTGTGAGCAGTTTCCCTGTCCTGACGGCATCGACGGCACCGGCATTACTGCGGCCGTTACTCTCATTCTTGAGGGTGACCTCGGCATGAAGGTGGCCGGTTTGACCGGAGCATTGGGAGGCGGCGTCTGCCCGACAGGCTCACCGATTTACGAGCCCATTTGCAATACCTGGCTGCAGTGCATCGACTGGCCGGAGATAGAATGGGGCTCTATCCAGCTCGTGTTCCATAATCTACCGGCGGGCGAATGGGAGCTCTACAGCTACCACAACCACTTCGGCTGCTATAGAGAAGACCCAGGGGAATATACTCCGGTAACCTGCGACTGCCTGTGCAATCCCGCACCTCCGATGCCGGAAGTCAGGGCCATGTCCTGCAAGGCGGCAAGAGAGCTGCCTTATCAGCAAATAGACTCCTGGAGCAAACTGTTCCCCGGGATTGACTGGACCAATGGTCCCTGGCCTGAAGGCGTTGTTTCACTACTGGAGGCCTACAACGTGCAGCCGCAACAGGTTACTACCGATGCCGAGCTTGTTCCGTCGCTTATCAGGTTCACAACCGATGGCTCTCCGGTGCTGGTTCTGTATAAGGCCGGCTGCTGTGAGCCTGACCCGGTTCGTCCCACGCGTGTCGGCGGACGCGGCATACTCAACGCTTTCGAGCTTATATACGTAGGCGGAGGTGCGCCTTAGCGAAGCGTGTCTCTGCCGCGCAGCTTGATGATGGGCATGCGGCTGGCATGAAGCCAGGAGTATGTTTGCAGCCGTGATAGTTTCAGGGCCAACGGCGTAAAAGTCGTTGGCCCTGCTTTTGTCATCTTATCGCTCAGCGCGACGTTGCGCCGGAAACCGCAAGGCGAAAAATGCCCGGCCCTTTATGGTCATACATCTTATGCTCATAATCCTGATATGCTCTTGTCTTGCCACCCCAAATTTGGCAAAATAAAGAGTTGACAATCATCCGGGGCGATGGTAGGCTCAAACGCGTCAAATCGTTTGGCGTTAGAGCGTCGTTGTATGGAAACTTATTTTTGGGGAGCAAAAAAATGGAAGCTCGAATCAACCTCATAATTTCTTCTGTAATTTTTGTCGTAGGCCCGGTGTGCGTAGGTTTTGCGCAGGAAGGCACGGTACTCGGTGAGGATGCCAATGCTGTTAGTGTGCCGGCTTATCCATACGTGGCGCAGATTACCGCGGATGATGTCTACTATCGCTCAGGTGCAGGCACGAATTACTACCCGTGCGGCAGACTGAAAAAGGGCGATAAAGTGACGGTGGTGGGCGGCGAGTTCGGATGGTCTCGTATCGTTCCGCCGGCCGGGAGTTTTTCGTGGGTTTCAACGCAGTATGTGACTGTTGACCCCCAGAACGCCGGTGTCGGGACGATTACGGGCAATTCTGTCCGCGTGTATGTGGGGTCTGAATATACCGACCTGATACACTCAACCACGCCGGAGTTGAAGCTCAACAGGGGTGATAAGGTCAAATTGACAGGCGAGCAGAACAGCGGGTACTATAAGATTGCGCCTCCGGCCGGTTCGTATCGCTGGGTAAGCACCAAATACACCGAGCCTGTCAGTCCGTCTGTGGAAAGGCCGGAGCCTGTGATAGCACCGCCCGAGGCTCCTGTCACTACCGCTCCTGGTGCTCCCACAGCTCCGGGCGGGGATACCGGCCCGGCGGTGGTTCCGACAAGGATTCCTGACGAGGCCGGCTGGCTCCAAGAGTATTACGCTTTGGAAAAGCGGATCGAGGCTGAGCGGGCCAAACCTGTGATGGAGCAGGATTACGCAGGCATAAAGAAAGGTCTGCTGGAGGTCGCCAGCGACAAGCAGGCCGGTAAGGCGGCAAGGTATTCGCAGTTTGCACTCAAACAGGTAGAGCGTTTTGAGCTTGCGCTGGAGGTGGCCAAAACGGTTCAACTGCAGAATACACAATTGCAGCACAGTACGGAGAATATAGCCAAAGCGAGGGCCAAGAGGCTGGCAGATGTTAAAGAGCTGGGCAGATTTGTGGTTATGGGGCGACTTCAATTCTTTACGACTTATGGGCCCGGTCACTATCGGATACTCGATGATTCGGGCAAGACCCTTTGTTATGCGTTGCCGAGCGGCCCGGTTTCGCTGAGCAATCTCGGGAAGCTGGTGGGGCGAAAGGTTGGTTTGGTCGGAACGGTCGAGCCTCATGTTCAGACGGCGGGGGCTCTTGTACGATTTACAGAGATTGTTGAGCTGGACTGAGCGGCCGAAAAGGCCACTGTGTCTGCCGGGCTCGCCTGTTATCAGGTGCATGGGCGCCTTGCTCAGGTGGAGAATTTGTAGGGCTCTTTTGGGCAGACAGGAATGGGCCGTGGGCAGCAGGATTTTGGTTTTTTTGGGGGGAGGGCTATTTTTGTCAATTTCTGCATTTTTTCGAAAAAAACCCATTACTTCAAGGGTTATTTCAGCAAGTTTTTTGTTGACGGGACGGCAGGGAATTTGGTATAAGTGAACTTGGCGGAGTATATCGATTGTGCGCGAGAGGTCTTGCTTGTTTTTTGCCAGGCGGTTTGGCGCGCAGTATAAAGCGAGCAATTCCTGCGGCCGTTGGCGACATACTCAAATAGCTTTCTGTTTTTGAGGTGGCGAGGGTGAAATAAGCAGTTCCAAATTGTTTTTGCCAGGCGTAAGTTAAGATGGTGAAGGTACGGACGCTTGCGATAAAGCATAGGGCTCTCGGCATTTGGCCGGAGTGAAATATTAGATATAGTTCAATTTCGAAAGGAGGACTATTATGTGCAGGAGAATGTTTTTTTTAATTTGTGTGGCTTTGGTTGGTGCGGCCGGGACTGCGTTTGCCGGCGCCGGTCCTGCCGGCTGGTGGAAGTTTGACACAGGAACGGGCACCATCGCCTATGATTCGAGCGGCAACAACTTCAATGGGACAATAGCTGAAAATGTCTTTTGGGTTCCCGGCTACGTCGGGCCATACGCATTGAACTTTGTGAGCGGCTATGTCTCCATACCAGACAACGCCAAACTAAGACCGAACCGGCTGACGTGGTCGCTGTGGATTAATCTGCCGGCGCCTCAGGAATCCTATACGAGGATAATTCAGAAAGGCAATGACAACAGTGAGACGTATACTATCGGGATAGGCGGCCTGCATCCGGACTTCTCGATGGCCTACGCCTGTGACGATGACGTTTGCGGGAAGGGTGTGGGCTTTGTGGGTAACCTATGGACTGATGAATGGATTCATATTGCGGGGGTGTACGATGGAAATGCTTTGAGCGTCTATTTGAACAGTGAGCTTAACAACTCGAACACAACAGGTGAGTTCACACCGCTGCAGAGTGGCGGCGTGTTGGCGGTAGGCGCACGGGCGCCCGACTGGAGCAGGCGTTTGATGGCGAGCGTGGACGACCTGCGCATCTACGATTACAATATGACAGCGGACGAAATTCGGGAACTTTATTGGGAAGTCAGGAACCCTCGCTGGGCGGACTACCCCAGCCCCGAAAACTATGCCGAAGATGTCGACCCGAATGCCGTGCTGAGCTGGATGCCGGGAGAAGGGGCGACCTGGCACGATGTATACCTGGGCACTAACTTCAACGATGTCAACAATGCCACCACTGTAGTACAACTGGGCGTGTACGTAGGTCGGCAGGAGCCGAACCGCTGTCCGGCGGGCATTCTTGAATTAGGCCAGACTTACTACTGGCGCATTGACGAGGCAGAGACGGCCCTTGATCCTGACCCGTTGAAGGGCAAAGTGTGGACTTTCACGATTGACGAGGGCAAAGCTCGTAACCCTGACCCGGGCAACTGGGATTTCTGTATGCCCATGAATAAGAAGGTTAGCTGGGCCGCCGGACCTCTTGCGGTCGAGCACGACGTGTACTTCGGGACCGATTTTAACGACGTCGATGACGCCGACACAACTACTTTGGACGTTTACAAAGGCACGTATGCTGTTGACCATAATTATTACGACCCCGGACCGCTTGAAAAGGGGGCCGTTTACCATTGGCGGGTCGACGAGGTCAGCGACAAGGTCGTCAAGGGAAACGTCTGGAGCTTCGGCATCGAAAGCCGGATTTGCCTGAAGGTGGACCTTGCGCTGACAGAGTGCCCGGACACAAACATCATCAGACCGGAAACGGCGAAACCAGGGTGGTGGCACTGGGCCACCGGGCGATGGGCTGATCTATACAGTCATGACTGTGCCTGGGCCTGTGAACAGTTTCCCTGTCCCAACGGCATTGGCGACTCCGGCATCGATGCCGCAATAACTCAGACCAACGAAGGCGATGGAGGCATGAAGGTGAGCGGTTTGATAAGTGCCCTGGGTGGCGGGATGTGTCCCTGGGGATCACCAATTTACGACCCCATTTGCAATAGCTGGTACCAGGCCATTGACTGGCCCGATGTTAAGCCGCATATCCAGCTTGCATTTCACCATTTGGTTCCCGGTATATACAGGCTGTACAGCTACCACAACCATTTCGCCTGCGAGAGACTCGGTGGCGATGACCCTTCGCCGGTTCGTTGCACGTGCAAATGCGACGTCGCACCACCGATGCCCTTTGTAGGGGCCATGTCGGTCAAAGATGCAAGATACCTGCCTTTTGCGGAAGCGGATTCTTTCCAGAAGCTTACGCTCACCGACTGGGTTACGGGTCCTTTTGCTGAAGGAGTTACTTCATTGCAGAATGCTTACGACGTGCAGGTGCAACAGGTTACCTCGGATAATGAGCTTGTGCCTTCACTGATTAAGTTCGCGACGGATGGCTCTCCCGTGCTGGTGCTGTATCAGGCCGGGTGTTGCGTGTGTGATCACCTTCACGGCGACGAACGGTGCGGTGGACGAGGGATTTTGAATGCGTTCGTACTGCAGCTTGTAAAGGAGCTTCTGCAGGCTTACAAGCCCAGCCCGGAGGACGCCAGTGAGAATGTGCGTCCGGACGTGCTGCTGAGCTGGAAGGCTGGCGGCCGTGTGGTTTCCCACGAAGTCTACCTTGGGACGAATCATGACAGCGTCAAGAACGCGACGACCTCTTCTGCCGAGCATAAGGCGACGCTGCCGGCGGCCCAGACCAGCTACGACCCGTGCGGTCTGACGCTGGGCAAGACTTACTACTGGCGGGTAGATGAGGTCAATGAAGGAACGGCCGGCAGCCCCTGGACAGGCGATGTCTGGAGCTTCACGGTTATGGACAGTATAGGGATAGAGGATTTCGAGATATACACCATAGATAACATATATGATACGTGGAAGGACGGCTACATTAACGGGAGCGGCGCGGCGATTTGGCTGGCCCGTATTAACGGGCTTCCACCTGAGCCGGCGCATGGCGGCCTTCAGTCGCTGGGCTACTGGTACAACAACGCCTATGTGTATTATTCCGAGGCCTTCCGCAGAATCTATGACCCGTGTGACTGGAGCTCCTTCGGCGTGAAAGTCCTGAAGCTGTGGTTCTATGGCGACCCGCTTAACGAGCTGAAAGACAACGACGGTATGTATGTGGCTGTCAAGGACAAGGCAGGCCATTATGCGCAGGACAGGTACGCCGACGCCAACGATATGAACGACATTAAGGTTGCCGAATGGCATGAGTGGTGTATCGACCTGCAGCATTTGGCTGATGGCGGCGTACAGTTGGCCGATGTCAACGACCTCTACATAGGCTTTGGCGACGTGAACAATACGCAACCCGGCAGCATGGGCTATGGTGTGTACTTTGACGATATCGCGCTCCACCCGGCGGTTCAGGTTGAGGTTGAGTGCTACGCCGGGATGCTGGATTATGTCCAGTGGGCGCTTGTCGGTAAGCCCGAGTGCTGGTGCTACCCGAGACAGTGCCTCGGCGATTGCGACGGCCTGCCGTACGGTAAGAGCAACTACTGGGTGGCAATCCCTGACTTGACATGCCTGAAAGATGCCTGGAACAAGCCTATTGAGCAGTTGGTTGGCAACCAGATTTGTGCCGACTTTGACCATCTGCCGTATAGCAAGAACAACTATCGGGTCTCGATCCCTGACTTGGGAATCCTGAAAAACAACTGGAATCTTCCAGGTGGGCCTGCTGGAACGTGCCTGCCAGGGAATCGTAACCCGCCGCCATTTATCCCATTACTGAGGTAGTAGTGACTTTCATAGTGAGCAAGGATTGATTTGGCAAGCATAAATGCAGTTTAGAACATCTAACGTTCGACCAAGGCTTTTTTCGAGCGAGAAGATGACAAAGAGGCAGGTCTTTTGACCTGCCTCTTTTTTCGTACGGCGAGGGGTCAAAACACGTTTTTCAGCCCTGCCATGGCAATTGTTAAAAAATTTTACTTGACAGTTGAATGGCATCTATGGTATAAATGGGCATAGCCAAATCAGTGGAATTTTGGTCGTACGAAGCGTCTATGCGTGTAATTGTCGGGAAGTGGGTTGGAGAACACTACACTGGGCTCTGTGCCACAGGGTAGGTCTTTTAAATGTTGTGAGCCACGCGAAGGATTAGTCGCTGAAGCGAGGAGGACAAAAGCCAAGGGACAAGAGCTGTTTCTGTACGCCCCAGCGGAAGACGACTTTTGGCCATATTACTGCACTGCAAACTGCCTGAGGCAGGGACAAAGCACGGACTAGGCAGGTGCGTTGGGCTGTTTTTGAAGACGATAGATACTTCCGAGACATCGTTTGTACTCGGTTGAGGTAGCGCAATGTTATTACCAGGTTTTTTTAAGGAGATGTATTATGTGTCATAACAACAAATTGAGTTTGATGATTTCACTTGTTTTAGTTGTACTGCTGGCCAATGTCGCTTCGGCTGTCTATCTGCGAGTGGATTGGGCCTACCCCATTGCCAATCCCAGCGAGCCCAACCATGTAATACGAAATCAAAGAACTGCCGAGCCAGGCTGGTATCCATTCACTGGCGGCAATTGGGACCTGTCGCGTCATGACGGCTTGTGGGCCGTTGGCTGGGGCAATTATAACCCCTCCGGCATCGAGGGTTCAGGCGTTGACGTGCATGCTACTGTCGGTTATGAGGGAGATGCGTCCTTGAAGGTCCTGGGCATGACTTTTATGGGTGACGGCCAAGAGCCCAGCGGCGTGCCGCCCGACGGTGACAACCAAATTGCCAATTCATTCTACATCAGCCACCGACACTGGGGCGACGAGCCAAACGACCCGAACGACCCGTATATACCGCCGAGGTCATCTCGTCCCTCTGCAGGCAGCATTTTTATGAGGTTTAAAGGAGGCGGACTGGTGAAGGGCGATTACACCTTGACCACCTACCACAATTGCCCTAACAACATTGACCGAGATAAGCTCTCACCGGACTACCCTACAAACGGGGACTGGTATTGCGACCCAAATTATGAGGGCCACATTTGCGACGTGATCCCATGGATCAAGGTCGGCGGCGACGGCGTTACCCAAAAGGTCACGCCCGAGAACGTACAAATCCAGCACGTAACCACGGATGCCGGTCTTGTGCCCGCGGTGACCAAGTTCTATTACAGCGGCGTTGAAGATGTGAATGTCTGGATTTGCTCTCCCTGGGGCGGCGACCCCAGAGTAGGCGGTGCTGCAGTCATCAACGCCTTTATCCTCGATGGCGGTGACCCCAATATGGCCACTTACCCGAGGCCCGGAAGCGGTGCGGTCAACATCCACCCGGCGGCCAAGATTATATGGAAGGGGGGACTAAATGCGGCCAAGCACGATGTGTACTTCAGCAGCAATTTCGACGATGTCAACGACGGCATTGCACTGGCAAGCGACAACCAGGACGCCAATGAATATGACCCGCCGGGCAATCTTACATTGGGCACGACTTACTACTGGCGGATTGACGAGGTCAACGGCGCCCAGGTGTGGCCGGGCATGGTCTGGGAGTTCACCATTGACGAGGGAAAGGCCAAGGACCCCAACACCTTCCTGCCCGGTCTGAACCCCGGTCTGCCGCAGAGCAAGACTCTGGCCTGGAAGCCGGGGACGTTTGCGACTTCGCACGATTTGTATTTGGGGGCCGATTTCGATGACGTAAACGACGCCAACACCACTTCGCCGGAGTTCATAGGCAATTTTGTAATGACGCCCGGCAATGACGCCAATATCTATCAGATTCCGGACCTCCTTACCTTAGGCGAGTCTTACTATTGGCGTGTGGATGAGCATAATTCTGTCTACGGAGACAGCAAAGGGAACATATGGAGCTTTTCGATACCGAACTATCTGGTTATTGATGATTTCGAGTCCTACAATGAGGCTGACAACCTGCTGACCGACACCTGGTCGGACGGCATACGCTTCGTGCCGCCGTACTATTTTGAGTACGTCAACGGCGCAATAATCTCCCTGTCGTATTCGCAGGCAGAACCGGCTCAGCCGGCCAGGAATAAGCAGGGCTTGTGGTATTTTTACATGAATAATGGCAGCTCGGACACGCCTTATTACTCCGAGGCCGAGCGTGAATTCGAGCCGCCGCGAGACTGGACGCTCTACAATATCAAGGCGCTGGTGCTATATTTCTACGGCGACCCAACTTCGGACGCCAACGTTCCGTACAACCAGATGTATGTGACCTTGGGAGACAAGACGCAAAAGAAGGTTCACAGGATCAACTACGGCTACGGTGCCGGACAGGACATGAACGACATTCGCGAAGAAGAATGGCACGAGTGGAACCTTGACCTGCAGGACTTCGCGGACGCCGGCGTGGACATAACCGACGTCAACAAGATCATTATCGGCTTTGGCGACAGGGACAGCAATGTACCTGGCGGCACAGGCGAGATATTCTTCGACGATATCCGGCTGTACCTCAGCAGGTGCGTGCCCTTGATTTCGAAACCGTACGCCGATTTGAGCGGTGATTGTATTGTTGACTTTGCCGATGTCAGGATGCTGGTAGAGGACTGGCTTGAGACGGACAGAATGGTTGAGATTACGCCCCCCGGTCCGATGAAGGCGCGTTACGGATTTAATGAGACTTCCGGACTGATCGCCCATGATTCTTCCGGCAACAGCTACGATGGAACGGTGATAGATGGGGCGCCTATCTGGGACCCGAACGGCAAGTACGGCGGCTGCCTCAACTTCGACGAGACGTACGGGGTATTAATTCCAGCCGCCATCTTCAGCGATATCAATGAGGCGATAACCGTTTCGGTGTGGGTGAACGGCGACCAGTATCAGCGCGAGGTCACGAACGTCATACTGCAGGCCGGCCTTAATGACCCTAATCACCACTTTTTGGTGAGCATATACACCCAGTGGCAGGACGGGCAAGTAGAATTCAGAACCGGATATGACGACGATGCTGGCGAGTCGTGGGATGACGCAGAACTTGAAGACTGGGCGGGCCAGTGGAATCACTATGCTTTTGTCTCGGATACTACCAGAAACTTCCAGGGAATTTATCATAACGGCAAGCTCGTGGCTGAAGGGACGACAACGGCGTTGATGGGTGGTGTAACCGTTGCGAAGATCGGTACGGCGACGGACCGCGTGCACGACCAATACATAGGCAGGCTCGACGACTTGCAGATTTTCAACTACGGTCTGTCTGAATCCGAGATTGCGTACCTTGTTACCGGCGGCAGCGGGCCTTTGTATCTGCCGCTCGAATCGGCCGTCAATTTATACGACAACGAGGCGCCCCCCTTTAGAGCAATCAACTTCAGGGACTTGGCGGTGATTGCCAATAGCTGGCTTGACAAGGTGTATTGGCCGTAACCTACGGCTGATACATAGTTGCAGCAGTTGAGTTTGGAAAAATTCGGGGCCTGTACCGATTAGTTCGGTGCAGGCCCCGGTTATTTCAAAATGGGCGGGCCCCGATGGAATCCACAACATGAAGATTTGTTAGGCGCGTTTGCGAGGGGGGCGGTAGTATGAGTAACGATCGGTGAAATTGGGCCGGTCGTGTAGGCGCCTTTCGTGATGACAGTCTCCAATTTGGGTTTGCAAAAGCGGGGAATCTACGTTATAAAATTGTCTCTCTCAGCAGTGCTAACCGGGACAAGAGCAGCGTTTGTCGGTTATTGCGAGCGGGAAATTGGGAAACGATTTTTCAGACAGGTTGGCAATGGCAGAGGTAAGACAATATATTGCGGTTGACCTTGGCGCCGAGAGCGGCAGAGTTATGCTCGGTTCCGTGTCGGCGGACAAACTTTCTCTTCAGGAAATCCACCGTTTTACAAACAGCCCCATCGAAGAACACGGGTCTCTGCGCTGGAACTTCAGTGCGCTGCTTTCGGAAGTCAAAGCCGGCATAGGCAAGGCGGTAAGAGCCGCGGGAGGCCAGGTTTGCGGTATTGGCGTCGATAGCTGGGGTGTTGATTTCGGTCTTCTCGACGCCGACGGGGAGCTGATCGAGAACCCTTACCATTACCGTGACGGGCGGACCAACGGGATGCGGGAGAAGGCGTTTGAAATCGTGGGTAAGCGGACGATTTATGAGAAGACGGGTCTGCAGTTTTTGCAGTTCAACAGCGTGTATCAGCTTCTTGCGATGCGTCTGGGCAATTCGGTGGCGCTGGCGAAGGCCAAGACTTTGATTTTTATGGCGGATTTGTTCGCGTACCATTTATGCGGCAAAGTTTACGGGGAATACACGCTGGCAAGCACGTCTCAGTTGATGGATATGAGAACGGGCCAATGGTCGCGGGAGATTTTTGACAGGCTGTCTTTGCCGGTCAGGATTATGCCGGACGTTGTCATGCCGGGTACGGTCGTGGGGCAGTTGACCAGCAGGATTAGAAGTGAGCTTTACTGCGGCGCCATTCCGATTATTGCGATTGGCTCGCACGATACGGCTTCGGCTGTGGCGGCCGTGCCGGCGGGCGATGGCAACTGGGCATATCTTTCATCCGGGACCTGGTCTTTGATAGGTGTGGAGGTGCCGGAAGCGATAATCAACGACAGGACCTTCGAATACTCGTTCACCAACGAGGGCGGGGTCGAGAATACGATCCGGCTCTTGAAGAACATAATGGGATTGTGGCTGGTTCAGGAGTGCCGCAGGCAGTGGCAGAGAGAACGAGCCGAATTTTCGTATCCCGAACTGACGGCGATGGCGGCAAAAGCTGACCCGTTTGCTGCGTGTATTGACCCTGACTATGGGGAGTTTCTTGCCCCGGGTGACATGCCGGCGAGAATAAATAGTTGCCTTGCGGCAAGAGGAGGCAAGACAATCGAAGATAAAGGGCAGATGATAAGAGTGATACTGGAAAGCCTGGCGTTTAAGTATCGTTGGGCGGCCGAGAGAATTGAGCAGATTACGGGCAAGGCGATAGATTGTCTGCATATAGTCGGGGGGGGAATACAAAACGAATTGCTCAGTCAATTCGCGGCCAATGCCACGGGAAAAAGAGTTATCGCCGGGCCGATAGAAGCCACGGCCAGCGGGAATATCCTGATGCAGGCCAGGGCGACGGGGCAGATTAAGTCGCTGTCGGAAGCGAGGGCAATTGTCCGGAATTCATTCGCGCTAAAGGAGTATCAGCCGCAGGAAGCGTCAGTCTGGCAAGAACAGTACAAAAGATTTACTGCTCAATAGCGGCTGTTTTTGCGCCCGGTAATGACCGACAAGGAAAGGACGGTTTTGATAGAAGAGCTTGAAGACAAGCTGGACAGCTTCGATTGTGCCCAAAGAAAAGAGGCGCTTTCGGCATTATCTGAAAAGGCAGAATCGGGTGAGGTGAGTTTGCCACAGCCGGGGACGGATGTTAACCTGCACTGTCACACTTTTTTTTCCTATAACACTTACGGCTATTCACCGAGCAAATTTGCGTGGCTGGCCCGCAAGAGAGGACTGGCCGTCGCGGGTATAGTGGACTTCGATGTGCTGGACGGCCTCCAGGAGTTTCTGGAGGCGGCGCGAATGGTGGGGCTGAAAGGCTGTGCGGGGGTGGAGACGCGGGTCTTTGTGCCGGAGTTTGCCGACAAGGTGATGACTTCGCCCGGCGAGCCGGGGATTACCTACCATATGGGAGTCGGCTTCCCGGCGCCGCCGAGCGAGGAGCAGTTGAAGGCATTTCTGCTGCATTTGAAGACAATCGCTCAGGCAAGAAACCGGGACCTCATGGAGCGGGTCAACAGGTATCTTGGGCCTGTTGAGCTGGATTATGAAAAAGATGTGGTTAGTCTGACGCCCGCGGGTAACCCCACGGAAAGACACATTTGTCTGGCCTTTGCCAGAAAAGCCCGCGAGCTGTTTGCCGACAGCGCTAAACTGGCCCGGTTCTGGACGGAGAAGCTTGGGGTGGATGCCGAGCCGCTGGGTCTGCCGGAAGGCAGGGACCTGCTCAATACCATTCGCGCCAAGACTATGAAACGGGGCGGCGTCGGTTACGTTGCGCCCGACGCCGGCGCCTTCCCTAGGATGGATGAGACGAACAAGTTCGTCCTGGCGGCCGGCGGGATTCCTACACTGACCTGGCTGGATGGGACATCGGAAGGCGAGAGGGAGCTTGACAGGCTCCTGGAAATTGCGATCCAAAGCGGGGTGGCGGCTATTAATACTATTCCCGACCGGAACTACAGACCCGGCGTTAAAGACCAGAAGCTGGCGAATCTGTACCGGATGGTGGAGCTGGCGGAAAAACTGCATTTGCCGCTTGTGGTCGGGACAGAAATGAACAGTCCCGGCCAGAAATTTGTTGATAGCTTCGATACCGCTGAGCTTTCACCTCTGGCGCCGGTCTTTCTCAAAGGAGCGCACATTGTTTATGCCCATTCGGTGCTCCAGCAGCAATGCGGGCTTGGCTATCTGAGCAGGTGGGCGCGGAAGAATTTTTCGAACGCGGCGGAAAAGAACGAATTCTTCGAGGATATCGGCAGGCTGCTCGAACCGAAGCGCGAACATCTGCTTGCCGAATTGGACGAGAATGTGACCCCAGTTCAGATATTGGAAAGAATTGGCCATTGATTTGACAAGAGAAGATGATGAAAGAGACCATGACTTCCAAAGAACGGGTCTTGAAAGCCCTCAATCATGAAATTCCAGATAGAGTGCCGATTGACCTTGGGGGCTTCCAGACGGGAATTCATAAGAAGGCTTACGCCGAGCTGCTCGGTTACCTCGGGCTTGAGCAGGAGATAGCGACTCTTGACCCGGTTCAGCAGCTTGCCAGGCCGTCGGAAGAAGTCCTGAAACGTTTCAGGGTGGATGTCCGCTACGTGTGCGCTCACGGCCCCGACAGCTTCAAGGGCGGAATCGAGCAGAATGTGCGCGCAGGCAGGCTCTGGCACGACCTTAAGGATGAGTTTGGCGTCGTCTGGTCCATGCCGGACGACCAGCAGCTTTATATGGACATTTCTAACCATCCCCTGGCCGATGCCACGGTTGACCAAATCGCCGGCTATCCCTTTCCGGATGGCAGTGACGCGACACGATTTACAGGCGTAAGGCAGGAGGCTTTGCGAATCCGTAATCAGACGCCGTACGCCATATCAACGGGTATCGGCGGGGTGGTCTACGAAACCTGCTGGTACATGCGGGGGCTGGAGCGATGGTTTCTGGATATGATTGAGAATCCGGCGTTCTGCGAGGTGATGCTGGATAAAATGCTGAAATTCTGGGTGGACTATTATACGGGTTTTATGGCGGAAGTCGGGGACATTATCGATATCGTGATGATTGGCGACGACCTTGCGGGTCAGCATGGGCCTCTGTTCGCGCCCAAGTTCTACCGGCAGATAGTCAAGCCTCGACAAAAGAAACTCGTCCGGCACATCAAGTCGCTGACAAAGGCGAAGATTTGGTACCATACATGCGGCTCCTGTGTCGAATACATACCCGACCTGATAGATAACGGCGTTGATATTCTGAACCCGATTCAAATAAGCGCCGAGCGTATGGACCCCAGGGAGCTTAAGGAGAGATTCGGGCAAGAAATGGTTTTCTGGGGCGGCGCGATAGACACCCAGCACGTTCTTCCCTTTGCGGGGCCGGATGAGGTCAGAGAGCACGTGCGAAAGAATATTGAGATATTCAAGCCGGGCGGCGGCTACATTTTCAATAACGTGCATAACATTCAGGCCGGAGTGCCCCCAGAGAATATAGTGGCGCTGTTCGATGCGGCGTATGAATACGGGTTTTATGACTGAGCTGAGAGATTAAAGGTAGCCGATGAATCCATTTCTGGGTGTAATCTTACATGCTTTAGGCGGTTTTGCGGCAGGCAGCTTTTACATCCCTTTCAGGAAGGTCCGCAACTGGGCGTGGGAGACTTACTGGCTGGTGGGCGGGTTTTTCTCGTGGATTATCGCACCGTGGCTGATTGCATTTGCCACCGTGCCGGATTTGATGGCGGTGCTGCGCGAGGCGCCGGCGAAGAGCATCTTTTTGTGTTATCTTTTCGGCCTTTTATGGGGTGTGGGGGGGCTGACGTTCGGGCTGACGATGCGGTATCTTGGGATGTCACTTGGCTATGCTCTTGCGCTGGGATTCTGCGCCGCGTTCGGAACAATTATTCCGCCTATATTTATGAGCAGGTTTGGCGAGCTGCTCGCTCATACCTCCGGTTTGACCACCCTGGGCGGTGTTCTTGTTTGCCTTATCGGTATCGCGGTTTGCGGCTGGGCGGGCGTTGCCAAAGAAAAAGAGCTTTCGGAAGAGAAAAAGAAAGAGACTATCAGGGAGTTCAACTTTGCCAGGGGACTTTGGGTCGCGATATTTGCCGGTGTAATGAGCGCGTGTATGGCATTCGGTATTGCGGCGGGAAAGCCGATTGCGCAGCTTGCGGTTGTAAGAGGCGTCAGGCCTCTGTGGCAGAATAGCGCGGTCTTTGTTTGTATACTCGCGGGCGGGTTTACAACAAATTTCATCTGGTGCGCGTTTTTGAATATTAAAAACCGCACATCGAAGGATTACCTCAACGGCGGCGGCGCGCCGCTGGTCGAAAATTATATATTTTCCGCTCTGGCCGGCATCACGTGGTATTTACAGTTTATGTTCTACGGGATGGGCACGACCAAGATGGGCAGATACGATTTCTCAAGCTGGACCATCCACATGGCTTTCATAATTGTCTTCAGCAATATCTGGGGACTGATTTTCCGGGAGTGGAAGGGGACAGGCCGGCGGACGCACCAAACTATCTTCCTGGGAATAGTTGTGTTAATACTGTCAACTGTTATCGTTGGCTTTGGAAACTATCTTGCATCAATGGGAAAATGAGGCGCAGAGGATGAAATTTTCAGGGCTGCTTTAGATAATATTAGAACCGGGTCGGGGAAATAGAAATGATGCAAAGCGACAAAATCCAAAACGCCTATGTGATGGCGAAGGAACGATACGCCGGATACGGCGTTGACACCGACAGGGCGCTGGAGAGACTTGCCGGGATTGCGGTTTCGCTGCACTGCTGGCAGGGCGACGACGTGGGCGGATTCGAAAGCGGCGACGGCCTTACCGGCGGCGGCATCATGGCTACGGGCAATTATCCGGGAAAGGCCCGAACGCCTGACGAGCTGCGGTCCGATTTGAACAAGGCGTTGAGCCTGATACCGGGCAGGCATCGCATCAGCATACACGCAAGCTATCTTGAGACCGGCGGCAAAAGCGTGGACCGGAACGAAATCCGGCCGGAGCATTATGCCAACTGGATTGCCTGGGCCAAAGAAAAACGCCTCGGAATGGATTTCAATCATACTTTCTTCTCCCATCCCAAAGCCGCCTCCGGCTTTACGCTTTCCAGTTATGATGACAGGATACGAAAGTTCTGGATTGACCACGGTGTTGCGTGCAGGAAAGTTGCGGAGCACATAGGAAAGGAGCTTGGCTCGCCCTGTGTGCTGAACCTCTGGATTCCGGACGGGTACAAGGACATTCCGGTTGACCGCAAGAGGTCGCGGGAAATACTGAAAGACTCGCTGGACAGGGTATTCGCCCAAAAGATTGATAAGAAATATCTGCTCGACTCGGTGGAATCGAAACTATTCGGCATCGGGTCGGAAAGCTGCGTAATCGGCTCGTACGACTTCTATCTCGGCTATGCAATCGAGAATGACATTCTTCTTTGCCTGGACGCGGGTCACTTTCATCCGACGGAGGTTATTTCGGACAAGATTTCCTCGGTGCTGTGCTATCTGGATGAAATTCTGCTGCACGTGAGCAGGCCGGTGCGATGGGACAGTGACCACGTGGTTATTCTCTCGGACGAGCTGCGTGCCATCGCAGAAGAGATTGTGCGGGGCGATTACCTGCAAAGGGTACGCCTCGGTCTTGATTTCTTCGACGCCAGCATCAACCGGATAGCAGCGTGGGTCATCGGCACACGGTGTATGATTAAGGCGCTGTTAATTGCGCTTCTTGAACCGACAAAACAATTGCGTCAGATGGAGGTCGGTGGGGACTACACGTCGCGTCTGGCGATGCTCGAAGAGTTAAAGACGCTGCCCTTTGGGGCGGTGTGGGATTATTGCTGTGAAAAATCCGATGTTCCGGCAGGCGACGGGTGGCTCAGGGAAGTCAAGGATTACGAAACTAAGGTGACAAACAAACGCCAGTGAGTCTGTGTTGCTGCTTACCAGGATACGATTGGCAGTTCACTAACGACCATTATTGAAAGGCGAAACGGATGGCAGAGTCAAAAGCTTACGGTCTTATCGAGCGGCTGGACAAACTGAACGAATTCGAACGGCAGCCGGTGACGTTGGATAAGTTGCAGAGCGGCCGGCATTTTGCAGGCGTCTTTGCCGGCGAGCACGTGGCCGCCACGGAGTTTGTTATCGGGGCGCTGTTTGTCAATAAGGGGGCGCATACCTGCGACGTTATTGTCGGTTTAATCTTTGGCAATCTCCTGGCGGTCCTGTCGTGGGCGCTGATTTGCGCACCGATCGCGGTCAAGACCCGCCTTACTCTCTACTGGTATCTGCGGAAGATTGGCGGCCCCGTAATGATGGTCGTCTATAACATTCTCAACGCGATTATGTATTGCATTCTGGCCGGGGCGATGATTACCGTATCGGCCTCCGCGGTGCGAATACCGTTTGGCATTCGGGACCAGGTAGGCTGGCTCCCAACGGATATGCGATTTGTCTTTATTGTGCTGGTCGTCGGCGCCGTTGTGGTCACACTGGCCATCCTCGGCTTCAAAAAGCTGGCACAGTTTGCCGAAGTGTGCTCTCCCTGGATGTTCCTGATGTTCATCGCCGGTGCTCTTGCCCTCATTCCGGCCATATTGGCCGGTTTTCCGCAGGTTGGTTCTCTGCGCAGCTTCTTCGACTTCTGGCAGCTGGCGGACGCTCGAATCTGGCCCGGGCCGCAGCCGGGACAAAAGGAGGCTTTGGGCTTCCTGCATATAGCCTCGTTTGCCTGGATTTGCAACCTGGCGATGCACGTGGGATTGTCGGACATGGCGTTGTTCCGATACGCCAAAAGGGCCTCGTACGGATTCTATTCCGCCTTCGGAATGTACCTCGGACACTATCTGGCCTGGATTTGTGCCGGGATAATGGGTGCGGGTGCGGCCACTATTATCGCCAAGCCACTTGTGCTGCTCGATTCCGGTTCGGTGGCCTATACCGCTCTTGGCGCCGTTGGCGCTCTTGCGGTTGTTATTGCCGGCTGGACGACAGCCAATCCTACCATCTACCGCTCGGGCCTCGCGCTGCAAATCGTCACACCAAACTGGCCCCGCTGGTTTGTAACGCTCATTGCCGGCGCGGTGACAACGGTCGTAGCCTGTTCACCCTGGGTGTTTACCAGGCTGCTGGATTTTGTCGGCTACTACGGTTTGCTGCTCATGCCCGTTGGGGCGATTGTCTTTGTTGAGCACTGGATATTCCCCCGCATTGGCCTTACACAATACTGGATATCGCGCAAGGGAAAACTGGTCAATTGGCCGGGCCTTATAAGCTGGGGCGTGGTTTTGCTAATGATTATAACCCTTGAGAAAAACGGGCCCTTGTACAAGTTCTTGGCGTGGATGCACTTCGAATCCGCAGCCGCTGTGGTCGGAAAGCTCGGTGTGCTTCATCTGTTCTTTCTGATTATTCCGGTCTGGCTTGCGACGGCTATTCTTTACATAATTCTTTCGTATATGTTCGGTGCGCGCACGAAGCTGCCCGAGTTGGCGGACCAAATCGGAGTCGTTGAAACGACCGCGCCCCCTGACCAGGCAGGCGCCGAACCGGCCGCGAAGTCCGGAATGTATTATATTTCCGGTGTGATTGCGGTGCTGTCGCTTGTGCTCTGCTTTGGTATGGCGGTTTGGGTGGCCGCCTCGCCAGGGGACGTTTATAACCAGCGACTGGCTTTCTTTAAGACGGCGCTTATGTACATAACGGCGATTTACTTTGTCTTTGGCACGGCCTGGCTGTACCTGAAGGAAAAAAGCATAAAACCCGCAGGGTAAAGCCAAGTCGCAAGAGAATATAAAGTGCGTCGCGTCGTCTTTCGAAGGGGCCCATATGGACGCAGAGCTTCCCGATCGTGTCAGCGAGGGGCATTTTGCCACAGTCATGGATACGGTCTTGCAGGAAGACAGTCGGTAATATATCATACGCACAAATAACGACAACGGACAGTCAAGGACTTCTTTGGCGGGTTGCGGTTTATATTGTCGCGCCGCGACCGCGTTTTTCCGCTGGGTAGCCCGTGCCGAATTGGCGGGACAGCCGGCAGATTCGCAAGGACAAAAGAAAGGACAGCAAAAATGCCTGATGTTGACTCTACCAAGGAAGCGAAGAGGTTTTATGAAGATGTTCCGATGGATACGGCCGGCTTTTTTCTCAAGGGCGCGGGCTCTTTGGACTGGGGCATGAAGAACCGGCTGTCGAGGATATTCAATCCGAACAGCGGGCGCACAGTGATGTTTGCCATTGACCACGGCTATTTTCAGGGACCTACCACCGGACTCGAGCGAATCGACCTGACGATTGTTCCGCTGATGCACTACGCCGACGCGATTATGCTGACCCGGGGAATCCTGCGGACCAGCGTGCCGCCCACCCTGAACAAGCCGATTGTGCTGCGCTGCAGCGGCGGGCCGAGCGTGCTGAAGGAGCTGTCGGATGAGGAGTTGGCCGTCGATATCGAGGACGCAATTCGCATAAACGCCGCCGCGGTGACACTGCAGGTATTCATAGGCGGACAGTTTGAAACCCGCTCAGTGCACAATATGACCCGGCTTGTTGATATGGGCCTGCGCTACGGCATCCCCACCATGGCTGTAACGGCGGTGGGCAAGGACATGACACGCGACGCCAGATATTTCCGCTTGGCCTGCCGAATCTGCGCCGAGCTCGGCGCTCACTTCGTCAAGACCTACTATGTTGAAGACGGCTTTGAGACAGTGACAGCTTCGTGTCCTGTGCCGATTGTGATGGCGGGCGGCAGGAAAATTCCCGAACCGGAGGCGCTGGCTATGGCATATAAAGCGGTGCAGGAGGGCGCATCCGGCGTGGATATGGGCCGCAATATCTTCCAGAGCGACTGCCCGGAAGGGATGATGCAGGCCGTCAGCAAAGTGGTTCACGAGAGCTTGAAGCCGCAGGAGGCTTACGAGCTGTACCAGACCATCAAAAGCGAAGGGGAAAAATGACCGACACTGCCTCGCGTCGACATTCCTCAAGTTCATTGGCTCGGATAATACCGATTCTCCGCGGGCTGCTGGCCGGTCAAACAGACAATCCTGATATGCCCTATGAACCTGTTATTCTGAAATCTTTGACCGGCAGGGAGGCAATTGACTTTGCCGCTTCCGCCGAAAACGCCGAAGCGCAGCAGTATCCCGCGCCTTTGGTCAGGGGCCGCAGACCCCCGCTTTTTTTGCAGGCTCCCTCTTCTGACGCCCAGCCTGAGAGTCTCCGCCGGCAGTTGAGTGATGTGATTTCGGCCTATTCGGCGCAGTATAACTCGAAGCCCGAAATTATTTGTCTCCGTGATCTTGGCGTTCTCTACGTTAGTCGAACCGACGATGGCTCGGATTTGCCTCTCAAGAACAAGGTTGCCCTTATAACCGGGGCTGCGGGCGCCATCGGTTACGCAATCTGCCGAGGGCTGCTGGAGAACGGCTGCCATCTTGCGGCCACTGACTTTGAGCGTGATAAACTTGACCGTTTGGTGGGTGACCTTAAGGAAAAGGCCGGCGAACGCGTGATTGGCGCTGTCGTCGATGTCACTGACGGGCAGTCCGTCGTACAGGGTTTTGAAAGGACTACTTTGACCTGGGGTGGAATTGATATTGTGGTTGTCAACGCAGGCATCGCGACGGTTTCTCATCTGAAAGAAATGGACCTCGAAGACTTTCGCAGACTGGAGAAGGTGAACGTGGAGGGGGCGATGCTTACGCTTTCGGAAACGGCGCGCCATTTCATCCTGCAGGGAACCGGAGGCGACATTATTGTCATTTCCACCAAAAATGTGCCAAGCCCCGGCGCCGGCTTTGGGGCCTATAGTGCCACCAAAGCCGCCTGTCACCAGCTGGGGCGTATCGCAAGTATAGAGCTGGCCCAGTACGGAGTTCGTGTGAATATGGTCGCGCCGGACGCGGTGTTCTCCGAAGGCGACTACAAGTCGGGTTTATGGGAACAGATAGGTCCCGGCCGGATGCAGGCCCGGGGCCTTGATGAAGAGCAGCTTCAGGAGTATTACCGCAGCCGGAATCTGCTCAAAGCCAGAGTGACGGGCCGGCACGTTGCCAATGCGGTGCTTTTTTTTGCGACGCGCCGGACGCCCACCACGGGCGCGACAATTCCCGTGGATGGCGGTTTGCCCGACGCTACGCCGCGGTAGGTTTACTCTGGTAGAATGCATGACAAGTATCGATAAGGTGACACATAAAGGAACAAGCTGAAAATGGATAAGGCCCTCTCACAGCTTATCAGGATATCGCACGCCGTCGGCAATGACAGTTCACTCGTTCAGGGCGGAGGCGGCAACACCTCCGTAAAGACCGAAGACCGCAGGTATATGTACATCAAGGCCAGCGGGACCGCCCTTAAAGATATGAATGAAAGGCGGGGCTGGCGCAGGGTGCGGCTCGATTCGGCTCTGTCAATTATAAAGGACGATTCGATAGCGAGGCTCGATACGTACGCGCGGGAAATTGAAATAGTGAACCGGCTGCAGCTTGCGTGCGACGACGACATGGCCGGCGACGCGCGCCCGTCTGTAGAGGCGCACCTGCATGCGTTTCTCGACAGGTGTGTGATACATCTGCATCCGGTTGCGGTGCTGTCGTATGCCTGCGCGAAAAGGGGCCGGGCCGAGCTTGAAAAACTGTTCGCGAATGAGAAGTTTCCGCCTTTGTGGGTGTCTTATACGGACCCGGGCTTTACGCTCGCAAAGAAAGTGGCCCGGTTGATTGACGGCTATCGGAAGCAGTACGGCCGAAAGCCGTCGGTTCTGTTTCTCGAAAAGCACGGGCTTCTTGTTTCAGCCAACAGTCCCGATGGCTCTTTGCGCCTGGTCCGCAAGGTAATAAGTCGGTGCCTCGGCAGGCTCAGGCCGCCGAAGGGCGGGAAAATCAAGCCGCCGGGTGGCAGGGTCATCGCGGATACGAAGTTATGTCTGCGCAGGGCTTTCTTTGAAGCGACAGGTCGGTATGCTGCGATAAGCTATTACTGTGACTATGCGGTTGCGGGCTTTGTGCGCCAAAAGGACGCCAGGAAGATGCTGTCAGCGCCGGCCTTGACGCCGGATGAGCTCCTATATGCCGGCGGGCCTGCGATGTGGGTGGACAGGTGTGATGCGAAGCAAATTGCCGGCAGGTTGACACGCCAAATGAAGGCCGGCGAAAAGCCGTCGGTGGCGTTTCTGATCAGGGGTGTGGGGCTTTTTGCTGCGGGGACAAAGAAAATCGCGCCCACTATAAGGGATATTACCGAGTGTTCCTTTTTCATTCGCGCCAACGCATCTCGTATGGGCGGAATTTTCAGTTTGAATAAACGTCAGCAGAACTTTATCAACGAGTGGGAGGCCGAGGCTTTTCGCGAAAAAGTGGCCGGCGGTATGAGCGAGGGCGAGCTCAAGAATCGTATCGCCATGGTTACTGGTGCGGGCAGCGGCCTGGGCAGAAGCATCGCGGCGGGCCTGGTCCGGGCCGGTGCTATGGTTGTGCTTGCGGATGTTGATAGGAAAGCGGCCGAAGAGACTCAAGAGATTATCAAAAATGAGTTGCCGCAGGCTCAAACGATGGTGGTCGGCTGCGATGTCACCAGCGAAGGCAAAGTCAAAGGGGCATTCGAGGCCGTACTCGACCGGTGGGGAGGGCTTGATATTCTGGTCAATGCGGCGGGGGTGGCGCCGGCGTATCCGCTGGTCGATATGCCTGTCAATAAGTGGCGTGCCGCGCTGGAAGTTAACCTGACGGGGTACTTTCTTATGGGCCGGGAAGCCGCACACATTATGATTCGCCAGGGAATGGGCGGCAACATTATAAACCTGAGCTCCAAGTCCGGCCTGGAGGCGAGCAGGGACAATACCGCCTATAATGCGACAAAGGCCGGCGAGATTCACATGGCACGAGGCTGGGCGCTCGAGCTTGGCGAATATGGGATAAGGGTCAATTCCATCGCTCCCGGCAACGTGTTCGAGGGTTCGAAAATCTGGAATCCCGAATACATAAAGGTCTGCGCCAGAAAATACGGCATAAGACCGGAGCAGGTCATCCCCTACTATGTGCGCAAGACGGCCCTGAATCGTGAAATAAAGGGCCAGGACATCGCCGAGGCGGTGGTATTTTTATGTTCTGATAAGGCCCGTACCATTACCGGACAAACGCTTGTCCCTGATTCCGGACAGGTAATGGTTAGATAGTTTTCGAAGGATTATAGTTTATGGATTTCTGCATTGAAGATACCCGTCACAAGCCGATTGCAAAATTGAAGGACCTTATAGAGGACGGCATTATCACCCTCGAACAGGCGAAAGACTGGCTCAGGACGATTTACGAGATTCGCTTTTTCGAGGAGAAAGTTTTTGACCTTCTGGGTCAGAATATTATCAAGGGGGCCTCACATCTTTACGCCGGTCAGGAAGCGGTCGCTGTTGGCGCCGTCGCCGCTATTGAGCGCGGGGACGTAATCGCCTCGACGCACCGCGGTCACGGCCACTGCGGCGCAATCGGCAATAAATACGCCGACAGCGAGCAAGACCGCCAGAACCACTGGAACCGGATGATGGCCGAGCTGATGGGCAAAGAAACCGGCTACTGCAAGGGCCGGGGCGGGTCGATGCACATAGCCGACGTTGACAAATGCAACAATCTGGGCTCGACCGGCATCGTCGGCGGCAACCAGGCGCCTTCGGTGGGGGCGGCCCTCGCGGAAAAATACAAAGGAACGGGCAAAGTGGTGATTTCGTTTTTCGGCGACGGGGCCACCAATACCGGCAGCTTCCACGAGTCGATGAATATGGCATCGGCCTTGAAGGTGCCCCTCATAGCTATAGTCGAGAACAACCTTTACGGCATGAGCGTGCCTTTTTCGGGCAGTGAGGTGCAGGGAACATTAAAAGCGAGCAATATCGTCGATGTAGCCGAGCGGGCCTACGCTTATAACATACCGGCCATGATTGTGGATGGGCAGGACGTGGTGGCCGTTTATGTGGCCGTGTGCTCGGCGATAAGGATGGCTCGGCAGGACACGCAGATGTTTTTGATTGAGGCCAAGACCTACCGCTGGTATGGACACAGCCGAAGCGACCCACGGGCATACCGCACAAAGACCGAAGAAAAGGCCTGGCGCGAAAGGGACCCCATAATCGTCTTGCGAAAGAAACTGCTCGACGAGCAGCTTGCTACCGAGGAGCAGCTGGACCGGATAAAGGATACGGCTTCTAACACCATCGAGACCGCCACGAAGTTCGGAATGGACAGTCCCTGGCCCAATCCCGCCGACGTCACCAAAGATGTGTACGTCGATGAGGTGTACCCGGCGGATTTAGTCCAAGCCGAGAGGGCCACCAGCAAAAAGGTCATACAGGCCGGCGCGGCGCTTGAAGCGGCTCTGGCTTCCTCAACCGCCAGGACCAGGAAAGAGGCGACCCAACAGGCCAAAGCGCAGATTCAGTCGCAGTTCGGGATGGATGTTATGACGATTGCTCAGGCGGTTTCAGCCGCCCATGCCGAAGAGATGAGAAGGGACAAGAACGTTATCTTAATGGGCGAAGACGTCGGCTTGTATGGCGGGGCATATCAGGCGACCCGCGGCCTGCTGGCGGAATTCGGCACGGGCAGGGTGATTGATACCGCAATATCCGAAGCGGCTATAGCCGGCGCCGCCGTCGGCGCTGCGCTTCGCGGATTGAGGCCCGTTGCCGAGATTATGTACGTTGACTTTGTGACGATAGCGATGGACCAGCTTGTCCACGTTGGCGCTTACAACCGCTACATGTTCGGCGGCAAGGCAAAAGTGCCGATGGTGCTCCGCACCGAAGGCGGCGTGGGCCGATGCATCGCCGCTCATCATTCGGAGTCGCTCGAGGCCTGGCTGATGCATCCGCCGGGCTTATACGTGGTGATGCCGTCGACGCCTTATGATGCCAAGGGCCTGCTCAAGGCCGCCATCCGCAGTGACAATCCGGTGGTCTTCATCGAACACAAAGCCACCTACGGCCAGATTGGCGTCGTGCCGGAAGGCGATTATATAATCCCGCTGGGCACGGCGGACATTAAGAGACAAGGCAGAGACGCCACGATTGTAAGCTATAGCAGAATGGTAATGTTCTGCCTGCAGGCGGCGAAGGTGCTGGCGGAAAAACACGGCATCGACGCTGAAGTAATCGACCTCAGAACGCTTAAGCCAATGGATATTGCTGCGATAGCCGAATCCGTCCGCAAGACGGGCCGGCTCGTGACTGTCAGCGAGGGCTTCTGCACGTGCGGCGTGGGCAGGGAGGTGGTGGGGCAGTTGATGGAGTACAAATTTAGTGACGGCACTGCGGGCTTTGACTGTCTCAGGGCGGCCCCGGTGAATCTGGCGGCAGTTGACGCGCCGCCGCCGATGAGCGAGCCTTTGGAATTGGCGAGTATCCCCAGCGCAGAAAAAATCGTCGAGGCCGTCAGAGCAGTTACGGCATGAAGAGGATTCTCGCGATGTGTGGAAATGTAAATCGGCGTGATTTGCTTAAAACGGCTGGTTTAGGGGCGGCGTCTCTGGCCGCGGCGAGGTTGCCGGGCTGTAATGCTCTGCCTGTTAAAACGCCGGACAAATCGGCCGATGGGGTGCTTTACCACGAGAAGTATCGGCCGCAATTTCACTTTACACCGCAAAAAAACTGGATGAACGACCCCAACGGCCTGGTCTATTACAAGGGCGAATATCACCTGTTCTTTCAGCATAATCCGTTCGCCATCAATTGGGGCAATATGACCTGGGGACACGCTGTCAGCAAAGACCTGATGCACTGGAAGCAACTGCCCAATGCCATCGAGCCGGACGAGCTTGGCACAATTTTCTCCGGCTCGGCTGTGGTGGACTGGAACAATACCTCCGGCTTTCAGACGGGCAAAGAAAATGTCCTGGTTGCCTTTTACACCTCCGCGGGCAAGCACGCGCCTGTCCCTCGGCCCTTCACCCAGAGCATCGCTTACAGCAACGACCGCGGCCGAACCTGGGTTAAGTACAAGGACAATCCCGTGATAGGGCACATCCGCGCCGAAAACCGCGACCCCAAGGTAATCTGGCACGAGCCTACACAGACCTGGATTATGGCCCTTTATCTTGACGCGGACGATTTTATGCTCCTTTCCTCCAGGGACATCAGGCACTGGAAGCCGCTGCAGGAAATTAGGCTCCGCGGCAGCGACGAATGTCCCGATTTCTTCGAGTTGCCTGTCGATGGAGACGCTTCCAACACCCGGTGGGTGTTTTGGGGCGGGGACGGCAGATATATGGTGGGGACCTTCGACGGACGGAGGTTTACGCCGGAGACGGATGCAATTCAATCGAAAGTGGGGTACTTCAGCGCCGCGCAGACATGGAGTGACATTCCCGAGGCCGATGGCCGCCGAATCCAGATAGGCTGGACCAAGGGCGACTTTCCGGGCATGCCCTTCAATCAGCAGTTCTCGATTCCCTGCGAGCTTTCGCTGCGCACGTTCGACGAGGGAATTCGCCTTTGCCGTGTGCCGGTGCGTGAAATCGAGAAGCTGCGGGTCGAAAGATATAGCATCCCGCCAACCAAGCTCGAGTTAGGCAGAGGCGTTTTGTCCGGCATATCGGGAGAATTGCTGGAGGTGCGGTCGGAAATCGATCTCGGGGACACCGAAGAGGTGGTCTTTGTGCTTCGCGGCACTCCCGTCGTCTATTTCGCGAAGGAGGGGGCGCTTTTCTGCAGAGACAGAAAGGCCGACGTGCACCCCGTCAATAACAGGATTAGGCTGCATATCCTTGTCGACCGCACCTGCATCGAAATCTTCGCCAACGAAGGCCGGACGTCGATGTTCCTGTCATTTCCGCTTGATACCAACGACACCTCGGTGGAATTGTTCGCTCGCTGGGGACGGGCCAGGGTCGAAAGACTCGATATATGGAAATTGAAATCAATTTGGACATAATCGAGAATGTAAGAAAGGAGCTGTGCTATGGAGATGAGGTTTTCCCGTCGTGACTTCCTGAAGACAGCCGGATTCGGCGCCGCCTCACTGGGCGCGATGCCGCTCATGCAGTCGTGTGCCGCGCTCGGCAAGAAAAGCCTACCGCCGGGCGCGCTTTACAACGAAAAGTATCGACCGCAGTTTCACTTCACGCCCCGCGAGAACTGGACGAACGACCCCAACGGCCTCGTTTACTACAAGGGCCAATACCACCTGTTCTTCCAGCACAATCCGTCCGGCATAAACTGGGGCAATATGACATGGGGACACGCGGTGAGTAAAGACCTCATGCACTGGAAGCAGCTGCCAAATGCCATTGAGCCCGACGACCTCGGCACCATCTTTTCAGGTTCGGCGGTAGTGGACTGGAAGAATACCGCGGGCTTTCAGACCGGCAGAGAGAACGTTCTTGTCGCCTTCTACACCTCGGCAGGCAAGCACGCCCCCGTGAAAAAACCGTTTACGCAAAGCATCGCCTACAGCAACGACCGCGGCAGGACGTGGGTGAAATACAAAGGCAACCCCATCATAGGCAATATGAAAGATGACGACAACCGCGACCCGAAGGTGATATGGCACGGGCCGACAAGCCGATGGATAATGGCGCTGTTTCTTGATGCCAATGATGAGTTTGCGCTGCTGTCGTCGGAAGATTTGAAAAAATGGCAGGTGTTACAATATTTGATGCTGCCCGGCAGCCGGGAATGCCCCGACTTTTTCGAATTGCCGGTCGACGGCGACCCCGTCAATACCCGCTGGGTCTTTTGGGGCGCGAACGGAAAATACCTGCTTGGGAGTTTTGATGGAAAGAAGTTCAACTCCGAAAGCGGCCCGCATGAATCGCGAGTTGGAAACCACTACGCCGCTCAGACCTACAGTAACATCCCCGAATCCGACGGACGAAGAATCCAAATCGCCTGGATGGCCAAGGGCAAGTTCCCGAACATGCCCTTCAACCAGCAGATGTCCATTCCATGCGAGCTTAAGCTGCGCACGTTCCCCGAAGGCATTCGTCTCTGCATGCTCCCCGTCAAAGAGATTAAGAATATCCGCGCTTCGTCGAGGTCCTGGAGAAACAGCACTCTGCGGCCGGGCGAAAATCCGTTGTCCGAAATCTCCGAAGAGCTGTTCGAAATACAAGCCGAGATTGAGCCGGACGGCGCCGCCGAGGTCGGCTTCAATCTCCGCGGCAATCCTTTGGTCTACAACGTGGGCGAAAAGACCCTCACCTGCAAAGATAGAACGGTCCAGATCGCGCCGCTAAACGGCAAAATCAAACTGCATATTCTCGTTGACCGCACTTCCATCGAAATATTTCCCAACGATGGTCTGATGCCGATTTTCTTGTGTTTCCCGCTGGATACCAACAATACGTCGCTGGAGGTTTTTGCCCGCGGCGGCAAGGCAAAAATCCAAAACCTGAAACTCTGGAAGTTAAAATCAATCTGGGCGTAACGGAGATTTAAAAAGATAAGGAAATGAGGTTTGCCATGAACAATAATGTTAACCGACGCGATGTTTTGAAACTTATGGGTGTAGGGGCGGCGGCCGGTCTCACCGCGGCTTCCTGTGGCAATTTGGCCGGCACGGGCCGGCCCGGGGCAAAGTGGCGAATGCGCCTTTCGACATCGTCGATTCAGTTCATGCAGCTTTCCATCGAGCAGGCATGTGAGCGGGTCGCAGGTCTGGGCTTCGAAGGAATTGATATATGGTCGGCCTATCAGGGCTGTCGCCATCTCGACGAAGTGGCCGAACGTCTCGGCCCGGACGGCCTGAATAAAATGCTGGCTAAGTATAAGCTGAAGTTGTGTGCGTTTTCGGTTTACAGGGGTGGCTACGAAAAATATGCGGAACTGCTGGGCAGGGCCGGCGGCGGTGTGGCCATTCGCGGCAGTGCGCCCCCTTGCACGCCCGAAGAGCTGACCGCCAAAATGCGAGAGTTTATGGAAAATGTAAAGCCGCTTGTCCAACTGGCCGAGAAATATAACTCTTACCTCGCTATCGAAAATCACGGCGGGTCGCTGCTTGACTCGCTCGATTCCCTCAAGCTGTTTGTCGATATGAACGCCTCACCGCGACTGGGAATTGCCCTGGCGCCGTATCATCTTCAGACTATAAACGCTTCGGTCCCCGAGGCAATTCGCATCTGCGGCAGGCAGCTTTTCTTCTTCTACGCCTGGCAGCGCGCCGAGGGTCTCCGCCAGCTTCCGGGCATTGGCCCTACGGATATGACGCCCTGGATTCAGGCGCTTGCTGATGTTCGATACGCCGGGTACGTCAATCCGTTTATGCACGGCCATCCTGAACCCGATGCGATGGTGGCAAATCTCGCCAAATCGCGCGATTACCTCAGGACGTGTCACCAGAAGATTATCACATGAGTTGAAAAGGCAACGTATGACCGAGAATAAAACAGGAGGAAACCATGTACCAACAGCAGCAACAACCATCTCAAGCGAAGGATATGACTCGGCGCCAATTCATGCGCGACAGCGCGGTAGCGGCTGCGGGTGTGGCTTTGGGTATGCGCGGGGCAAGGGCCCGGGAGGCCCAAACCGGCGGGAGTCGGCCGGCTGCGGCGGCCGGCAGGGACATCGAGAAGACCCGCAGCTACAATTCGAATATGGAATATCGCCGGCTCGGCAAAACCGGCCTTTGGATATCGGCTGTCAGCTTAGGCGGCCATTGGAAACGGTTGCCTTATAAGTTTGGCGCCGACCAGTTCAAGCAGAACAGACGCGATGTGGTCAGTGCCTGTATCGACCACGGCATCAATTACGTGGACGCCTGCGCAGGCGGCGAGGTTGAGGCCTATGCAGATGCGCTGCGCGGACGCCGCGAGGCGATGTACCTGGGCTGCTCATACTGCGAGCATGAGATGCGCAACCAGAAGTGGCAAACCACCGCAAAGCTGCTGGAGGCGCTCGACGACGTTCTCACCCGCGCCAAACTCGACTACGTGGACCTGTGGCGGATAACCTGCTATTGGAAGCCCGGCACAAACCATACGCTGGACCATGAGCAGGCCATAATTGAAGCGCTGGAGAAGGCGAGGAAGGCGGGCAAGGTGCGCTTCACCGGCATCTCCACGCACAAGCACGATTGGGTCATTCGCATGATGGAAACCTATCCCGAAACTATCCAGGTGGTCGTGGTGCCGTACACGGCAGGCTCGAAAAAGGCCCATTCCCGCGTGGACCCGAGCAGGGACCCGACGGGATGGCAGGCGGTCCCGGATGATGCCGCCACCTACGATAAATCAATGGTCAGTGTCATCGACGCGGTAAAGAAAAATAATGTCGGCTGGCTCGGAATCAAGCCCTTTGCCAGCGGCTCGATTTTCGAGGCGCGCGGCGCGGTCAACGCTGCCACCAGCAAAGTTGACGACGAAAGGGCCCGGATGACGTTGCGCTATATCCTCTGCAACGATGCGCTTACGGCGCCAATACCGGGGATGATTACTATTGACCAGGTAAAAAACGCGGCGCTGGCGGTAACGGAACGCCGGAAGTTCGACGTTGCCGAGGCCCGGCGATTCGAGCAGGCGGTTGAGCGGATGTGGGCCAACCTCCCGGCTGACTACAAGTGGCTGAGGCGTGAATGGGAGTGGGTCTGACATGACAAATCAGTTGAGGTGCCGCGTTATGCGGTGGTCTGCTTGTAAAAGGCTTTTTTCATACCTGGTTGCGAGCGTTATGCTTGTCGTGTTTGGGTGTCAGCCTCAGGAAACTGCCAAAACCGCGGGTGGTTCACAGGCCGGCGGTGCGCGTCAGACCCCCACGGCCGCTGCGGCGCACACGGGGGAGAACTCCGAATGCCTAATCTGCCACATGGATTTTAAGAATGAGGAGCTTTCGGTCAAGCACGACCAGGTAGGGATTGGCTGCATCAATTGTCACGGTGACTCGCTGGCCCACGGCGACGACGAGCTAAATATTACGCCGCCCGACAAGCTCTATGGGCGCGCGGAGATTGTGCCTTTCTGCAAGGGCTGTCACAGCACGCACGTGGAGGGTAAAGTCTATGACGACTTCCTAAAGGCCTGGCACAGCAAGCGCCGCCCGAACGGCCGGATGATTCTGGACGACTCGGTCTGCACCGACTGTCACGGCAGCCACGCCGTCCTCCGCCCCGACCAACAGCAGTTTATGGGCGGCTGACACGAAAGGCCGATGTACTCTTAAGCTGGGCGGTAAGACTTCTTGAGGCACAAACCAGAAACGGGCTTGTGGCAGCCTTTGAAGCTGACGGCAGTATACCATTTTTACTTGACCTGAGAATCGAGAAAAATTAGAATCTTTTCGATGGATGACTTAACTGTTGATATGGACTTACCTCATTTAAGGGAAAACAAAATGGGCGAAAAGAACGGATTAAATGCGTCTCTGAACGGGCATATCAGCCGGCGTAGTATGCTGCAGCGGGTGGCCGGTATGGGCGCTGCCACCGGCATGGCTTTTACCTTGTCCTCCTGCACCGCCAAAAAAGATGCGGGCCCGAAAAGCAAGGCTACGAAGGGCCGCATCAAGCAGTCCGTGGCCTACTGGTGTTTTGAAAAATACTGGACGGTCGAGCAGACCTGCCGGATTGCCAAAGACCTCGGCTGCAGGAGCGTTGAGCTGGTCGAGCCTAAGGACTGGCCGATATTGAAGAAGTATGACTTGGTGTGCGCGCTTCACGGCAGCCACTGGTTTGACAACGGAATGAACAACCCCGAGTACCAGGATATGTGTATCGGCAAGATGCGAAAGTCCATCGACGAATGCGCCGAGTACGGATTCCCCAACGTCATCACCTTTACCGGCTCGGCAGGCAATATCACCGCCGACGACGGCATCAGGAACTGCGTGGCTGGTTACAAGAAAATCATAGGCCACGCCGAAAAGAAAAATGTCAACCTCTGCCTCGAAATTCTCAACAGCCGGGTCGCCGAGGACATGAAGGGCCACCCCGGCTATCAGGGCGACCACACCGACTACTGCATTGAAATCATCAGGAAGGTCGGCTCGCCGCGGATGAAGCTGCTCTTCGACGTTTACCACGTGCAGATTATGGACGGCGACATCATCAGCCGCATCCGCCAATACAAGGACTATATAGGTCACTACCACACCGCGGGCAACCCCGGCCGCGCCGAAATCGACGACACCCAGGAAATCAACTACAAGCCGATAATGGAAGAAATTGTCAGGACAGGCTACACCGGCTACGTCGGCATAGAGTTTGTTCCGACGCGCGACCCCCTCGAAAGCCTCAGACAGGCCGTAGTCCTGTGCGATGTGTAAGTAAACCAAAATCCGCCGAACGGCGGCTGGCGCCCGCAAAGTCTTGCCGCTACGTTTGGTTTGGTGCTTAGGTTCAGCAGGCAATTCCGAAAGAATCGGCATAAACAGGCTCTTTTGAACCGCGGCTTGCCGAGTATAAAGGACGAAAGCCTTAGTAAGTGCACTCCTTGGCCGCCTGGGCAAAGGCTGCGAGATTTTCAACCGGCGCATCGAAGAAATGGTCCGCCGCGGACATGATATACCCGCCATTTTTGCCGAAGCCCTCGAATAGGCGGTGGACTTCACCTGTTATCTGCTCTTTGCTGCCCGAGGTCAGGACGTGGAACTGGTCCATGCCGCCAATCATCGCAGCTTTTCCCGCGAATTTTTCGCGTACTTTCCCGGGCTCCGTAATATTTCCGCCGATACCCGACGGCGAGAGGGTCTCCGAAGCGTCTGTTTCATTTTCTATAATCAAGTCCAGAATATTCATCATGCCGCCGCACGTATGATACGTCGAAATGAAGCCGTGGTTATGCAGCGCTCTGTGCATCCGCCGGTCGTACGGCAGACAGAACTGGCGATGCACCTTCGGCGAAATCACCGTATCGCTGCTTGCGCCGCCGCCCGTCTCTATGAGGTCGAATTTTGCCCCTGCCAGAGACTCCTCAATAAAACGCAGCTTCTTGTCGAGCAGTATCTGCATCAGCCGGTGTACCCAGTCGGGGTTGTCGAATGTCTCCATAATAAGCTGCTGAATATCGATTAAACAGCAGGCATGCTGCCAGCACCCGGCCTGGTCGCCCCAGACAAATCCCCGCAGAATACCCGCGTCGCCGAGGGCGTCATATTCTTTTGCGACCTTTTGCTTGTCAAGACGGGGCACTGGCATATACTTTTCTATCAGGTCGATATCTTCGTGTCTTTTTATAAGGTATTCGGTTATCCAGGTGGTCTTGAGATTCCCGGCGGTTTTGTAGGTCAGTGTGCCCCCGGGCGTTGTAATCGTGTGATGAAGCAGTTTGTTGTTAGGGTCGCTGTTGACAACAGCTATCTCGTCCCGCCACTCGGGCGTTTCAACGATGTAATCTTCAGCGTTCGGTATCCAGAACTGCCCCATCGCCTCGAAATATTGAATGGAGGCGTCCAGTCCGACCGCCTTGAACGCCGACAAAGCGTCCATACCGCCCATATAGTTGTCGAGATGCCACTGCTGCCACTGATGAATTGTCGCTGGAAGCCGGTCGGGCTTGTCCCTGTGCAAGGCACGCATCATCCTCTCTTTTGAGGTCATTTGTTTCCCTTTCAGTGCGGGCAGCCGGCCCCGCTGCGATGCCAAAACGGCTTAATCTGAATGGCAAACCTGCTCCACGGCGGCCCGCCGGTCGCCTCCTTTTTGTCCGAGTGTGGCCACTTTGTAAATATGAAAAAAATAAGACTTCCCGTTGATTCAAGGCTTTCTATTTCACTCAACTACCCAATCTGCCTCGAGAGTATACCTCCTGCGGCGCCATTTTTCAACTCACATCCCCCATTGTCTCCCGATGGCGCGCATAAATTGCAGGACGTCTTAAAAAGGAAACATTTCTCGACAGACGCCGAGCGGCGTCATTCAAACGGCCCGCGGCGCGCCGGCTTATGCTGAAAAGCAGCTGACAAGGCCGGAGCTTTCGGGGAGACTGTGCCTCCTATGGTACAGGCCTGCCTGACACCCAATACACGCCGTTAGCCAGAAGCCTGCAGAAGGATTCGTTCTTGAAGTCGTCCGGATGACCCAACGACGTAAAGAACACGCGTCCGCCCTCGTATGTGTTGGTAAAGGCAACGGGTTCGACAGGTTCGCTTTCGGACCAGCGGCCCTCCATCAGCAGCGTGGTACTTTCCGTCAGCGGCGTTAATCTATAAAGCCAGCTTGCACTGTGGAAGCCTTTGGGGTCTATGCCGCGAAGAATCGGATGATTCTTTGCCTTCTGTGCGGCCCAGACATCGCATCCGGTTTCTCGTGAGCGCTTATCGTAGCCGCTGTAGCGGCAGCCGAGCACCTCCCGGTCAAAATCCTGCCAGATGACATGGCCGTCCGGCCGGTACTGGGGCTTTACCTGAAACGGCACTACGCTGACGCGGATGCCGACAAGGGGCTTGCCCGAGCGAATATAACGCTCCAGGTGGTCCATCTGTGTCACTGGCAGTGCGCGCCGACGCATACTAAGGACCAGCAAATCCGCATCATAGAGGGCCTCCAGGCCCGGCACATCGTTGCGGTCCCGCCCTTCGTGGCCCCGGGCGTACAGAAACGTACAGCGGAAGTCCTTTTCGAGGTATGCCTTCGCAAAGGCGGGCAGAGTTTCGTTCGAACGGTACTCCTGCTCGGCCATAACGAACACTACGTGGGGACGCTTGTCCCCGGCGAACGGGTTCATTCCCGCTACGGCCAGCAACTGCCTGCTTTCGAACGACGGTGCTACATGCTGCTCGAGGTATCGCTGAATAAGCGCGCTGCCTTTTGCGGGAGTGAAATTCCAGTCGGGTGTTTTTTCGGCCGGGTCCAAACCGTTGGCGGTAATCGCCTGCACCAAATCACAGACAAATATTATTCTGAAGCCGTACCGGCCCATGTTAAGAATGCCGAATCTCCTGTGGAGCACGCACATGTTGCTGGCCACGCCCATATAAATCAATGTATCGATGCCCCGGTGCTGACAAAAGTTGAGCAGCTCCCGTTCGTTGTTGCAGTCACCGAGGAGGTCGCCTTCGGCAATTTTCAGGTCGGGGTGCTGCCGGCTCCATCGACCGAAAGACTCGCTGCGGCAGGGCTGCGTCGGCCCGCACTCGCAGCAGTCTTTGCCTTTTGGCTCCGGCGGCGGATTGAAGGCAACCTTTTTAGGCGGCGGGCTGGCGGGAATGGCCTGCATGGCCTTTCGCTGCGGGTAGTCTTTGTAAAAATCCGCGACGTCCGAGGGTGCGAATACGACCTGGATACCGAGTTTTCGGGCCGCGTCGAGCGTTCTGTTCATTCGCGGCGCCATATTGCCCACGCGGGCTGTGTAAGTCCTGCACCAGTGCCGGTCCCACATGTCGATAACCACGATAGCCGTTTTGGCCGGATGAATCTCTCGTTTGCTTATTATCAGCTCACCATTTGCGGGGTCGCGCCGCTGCACGTTTAGCTCGATTGTTTTGTTCTCGCTCTTGCCGCCGGCTGCTAAATCTGTCGCACAGCCGCTTATGACAGCCGCAAATATTAGCAGCTTCACGGACTTGCTCGGCATTTCAACCTCCCGGAATAATGTGTCTGTGCCTGTTTAACTATACGCAGTCACCACACCAAACATCTTGACCGCCGACTATACATAAAACAACTGACAAGTTCAAACAAGTTTTGACGAAGGGCGGCCCGGCCTGAAACAGATAAAAGCCTGCGGACGCCGCATTGTAAAAGGAGTTTTTCTTTGACCGAATCCGCAGGCCGGGTACAATGTCGGGTGATTCAGCTTTAGTCTCTGACGGTAAATGCTTTTTGACGGTCGGGCAGAATTCCATGAAGGGCTTTCAGATATGTGGGCGAGCAAGCTTCGAAATGCTCATGCAGGTGTGTCGGTGGCCGAAGAGATGACTGCGAAGTCTCATGATGCTCAAAATAAGGCGGTTGATGAGCTGCTGACAAGAATCGTGCAGGGCAGTGACGAGGTACGAACCGAGGCCTGGCTGAGTGCCGGTGAAATCGCAGCGCCCGCCGTCAAGCCGCTGGCGGCGCTGATGACGGACAAAGAGCTTGAAGTCGGCCGTGCGGCAAAACGGGGATTGTGGAAGATTGTCCGCCGCGCAGGCCGTCCGGGGGCGGGTCAGGAGAAGAAAGCGGTCACTGCGGAGCTTACTTTACTTTTGGGCCAGGAGCAGCCGATTGCGGTTCGCCGCGAGGTGCTATGGATGCTCTCCGAGATTGGCGGCGACGAGTCGGTCGCCCCGATTGCCGCCTTGATGTCCAATACGGAGCTGCGCGAGCACGCGAGAATGACGCTTGAACGCATTCCCGGCGCAAAGTCGCTCGCGGCTCTCAAAACGGCAATGAAAAACGCGCCGAAAGACTTCAAGCCCAACCTTGCCCAATCGTTGCGACAGCGCGGCGTAAAGGTCCGTGGAGTTGGCTGCGTAAAACTGGTGCCCACGAAAAAAACGAACGTCAAACCCGCCGCGTCGAAGCAGGGTACAAGTGCTGGATGGCTTAATGTGCGGACGCGCGAGGTGAGGGAGGCATGAAAAAGCCAAAGCAATACAGCAGGCGCCGGTTTCTGGCCGGAGCGGGCGCGGCAATAAGCATTCCATATCTGGTTCCGTCCGGCGTGCTGGCCATGGCGTCTCGAAGCGGGGCAAACGACCGGCTGACGCTCGGTATGATTGGCGTCGGAGGGATGGGCAAGGGACATCTCAGAAACATGATAAAGTTCCGTGAAGCGGGTGTTGTGAATATCGCGGCCGTATGTGATGTGGACGAGAAGCGGCTGGCCGCGGCGGTTGAACTGGCCGGACCGGGCGTTGAGCCTTACAGGGACTACCGTTATATCCTCGCCCGTAGGGACATTGACGCGGTGCTTATCGCCACGCCCGACCATTGGCATGCCGTGCAATGCGTTCACGCGTGCGAGGCGGGCAAGCACGTGTTTGTCGAAAAGCCGGCCTCCGTTACGATTGAGGAAGGCAAAGCGATGGTTGCGGCCGCCAGGAGGTACAAGCGCGTTGTGCAGGTGGGCTCGCAGTCACGGTCGGCCAGGCCCGCGCACGATGCGTGCACATATATCCGCAACGGAATGCTGGGTAAGGTCCGGAAGGTAACATGCTGGCACCGTTTGAACCCCACGGGGGGGACGGACCCTGATTCGGCCCCGCCGCCGGAGCTGGACTGGGACATGTGGCTGGGCCCGTTGCGCTGGCGGCCGTATAACAGCGCATATTGTCACTCTGTGTTCCGCTGGATTATGGAGTCGGGGGGCGGCCAGATTCGCGACCGCGGCGCCCATGTGTTCAGTCTGATACGCTGGTGCATGGACGCCGATTACCAGTCGCCCGTGAGCGTTGAGGCCAGGGGCACGGCGACCACCAAAGGCAGATGGGACTGTCCGCCGGAGATGGAAGTCGTCTATACATTCAGCAATCCCGACTGGCAGGTTATCTGGGCCCAGCCGGGCGAACGGCACAGCAATTACCCCGATAAGAACAAGGACTTCGGGCTCGTGTTCTGGGGGGACAGTGACAGGTTGATTGTCGACCGGGACGGCACAGGCTACGAGGCTGCGGAAAAGGCCCGCAATTTCAAGGTGCCCGGGGGCGGCGTGGAAGTCTATCGGATGGACAAGCACAAAGACTACAACATGAACCACAAAGAGGATTGGTTCCAGGCCATTAAGACAGGCAAGAAACCGTGTATGGATATCGAGGCCGGTCACGGCGCGGCTACGATGTGTATTCTGGGAAATCTCTCGTACCTGCTCGGGCGCAAACTTCACTGGGACGCCAAAAAGCAGCAGGTAATCGGTGATGAGCAGGCCAACCGTATGCTCGGCAGACCTCAGCGGCATCCTTACCATTTGTAGCTTCTCCTGACATGGGCTTGAAACCCGTAGAGGCAGAATAATCGGCATAGACCGGCCAATGGCATTCAGCATCCGAAGGTGGTTGCCGTTTTGCGATTCGTCGCCGCACGCCCTCTCATTCCTTCTTATCAGGACCGAACCTGATAGATTCTTTTTGCATTGGCCGACCAGATGGCTTCCTGCTCGTTGGGTGAGAGTTTTTTTACGTAGTCGGCGGCGATGGCGATAACCTTTTCGTATTGGCCCGCGACCGTGCAGACCGGCCAGTCAGAGCCGACCATAATTCTGTCGGCCCCGAAGGCCCCAAGCACAGTGTCCATATAGGGCGTGAAATCCTCCGGTTTCCAGTGATGCCAGTCGGCTTCGGTTACCATGCCGGATATTTTGCAGGATACGTTTTTGAAAGACGCGAGGCGCCGAATGTCACTGGCCCAGGGCTCCATCTTGCGGTCCTTAATGTACGGCTTGGAAATGTGGTCGAGAATAAAGCTCTGCTCGGGGAACCTGGCGACCAGCTCGCAGGCGACGGCAAGATGCTTGGGAAACAGCAGCAGGTCATAGGTAAGATTGTACTTCCGCAGCCTGCTTATGCCGTGAACAAAATCATCACGCAGCATAAAATTGTCATCCGGTTCGTCATGGACGACGTGGCGGACGCCCCGCAATTTGGGATGATAACAAAAGCTTTCCAACTGTACCTGCAGTTGGGGGCTTCGCAGGTCCACCCACCCGACTACGCCTTTAATGAACGGGTTTTCATCGGCCAGCCGCAGCAGGAATTCCGTCTCTTCGAGGCACTGCCGCGCCTGCACCGCGACGGTGCCGTCGACGCCGGCTTTTTTCAGCAGGCCGGCAAGGTCGGCAGGCAGTCGGTCGCGCCTGAGCGACTCCATGCCCGGCCCCATCCACCCGTAGTCGCGCTCGTTGTATTTCCAGAAATGCTGGTGTGTGTCGATTTTCATTTGCCCGTTTTCTTCTTAATCTCTTCGCTTCGTTCCATACCCAGCGTCCGCTTGTCAACCGCGCCCGGGTCGTCGTTTTCCGCCAGTCCCTCCTTCCAGCAAATGTTGGCCACCGGCTTTATCATCTCGAGAACCTTCGCCAGCAGCTCGGGGTCGGCCTTCGTGCCCACAATCCTGACGTTCGCCTCGACATGGTGAACTTTGCTCATGCCGACCAGCGTGACGGCGACGTCCTTGTGCGCCAGAGCGAATTGCATCGCCAGATTTGAAATGGTCGTGTCGTGCTCACGGCAAAGCCGCGCTGCTTCTCTGGCGACTTCGAAAACCGGTTTGGGTGCGGGATGCCAGGCCGGCGCCCCTTTGTCCGTCAACACACGCATGTGAAGCGGCGAGGCGTTAATCAGACCGATGCCTTTTTGCCTGGCCACGGGGGTAAGTATGTCGTCCATGGTTGTGTCCATCAGGTTGTATCGACAGTACGTAAGAATGGTGTCGATGTCGGCGGACTCGGCGATTTTTCTCAGCGGCGTAAGGGGGTAGCCGGTGATGCCGACGAAGCGCACTTTGCCCTGCTCTTTCAGTCTGACCATCGCTGGAATCGTCTCGGTGAGGACCTGGTCAATTCTTCCGTACTCGACATCGTGAATCTGATACAGGTCCACATGGTCGGTGCGCAGCCGTTTCAGGCTCTCCTCGAGGGAGCGCATCACTCGCCTGGCCGAGAAGTCAAAATCGGCGACGTCGTACCGACAGGCCTTGCTGGTCAGGATTACTCTGTGGCGCTTGCCTTCGAGAAACTCACCCAGCCGGCTCTCGGCCAGGGTCCGGCCGTAGTACGGGGCAACGTCGAAATAATTGATGCCGAAGTCAAGGGCCCGATCGACGGTCCGGCGAGCTTCCTCCGGGTCGACGCGTCCAAATTCGGCCCCCAGCGGCGAGGCCCCGAAACCGATTACCGAAACCTTCAAACCCGTCTTGCCTAAAGTTTTGTAAATCATTTCAGCCATAAACCTTTCTTGCTCTCATTTTGAAACGAGGAATTCTCGAAACGCGGTAATTGTCTGCGCGGCGGCCGTATCCGGGTCCGGGTAAGGCAGGGCCTCGGCCGAAGCGTACCCTTCGAAAGCAATCTCCTTCAGAGCGCGGGCCGCCTCGCCCAGGTCTATGTGCCCCATACCGGCGGCCCGCCGGTTGCTGTCCACAAAATGAACATGCCCGATATACCCGCCCATTGCACGGATACTCCCGGCAATGGATTCTTCTTCGATGTTCATGTGGAAAAGGTCGGCCAGTAGAACGATATTATCGCGGCGCAGGGACTTGATGAGGGCCGCGCCGTCGCCGAGGGTGTTGATTATGTTCGTTTCATAACGGTTGAGCGGCTCGAAAATTATCTTGACCCCGCAGGCAGAGGCTTTCTGGCTCAAGTCATCCAGGCCTTCGGCGAGCCAGGTCAGGGCCTGTGCCCGCTGAACGCCTTGTTCGAGGCAGCCCTGCATCGAGCCGATGATAGCCGGTGCCTCGAACCGGGCGCCGAAATCAATCATGGCGCCGATGAAATCCCGGGCCTTCCGGCGAATTTCACTCTCCGGACTGACCAGGTGCAGCTTGTGCAGGGCCTTGCCGGCGCCCGTGCCGACCGCCGCCAGCTCCATACCGTTGTCATTCAGGAGCCTGGACAGCTTATCGGTGTCTACCGCGTCGGGCGATGCGGTAAACAACTCTACTGCGTCAAAGCCCGCGGCCCTGGCCTTGGGAATGCTTATTTGCAGGTCGTCCCAATAGACCCAGGGGCCGCCGCCAAGAGACGGGACAAGCGAGATTGTGACACATGATTTTATCATGACACTGCCGCTAATACGCAGCCGCTCAGGCTTGCACGTTTACCATAATCTTGGTTACCCTGTTTGGGTCCTTACTCCACTCGACCAGCGCCTGGCCCGCTTCATCCAGCGAGACTACCCTCGTAACAACATCATCCACCGGAAAGCCGCCTTTCTCCAGCGCTTCAATTACTCGCGGGAAATCGCCGAGGCAGTTCCGCGAGCCCAGAATGTCCAGCTCCTTCTGCACGAATAGTCTTGTTTCATACTCGACAGGCGACTTGGCATAACCTATGTATACAACTCTTCCTGTAAAAACAACTTCTTCGACGGCGGCGCGGAACGTGGCGGCCAGACCAACCGCCTCGATAATTACGTCCGGTCCTTCACCGCCCGTCAATTCACTCAGAGCGCTGTGGAGGTCGCCCTCTGAAGAATTGATCGCATGTTTCGCTCCGGCCTTGCGGGCGATTTGTAACTTCCTGTCGTCTATGTCCACGGCAATGACTTCCGCGCCGCGGGCCGCGGCGCCCACCACGGCCCCTAATCCCACAATTCCGCAGCCCAGCACAGTCACCCTATCAGCCGAACAAATGCGCCCTCGCTCCGCCGCGTGAAAGCCCACCGTCAGTGGTTCAACCAGGGCAAGCTCCTTGAGAGTAAGTTTCTCCGATGTATAAATGTCACGCCAGGGGGCGGTTACGTATTCGGTCATGGCCCCGGGCCGACGGACCCCCATCGTTTTGTTGTCCCGGCAGGCGTTGGGCCGGCCGCGCCTGCACGGAGTGCACCGGCCGCAATTCTGATATGGCGAGCAAGTCACTTTCATGCCGCGACGAACCTTATCGGGGACGTTGGCGCCGAGCTCTTCGATTATCGCGCCAATCTCGTGCCCGAGAATCATCGGATAATACTGCATCGGCATGGTCCCTTTGAACGAATTGAGGTCCCCCCCGCAGAAACCGACCATTCCCACGCGAAGCAGCACCTCCCCTTCGGCTGGTTTCGGCGGGTCAATCTCCCGCAGCTCGGTTTTCCCCGGTTCGACGATGTATAAGGCCCTCATAATCATCCTTCAGCAGAATCTACATGTTGTTCTCCGGCCTTCCTTCGAACCACATCTTATTCTTCACCGGCGCGACCAGCTTCTCAATTTTCGCCAGCAGTCCGGGGTCGTTTTTGAAATCCAGCACCTCGATGTTCTGCTCGACGTGACGGAGCTTCGACATTCCAACAATGGTGGTGGCGACATGAGGATAATCTAGCGCGAAACGCATCGCCACATCCGCTATGTTGACGCCATGCTCCCTGCACAGCGCCGCCAGCTTCGGCCCCACCTCCAGCACCTCTTTCGGCGAGCGGTGCCACTCGGGCGGGCCTGTCTCCGTCAACAGCCGCTGATGCAGAGGGGAAGCGTTTATAAGCCCGATACCCTTTTCCCGCGCCAAAGGAGTGAGCACCGTGTCCAGCTCATCTTCAACCAGGTCATAGTGCGCCCACGACAGAATCGTGTCCACCTCCACAAGCTCGGCAACGTGACGCAGGTATCGCACCGGCAGGCCCGTGATTCCCACAAACCGCGCTTTGCCGGACTGCTGCACCTTTCTCGCCGCCGGTATCGCCTCGTTGATTACCTGCTCCTTGTCGCCAAACTCAATATCGTGAACCTGATACACGTCCACATAGTCCGTCTGGAGCCGTTTCAAGGATTCATCGATGCTTTCCAGGACACGCTTGGCCGAGAAGTCGAACTTGTCAATGTCATACCGGCAGCACTTGGTCGCCAGGAATATCTTGTCGCGCTTGCCCTTAAGCGCCTTGCCCAGGCGCGTCTCGGCCAGCGTGACTCCATACATCGGCGCCACATCGAAATAGTTTATGCCGTGGTCGATTGCGTAGTGAACGGCGCGAATGCCTTCGGCTTCGTCCGTCTCGCCGAATACATTACCCAGCGGCGACGCACCGTACCCGATGATAGAAATATCCATCCCAGTGTTGCCAAGTGTGCGATATTCCATTTCCCACTCCGTTCAGGTCTTGACGACTTGCTTCTAATGTACCTCCAGGTCCGGGTTCTCAGGCCCGAAATGCTTGAGCATCACAATTGGGTCGCTCTTGGAAGGATTGGTGGTTTTCACCCCCTCCTTCGCCGCACCCTCGCTGACAAACAACTCATCATAAGTCAACTGCCCGAAGCGTATCAGCGCCGGTGTCTCAATCTCCCACACACCCATCTTGCCGTGTCCCTGCAGCATAATCATCCCGTACGCCGCGCCGTCCTTGATGGTCGCCGACCGCCCCGGCAGAACCGTAAGCTGTTTGGCGCTTATCGCCTTCGATTTATAGCAAATCCAGTTCTCGATATATCCCTCGCCCTCCATTTGCTTCATTGGCCGCGCCGCCTTAGGACGCATAAAGTGCTTCGCCGCAAAGTCCGGGTCGAGGTTCAATTCCCAGTCAATCACGTCCAGCAAGTGGTCGATGTCACCCACTTTGTCTTTCGGCGTATCTTTCCACAGAAGCTCCTCCGGCAGCACCCGGTTCCCCGTAAAGGACTCGTACAATGCAAACACATCCGATGCGAGCTGTGGCTCATACGTGCACAGACTGCCCGGCGCGTGCAGCATCCCCGGCGGCACGTCCCAGCCCGTATCAACCTCCAGCCGGTACGCCGTTGACAGCTCCGTGATCCTGTTGTCGCCCTTGCTGAAGTCCGCCAGGCACCGGCGCACCTGTTCCCTCGTCGTGCCGGGCTTAAGACCGAAGAACGTATATGGAAAATCGCCCGGATGGTTGTTCGCCTGCGACGGAAAAAAATACGCCTCGGGCTTGCCCATCTGCCCCGTCAGCTTCGCGTGCTCGTCGCGATGATGTATATGATGAGGCAGCGGGCCTTGGTTGTCGAAGTACTTCGAGTACATAGGCCACCGCCCATACTGTTTCCAAAGCCGCTCGCCTATCAAAGCATCCTTCAATTCCCCCACCGCGTCACGCAGAAGCATCTGCCGCGTCGCCGCCCCGTCCTCGAACACAACAAAGCTCAGACCCTCGTTAGGGCTTGTTAACGGCCCGTTGTCTGCCGGCGTCGTCGAGGAAAACCACCGCTCATCAATCCCGCCCCGGTTTCCCCCCAAAGCAAAGTAATCGTGCGGGTGCAGCTTTATCCTGCGGCCCGGCACGCAGAACGAACGCGGCACCCACGCCGGCGCCAGCCGCAGAATCCCCTTTCCCTGCTCCATCGCCTCAGCCGCGAATGATTCTTTTGCCATTGTAACGGCTCCTTAAATTTCGGCTTCTGTTCTTCGCGTGGCTTTAGCTCTCGATGCTCTCCCACTTCTGGCTCGCAGCCGACGACAGCACCTTCTCGCACACAATCTGCGTCCCCAGCGCGTCCCTGAAGTCGGGACAGATTTTCTCGCCTTTTTCCATCCCCTCCAGAAAATTCGCAAGCAGATGAATATGCGTGTGCTCATACCCTATTCCGCACCCCGGCACCCACCAGTGCTTCATATACGGATGGTCCGAGTCCCACACCTGGATATTCCGCCACCCGCGAAGCTGGCTGTCATCGCCGTGGCTGAAATACCCCAACTCGTGCATATTCTCAAGGTCGAACGCCACCGACCCCTTGTCGCCGTTAATCTCGAACGTGTGCTGGTTCTTCCTGCCGCGGGCGTACCGCGTCGATTCGAACGTCGCCAGCGCCCCGTTCTCAAACCGCGCCAGAAAAGCGCACGCATCGTCAATCGTAACCGGCATAACCTTCTCCGGCTCATCCTGCATCGCCCGCTCCTTGATAAACGTCTCGGTCATCGCGCACACCTTCTCGATGGGCCCAATCAGCCACGTGGCCAGGTCAATCGAATGCGCCAGCAGGTCCCCGGTGACACCGCTGCCCGACACCCTCGCATCCAGCCGCCACAGCGCGTCCCCTCCCTGCGGAACCTTCGGGCTGATGGTCCAGTCCTGCAAATACTTCGCCCGATAGTGAAACACCCGCCCCACGCGGCCTTCATCGACGATAATCTTCGCAAGCGCCACCGCCGGCACGCCCCGGTAATTGAACCACACCATATTCGGCTTGCCGCTCTTCTCCACCGCCTCCGTCATCTTCCGGGCCTCTTTCACGTTCATCGCCAGCGGCTTCTCGCACGCGATAATCTTACCCGCCGCCGCAGCCGCCATCGCAATCTCGTAGTGGAAAATGTTCGGCACGCAAATATCAATCAGGTCGATATCGTCCCGCTCCACCAGCTTCCGCCAATCGGTCTCGCAGCTCTCCCAGCCCCAGTTCTCAGCGAACGCCTTGACCTTCTTCTCGTTATTATCGCATATGGCCTTCAGCACCGGCTCACGCTCCAGCGAAAAAAAGCTGCCCACCTTCCGGTACGCGTTCGAGTGCACCCGCCCCATAAAACCGCATCCGATTACCCCAACGTTCAGTTCCTTTTTCATTGGACAATCTCCTTTACCAGATTCTTGAGAAACTTCGCCCCGTCCTTTGCCGCCGTTTCGGTTTCCGCGCAGAAGCAGTAATCCGCCGTCCACCACTCCAGCCCGCTTATCAAAGCCTTAATCGGCGCCAGCGCCTTCGCAAAATCGATATTTCCCTCGCCGAAAGGCGTATGCGTGCTCGTCTCGTCCCCGTGCAGCGTCCCGTCCGAATCAATCAGGTGCAGATGCCCAATCATATCACCGAGGAACTTGGCATACTCGGCCACCCCGCCGCCCAGTGTCTCCTTCTTGCCCGTCTGCCTCGCCCCAACTACCGCCCCCATATACGCGTGGCTCGTATCGAACAGCAGCTTGAAATTGTCACTGTCCACCGCCTCCACAATTCGCTTTACCTCGCTCGGCTTATTCAGCCAGAACCCCGGCTCGAATTCCCACACAACCTGAACACCCGACTTGGCCGCCTCATCCGCCGCCGCCCGCCAGTTCTTCGCCAGCCTCGCGAATCGCTTCTCATACTCATCCTTGGCCAGTTCGTCCGGCGGACTCACCGTATCAACTCGCAGCTTCTTTGCCCCGAGCTGCTCACATACGAAAAGACATTTCCGCACCGTCGCCAGATAGTCCTTCGTCTCAACCAGTGCCGGCGGTACGGCCGTGAAATCCGCCGCGTGGCCCGAAACGCCCAGCCCCAGGTCGCCTATCAGCTTCTTTAAAGGCCGGCATTTCTCCGCCGTGTCATAATCATCGTGATGCGGATGCGGCCGAAATCCGTTCAATTCTATCCCGTCGTATCCCGCCTCCGCCGCGTACCTTAAAACCTTCTCGAACGGCCACGGATTGCCCGCGAACGGCCCGAACGAAAACGCCCAGCTTCCTATCGAAATCTTCGGCCTACCCATTTTGTTTGTCTCCTTTGCATTTGTCCTTTTGCCTGGTTCGAGCGACGCACTTCTCTGCCGCTGGCTCGGCCAAAACCACCGAATAAACGCCTTAAATCGCCGCCCACAGCCCCGGCAGACGCCCCTATTTACCCCACTCATCCCCTCCTGTCAACCTTTTTCGACTTTTAACCCCCGACCCCCGACCCCTGACCCCTGACCCCTGACAACCGGCCCCTGACCCCTTCCCCCCGCCAACTTTTTTTCCCAAAATTTCCTTTGACTATCCCGCCGGTATGTCTATAATCCGACCCATAGACGCCTGCACCCCTGAGCGGATACTTCGTTAAGACTTCAAACATTCGGAGTTGTTATCAACATTTGGGCTGGCGAACTGGGACGGCAAGTAAGAATAGAAGGGCGTTTCAATGGTGCCTGATAGGCTTTCGTGGGCTAATACCTTGATAATCCCCTCTGGCATAGATTTACTAGTAGTCCGTAACGCCTAAATTACAGGGTATAATTTTTTGAGTTTTGCTCGAGCATCCGCAGTGGTGAA
>DATKVV010000034.1:0-143063 GCA_035529895.1 Sedimentisphaerales bacterium
ATTCTTTTTCGTTGCGTATGATACGTTCGTAATAATTACGCTGCCATAATTTCCCCGCAAACGGTGACCATCTATTTCGTTTTACGCCCCGAATGTATTGATTGGTTGTCATCGTCTTGAACCAATTCACAATATCCCCCACCGTAGGGGCAACCCCATGTGGTTGCCCTGATTTGCCACGTGGTTGCCCGTATTTGCCACGTGGTTGCCCGTATTTGCCATGTGGTTGCCCTGATTCACCATGTGGTTGCCCGCATTCACCCCGTGGTTCGCCTGATTTGTTATGAAATTGTCCTGATGTGTTGTTGACATTGTCGGCGATAGGGGGGCCACACGGGGCCGCCCCTACGATGTTTACGATTCCGTGAAAATGGTTCGGCATAATAATATATTCATCTGTCCGAACCCAGGGGAATTTGCCGGCCACTTTCTGCCACCACGTCCTTACCATAGAGCCGGCCTCATTCAGTCGCATCTGGTCGTTCACTATATTCCCGAGCATACATCTCTGGTTTTGCGCGCAAATCGTAACGAAATACCAGCCGTCTTGCGAATAGTCGTAGCAAGGCAGGCGAATGGAACGACGGTGATGGATATTAGGTTCATATTTGCCGGGCATGAAAGAATTTTATGAAATACCCGTGCAGTTGCAACCTCAATTCATGATATCCCCCCGTAGGGGCAACCCCATGTGGTTGCCCATATTTACCACGTGGTTGCCCATATTTACCACGTGGTTGCCCTCATTCGCTTTCCATAATCCTTTTCCGCTGATTTTGCCGATTTCTCAATTGATACATTAAGACGTCTCTGGTATTTTTTTTGTCTGAATGCGTGATGCATTCGGGAGCAGAATCAACACGAGACATGCTGCCTTCGACTCGTTCGCCTCTGCTCAAGGCAGGTAACATGCGAGAGAGTTGTCGTTAAAAAATGGTTTTACTTGTCTGAATTTGTTGGTGAAAGATGCAGATTAATAAAAAGAATATTATCAAGTACTCTGAAAAATATGACCGACGGTATAGAAACACCAATGGCGAGGCGGTCGAGGAAGAGATAAAACGGGTATTAAAAAAGCGACGGTACTTGAACAAAAATGATTTTGGCAAAATTGGTCTATGGAAGTCCACAAGACCAAAAAGGCACTACGAAAGTAAACAGAACGATAATTTGACAGTAAAGGAAATTACGCGGTTTTCGTTTGCCGCAAAAAGCGATACAGCAAGGATTAAATCTTTGATAATACTTAAAGGTGTTTCCTGGCCTCTTGCTTCCACTATTTTGCACTTTGCTTTCCCTGATAAGTACCCGATATTGGATTTCAGAGTTCTCTGGTCGCTGGGCTGGAGAGTACCACCAGGCTACGGTTTCGATCTCTGGCAGAGGTACTGTAATAGAATATCCGGTATTTCCAGGCGATTTAATCTGCCTATAAGAACCGTGGACAAAGCCTTGTGGCAATATTCGAAGGAAAACCAGCCGACGGACAGTTCAAAATAAAAATCAGTTGCCCAAATTGCGCGCTGCTGTCGTAAGTTGTAGTGGGAAAATCGAGCGCGCAGGGTGCCCAACTTGCCCCTGCGGGGCTGGTTTACCCGCCTTGCTTGTCCGCCGTAGGCGGATTTGGCGGGTTTGCCCACGTCAAATCATTCAATCGAACAGGTCGAGCAATAAAGCAAGCAGTGGGTGGCTCCGCTGAGATAGACGCCCGACAAAGATATTCGACGGCGCGTGGAAATGACCTGACGGGGTAAAGGTCCGGCCCAAGAGGAGATGTTTTTTTGGCCTTTTTTTTGTTGACTTTTGTTTGAAAATCGCTTAACATACCCCCCAGAGCCGCGAGCCCGCGGCAGATATAGCGGAGTCCCGCACGGTTTCGTATCAGCAGATACACGCCACAATAAGTTCAAAGTCAAAGGAGATTACGAACTGTGAACAACGAACTACGAACCTTGTTTCGCAAGATGCGGTTTCGAGCGACGAGCTTGCCCGCCACGTCGTTTGGCGGGCGACCAGCGACGGGCGACGGATATGCCCTCTACACCTGTCGAGAATCCTCTACAAATTCACCCTTTTTTTGCAAAACAAACCCAATTTGCTGGACGCTCAAATGAGCGCAAGCTCCTATTTAACAAGGGCTTACGAAAATGAACCACCACTTTAGACTCGTGAAAAACAAAGCCAAAACAAACCCAATTTCAAAGGCAAAAAACGCTGCTGCGTTTGACGACCCCCTATGGCTACAGCCCCCGCATCGCCTTTTCGGTGAACTTGATGATGTCGTTCATCATTTGCACGCATTCAGAGGGAAATTCGCCCACGGCGGTTTCTGCCGAAAGCATCACCAAATCGGTCCCGTCGATAATGGCGTTGGCCACGTCGGCGACCTCCGCCCTCGTCGGCCTGCTGTGCTCGGTCATGCTTTCGAGCATCTGGGTGGCCGTAATTACGAACTTTTTCGCCGCGTTGCACTTTCTTATGACCCGCTTCTGCACAATTGGCACTTCGTATATCGGTATGCACACCCCCATATCCCCTCTGGCTATCATTATTCCATCAGCGGCGTCAATTATCCCGTCAATGCTTTCTATGGCCTGCCTGTTTTCTATTTTCGCCACAATCCGGCAGCCGGGCAGCCTCGGCTTTATCAGCTCGCCGGCCTCGCGAACATCCTGTTCGTCGCGCACGAACGAAAGCGCGATATGATCCACGCCGTGCTCTATTCCGAACTCGATGTCCTTCTTGTCTTTCTCGGTTATCCCTTCGAATCCGAGATCCACATCGGGTATGTTTATCCCCTTTCTTTCTTTGAGGACGCCGCCGTGAATAACCTCCGCTTTAATGCTGTTGGTCGATGCGCTCCTGACCCGCAGCGTCAGGTTGCCGTCGTCAAGGTAGATAAGCTGTTTTGGCCTTATCCGGCTCAAATCCCCCTCGTAGTCAAGCGGTATCTTCTTCGGGCCTTCGGCGTCTGGGTCGCTGGCCAGCCACACTACCGTTCGATTCTTCAGGAGCCTGCTCTTGGCGTCTTTGAAGTGTCCGACTCGGATTCGGAAACCTTCCAGGTCCTGCATTATCCTGATGCGACGCCTGTACTTTTTATTGAGCTGCCTGACCAGCTCGACGGCCTCGAGGTGCTGCTTATGCGAGCCGTGCGAGAAGTTCAGCCTTACAACGTCGAGGCCGGCGGCGAACATCTTGCGCAGCACCGTGTAGCTGCTGCTTGCAGGCCCCAATGTGGCTATGATTTTCGTTCGTGCCATTATTTTGTCCGTTCCTTTCCGCTATCGGTTTCAAGCGGTCCCCGCGCTATTTGTTCCCGGCTTCAATCGCCCCTTCCGCTATTTTGTCCCGCGCGTTATTGTTTTTGTACGGCAAAATCACTTATGTTCCCGGACGGCTATTTGTTGCGCAGCAGCTCCGGCTTCATCCTTTGCAGCCATTCGGGTAATTGTTCGCGTGTTGCGTCTTGCCATAATCCTTTTCTTTGGCTGCGGGCGCTCGCCTCCAGCTGCTTGTACTTGTTATACAGGCTGTGGCGGAATCGCAGGTCCGCATATGCCAAACCCTCGGTCAGCAGGATTTCGTTGAGGAAACTATGGTCCGGCAACCTTACATAAGCCAGCAGTCTGCCGTACTTGCCCCTCGTGGGGCCTGCGTCATCGAGATAAACATTAACCTGTTTTCCGAGGGCCGATTTCCCTGCAAACGCAGCCGCCTCCGAGCCGAAATACATCACCCCGTATTTATCGCTGTTTGTCTCCGGCGTGTCAATTCCCAGCAGACGAATTCGCGTGTGCTCGTGTTTGCCGTCGGCGATGTCTATATCGATAGTGTCGCCATCGACGACCCTCACAACGGTGAAAGTCTTGGCGTGATATTTGGCGGTATCGAGGGCTCTTGCCTGTTGCCCGGATTTTGGCTGCGGCTTCCATGCCCGTCGTATGGGACTGTGGTCGAGCCAGACCAGGACAACGGCCGCCAGCAGAAAGACGGCCAATACCCCGGTACGCCGGCGTCTGCTCATTGCGAAAGTAGTTCTTTTCTTCTTGGGCAACGAAGTGAGTCGTTAATCCTTTTTTGCTCGCTGCTGAGCGGGCTTATCCAGCTCAAAGGCAAGGCAAACGGCCTCGAGCGCTTTCTCGGCCTGCTCTTCATTAACGATGCAACTGATGCGAATTTCGCTGGTCGTAATCGAGTCTATGTTGACTTCGGCTCTGGCAAGTGCGCCGAACATCTTGTCGGCAACGCCATAGTGGCTGCGCATACCAACGCCGACCACGGAAATCTCGGCGATGTCGTCACGAACGAAGATATTATCGCAGCCGACCTCGTCTTTGATTTGTTCGGTGGCCGCGGTGGCAGCCGGCAAATCTGCAAGGTGAATCGTGAACGACAGATTTGCCTTTTCAGTGCTTACTTCCGTTTGGACGATGTCGTTCACAACCACTTTTGCGTTTGCCAGACGAGCGAATATTTTTGCGGCGTTTCCCGGCTTGTTATCCACGCCCACAAGAGCTATCTTTGCCATGTCTTTTTGTACCGTCGCACCCGAAACGACTACGCCTTCCATTTGCGGCACCTCATGAGTAATTATTGTTCCCTGGTTTTCTTCGAAACTGCTTCTTACGTGAATTCTGACATTGTGGTTTTTGCCACACTCCACGGCTCGTGTAAATATGACTCCCGCGCCCAGACTCGCCAGTTCGAGCATTTCGTCGTAAGTAATCTCGTCCATTTTCACGGCGTTTTTGAATATTCGCGGGTCGGTTGTGTGGATTCCGTCGACGTCGGTGTAGATTTCGCATTCCTCCGCCGCCAGAGCAGCGGCAAGCGCCACGGCGGTTGTGTCGGAGCCGCCCCTGCCGAGCGTGGTTATATTTTCATTCTCGTCTATCCCCTGGAAGCCCGCGACGATGACGATTTTGCCTTTATCAAGTTCTGTGCGAATTCGCTGGGCGTCGACGCTCTTTATCCGCGCCCTTGTGTAGTCGCTGTCGGTGATCATTCGCACCTGGCCGCCGGTAAAGCTGATGGCGTCGTGGCCCATGGCGTGCAGGGCCATGGCAAACAGCGAGACCGACTGCTGCTCGCCTGTACTGAGAAGCTGGTCCATTTCCCGTTTTGGGGGGTTGGGATTAAGCTCGAGCGCGTCTGCAACAAGCTGGTCGGTCTGGCGGCCGCGGGCGGATGCTACGACGACGACCTGATAACCGTTTCTTACGGCTCTTATCACTCGCTCGGCGGCCCGCCGGATTCTTTCTGCGTTGGCCACGGAAGTGCCGCCAAACTTTTGTACAAGTATTGCCATATTTGCCCTTCTGCAATCTTATTATATTGTTTTTTGAGTTCGGCTTTGTTATGCAATTACTTTAGCTTTTTAAGAAATACTCCATTAATTCGCAGCCGTTTTCAATTCTGAATCCGGTTTTGGCGGCGTTGGCTTCGCTGAAAGTGGTATTCAGGATGCCGGTGATGCCGGTGCCGGCCATAGCAAACGGGACCGGCTCCGGCGAATGAGCACAGCTTCGAACCGGGGTCGGATGGTCGGGCGCGACAAGTATTCGCCAGCTTTGGTGACATTGTAGTGCCTCAAGCACCGGCCCAACGATGTACTTATCAATGTGCTCAATGGCTTTTTTCTTCACTTCAGGACTGCCGCTGTGGGACGCCTCGTCGGGCGCTTCTATATGGATAAAAACGAGGTCGTACTTGTCGAGGGCTTCTATGGCGGCGGCGGCTTTGCCCTGATAATTGGTATCGACGAAGCCGGTAGCGCCGGGCACCTCTATCAGGTCGAAGCCGATGAGTTTTGACAGGCCGCGCACAAGGTCGACGGCGGTGATAGTTACGCCTTTTATACCGAATCGCTTTTCGAAGCTCTCCATGTGGGCTTTTTTGCCCTGGCCCCAAAGCCAGATGGTGCTTGCCTGGTTTTCGCCGAGGTCTTTTCTTACTTTGTTAATATCGTGATTCACGAAAAGCTGATGTGAACGAGCCATCAGATCGATGAGTATTTCGGAGTTTTTGCCTCGCGGCAGAATCTTGTCCTTGGGCGTGCCTATATAATCGTGCGGCGGATACGTCTGAACGTCGAAATCGAGGCCCTTGAAAACCAGCAAGTGCCGATAGCTTACACCGGCATAGAAACGAATCTGGCTGTTACCGAGGTGGTCGTTGAGGTCTTTTATCAGCTTATTTGCCTCTTCGGTGGAGATGTGTCCGGCGCTGTGGTCGGCCATTTTGTCGTCGGCAATGGTGACCAGATTGCATCTGAAGACCCAATCGGACGGGGACAGGTCGATGTTGCGCGCGACCGCCTCAATCGGCGCTCTGCCGCTGTAGTAGCGCCTGGGGTCATAACCGAGCAGGCTCATTTGCGCAACGTCGCTGCCGGCTTCCATTGCCTCGGGGATTGTCCGGACAATGCCCTGTCTGCCCTCTGTGCTGATTTTGTCCATGTTGGGAATTTGGGCGGCTTCGAGCACAGTTTTGTCGCCGAATTGCTCTATTGGCTCATCGGCTGCGCCGTCGGGAACTATTATGACGTACTTAGTCACTAATCTTTATCCTCCGGTATGTCAACTATTCTTATGCAGACGGGTCTATTGCATACGGTATCGAGTCCGGTCAGGCCCTCGACGGCTGCGGTTACCTGGTTCTGCCGGCTCGGGTGGGTGGTTATAACAACCGGGACGGCGTCGTCCGGGCCGTGACGTTCGTGCTGCAGCGCTCCGGATATGCTTACGGAATTTTCAGCGAGTATTCTTCCGATCTGGGCAAAAACGCCGGGCTGGTCGGTGGCCATCAGCCGGATATAGAACCTGCTTACGAGGTCGCCGATTTTTTCTATGAGGGGTGCGGTTTTATCCCTTGGCTGGAGGTGGAGGTGGCGAAAGGTATTTGCCGAGTTGCCTATTGCGACGTCGATGATATCGGCGACTACCGCACTTGCGGTAGGCATCATTCCGGCGCCTCGGCCGTAGTACATTACATGTCCGACGGCGTTGCCGAATATGCTGATGGCATTAAAAGGCCCATCGACGCGGGCAAGGCGGTTGGCTGCGGCGATGAAGGACGGATGCACCCTCAGTGATATTCTGTTGTCCCTGTTTTTTTCGCCGATTGCCAGTAACTTCAGACAATAGCCCATCTCGCCGCCATAGCGAATATCTTCTTTCGAGATTGCCTCGATACCTTCGACATAAATATCTTCGAGCTTGATTTCGTATCCGAAGGCGATGGAAGCGAGGATGGCGAGCTTATGTGCGCTGTCGCCGCCGCTTATATCAAGGGCGGGGTCGGCTTCGGCATAACGTTTTTCCTGAGCCTGAGCCAGCGCCTCGGAGAAGTCCTCATCCCTGGAGGTCATATTCGAGAGGATATAGTTGCAGGTTCCGTTGACGATGCCGTATATAGCGGTGATATTATTTGCGACAAGTCCCGTTCTGATTCCCGATATAATGGGCACGCCGCCGGCGCAACTGGCTTCGAACGCGATGCATCGGTTATTTTTATGGGCGGCCTGGTAGAGTTCGCTGCCGTGCTCGGCCAATAAGGCCTTATTGGCGGTAACCACATCCTTGCCGGCCTCGAGCATTTTGAGCTGGATTTGTCTGGCGGTTTTGGTTCCGCCGACCAGCTCTATGCCGATTTTGATGGTATCGTCGTTCAGGAGCCTGCTTATGTCATTGGTGAGGACGCCTTCGGGGAGTTTTACGGGCCGGGATGAGGTGGTGTCGATATCGACAACACAGGCGAGTTCGAGGCGCAGGCCGGTCTTTGCGGCGATGGAGTCAGCCTGTTCAAGTATGACCTTTGCAACGCCGGCGCCGACGGTCCCGAATCCGACAAGCCCAACCTTTACTTGTTTTTCGCCCATAACACGACCTTCGCTTCCTGAAGTATTCAAAACCGAGAATTTAATTGAAGGCAGCCCATGCGGTCAAGAAAAAACCGACAAATAAACATCATAAGCAAACAGAATGATTACTGTAATTTTTTCGCGCTGATAACAGCCGGGAAGTCATCGGGGTTGAGGAATGCCTCGGGGCCTCTGGGGTTGTATTTGGCAAGCATCTTTAAGGTAGCGGCGAATTTTTTATCGAGGGGGGCGATGAAACAGTCAGGGAGGTTGTCCGGGCGCGCCAGAAGCTCAATTTGGTAGGAGTGCAAAGTCAGTCGCTCGATGAGAGGTTTTTCGAGCTGGTTTTTGCCGAGGCGGTAGTCGGCCTTGAGATTGGAGAGGAACAATGGCTTGGAATCGCCGTAGAGCGGGTCGATTGCCAGGGGTAATCCGATGCCGGCCAGGTGGACCCTGACCTGGTGTGTGCGGCCGGTCAACGGGTAAACGGCCAAGAGGGCAATTGTGCCGAAGTCGGCAAGCAACTTCCACTCAGTGACGGCCTGTTTACCCTTTTTTCGAGCGACGCACATAAGGGCGGGCTTGCCCGGACTGGGCTCGAGGGGCGCATCAATGACGCCCTGCTCTGCGGGGAGGGGCCCGGTTACAAGGGCCAGATATGTTTTTTTGACGAGCTTCTTTTCGAAATAGGCTGAGAACAGAGACTGGGCCTGGACGTTTTTGGCCAGAATCATCACGCCGGATGTGTCTTTGTCAAGCCTGTGGACCAACCGCAGGCGGCCTGCTTTCTGCAGGCCCAACTGCCGGTTCAGGATGTGGACAAGCTCCAAGGCGCCGCTGCGGTCGGCGGTGACCGAGACGCCAGTCGGTTTATTGATAACAATAATGTCATCATCTTCGTATATTAGCTGGATGGTTGCTTTTGCCATTCGGTCTTTCGTACGCGTGGAAAGGCACAGCCGCCATTTTACATTTCTTGACGATGTACAGCGGATAACTTATATTTTACAGCGCGTGGCGATTGCCGTACAGGTTTTGGTTTGCCCGGAAAAGGAACAAGAGAAGGAAATGAAGATACCGCCGGTAAAAGGGACGCGGGATTTTTATCCGCCGGATATGGCGGTTAGAAATTGGATAATTGACGGCTGGAAAAGGGTGTCCATCCGCAATGGGTTCGAGGAATACGACGGCCCGATATTCGAGTATCTGAAGATGTTTCAGATAAAAAGCGGGGACGAAATCGTCGAGCAGCTTTTCTCGCTGAAGGACAGGGGAGGAAGAGAGCTGGCTTTGAGGCCGGAGATTACGCCCACTTTGGCGCGAATGGTAAATCAGCGAATCAATTCTCTGCCCAGGCCCATAAAGTGGTTTTCGGTGCCGAGATTGTGCCGTGCGGAGCGTCCGCAGAAGGGCCGGCTCCGCGAGTTCTTCCAGTGGAACATCGACATCATCGGCGTGGACGATGTCCTTGCTGACGCCGAGGTGATATTCTGTGCCTTGGATTACCTTCAGGAAGTGGGGCTGACCAGTAATGATATTGTCGTGCGAATATCCAGCAGAGAGATGCTCGCGTCACTGTTACAGGCAATAGGTATTGCGGAAAACGAGTTGGAGCCGCTATATGTTGCGCTCGATAAGCGCAGCAAGGTGCCCGATGATGCTTTTGGAGAGATGCTTGCGGAGCGGGTCGCAGACAAAGAGAAGCGCGACAAGATAATTGAGCTGATGGCTGTTGAGTCTATCGAGCAGATTCGTAATTGCCTTGAGCTTAGCCAAACAGCCCAAAAGTCGGTTGACGAATTACGGCGATTGTTCGAGTTGCTGTGTGCGATGGGAGTGGCCGATTTCTGTCGGTTCGATATCGGCATCGTAAGAGGGCTGGCATATTATACCGGAATTGTGTTTGAGATTTATGATAGGGCGAGTGAGCTTCGCGCCATCGGCGGAGGCGGGCGATACGACGATTTACTAAAGCAGTTCGGGGGGCCCGCCATTGCGGCTACCGGTTTCGGCATAGGCGATTGCGTGTTAGGCATATTGCTCGAAGAAAAAGGGCTTTTGCAAAAACAATTGCCCTCGCAGCAGCCGGACTATTTCGTTGCCTTTGCGGACGGACAATTCTTTGACAAGGCCATAGAAATAACCGCGAAATTGCGAAGAGCGGGCCTTTCTGCCAATTTCAGTTATAGAAATACCGGTCTGGGCAAACAGTTGAAAGAAGCGTCGGGCCAGAATGCCAGGAAATGTATTATCATTGGCGAAGAGTTTACGGAGGGAGAACTTGTAGTCAAGGATATGGGCACGGGTGAGCAGCAAAAGGTTGATTATGATGAATTCCTGGCCCGGCTTGAGTCTGAAGCAAAATGAGAGATTTCTCACCCAATGAGTATGAGCGGGCGTTCGAGAACTGGTTGGTTGACAACCATGTTCAGTACGTCTCAGGAGAGGAGAACAAAAAGGCAGTGTTTAAAAGCCTGAGACTCAAGAGCTTTGATTTTCTGCTGTATCCTGCCAATCAGCAGAAGATAATTGCCGAGGTGAAAGGGCGGTCATTCAAGGGGACAACGCTGGCGAAATTGGCGGGGCTGGAATGCTGGGTTACGGCCGAGGATGTTGACGGGCTGGCGAGCTGGGAGGAGGTTTTCGGGGCGGGGCACACGGCGGCTTTTGTTTTTGCCTACAGGATAGAGAACGTTGACGTAGATTTTGACGGCCGGGACTGTTATGAGTTTGGCGGCGGCCGGTACATATTCTTTGCCGTGAAACTGGATGATTATCGCAGGTTTATGAAGCGACGCAGCCCGAAGTGGAAGACGGTAACGCTTCCCGCGGACAAATTCCGCCGGTGTGCGGTGCAGATGCAGAAGCTGCTTTCTTAGGCTTTCGCGGCTCTGCTCAATCTTCTTTTGGTGAGAATTCCAATGCCGCTGAGTTGATGCAGTAGCGAAGGCCGGTTGGCGGCGGGCCGTCGGGGAATACGTGGCCGAGGTGCGCGTTGCACCGGCTGCATATTACCTCGGTTCGTATCATAGAGTGGCTCCTGTCCGCAACCTTGCGGATGTTGTCCTCTGAAGCCGGCGCCCAGAAGCTCGGCCAGCCGGTGCCGGAATCAAACTTTGTTTCTGAACCAAACAGGTCGTTGCCGCAGCAGACGCATTGGAATGTGCCTTTTTCCTTAAGGTCGTGGTATTTTCCGGTAAACGGACGCTCGGTTCCTTTTTTGCGTGCAACCCTGTATTGTTCCGGCGTAAGCAGGCGGCGCCACTCCTTATCGCTTTTGATTACTTTTTCGGACATGCGTGCTACTTTGCGTGAGGTTTTGCAAATACCTGCACGCACAGTATTTGTTCGGTTGCCGGCTTTACGGCTTTCGCTGCAGAAAACCAAAAGACCAGCCGACAAAACAACGATTATAAGCAGCGGTACTTTCATAACTTCATCTCACAACATTTTTACTGAGTGGCTGTATTGTCTTTTATTTCACTATTGTCTATACGCTCCGGGCAGGTACAAGTTCCGTCAAGGGGCTGCAAAGACGCGGAGGCTTCGGTTTGCACGGCGCAATACTCTCAATTGAGCGGGGAAGGACGAGAAATGGTCTATTTCGAGAGAGCAGCCATGTTGTGGACAAGCGCATCGAGGGCGCGGGAGGTTCTGTATTTGAGAAATTTCGCCATCAGAGGAATTAATGCCGGCCAGGGGACAAAAGGCGCCAGAGACAACAGTATTATTCTGCCGATGGGTTGACCCCGTATTATGGTGAACAATGTGCCAAATGTTATCAGGGAGAGCACGGCCATTGCGAGAATGAAGATGATGAGGTAATTGATTGTTTTGCTGATTCCGCCGAATTTCGCCTCGATGGAAAGCTCGCTGCGCGTCCCTCGAACCGAGATTTTGGAAATTCCGTTCAGAGGATCCATTCCTTTGACCCAGAGCGTGAATGTGCCTGTCAGTTCAAGTGTCGAATTGGTATTGGTGACAATTTGAAAGCTGTGCTGAATGAAGACATTTCTTGCAACTTCAAGCGCTTTTCCTACATCCCCTGTGAAGACTATTGTTTTTTTGTAATCCATAAGCTGCTGCTTTTTGCTCCAAGTAAATCAGGTAATCAGGCGGATTATGGCGAACCTGGAGAGCACTTCGGCGCCTATCAGACTTAGAATGAAGGTTATAATTGCCTTTGTACCTTTTATGTTACAGGATAGGCAGTAGGCGCGGTACATTAAGGCGACCATCCAGACCGCCATAAAGACAGCCACCATCAAAGCGAACGCGAATATGGCCAAATCCGCGTAGCTAATCGCGGGCGTTTGAGCGGCTGGCGTTAGCTTTGACATTATGTACTCGCTGAACCTTCGGTTGGCATCCGGCAGCATCACCAGAGCGGTAATCAGGTACGGCCAGCGAGCCAAAGCCTGTGTTCCGAGGACATCTATAATACGAAAGGATGAGCTTGATACAATCAGGCCGAAGAAGAACAGCGGAACGGCCATGCATATCCAGTTGATTAGTCCTTCGACAAGGAAGCACCATAACGGCGCTTCCAGGCCGGAGTGGACGTCGATGACGCCGTCGAAGTGAGTCTTGCCGAGCCAGCCGATTACCCCGCTTGCCAGTAGGATACCCAAGCCGAGGAGTAGGGCGTGGCCGCCGGCAATAAACCTGAAAGGGTTAAACAGCCACTGGCCCAGTTGACTATTGGTTGAGGTCATCCGTTTTCCTTTCCGATGTCTTCGTTTGCCTTTTCCGCGAGTTTCAATTGCTCTATGATTTCATCGAGGCGGTTGCGGACAGTGGGGTAGCTCAATCGGAGCAGGCGGGCCATTTCCTTTAGCGAGCCGCTTGCTTTGATGAATTCGAGCACAAAGTCCTGGTCATCGACCGAGAGTTTGGATAGTGCAGGCAGTTCGTATTGGCCTTGAATTTCTGTTTGGCATTGCTGGCAGGTCAGGCTCTTTACCTTCAATCTGTTTTCGCAGGCGGGGCATATTGTAGGCAGTACTTTCATAGCTTTCTCTCTGTTGGCTAAAGTTTGTTAATCCAGTCACCGATCAATTTCAGAGCGTGCGGTGAAATGGTCTCTTCGATTTTCGCGTACTCGGCGAGGGCGCCGGTTTGGGCGGTCTGGAACAGGTGATTAAGGCTTGGCAACTGCTTAACCGTGTAATGCTCGTTTCCGCCGGCTTTGAGGGCCTCTTCGATGGCACGGAGGTTCTGTTCGGGCGCGACCTGCAAGTCCTTTTCGCCGACGATTGCAAGCACGGGACATTTGACCTTCATCAGGGTCAGTTTGGGGTCGTAAGTCAGGAAGAACCGGAACCAGGGAGAGAGGGCCATTTTGATTTGAAGTTCGAGCATACCTTCGGAGGCGCCGACCGCTTCCTTTTCCTGTTCGCTCATTTTGGCCGACGAGTCTTTCAGGAGCCTTCGGATTTTCGTCTCGGCGGCGGCGTTGTCCTTATCGTGTTTGAGTATATCGAACATCTGGGTCAGGGCGGCTCGGCGAATTGCGAGCACTTCATTGCTTGCGCCGACGGTTTTGAGGAGCAGGTCGTTCTGCAAATACAGGGTCTGTTCGCCGGTTAAGCCGGTCCCTGCCATCAGTACGACGAAGGCAACATCCGGCGATTGAGCCGCTGCCATCGGGGCAATTATGCCTCCCTCGCTGTGGCCGATGAGACCGATTTTCTTCGGGTCGATTTCGCTGCGGCTCTTGAGGTAATCGATGCCGGCGAGCACATCACCGGCAAAATCTTCGCTGGTGCTTTGGAGGAAAAGGGCGATGCTGCCGGTCGAGCCGCCGATTCCGCGGTCATCAACGCGCAGAACGGCAAGTCCCTGTCTTGTCAGGTAGTCCGCCAGGACGAGGAATGGGCGGTGACCAAACACCGTTTCATTGCGGTCCTGTGCACCGGAACCGGATATGAGCAGGACGGCCGGGAATGGCCCGCGCGAACGCGGCAGAGTCAGAGTTCCGGCGAGCTTGATACCCGCTTTGCTGTTTTCGTAGACGACCTCTTGTTCGTCGTAGGGGTAAGGCTTTTTCGGCTCTTGCGGCCGACGAAGCGCAGGCACCGCATCGACGCGCTTAAGTGTAAGCGGGACGGCCTGTCCGCCCTGTTGCCATTGTCCGTCGATTGCGAGCGAACCTTTCTGCATTTTCCCTTCAAAAGCGGCCATCATTGATTTCATTTCAAGTCGCAAGCTGCCATTCTCAAAGGTGACTTTGTCCACCGGCATATTCTCCGCCCTCTGCAAAGGGATGTCCATGGCGGCAGCAAGGCCGCCGTCTGCCTTTTTTGAAATCTTGAAGACAATTTGAATCTCGACTCCAAAACTTTTCAGGGTTCCCAGCCAGAGGCCTAAAATGTCTTTACCATTTGCAATATGATGTGGCGGCTGATTCTCCGAAGGGTGCTGGCCGGGGATAAAGAACAGGCCGGTTATCTGTTTCTTGTTATCAAATACGACTTTAGCGTCGAGAACCGCTCTTGTAAATTTGCAGGTTACGAAGACAACATCATAGTTGAGCACTTTCTCCTTTCGGACCCCGAGCTGCTCCACGAAAGACCCTGACTGGTTGATTATTGAAGCCCAGACCTCCTGCAGCTTGTGCGGAGGCAGGGCGGTTTTCATTGCGACATCGAAGTTTTCGGCAGCTTTCGTATAGTCCTGTTTTACAAGCAGATTCACGAGGTCTTTTGCGAGGCTTTCCAGTTGGTCATACTCAGAGACCGGCTCCGGCTCGAGGCCTAATTCGTAGACGGCTTTTTTGGCCAGTTCGAGATCGTCGCCCACAAATTCCACCACCCAGTTGTCATAGCGGCGGCAAAAAGCCGGGTCCGCCTTCATCGCAAGAATACTCTGGTGGATTTTTGCCGCCTCATCCGGCGTGGTACATTCAATGATATTGACCTGAAGCCGCTTGCCGCGGACAGAGAAAATTGTGTTCGATAGATTTTTGATTTGGCCCCCGAGCTTTTTCTCAATGGCGCTGGTTTGGTCCGGCGGCACCAAGAAAGAATCTTCAATTTGCCAGCCTGCGGGGACTTTCCTGATTAGTTTGGCGGCAACATCGTCGAGTCTTACCGTTTCGAGCCCCAATACGCGCCGGGCCTTCTTCATAAGCTCGATATCGTCACACTTGGCAAACTCGACCACCATGTTGCCAAGCTGAGCTACGCTGACCGCCAGGCCACCGTGGGCGTCAAGTATCGCCTTGTAAACTTTGTCGGCGCCTCTTGCCGTCATGCAGTGCACGACGTTCACTTGCAGGCTCCGGCCGTTTACGGAAAGGAATGTATTAGACAGTTTCGATATGCGGGCACCCAGTTTTCGGCTGAAAGCCATTCGCTCGGATTGTGGCACCGCAAAGGACTTTACAACTTGCCACCCGGCGGGAAGATTCTTGAAAATCTCCTCTTGGCCGTTGACGGTTGCTTGAAATCCGCTTAAGACTGCGGCTGCGACAAGCCCTGCCCAAAGACTAACACCTGTTATGCCTATTATTCGCCTTGCCATTTTTTCCCCCTTTGTTTTTCTAAAAGAGTCACATCAACTACTCCCATATAATGAAGCTCAAATTTAATAATGTTAACTTGCGCCTTAATTATGTCAACTAAAAACTTATTATTATCAACTTTTTTTTCGATATGTGGAAAAATCGGCTTTTTTGGCCAGATGCGGCCTGTCAAGCGGGCCCGCGGTCCGAATTGAATAAGGGTCCGACCTGTCGGACCCGTCCGACTTGTCCGACTCGTCCGACCGATACTGACGCGGTGAAAAGCTCAAACGATGGCAGTGATGGATGTGCGAACGCCATATCTGGCCGAACCATCGCAGTCGCTCCCGGCGGAAGGGCAGACGGTGCAAAATGTCTCGCTCCAACGGGGTGGTTTGTGTATATTGTAGCAGAATTTTTGGCTGCGAGGAACCGGGCAAGGCTGGAGAAGTTGCTGATTTTATGAACGAGAAGATAACGGCAATTGCGGGTTGTTGCTTAGCCGGGGAGCAAATCGACGGCGAGCAAATAGATGTACTGCTTGCCGAGGCTGAGAGTGATTTGTTCGATTTGCTCTATTGGGCAAACAAGATAAGGGAGAAATTCTTTGGCAATAAGGTGAAGATATGCTCGATTGTGCCCGGGCGACTGGGCGGCTGCAACCAGGACTGCAAGTTTTGCGCACAGTCGGCGAGATACAGAACAGGTTACGACAAGACCAAAACAGTCAGCGACGAAGAGATTCTCAATGCGGCCGAGCAGACCAAATTGAGCGGTGTGAGCCGGTTCGGGATTGTTTACAGCGGTAAGACGGTTAGTGAAGAAGAACTGATTCGCCTTGCGAGGCTCGTGGAACAGATAAGAGAGCGGTTTGGTTTGAGGGTATGCGCGTCTGTGGGGATTATCAGGCAGGAGCAGGCCGAGCGATTGGCGCAATCGGGCTTGTCGGGATACAACCATAATCTTGAAACGTCCGCGAGACATTTTGGGAGTATAGTGACTACGCACAAGTACGGCGACAGGGTGGAGACAATTCAGGCGGCCCGGAAGGCGGGCCTGCGTGTCTGCGCAGGGGGAATTTTCGGGATAGGTGAGAGCGACAGCGACAGAGTGCAGATGGCGCTGGAACTGCGCAGGCTGGGCGTCGATACCGTACCGATGAATTTCCTGCATCCGATCAAGGGAACGCCGCTGGGCGATGCAGAGACGCTGGAGCCGCGAGAGATTCTCAGCATCATTGCCCTGTATCGCTTCATATTGCCGCGGACGAGTTTGAAGATTGCGGGGGGGCGTGTGTTGAATTTGAGAGACATGCAGAGCTGGATGTTTTACGCCGGTGCAAATGCAATTCTGAGCGGCAATTATTTGACCACCGCCGGTCGCGCCGTCAGAGAGGATGTGCAAATGCTGACCGATTTGGGCCTGGAGGTGGATTCGGATTGAGATGAGGATAATAGCCGGCGAAAAACGAGGAATGAAGCTGTTCAGTCCGAGGGGCGGGGACACGAGGCCGATTACCGACAGTGTCAAGGAGTCGCTTTTCAACGTTCTTTGCAAGTACGACCTGCCCAACGACAGAGTCGTTGCGGACCTATTCTGCGGGGTCGGGTCTCTGGGTTTGGAGGCATTGAGCAGGGGGGCCGCATTTGTTACTTTCGTTGAGAAGGACCCGAGAGTTGCTGCCGTGTTGGAGAAGAATATAGAGAAGGCGGGTTTTGTAAAGGCGTCCAGGGTCATAAGGGCGAACGCCTTCAAGATTGGCGCGCCGGTCGGTTTTGATGAGGGGAAAAATGGGCTGGTTTTTGTTGACCCGCCCTACGCGTGGACGGAAGATGTTGGCGCTGATTCGCCGTTGAGCCGGCTGCTTACTCTTATTTGTGAGCAGGTTACTGAAGACGGTTTTGTCGTGGTCCGGACCCGAAAGGGTGTAGAACTGTTGGCGCGGTACGGGGCGATTGATGTAATCGAGCGCCGGCAGTGGGGGACTATGGTCGTGAGTATATTGCAGCATACGAAGGGATGACGAAGAAACAGGCAGCGATAAGTATAGTTAGACGATTGCGCCGCAGCGGTTATCAGGCGTTGCTGGCGGGGGGTTGTGTGCGCGATATGCTGCTGGGGCGTGCCGCCAAGGATTTTGATGTCGCCACCGATGCTCAGCCCGGAGATGTGATAAAGCTTTTTAGACGCACGTTGAAAGTCGGCGCAAAATTCGGAGTAGTGATAGTCCTGCTCGAAGACAGGCAGGTGGAGGTTGCCACGTTCAGGACCGAGACGGGCTACACTGACGGCAGACATCCCGCGAGCGTCAGATTTGCCAGTGCGGTCGAGGATGCGAAGCGAAGAGATTTTACCATCAACGGAATGTTCTATGACCCACTGAAGAAGGAGATAATCGATTATGTCGGGGGACAGGCCGACCTCGAAAGGAAGGTGGTTCGGACGATTGGTGTTCCGCAGGAGCGTTTCGGCGAGGATTACCTGCGGATGCTGCGGGCGGTGAGGTTTTCCACACAGCTTGGGTTCGCTATTGAGGCGCAGACCAAGGCGGCTATTTGCGAGGGTGCAAAGAATATTACGAGAATAAGCGGCGAGCGAATCGCGGTGGAACTGGAGGGCATCCTGATAAGTCCGGGCCGTTCTGCAGGTGCGGGACTGCTGGTTGAGAGCGGGCTGGCGGAGGCTATTTTTCCTTTGTTTGGCGGCGACGGGGCGGAAATCGGAATCCGCGTGCTGGCACAACTGCGGAAGAAAGTCGGTTTTGCGCTGGCGCTGGCCGGTTTTTTTGGCGGCTGCACGACGGAATTTGCGGTTGAAAGCTGCCGGGTCTTAAAGCTTAGCAGGAGCCAAAACAGGCATATAAAGTTTCTGCTGAGCAACAGGGGCAAGCTTCTTGATGACCAGATGTCTCTGGGGCAACTGAGAATGATACTTGGTGAGCCGTACTTCCGGGACCTTTACGAACTGCAAAGAGCGATTCAGAAAGCTGGCGGAAAGGCGATTGGGCCGCTGATAAGGCTGCGGCGGAGGATTAGAGAGTTAGGTGATATGGAACTGAAACCGAAGCCTCTGCTTGACGGCCACGACCTGATGCGGCTGGGCGCGGCGCCCGGCCCGGGCCTGGGCCAGCTGGCTGAAGAAATGTACATAGGCCAGTTGGAAGGGAGCCTGCAGACGGCTGAACAGGCCGAGCAGTGGGTCCAGAAGTGGTTACAGAAACACAGAACTGAGCAATAATGGTTGAGTTTTTCCGATTCCAAGAATAATAGTAATGCAGCCTTTCACGCTTCTAATCAAACCATCCGGTTCAGACTGCAACGCCGACTGCAGATACTGTTTCTACAAGAACAGGAATCCGGAGTTCGGGCAGGGCAGACAGAGAATGAGTGATGAGGTGCTCGAGAGCCTCATCAGGGATTATATGCAGTTGGGTTTTCCGTTTGTCGGTTTTGCCTGGCAGGGGGGTGAGCCCACGCTGATGGGCCTGGATTTCTATAAGAGGGTGGTTGAGCTGCAGAAAAGGTACGGCGGCCCCGGGCAGCAGGTAAGCAATAAGCTGCAAACCAACGGGATTCTGCTTGATGCCGAGTGGTGCCGGTTCCTGCACGAAAACAAGTTTCTGGCGGGCATTAGTGTAGATGGCCCGAAAGAATTTCACGATTACTACCGCGTGGACCATTCGGGGGCGGGCACGTTCGAGCGGGTGACCAGGGGCGTCGAGAGCTGCAAAGAATATGACGTTGAATTCAATACGCTTGTCCTGCTTAGCAACAGAAACGTGGAGCATCCGGATGAGCTGTTCGATTTTTTTATTGAGAACGGTATGACTTATTTGCAGTTCATTCCGTGTGTGGAGACTGACGCTTCGACCGGCCGGATAGCGGATTTTTCAATAACGCCGCGGCAGTACGGGGAGTTTTTGTGCAGGGTATTTGACCGCTGGTATAACTACGGCCCGCAAAAGGTTAATATTCGCGAGTTTGACTCGATATTGACTTATTACGTTATGGGCAAGCACACCGTTTGCACCTACAGTGAACAGTGCGCCGGCTCAGTGGTTGTCGAGCACACGGGCGACTGTTTCGCCTGCGAGTTTTTCATGGAACCTAAGTGGCGGCTCGGCAACATATTGGAAACGCCGATAGGCAGAATTGCCGCCGGCGGCATGAGGAGGGCTTTTGCCCGGGCCAAGCGGAATCTCGGCAGCAAGTGCCTCGTATGCAGGTATCTTGCTGTGTGCAGAGGCGGCTGTATGAAAGACAGGGTTCGTTTGGGCGACGGGCGCACCAATCAAGAAAGCTATTTCTGCGAGGGCTATAAGCGTTTTTTCGAATATGCAGTACCCAGGTTTGTGCAGCTGGCGGCCGCGGTTGACGCGGGGGCGGCTGACAGACACACCCGTTCCTCCGACAGAATCAGGTGGCGAATCCGGAAGTAGTCGAAGGAAGGCGGCGGCCGCACTTTTTTATAGCTGAACTGCCGAAGATAGTGGCAAGACGAGCGGTTTTATGGTAGGTTTCCGGGCTATCAGAGAATGGGGTCCCTAACCTTCTCTTCGGCAGGCAGGAAGAACCCAGTGAACAGGAGTATTGGTACGGGGAGTTTTGTTATGAATAATGTATTGGACCGTCGCGACTTCTTGAAAGCTATAGGTTTGGGGGCCGCGTCGTTGGCTGTTCCAGGATGTTTTAGCGCTTCGTCCAAATCTTCTGGTAAGTCGGCAGCGGACAAGCCCAACATAGTCCTGATTCTGGTCGATGACCTGGGCTGGCGGGACGTTAGCTACGGTGTCGGTTACGGCTACAGCGGCAGCGGATATTACGAGACGCCAAACCTCGAAAAGCTGGCCGGTCAGGGTATGCGGTTCACCGATGCCTACGCGGCATGTCCCGTTTGCTCGCCGACGCGGGCAAGCATTATGACGGGCAAGTATCCGGCGAGGATATACCTGACCGACTGGATTAACGGGCACGAGCGCCCGAATGCGAAATTGAAGATTCCCAACTGGACCCATTACATGCGACTGGAGGAGGTGACGATTGCCGAGGCCCTCAAAGCCGCCGGCTATGCCACCTGCCACGTCGGAAAGTGGCACCTTGGAGATGATGCCATATACTGGCCGGAGAACCAGGGCTTCGATGTGAATAAAGGCGGGTGGAAGGCCGGTCATCCCGCGGGTCCGGGCAAATATTTTACGCCTTACCGAAATCCGAGGCTTGAAGACGGTCCACCGGGAGAGTACCTGACCGACCGTGAGGCAATGGAGGCGGTCAGGTTCATTGAGCAGAATAGGCATCGCCCGTTCTTTCTGTATATGGCGCACTATGCCGTGCATGCCCCCATGATGGCCAAGCAGGGCATAATCGATAAGTACCAGGCCAAAACGAGCACACCCGAGCACAATAACGCCACGTACGCAGCCATGATTCAGAGCGTGGACGAGGCTCTCGGACGCGTGATGGAAAAACTGGAGGAGCTAAACATTGCCGAGCGGACGATAATGATATTCATGTCGGACAACGGCGGCCTGCTCGGTAAGACAAACAACTGGCCATTGCGGGGCGGAAAGGCGCAGGCTTATGAGGGGGGCATTCGGGAGCCTATGATTATTAAATGGCCCGGCGTTGTCAAACTGGGCAGTGTATGCAACGAGCCGGTAATCAGTACGGACTTCTACCCGACCATATTGGAGATGGTCTGTCTGCCTCCAAGACCGGAGCAGCACATTGACGGTGTGAGTCTTGTGCCGCTGCTCAAGGCAAGAGGCTCGTTGGACCGCGATGCATTATACTGGCACTACCCACACTACCATCCCCAAAATCCGCGTGGTCCGTTCGGGGCAATCCGCAAGGGTGATTGGAAGCTGATTGAGTATTACGAGGATATGGATGTTGAACTTTACAACATCGGGAAGGACCTCGGTGAGAAGGTCAATCTCGCCGAGACAAACCCCGCAAAGGCTAATGAGCTTCGGGATATGCTGCACGCTTGGAGGGCATCAGTGGGTGCTCAGATGCCCACTCGGAACCCTGCTTTTACTGCGGCCCAATGATTTGGACGCACTTGAATGCTTATGTTTCAAAAAGTGTATTTGTTTTTATCTGATAAGGTGACTTGGAGTAGCGAGTAGGCGGCTGAAGGAGGTTGACTAATGAATCGGCGTGATTTTTTGAAGAGGTTATGTGTTGGAGCGGCAGCCGTGGCAACCGGCAGCGCGATTTCTTTCGGCGCCGACAACAAGGAAAGTAAGCCCAACATAGTCCTGATTCTGGCCGACGACCTGGGCTATGGCGACCTTGGTTGTTACGGCAACAAGACCATAAATACGCCGAACCTCGATGCCCTGGCGAAAGGCGGAATGAGATTCACGGATTTCCATTCCAACGGTGCGATGTGCAGTCCGACGCGAGCGGCGCTGTTGACCGGGCGGTACCAGCAGCGCTGCGGCATCCAGAGCGTCCTGTCGGGCAAGAGCGATTACAATACGGGGATGGCACCTGAAGAGGTTACTTTCGCAGAGGTGCTTAAGACAGGCGGATATGCCACGGCCTGCTTCGGCAAGTGGCACCTGGGTTATACCGTACCGTTCAATCCGGTCAAGCAGGGGTTCGATACTTACCGCGGCTTTGTGGCGGGCGGGCTGGACTACCACTCTCATATCGACCGCTCCGGCAGGCCCGACTGGTGGAAAGATGACAAGCTGGTCCCGGAGAAGGGCTATACGACCGAATTGCTGAGTGAGCACGCTGTGCGTTTTATCGAACAGAACAAGGACAGGCCTTTCTGCGTTTACGTTCCTTACCAGTCGGTTCATTTTCCGTTTCAGGGGCCGAAGGACCCCGCGGACCGGCTCGTGGGGGGCGATTACTGGTCCAAGGCCAAGTACGGGCGGAGATATGACGATGTGGAGGACCGCAAGGCCGCATATAAGGAGATGGTCGAGTCGCTTGACGCGGGCGTGGGCCTCATTGTCGGGAAGGTCAAAGAACTGGGTCTTGAGAAAAAGACTCTTGTTTTTTTTACGTCGGACAACGGCGCTTACAAATGGGTAGGCAGCAATCTTCCGTGCAGGGGCCAGAAAGGCGAATTGTGGGAGGGCGGCCACCGTGTCCCGGCTATTGCATACTGGCCCGGTAAGATTAAACCCGGGACGGTCACCAGTGAAACAGCCCTGACGATGGACCTGTTTGTGACGATGGCGGCTATGGGGGGCGCGAAGCTGCCCGGCGGGCGGAAGTTTGATGGAATTGACATTTTACCTGTCCTGCTCAAAGGCGAAAAGCTGCCGGAGCGGACGGTTTTCTGGCGCACAGGCGGGGGAGGCGTGGCCCGTAAAGGACCGTGGAAGCTCATTATGAGGGGAAAAAAGCAAGCCGGATATGACCTTGTCGGGCTTTTTAACCTTGATGATGATATAGGGGAGAACAACAACCTTGCCGAGGCAAAACCGCAGACGGTCGATATGCTGAGGGCCGAGTTCGAGGCATGGGAGAAGGATGTCGCGGCCGGTACAAAAAGGGTCAGAAAATAGCCGTAGGAGGATGGAAGCACACGGTATGGTTGTCAGGAGCAAGCGGCATGGTTGAAGGTAGTTACTCACGACGCGATTTCTTGAAGGCGACCGGCGTGGGGGCCGCAGCCATGGCGCTGTCGGGCTGTGTCGGCGGCGAGAGCGGAGGCGCGCGCAGCTCAGCCGCTAACAGGCCCAACATTCTGATTCTTATGACGGACCAGCAGCGGTATGATTCGTTGGGCTGCTACGGCAGTGAGGCCGTAAAGACACCGAACCTGGACAGACTCGCCGCCGAAGGCGCGCTTTTCGAGAGGTGCTACTCGCCGTGTCCGGTTTGCACGCCCAGCCGGGCGAGCATGTGGACGGGTAAGCCTCTGCCGGGCCACGGTGTGTACAAGCTGCACGACATTTTTCCTGACGACCAGGTCCTGTTTTCCAAAAGGTTACAGACGCTCGGCTACGAGACGTCCCTTGTGGGCAAGCTCCACGTTTCGGGAATCTGGCACGAGGCCGAGACGAGGCACCGCAATGACGGCTTCGAGCATTACCACTGGTGCGTGGATCCCGGCCTGAATTTCGACAGCAAATTCAACTCTTTCGCCAAGTGGGTAAGGAAGAAGGACCCGGTCTTTTATGGCAGACTCACCAAAGAAGGAAAGAGTCTGCGTCATTTTCCTGCAGGGCTTCATTTCACCCGATGGGCGGGTGAGACCACGATTGACCTTATTAAGAAGCGGGACAAGAATCGCCCCTTCTTTATTATGATGAGTCTTTTCGACCCGCACGACCCCTACTTCGACCATCCCATTGAATCAAGGGACATGGTTAGTGATGAAAGAATCCCCAAACCTCAGGCCATTCCGGAAGATAAGGACAGGCCGGAAGGGGTTCGGCGGGAGATGGAGAAAGCCGCGTTGATAAAGAGCAAGAGCGAGACATTCAAGGAGAGTATCCACGAGTTGAGAAAAGGCTACTATGCCTCGATTGGTTTTCTGGACCAGGAAATGGGCAAGGTTCTGAAATGTCTGGACAAAGAGGGGCTGCCGGAAAACACGCTCGTAATATTCCTGAGCGACCATGGGGACATGCTGTGGGACCGGGGCCTTTTCACCAAAGGCGCATTTTTCTACGATGCGTCGGTCCGTGTGCCGCTGCTGATGCGCCTTCCGGGCAGGATACCTGGCGGCACGCGCGTGAAGGAGCCGGTCCAGTTGCTTGATATTGCCGCCACGGTTCTTGCTCGGGCGGGCTTTAGCGCGAAGCAACTAAAAGAGACGATGCCGGATTCGATGGACCTGGTTTCATTGATACAGCAGGGCAGAGGTTATGACAACTACCGTGACTATGCGGTGTGTATGTATCGCAACACCGGCTACGGCCCGGGGCACAAGTATTTTGACCCGCCGATTCACGCGACCATGTTCCGCGACGAGAGATTCAAGCTGAATGTTTATCATGGTTCGGCGGATAGCAGCCGGCTTGAAGGTGAGCTGTATGATATGCAAAACGACCCGCAGGAAAGAAATAATCTCTGGAGCGGCCCTCAGTACGCCGAAGTGAAGGGGCGGCTTATGGGAAGACTTGTTGACTGGATGTTCGAGCATGACTTAAGGTACTTGGGCTCGCGGGGCGGCGAGAAGGTTTTCACCCTCAAAAAGGACTATTATGGCGGGGAGAAATAGACAGCAAGGCCAGCCGACGCGGGACTCGAAAGCCTCGCCGAGATTAAAAGGAGTTGTATGCAAATGAAAAAATGTACACGACGTGAGTTCATTAAGGTCCTCGGGCTGGGCGCCGCGTACTGCACGCTGCCGGGCTGTGCAGGGGCTGACGGCGCTCTTTCCGGTGGTCCGAGACAGAGCAGGCCCAATTTCGTTTTTATTTTCATTGATGACATGGGCTGGAAGGATGTCGGCTTTATGGGCAGCAGGTACTACGAGACGCCCAATATCGACAAGCTGGCCGGCGAAGGGGTGGTTTTTACCAGCGCCTACGCGAACGGCCCGAACTGCGCGCCGAGCCGGGCGTGCCTTATGTCGGGTCAGTACACGCCTCGACACGGCGTGTACACGGTTGGAAGTTCCGAGCGTGGTCCGGCGCATCTGAGGAAGCTTGTCCCGATAAAGAACAATACTACACTTGACCCAAAGGTTGTGACGGTTGCCGAAGCGCTCAAGTCGGCCGGCTATGTTACCGCGAGCATCGGCAAGTGGCATCTGGGCAGAGGCGCCGAAACCGGCCCGGAGGGACAGGGCTTTGATGTGAGCATCGCCGGAGGCCGCACCGGCGCCACCCGGCGTCATTTCAGCCCATACAGCCTCGACAACCTGACGGACGGTCCCGAAGGCGAATATCTGGCCGACAGGCTGACGGACGAGGCGCTCAGATTCATCGAGACCAACAAGGACAGGCCTTTTTTCCTCTATCTGCCCCATTACGCCGTGCACACTCCGCTTCAGGCCAAGAAGGCGATGATTGACAAGTACACGAACAAAGCGCCGGACGGCGGACAGAAGAACCCGACCTTTGCCGCTATGGTCGAAAGCGTGGACCAGAGCGTGGGCAGAGTGATGAAACGCATTGACGAGCTTGGTTTAAGGGACAATACCGTGGTCTTTTTCTTTTCCGACAACGGAGGCGTTTTCGGCATTACTTCGATGGAGCCGCTGCGGGGCGGCAAGGGGATGCTCTACGAAGGGGGGATTCGCGAGCCGATGATAGTGCGCTGGCCCGGGAGGTTCAAAGCGGGCAGTGTCTGCGATGTGCCGGTAATTGGAATCGATTTCTATCCCACGATGCTGGAAATAGCCGGTGCGCCGAAGCCTGAGGGACATATCCTCGACGGCGAGAGTATCGTCCCGCTTCTAAGAGGCACCCAGAGCCTGAAGCGCGAAGCTATCTTTTGGCATCTTCCAGCTTATCTGCCGGCTAACTACGGCTGGAAGGAGACTTGGCGCACAACGCCCGCAGGTGCGATGCGGCAGGGCGACTGGAAACTAATAGAGTACTTCGAGGATGGCCGACTGGAACTATACAATCTCAAGGATGACATCAGCGAACGAAACAACCTGGCTCAAAGAATGCCGGACAAAACGAGGGAGCTGCACGAGCTGTTAAAGAAATGGCGCAAGTCCGTCAATGCTCCGGTTCCCACTGAGCTTAATCCGGCGTACAATCCGGAGGCCAGGTGACAGCAGGGGACAGAGCGCGCAAAGAGCACTTATAGGAAAATGTTATGGACCGACGCGATTTCCTGAAGACATTGGGAGCGGGAGCGGCGAGCCTGCTTATTCCGGGATGCGTCAGCGATGGGGGGATGTTTGGTGATGGGCGCCGGGGCAAGAGGCCTAATATAATCTTTATTATGACCGATGACCAGGGGCCGTGGGCCTTCGGAGCTGCGCCCAACCCCAACGCGCGCACGCCGAACATCGACCGGCTCCGGCGCGAAGGCGCACGCCTGACCAGCTACTTTGTCACCACGCCGGTTTGCAGCCCTTCACGCGCCGGCCTGCTGACCAGCCGGTATAGCACGGAGGTCAGTATCCCCGATTACCTCGAAGGCGGCTCGAATCTGGGCTTAAGCAGGGAGTTTGTCACGTGGCCGCAGGTTTTAAGTAGGGCAGGCTACGCCACCGCTCTTATCGGCAAATGGCATCTTGGTAAACCGGATGAGTTCTATCCCACACATTACGGGTACGATGAATTCACGGGCTTCAGGGTCGGCGGTGAAATCTCCCGCAATCCCCAAGTCGAGGTCAGCGGCAGAGTCAAACGCATCGAAGGCTACACGCCGGATATACTTACCGATTTTGCTATTGATTTTATTAAACGCAAGAAGAGTCATCCTTTTCTCTTATCTGTTCACTTCTGGGCGCCGCACGCCAACACGGCCAATAAGACGCCGGACGGCGACCGCACGTGGCTGCCGCTAAGCGAGGCCGACTGGAGCCAGTTCAGGGATTCAGACCCGGCTTTGCCGCACCCGGATTATCCGAAGCTGGATATTCCGCGGGCAAAACGAATGATGAGGGAATACCTGGCCAGTGTGGCCGGTGTGGACCGAAATGTCGGCCGACTACTGGCGCTGCTGGACGAGCTGGGCCTTGCCGAAAATACCGTGGTTATCTTCACATCGGACAACGGCTACAACCTTGCGCATAACGGCATCTGGCATAAAGGCAACGGACGATGGCTCCTAACCGACAACCGCGGGGACCGTCCTAACATGTACGACAACTCACTGAAGGTGCCGGCGATTATCCGCTGGCCGGGGGCGATTCAGTCGGGCGCTGCCGTGGACCAGACGGTTACTAATCTCGATTGGTTTCCGACGATTTTGGCAATGGCGGGACTGGCTGTCCCGAAAGGGGGCATAATACGCGGCCGCAACTTTTTGCCCCTGCTCGAAGGCAAGGGACTTGCGTGGGACAACGATTTGTTCGCCGTGTATACGATGTGGGACTGGCACCAGAACGGGGCGGTTCTGCGGTGTTATCGCACACATCGCTGGAAACTCGTTCGAGACTTCAAACACGAAGCTAAGGACGAGCTGTACGACCTCGTTAGCGACCCGGAAGAGCGCCGCAATCTGATTGATTCACCTGACCCGGAAATTCGGGAAAAGCGCGAATGGCTGAATGCGATGCTGCTGGAAAGGATGCGTCAAATCGCCGACCCCGCCCTAAGACAGAAATCCGCGCAACATGTGGCGAGTGTTGAGCAAAGGAAGGCCGGGTTGAAGCAATGAGCGATAAGAGTATGTCCACCTAATTCTTTAAGGAACTGATAATATGAAGGCAGACTTGAATCGTCGACAATTTCTAAAGATAGCGGGCCTTGGGGCGGCGGGCCTGGTCATCCCGGCGTGCGTTAGTGAATCGGAATTGTTCGGCGGCAAGACCCTAAGCGAGAGGCCTAACATTATCTTTATTATGGCGGACGACCATGCGTCCCATGCGCTCAGTTGTTACGGGAGCAGGATTAACAAGACGCCGAATCTTGACCGCCTCGCCAAGGAGGGTATGCGCTTCGACAACTGCTTCTGCACCAACTCCATCTGCGCGCCGAGCCGGGCCGTGATTCTGACGGGCAAGTACAGCCATATCAATGAAAAAATCGACAACAGCCGCGAGAAGCCTTTCGACGGCAGCCAGCAGACGTTTCCCAAGCTGCTGCAAAAGGCCGGTTATCAGACGGCCATTATAGGCAAGTGGCACCTCGGGAGCAGGCCGACCGGTTTTGACTATTGGAGCATCCTGCCCGGCCAGGGCAAGTATCACAATCCCGAATTCATCGAGATGGGCGAAAGGAAGAAATACACCGGCTATGTCACCGACCTTATTACCGACTTTTGTCTGAACTGGCTCAGGCAGCGCGACACCGGCAAGCCGTTTTTTCTTATGTACCACCACAAGGCCCCCCACCGCAACTGGCAGCCCGACGAAAAGCACGCAAAGATGTATGATAATGTGGATATACCTGTGCCCGAGACATTTGACGACGACTATAAAACCCGCAGCGATGCCGCCAGAGAGCAGGAAATGACAATTTCCGATCATCTAAGTGTGCCGGGTGATACTAAAATCAAGCCGCCCGAAGGTCTGACAGGGCCTGCTTTGAAGAAATGGAAATATCAGCGATACATAAAGGATTACCTGCGCTGCGTCGCGTCGGTTGATGATAATGTCGGCAGGCTGTTGAGGTACCTTGACGAGTCCGGTCTTGCTGAGAGTACGGTTGTCGTATATACCTCCGACCAGGGCTTCTTCCTTGGCGATCACGGCTGGTTCGATAAGCGGTTTATGTACGAGGAATCTTTGCGAATGCCGCTATTGGTGCGCTATCCGAGAGAAATCAGGGCCGGTACTGTCAATAGGGACATCGTGCTCAACCTTGACTTTGCGCCAACGTTTCTTGGTTTTGCAGGTGTTGCTGTGCCTGCAGATATGCAGGGCGGGTCTTTCCGTTCATTGCTTGGGGGTAAAACACCTAAAGACTGGCGCACTTCGATGTATTATCACTATTACGAGTATCCAGCCGCCCATGCCGTCAAGCGGCATTACGGTATCAGGACAAAACGCTACAAGCTGATTCACTTCTATTATGACATTGACGCGTGGGAGCTGTACGACCTGAAGAAGGACCCGCACGAGCTTAACAACCTGTATGGTAAGACCGGCTACGAGAATGTCACCCAGGAGCTAAAGGCCGAGCTGGAGCGCCTGCGAAAACAATATGGCGACTCGGATGAACTGACGCAAAAATTTCTTCAGGAATATCTTAAAAACCGGGCCAAACGAACATGAAGAAAGGCGGATAGATAACATGAGCAAGGGTGGTTGTGGTTACAGTCGACGGGATTTTCTTAAAAGGGCGGGATTAGGAGCTGCAGGCATAGCTTTATCCGGCTGCGCGGGTGACGCGGGTATTTTTTTGGGCGGGCCGCCCGGAAATAACCCTAACATCCTTTGGATAATTGCCGAGGATATGTCTCCGCACTGGAGCTGCTACGGCGAAACGACGATTCAGACGCCGAACATCGACCGCCTTGCCGGCGAAGGGGCGCTATTCAAGAATGCGTTTGTTACCGGGCCGGTCTGCTCGCCCAGTCGCTCCGCCATGATAACCGGCATGTACGAGACCACTATAGGCGCCCATCACCATCGCAGCTCATGGCCCGGTTCCGAAATACATCTGCCTGAGCATGTAAAACTCCTGCCTGAGTATTTCAAGCAGCACGGCTACTACACCTCCAACGGCGGACCAAAGACCACTGTTTATCACGGCGACGTGGTATCGCAGGACAGAAAGCTCGGCAAGACCGACTACAACTTCGTTTGGGACCAGACGATTTACGATGACAACGACTGGAGAAATCGCAGGCTCGGCCAGCCGTTCTTTGCCCAGATTCAGTTACGCGGCGGCAAATACCGTGCTGCCCCGGTCGCCAATCCGGTTGACCCTGCAAAGGTGAAGTTGCCTCCGTATTATCCGGACCATCCGGTCCTGCGCGAGGATTGGGCGCAGTATCTGAACTCTGTCCTGTATCTCGACGCGGAGGTCGGCAAGGTCCTTGAGCGTCTCAAGGACGAAGGCATTGAGGATACTACGGTTGTGTTTCTGTGGACCGACCATGGCATCAGTCACGCGCGGGGCAAGCAGTTCCTCTACGACGAAGGCATCCACGTGCCGCTGGTTATCCGCTGGCCGGGCGCCATCAAGCCCGGCACGGTTCGCGACGACCTGGTCAGTCACATCGACATTGCCGCCACTTCGCTGTACATTGCGGGCATTCCCGTACCGGAGTACATGCAGGGCCGGCCGCTCTTCGGCCCTGGCTACCAACCGCGGGAGTATATCTTTGCCGCCCGCGACCGCTGCGACGAAACCCTTGAGTGCATCAGATGTATACGGACCGAGCGATATAAGTACATACGGAACTTCTATCCCAATCGCCCGCATCTTCAGCCCAATCGGTACAAAGACAACAAGGAGATTATCAAAACGATGCGCAGACTTTTCGCCGAGGGGAAGCTCGACCATATCCAGGCCGGTCTGTTCTCTCCGACGCGGCCAACTGAGGAATTATATGACCTGGAGAAAGACCCGCACGAGATAAGCAATCTGGCCGGCCTGGCGAAATACGAGGCTGTGCTGAAGCAGATGCGTTCCCGTTTGAAGAAATGGATATTGCAGACCGGGGACGTCGGCCTGATACCGGAGCCGGAGCTTGAAGTGCTGGCCAAAAAGTACGGCAGCGAATACGATATCCCACGAGGGAAGGAGAACCGAAGCCTCGTCAGTGATATTCTTGGGGTCATCGAATCGGGCGAGCAGGGTACGTCAGGTGTAAACGACCTTCTCAGGGCAATGAAGGACAAGCGGCCCTCGATACGCTGGTGGGCGGCAATGGGTCTTGGCGATTTGGGACCGAGTGCAGCACGGGCCAAAGGCGCGTTGACTTCTGCGTTGCAAGACGATTCAGCCGGTGTGCGTGTCGCATGCGCTCGAGCGCTGTGCAAGATGGACGTGCAGGATAAGGCACTGCCTGCATTGTTGCGGGAGCTGAGGGGCGAGGACCAGATTGTACGACACTATGCGGCCCTGGCTTTGGAGGACATCGGCCAAAAGGCTCTGCCTGCTCTCGATGCTCTGAAGGCGGCGCAGAATGACCGGTACGAGTATGTACGGAGAATCTCAACCCGCCTCGTCGGGCTTTTGGATGGTTCGAGACGGAGCGGGTAGTCAACGGGATAATCACAGGAGAAAAGGCATGAGACAGCAGACGAGGAGAGAATTTCTAAAGACGATGGGTGTTGCAGCGGCTTCGGCAGGCGCCTTGTCAGTTTTGCCGAGCTGCGGCGGGACAGGCCGAACCGCAGGTGCAAAGCGTGAACGGCCGAATGTTGTCCTGGTTATGACCGACGACCAGGGTTACGGCGACCTGGGCTGTCACGGCAACAAGATTATCAAGACACCGAACCTGGACAGGCTGTACACCCAGAGCGTCCGGCTTACAGACTTTCACGTGGCCCCGTCGTGTTCGCCGACACGCGCAGGATTGATGACGGGACGTTACTGTAACCGTACGGGGGTTTGGCACACGGTTATGGGGCGGAATCTGCTTCGCAAAGACGAGGTAACGGTGGCGGATGTTTTTAAGGCCGGCGGCTATCGGACGGGCATCTTCGGGAAGTGGCATCTTGGGGACAACTATCCCTTCAGGCCGGGGGACCGTGGATTTGATGAAGTGCTGATTCACCACGGAGGCGGCATCGGCAATGTGCATGACTACTGGGGGAACGATTATATCGATGACACCTACTGCCACAACGGCAAGCTGGAAAAGTTTACCGGTTACTGCACGGACATCTGGTTTGCCGGGGCGATGGGGTTTATCGAGAAAAACAAGGACCAGCCGTTTTTTTGTTACCTGCCCACCAATTGTCCTCACGGGCCGCATATAGTTCCTGAGAAATACAGCAGGCCGTACGAGGACAAGGGAGTAAACGCCAAGTTTTACGGGATGATTGCCAACATCGATGAGAATATGGGTCGGCTAATGAAGAAGTTGAAGGAACTGGGGATAGAGGATAACACCGTTCTAATCTTTATGACCGACAACGGCGGAACGGCCGGGGTGAAGGTGTTCAACGCGGGCATGCGCGGCCAAAAGGGCACTGAGTACGACGGCGGGCATCGCGTGCCGTGTTTTATTCGCTGGCCCGGCGGCGGCCTCGGAGGCGGCGTCGATGTCGTGCGACTTACAGCTCATCTGGACTTGTTGCCGACGCTTATTGAACTGTGCGGGCTGACAAGACCCCCGCGTGTCAGCTTCGACGGCGCCAGCCTCGTTCCACTGCTGATGGGGCACGACAAAAACTGGCCTGACCGGACCATCATTACGGATTCGCAGCGCGTCGATTATCCCATAAAGTGGCGTAAAAGCGCGGTCATGACGGACCGGTGGCGGCTTATCAACGGCAAAGAGCTCTATGACATCAAAGCAGACCCGGGCCAGGAAAAGGATGTCGCGGATAAGCATCGCGAGGTAGCTGAGAAACTGCGTCAAGCCTACGAAGAATGGTGGGCGGACGTTTCCAAGCGATTTGACGAGTACTGCGAAATCATCATCGGCTCGGACAAGGAGAACCCTTCCAAGATTACGTCCCATGACTGGCATTCGGACAAGCCGTGGAACCAGACTATGATTCTGTGGGGTGAAAAACGCAACAGTTTCTGGGCGGTGGAGGTCGCGCGCGACGGCGAGTATGAATTTTCGCTTCGCCGCTGGCCGGAAGAAGTGAACGCACCTATCAGGGGGGCTATAACGGGCGGTGAGGCTATCGATGCAGCCACGGCCCGGCTCAGGATAGCAGACTTTGACCGGACTACGGCGGTTGCCGAGGATGCGGCCGCTGTGACGTTCAAGGCGAAACTCAAAGCGGGCAAGACCCGAATGGAGACATGGTTCTATGACAAAAACGGTCAGGAATTGTGCGGGGCTTATTACGTTTACGTCAATCGTCTCTAATGATATTTCTGCCTTGGAGGAATCATGAAGCGGCACACACGAAGAGAATTTCTCAAAATGGCGGGGGCGACTGCGGCTTCGGTCGGAGTCTTCTCACTTGCGCCGGGTTGTGCTGCTGCAAGCCCGGCGGGGACGGGAGAGAGCAGACGGCCGAATATTATCTTTATCCTTGCCGACGACCTTGGTTATGGCGACCTGGGATGTTACGGCCAAAAGCAAGTTGAGACGCCGAACATAGACCGCATGGCCGGCGAGGGAATGCGTTTCACGCAGCATTACGCCGGCAGCACGGTCTGCGCGCCGTCGCGGTGCAGCCTAATGACGGGACTGCACACCGGGCACTGCCGGGTCCGCGCCAATTCGCGCATTCTGATGGAGCCCGAAGATGTTACCGTCGCTGAAGTTCTCAAAAGCGCCGGTTATGTCACCGGGCTAATCGGCAAGTGGGGCGTGGGCCATCCACCGCCGCCCGGCGACCCGGCGCGCAACGGCTTCGATTATTTCTTTGGTTATCTGAGTATGATGCACGCCCATAATTACTACCCGGAGTTTCTCTGGAGGAATGAAGATAAAGTAGTCCTTGACGACAATCAGCTTGCCGCAGGCTACAAGGGCGAGCAGGGCTGGTCCTGGCGGCAGGGGACCTATTCCCACGATTTGTTTACGGAGGAGGCGCTGCGATTTGTCGAACTGAATAGGAACGCACCTCTATTTCTGTATCTGGCTTACACCATTCCGCACGCCAACAATGAAGCAGGCCGCCACATCGGCAACGGGATGGAGGTGCCAGATTACGGGATATACAAAGACAAGGACTGGCCGGAGCCGCAGAAGGGTCAAGCGGCTATGATTACGCGGATGGACCGTGACATAGGCACACTGCTTGCCAAACTCAAAGGGCTGGGCATCGACGACAACACGCTTGTTATGTTCTCCAGTGACAACGGCCCCCATAAGGAGGGCGGCGTCGACCCTGCTTTCTTCAATAGCCGGGGTCCGCTGCGGGGCTGCAAGCGCGACCTCTACGAGGGTGGTATTCGAGTGCCGTTAATCGCTCGCTGGCCGCGGAAAATCGAATCCGGTTCTGTCACCGACCACATCTCGGCTTTCTGGGATTTTCTGCCGACCGCCGTCGAACTGGCCGGTGCAAAGGCGCCCGACAAAATCGACGGCATCTCGATGGTTCCGACTTTGTTGGGCAAGCCTAATAAGCAAAAAAAGCACGAGTATCTTTACTGGGAGTTTCACGAGAGGGGCGGCAAGCAGGCCGTGCGGATGGGCGACTGGAAGGCCGTCCGCCTCAACGTGCACAAGGACCCAAACGGTCCCCTGGAACTTTATGACCTTACGAATGATATCGGCGAAAAGCAGAATGTCGCCGCCGAGCACCGCGATGTTATTGCCAAAATCGAGGCTTACCTGAAAACCGCGCGCACTGATTCCGCTAATTGGCCCTTGGGCAGGGAAGGAAGGAAGAAATGAACGGAGATAATTACACACGACGCGAATTTCTCAAAACCGTTGGATTTGCCGCTGCTTCCGGTGCAACCTGTTCACTGTTGCCGGGCTGCGCCGGTACGTATGCGATTGCGCCGGCACAGAGAAGCCGGCCGAACATCATTTTTATTATGGCTGATGATTTGGGCTATGCTGACCTCGGATGCTATGGCCAGAGGCAAATCAAAACGCCTAATTTGGACCGTATGGCCGCCGAGGGGACGCGTTTCACTCAGTGCTATGCGGGTTCTACGGTTTGTGCCCCGTCCCGCAGCGTGTTGATGACCGGCCGGCACACCGGCCACACGAGAGTGCGAGGCAATTCGAGCAAGTTAGTAGGACGCGTTCCGCTGGAAACGGAAGACGTCACCGTGGCTGAATTGCTCAAGCAGGCAGGCTATGCGACAGGCATCACCGGCAAATGGGGGCTTGGCGAGCCGGATACCACCGGCGTTCCCAACCGTCAGGGTTTTGACGAGTGGTTTGGTTACTTGAATCAGAGCCACGCACACAGTTACTATCCGGAATATCTGTGGCGCAACCAGGAAAAAGTCATCCTTGAAGGAAATACTCAAGGTCGGCAGGAACAGTATTCCCACGACTTGTTTACCGATTTTGCGCTCGATTTCATAGGCCGACACAAAGACGGGCCGTTTTTCCTTTATTTGCCCTACACTATCCCGCACGCGAAGTACCAGATACCAGGCACAGAGCCCTATACCGACAAGCCCTGGCAACAGGATGCGAAGGTACACGCGGCTATGATTACCCGTATGGACCGTGACATCGGCCGGATTATGGCCATGCTGAAGAATCGAGGCATTGATGCGAAGACGCTGGTCTTTTTCTGCTCGGACAACGGAGCGGCCCAGCGCTGGGATGGGATCTTTGACAGCTCGGGGCCCCTCCGCGGGCACAAACGTGACATGTACGAGGGTGGTATTCGCACACCCATGATTGTCCGCTGGCCGGGACGCGTCCCGGTGGCGAAAGTGAGCAGCGCGGTTTGGTATTTTGCCGATGTTCTGCCTACGGTGTCTGAAATCGCGGGTGTTGTGCCGCCTTCGAATATCGACGGTGTAAGCGTGTTGCCGACGCTGTTGGGAGAGAGACAGGACCTCGGTGACCGTTTTCTGTATTGGGAGTTCTTCGAGCGCGGTTTTCAGCAGGCGGTGCGCTGGCGCGATTACAAGGCTGTTCGACTAAGCCCAGGCGAACCGCTCGAACTTTACGACCTTACCACAGACTTCGGCGAAAAGAACAACATCGCCGGTCAGCGTCCTGACGTTGTGGCTAAAATAGAGGCATATCTCGAGACCGCCCGCACTGACTCGCCTTTTTGGCCGGTAGAGAAGACTTAGAAAGAGATGAGCGCATATAATTACACTCGACGCGATTTTCTCAAAGCCTTGGGAGTGGGCGCCGCGGCGTTGACTTTACCGGGATGCGGTGCTTTTCGGCGGGTTCCGGCCGGTACACTCGAACACAGGCCGAACATCATCTTCATAATGACCGACGACCAGGCGGACTGGGCCTTCGGTGCCGCGCCAAATCCTGATGCGTACAGCCCGAACATAAACAAGTTGTGCAGCGAAGGTGTTCGTCTGGCTAATTGCTTTGTTACGACGCCGGTGTGCAGCCCCTCGCGTGCCTCGCTGCTGACCAGCCGGTATGGCACCGAGGTTGGCATAACCGATTTCATCAAGAGCAAGAAGGTCGGTCTGGCCCCGACCTTTGCAACCTGGCCCCGAATTCTGGCCGACGCGGGCTATGCCACCGCCCTTATTGGCAAATGGCATCTGGGCGATAAAGATGAGTGCCATCCGACGCTCTTTGGTTATACCGAGTTCACCGGCTTTCGGTGGGGCGGCGAGGTGTCCATGGACCCGAAAATAGAGGTGGGTGGTGACGTTAGGCAGGTACAGGGTTACACGCCCGACATTCTGACCGACTACGCTATTGATTTCATTCGGCGCACAAAGGCCGGCCCCTTCGTGCTTTCCCTGCACTACTGGGCACCGCACGCCAGTACCGTCAGTCGCGCACCGGACGGCGGGCACACGTGGCTTCCTCTCAGCGGCGCGGACTACAGCCGGTTCGGGAACATGGATCCCAAGATTCCCAACCCCGATTATCCGAGGCTCGATGTGCCGCTGGTCGAGCGAATGATGCGCGAATACCTTGGCAGCGTCGCCAGTGTCGACCGCAATCTCGGACGTCTGTTGGCGGTGGTGGATGAACTTGAGCTATCCGACAATACTGTGATTGTCTTTACCTCGGACAATGGCTACAACGTCGGCCATCACGCCGTCGAGGGAAAGGGCAACGCAAGCTGGACCCTCACCGACAATCGCGATGAAGGCCCCAATATGTACGATAACTCCCTGCGCGTCCCGGCAATAATACGCTGGCCTAAAGTTATCAGACCCGGAATGACCATTGAGCAGACGATTAGCTTTCTCGACTGGTTTCCTACCTTGCTGGCGATTGCAGGGCTGAAAGTGCCCAAAGGCGAAATTATCCGCGGCCGAAATTTTCTGCCGCTGCTTAAAGGCAAGCGGATCGAATGGGACAACGACCTGTTCGTTCAATACACGATGCGGGGAGCGGGTACTATGCGCGCTTACCGCGCACCCCGCTGGAAACTGGTCCGCGACTTCGACCATTTCATAAAGGATGAATTGTACGATTTGTTGAACGACCCGGCCGAGACAACCAACCTGATTGACTCGCCCGACCCTCTCATCCAGAATCTGCGCCGGTCCCTGAACGCGAAGTTGCTGGACAAAATGCGAAGCATTAACGATCCAGCTTTGGGGGCGACAGAGTTGTGATGCCGGCGGTAACGCTAAGCCGAAAGGAGCAAATATGCGACCAAGGATAGTAAGACTGATTTTCGTATGTATTAGTTTGACCCTGCCGCTTTGTGCCGGTGGTGCCGACCTGCTGGATGTCCCCGAAGTTCCCAGAGATAAGGTTATCTGCTTTGCCCTGTACACTGTTCAAAACAACGTCCTGAAGCTCACGGCCCAGCTCTATCCGCTAAAGCAGAATGAGGACAAGGTGGTTCGGCTTGAAATCAGGCAGGATGGAAAATGGAAGCAGATAGCGCAAGCGTCGGTAGTCGAGGACGGCTGGGTCGCGCTTTTCCGGGTAGAGAACTGGGATTCCACCAGGGATATCAAATACCGCCTCGTGCACGGCAGGAACGCATACTATACCGGTACGATTCGTAAAGACCCCGTGGATAAGGAGACTATTGTTGTGGTCGCGTTCACCGGCAACTCAATCAATCCGGAGCATGGAGGGGACATACCCAAGACCGACATCGTTGAGAACGTCAAAAAGCTCAACGCCGACCTGCTTTTCTTTTCCGGAGACCAGGTCTACAATCATCGCCACCACTATGCCCACTGGCTTAAGTTCGGCAGAGATTTCGGGGACATTATTCGCAACGTCCCGACGGTTACGATACCAGACGACCATGATGTCGGTCATTCCAATTTGTGGGGTGCGGGGGGCAAAAAGTCTAATACTCGGGCCGGTCACGACGGGGGATACGCCGCTCCCGTTGAATATGTCGAGATGGTCGAACGCGCCCAGACGAGCCATCTGCCCGACCCATACGACCCCACGCCCGTAGAACGCGGCATCGGCGTGTACTATACCTCTCTGACGGTAGGGCGGGTGAGCTTTGCCATTATCGAAGACCGCAAGTTCAAGTCGGGTCCGCAGGGGCTGGTCCCGCAAATGGGGCCAAGGCCCGACCATGTCACCGACCCCAATTATGACCCCAGGAGCCTTGATGTCCCCGGCGCGAAATTGCTGGGGGAGCGTCAGCTTAAGTTTCTCAGGGCCTGGGGGGCCGACTGGCAAGACTGCGATATGAAGTGCGTGCTGTCTCAGACAGTTTTCTGCGGCTCGGCTCATCTTCACGGCAAGAGGGACTACCGCCTGCTTGCCGACCTCGATTCCAACGGCTGGCCGAAGACGGGACGAGACAAGGCCCTGAAGGAAATCCGCAAGGCGTTCGCGTTCATGATTGGGGGCGACCAGCATTTGGGCACGTTCGTTCACCACGGTATCGACCGATGGAACGACGCCGGCTATTCCTTTTGCGTGCCTTCCATTGCCAACCTTTACCTTCGCTGGTGGGCCCCGCTGGAGGGTGGGCGGAACCGCGAGCCGGGAATGCCCGAATACCTGGGTGAGTTTCTCGACGGGTTGGGCAATAAAATCACTATGCTGGCGGTCGCCAACCCTACCCCGGAGGAGAACCACGACAAGCTCACGACCAGAGCGGCTGGTTTTGGCGTCGTCAGATTCAATAAGAGAACAAGAGAAATCACAGTCGAATGCTGGCCGAGAAATGTAGATATTGGCAGTCCCGATGCTGAGCAGTATCCCGGCTGGCCCAGGACAGTCAGGCAGGAGGACAACTACGGGCGAAAGGCCGTCGCCTTTCTACCGACCATCGAAGTTGCCGGTATGACCAATCCCGTGGTGCAGATAATTGATGAGCCCAATGCCGAGGTTCTTTACACGCTTCGCATAAACGGGACTTCGTATCGGCCCAAGGTTTTCAAAGAGGGCAAGTATACGGTTAACGTGGGCGAACCCGGCACGGCCAAAATGAAGGCCCTCACGGGCGTTTTGTCTTTGTTGGGGGACAGAAGCAAGACAATCGAAGTTACATTTTGAGACCACTCATCGGCTTGCCTTCTGCATCTACTTTATTTTGGCGTTGGACTCAAACCAAAGAATGCATATCATAGGGCTTCAAAGAAACGTGGAGTTAGTTCGGAGCTAAGGTGAGATTTGACAAGTTAAGTCGTCGCAACTTTCTAAAACAGCTTGGCTTGGGTGCAATCACCCTCGGCGGAGCCGGATGTGGAGCTTTGCACAGCGGTCGCGTCGTATCCTCTGCCGGAAGAGGAGGCGCCGCCCGCCCGAACGTGGTTGTTTTTCTGACGGATGACCTTGGCTATGGCGACCTGGGCTGTTACGGCCATCCGTTCATCAAGACACCGAACCTCGATAGATTTGCCGCGGAAGGCATAAGGTTCAGCGATTGCTATTCGGCGGCGCCTATATGTTCACCGGCCCGCGCCGGTTTACTGACCGGCCGCTGCTCCTATCGCACAGGTGTGTATCATCTGGCCGGTAACCGGGTCCATCTGCGTGCTCAGGAGAAGACAATCGCCGAGTTACTGCACGACGCCGGCTACGCCACCTGCTTTTTGGGCAAGTGGCACCTCGGCAGTTTTGACGGCAGACATCCCTTGCCGGGTGACCAGGGCTTCGACTACTGGTTCGCCAGCGAGGTCAACAGTTTCAACGGTCCCCTCAACCCGGATAATTTCGTTCGCAACGGCAAACCGGTCAGCCAGACAAAGGGGTGGTACTGTGATGTGGTTGTCACTGAGGCGATAGACTGGGTCAAAAAGCGCGAGCCTGACAAACCATTCTTTATTGAAATATGCACCCATGAGCCTCACACGCCCCTGGACCCGCCGGAAGAATACATGCGGATGTATGATACGCCACAGGTTCGAACGCTCGAAAAGAGCTTGAATTACGGGCGCGTGCCCCGCTATCCGACCGACAACACGCCTGCAGAAAAGAGATATTACTATGGTACGGTGACACAGTTGGACAATGCTTTTGGTCGCTTGATGGAGGCGCTGGACGAGATGGGGCTGGTCGAAAACACGCTGGTTATCTTCACCAGTGATAACGGCCCGGAATACCCCGGGGGCTCAACCAGGATTGACCCCATTCGCAGGCGCAGCGCTGGAACGCCCGGTAATCTGCGCGGTATGAAGCGTCACCTCTACGAAGGTGGTATTCGAGTTCCCGGTATTGTCCGGTGGCCAGAGCGAATCAAGGGCGGGCGGGTCTGTGCCGAACCAATCAGCAGCGTGGACTTCCTGCCCACGCTGTGCGAACTGGCGGGCGCGCGAGTTCCTACTGACCGTGTTCTTGACGGCGTCAGCATCACGCCGGTCTTCGAGGGCAAGAACCTCAAACGGACGCGGCCCCTATGCTGGAATATCAATTACACGGGCGTACCCAATATGGCTATGCGAATGGGCGATGAAGTTTTGCTCGGATTCGCCGAAAAGCCTGCTGCCGGCCAGGCAATCATGGAATGGGTCAAGACCACAAAGATGGCTCGCTTTGAACTGTATAACCTCAAAACCGATGTCAGCCAGAAAGTCGACCTGGCCTCGCACAAGACGGGGCATCTTCAGTCGCTTATTAACCAAATGAACCAGCTCTGGCGGGAGCTCCAGCGTGAAGGCCCAACCTGGCCAAGCGCCGGAGGAATCAAGCCTGCGGTAGGAGAATTTCCACGGGATTAGAAAGGAGACCGCAAGGGGACATGATGGTCAGTTATACGCGGCGTGATTTCTTGAAAGCCATCGGTGCCGGCGCGGCCGCAGTGACACTGCACGGCTGTATGGGGCCATCTACGGGTCCGACCGGCAAAAAAAGACGTCCAAACATCGTTTTCATTATGGCCGACGACCTCGGTTACGGCGATTTGGGCTGCTATGGTCAGAAGCTTACAAAGACGCCGAGGGTCGACCAAATGGCCGCAGAAGGGATGCGTTTTACTCAGTGCTATGCCGGCGCCTGCGTCTGCGCACCTTCGCGAAGCGTACTGATGACCGGCCAGCATACCGGCCATACACGCGTCCGTGAGAACAGTTGCAGGACCGGCGGCGTCCGCGACGAAATCACTGGGGGGGGCTGCCGGCTTCCGCTTATGGACGAAGATGTTACGGTCGCCGAGGTGCTCAAGCAGGCCGGCTACGCAACCGGCATAACCGGAAAGTGGGGACTTGGTGACCCGGGTACAACCGGTGTGCCGAACAAACAGGGATTCGACGAGTGGTTCGGTTATCTTAATCAGAATCATGCCGTGTTCTACTACACCGATTACCTGTGGCACAACGAAGAGAAAGTGACTCTCGAAGGCAACAAAAACGGAAGACAGCAGCAATATACGCACGACCTGTTCACCGATTTTGCTGTGGATTTTATTCGACGACACAGGGGCCGACCGTTCTTTTTGTATGTTGCTTACACTAGTCCGCACTTTAATATGGAGGTCCCCAGTACAGAACCGTATACGGATAAACCGTGGCCGGAGAAGGCCAAAATTTTCGCTGCTATGGTTACGCGTATGGACAGGGACGTGGGCCGCATCCTTGACCTTCTGAGCGCGCTCGGCATCGATGACAATACCATTGTGTTCTTCTGCTCGGATAACGGAGCTGCTGGCAGTGGCGGCCCGATGTTCAATAGTAGCGGACCTTTGAAAGGAGGTAAGGGCGGTTTCCACGAAGGCGGCATCCGAACGCCTATGGTTGTCCGCTGGCCTGGCAAAGTCCCCGCCGGCAAAGTCAGCGACGCGCCCTGGTATTACGCCGACGTCATGCCGACGCTGGCCGAACTTGCCGGCGCTAAACCTCCCGTGAATATCGACGGTATCAGTGTTTTGCCGGCCCTGCTCGGCAGAAAGCAGCAGAACCTCAGTGACCGCTTCATGTACTGGGAATCGCCGCCTCCAAAACTGCATCAGGTGGTGCGATGGCGCAACTGGAAGGCAAGGCGGCCAAAACCGGACCAGCCACTGGAATTATATAATCTTGCCGAAGACCTTCGCGAGGAGCATAACGTCGCGGACCGGTATCCCGACGTTATTGATGTGTTCGAAGAATACCTCAAGACCGCCCGCACCGAATCGCCCAACTGGCCAATGGAAGGGAGGAAACAATGAGCAGGTCCAATTGCACGCGACGTGATGTCTTAAAAGCTATGGGGCTCGGTGCTGCGTCATTTGCCGTTGCCACCTGTGCGAATCTCGCGTCTCGGTCTGGGGACAGAGCAGCACAGAAGAGGCCCAATATCATTTTCATATTGGCCGACGACCTTGGCTGGGCGGAATTGGGCTGCTATGGCAACCGGTTCAATGAAACGCCCAATCTTGACCGGCTGGGTGCAAAGGGGACGTGCTTTACCCAGGCCTATGCCTCGGCTCCGGTCTGCTCGCCGTACCGCGCCAGTCTTATGACGGGGCAATATCCGGCGCGAGTCGGTATGACCAACTACCTGCAGCCCGATGACACTAACCACCTTTCGACGGACTATACCACCATCGCTGAGATGCTTCGCTCGGCAGGCTACGCGACGGGAATTATCGGCAAGTGGCACCTGACCGGCTACGCCAGCAGCGGAGTGAAAGAGTTTCCGCCCGCAATGCACGGGTTCGACGAGACCATCGTCTCGGAGAGCCGCGGTATTGGCGGCGGCAGCTATTTCCATCCCTACCACTTCAACCCCGATATCGCAAGGCGCCTGCCCGACAGAGAGTTTCTTACCGACCGGCAGAACCTCGAAGCCGTCGAGTTTATCGAGCGTCACCGTAGTCATCCCTTTTTTCTTTACCTGAGTCACTACGCCGTTCACACAAGACTTGTGGGCAAGCCGGCGCTGGTGGAAAAGTACTCGCAAAAGCCCGGTGCGGGCAGGGGCTCAAGGGCGCCGAAGAATAATGTCCACCTGGCCGCTCAGCTTGAGAGCATAGACGAAGGCGTAGGTATGATTATGGAAAAGCTTGAACAATCAGGACTTGGCGAGAATACTATCGTTGTCTTCACGTCCGACAACGGCGGCGAGAGCCGGGTCACGAGCAACGCGCCCCTGCGGGAAGGCAAATCCACGCTGTATGAGGGCGGCATCCGCGTGCCGCTGATTGTCCGTTTCCCTGGCGTGACACCGCGCGGCGCCGTCTGCGATGCACCTGTCTGCGTGATTGATTTCTATCCCACTTTCTGCGGGATTGTTAATGTGGACCCGAAGCCCGGACAGCACCTCGACGGCATCTCTATTCTGCCCCTTCTCAGTAATCCAAACGCTTCATCGGCTTGTGACACGCTCTACTGGCATTATCCCCTGTCCAAGCCTCATTTTCTCGGCGGCCGCTCTTGCGGCGCTATTCGCAAAGGCGACTGGAAGCTGCTCGAATTCTTTGATGATGGTCATCTCGAGCTGTACAACCTCGCCGACGACATCAGCGAGAAAAACGACCTTGCCGAGAAAATGGCCGGCAAGACCAGGGAACTCCATCAACTGTTGCGGCAGTGGCGAAAGTCTGTCAAGGCCCAGGAGCCTGCGGGCGATCGAGACGCTCAGGCTTCATAATAGTGCCGGTTCTCTTTTCAGTCTTTGGTCAGCCAGATTTCCGTTACAGAAACGCCGCGCACCTCATTCGTAAGATTCCATTGCAGCTCAAGCACACCGTCACTGGTGGAAGCGGGTGGTACGCTGTAAGAGACCGGCGTAGTATCAGAATTGCCCCTCGGACCGTGAATCAGGCGGCCGTCGTCTGTCTTGCAGGTAAATTTCGGACCGAATGGGCCGAGGTAAACCACGTTAATATGATAGGTTGCACCGGCGTCGAGTCCTTCCCACCGCATCAGCAGGGGCGTATCGTATCGGCTGGTCGCATGGGTCATTTGGGAGTGTCTGCGGTCGGAGCCGGGTTTATGGTCGACCCACTCTATCGGCGAATGCACAAAACCGGGGTCCTGGTCCCATGTTTTCTGTCTGACAAGGTGGGGCTGTTCTCCGGCGACGCCGAGATTATCATAAAAGCCGCCGGGGCCCGGGTCTTCGTAATTCAGAATCTTCTCGATATCCGCAATGCTTGTAACGCCATCCAATCGCTTTTCAAGCCACTTTCGGTCGTTCAGTGGAGAGTATATGTTATCCAGGACTTCATCAAGGTCGCCGAGGCGGTCGGTAAGACCGCACGATTGGAGTTCCTGCTTGAAGGCCGCCTTCGTCTGAAAGTCCTTGTCGATTTGTGCCAGTGCCGCACGGGCATTTTTGACAGCCGTGGCGACTCCGACCGTCCCGGCCTGCTTCAGGGCTTCATACGCCTGCCGCTCGCACTGCATTTCGGCATCGTACTTGCGTTTGACCTGGGCATCGAGAAAGGCCTTGTAGAGGAACAGTTCCAGCCTCCAGTTCTTTGCGACGCCGCCCATACTTCTCGCGATCTTCTTCCACAATTTCAATGCGGCTTCGGCGCTCTTATTATCTGCCAGATGGCCCGTCCAGTTTGCTTCCAGAAGCTCAAGTCCTTGCGCAACCGCGCGGGCGCCTGCATCGATTATCGCATCTTTTGAATCGGATGAACCCTCTCCGTCGGGATTGTTCTTGAACTCGTATGCGAAGAAGACTTTCCCGTAATCGTAAAGGATATCCTCCACCCTCGCACCAAGGTCCCAGCCCATTGCGCTCCAGATGAACTTGTTAAGGTCATTGTAACAGCCGGTATGATTGTAAGGCAGAAAGCCGACAGTATCCTTGCGGGTCGCCTTGTGAATCTGTGCCATCATTCGGGGCATCGCGTAGATGCTTTGGTTGCGGGGCCAGACCTGTGCCCAAACGCGGTCCCATTTGGGAACGGGATACTGGCACCAGCGCACGTGGCAGATTTCCGGATAGTGTCGGATCTTGTACTGCGAGGGCAAAGCGGCACGAACTTCACGAATGCCCCGCTTCGTCCATGGCCCGTAAACCATTCCGTGGAGCCAGCTCGGCTGCATGGTCTTGATATAATTGAAGATATAGTCGTCATAGTCCACCGCGTGGTTTTTCAGGCACTGATTCGAATACCACCATTTCGCGCCGGGGTGACTCTGTAGCACCAGCGGCACAACACGCTCGGCCTTTGGCAAGACTTCCGCGGGAGGCCTCGACCCGCTGGCATCGCCCCCGTATGTAGTGAAATGGTCTATGCCGACAAGGTCGGTGTATAATTTTCTGATCTGGTCGTCAGCGAGGTTGTTATAGTCAATTACACGTTGGCACGACACCACCAGGAACAGGTCGATGCCGAGCTCTTCGAGATAATCGTCAATGTCCCGTGGACTCCTGGCCTCAAAGCCGTTGGTTCCGAACAGAATCAGGTCACGTGCGTACTGCTGCTCTTGCCCGGCATCGCGCCAGTCAACAAAGCCGTCTTCACTTTGGGTCGACCTGATGATTTGATGGGCGCGAATTGCGCAGTCGGGGGCTGTGGATATCTGAACATCATCAGCCAGATGAATGTGCTCTGGGGCCAGGTACAGCAGCCGTATCAGCCGGCCCACGGCGAATAAGGCCCCCTTGTCGTCACGGCCGACAAGAAAAACAGTGGGCGCCGACCGGGCCGTTCGGTCGGTCCAGATTGCATATCCGTCGGCCTTGGCCGGGACGGAAAGCCCCGCGGGCAGTGTGTACGAAGTCGGAAAAGTCTCGACAGTTCCGACAACAATTGCGGGTAAACCGCCCGACGGCATGGAAGTCCTCACAGCAAGACTGATTCGCGTGCGCCTGTTAATCTCATGTTGGAGCAGCTCGGCCGCTTTGGCGTGCCTCGGCTGGCCCGAGGGGTGTACTATGACGGCATTTGAAAGATCGAGCTTCGTCCCTTGACTATATGTCGAACCCGCGCACACCGCACTTAGCAGCAGCGATACCATCAACCTGACTTTTCGATTGGTTCCAAGCATTTTGCATTGCATTTACATTGCTCCTTAGCGGCTGTTTATGTATGAGCTGGCGCTACTTCTCGGACAGAACCGGTTTTATTGGTGGTTCTTTCTGCCTGAATGGTTTCGGCTCGATACCGATACCGACCTTGTCTTGACTCATTTTTGCCCGGATTAAAGCGCACATAGTTTAATCTAATTGACGTGCGTGAGCGTGCAAATTATGCAAGAAACAAGATATTCCGCGAGCTTATCGATATCTGCACGAGGTATTATTCAGGAACATTCAGTGCCCAAAACTGGCTGTATTTCATCTCAGCCTCCGGTCACGGCCCAGTCTTCCGGCCCATTGGAGCGTGGCCATAGACAAGCCCGGCAAAATGAGCTAAGATATTGCGGCCTTTTAATGTGGGCAGGAGCCGACGAATGAGAAGATTAGATAGAAAGATTCGGAAAGGACCAGGTAATGAATCGACGTGATTTTCTAAAAGGCATGGGAATAGGCGCCGCCTCGGTCGTGGTTACCGGCTGGGGCGACTTTGCAGAGGCTTTTGGCGCTAATTCGCCCCGCAAGAAGCCCAATATCGTATTTATCCTGGCCGATGACTTGGGCTGGCACCAGTTGGGCTGCTACGGCAGTAAGTTCTACGAGACGCCCAATCTGGATGACTTTGCGAAAGAAGGGATGAGATTCACGGATGCCTACGCTGCTTGTCCGGTCTGCTCGCCGACGCGCGCCAGCATCATGACGGGCAAATATCCCGCGCGTTTGCATTTGACTGATTTCATTAAGGGGGGCAGCCCCACAAACAAGAAGCTTCTGACGCCGGACTGGACGGCGTATCTGCCGCTGGAGGAGGTGACTATTGCGGAGGCCTTGAAGTCCGCCGGATATGCCTGCGGCCATTTCGGGAAATGGCACCTCAATAAAGACAAGAAATACCAGCCGGGCAGGCCGATGGACCCCGGCTCGCAGGGCTTCGACGATGTCCTGACAACCCACAAGCCCGGTGCCGGCCCCAAGAGTAAGTATGAGGAAGATTGGCACCACGTCAGAGAAATCACCGGACGCTCCGCAGCCTTTATCGAAAACAACAAGGACAAGCCTTTCTTCTGCTATGTCTCCTATAATTCCATCCACCGGCCGGAAATGGAAAAGGACCAGCTTGTCGCCAAATACGCCAATAAGCCCGGAGCCGACAAAGGCAAAGAGTACGGTCACAACAATCCCAAGCAGGCGGCCATGCTCGAAACCATGGACAAGAGCGTGGGGACACTGCTGAAAACACTTGACGAGCTTAACCTGCGAGACAACACAATTGTGATTTTCTTTTCGGATAACGGCCACCTCGGCCCCAAGGACTGTAAGCCTCTTCGCGGCAGCAAGGCCGACCTCTACGAAGGAGGAATCCGTGTGCCTATGATTGTCTGCTGGCCCGGCGTGGTTAAACCGGGCGCCACCTGTGATGTCCCGGTCATAAGCATCGACTTTTTCCCCACGCTGCTCGAAGCTGTGGGTCTGAAAGTCACCGACCCCACTGTGGATGGTGTCAGTATTATGGCGCTGTTGAAACGAACTGGTAGTCTCAAACGCGACGCCATCTACTTCCATTATCCGCACTATCACGGGCTGAGTATTGCGCCGTCCGGTGTTATCCGCCAGGGAAGGTACAAGCTGGTGGAATGGTTCGAAAAGAGCGCTGACTTTGATGGTTTCAGCCCGGCCGCCGTCGAGCTTTACGACCTTGAAAAGGACCTCAATGAGCAGAACAATCTTGCCGGGAAGATGCCCGAAAAGGCCGCTGAGCTTTACGCAAAATTGAAAAGCTGGCGAAAATGCGTTGGCGCACAGGAAATGGCGAGGAATCCAGCTTTTAAATCGGAAAAGTAATAGTAACGGCAGAAACATACCGAAAGTCCACCATAATTCAGGGCAACAGGCCGTTTTCGTGCTGATGAGGGCAGCTCTTGCGATAGGTGGAAGGAAAACGGCGCCGGGTATGAAATTGGGTTTGATACCTATGGCATAAATTGGGTTTGTTTTTTTGGCAGCTGGAGGAGTTATCATTTTTGATAAGCCTTTGTAACAAGGGAGGTTGCGTTCATTTTGGCAATAAGGAAATTCGGTTTGTTTGGGTTTGTTTTTCGCGAGTCTGAAGTCCTCGTTCATTTTCATAAGCCTTTGTTAATACATTAGTTACGTTCGTTTGGGCCTCCTGGAAATTGGGTTTGTTTTGCATAAAAGGGCGAATTTGTAGAGGATACTCGACAGATGTAGAAGACAGAGGGCAGAGGACAGAGGGCAGAGGGAAGAAGAGTATAAGCGTATAAGAGTATAAGCGGACAGGGCATCCGGATGCTCGATGCTCGTAAGTGGTTAAGCGGTAATTGGTTACGTGGCGCGGCCAAATCCGAAATCCTAATATCGACCCGCCTGCGGCGGGCAAGAGCCCTAAACCCATCGTTTGCCCTGCGGGCTACGGAGGGCAGGCAAATCCGAATTACCAAAATGAAAATGCTCAAAACCCGGCTGGCTTGCCTGGTTTGTGCGGTTGGCCGCTATATCCGCCTCCGGCGGACAAGTCTGGCGCCTACTGGCGGGTTGCGTTAGCCTTCTGGCTAATAGGCGGGTATTTTAACAAGTTTTCAAACAAAAGTCAACAAAAAAACGGGCAAAAGAATTAGGCACAGAGAACCCGCCAAGAGGATGGCGGGTAAACACAGAGAACGCAGAGAAATAGTCCAGATCAAATAGCAGATAGTTAATTTGGCCATATCCTCCACGAGATTTCGCTCGGCTGTAATGTGAAGTAGAGACAAATTATTTGGTCCGCGTGTGCAAATAAGCTGCACGGGTTACGAAGTTATGTTTTTCGAAATTCATCTTCAGTTGTACCAATTGGTATATCTGGATCACCTAACCCCCATTTCATATCAGCAGCCCTTTTGAAACGGTCTCGAAGGTCAATGTTATCTACCTTTCTAAGGTCTGAGATGTATTTGTCAAAGTGTCTTTTAACGCACCAGAGGAATCTGGCAGGATTAATCACAATGGATTGCACTTCTCCGTGATAGTCGAGCTCGGCATCCACTTTGGGAATAGTAATGGTAAGAGCATCCTCTCTTGCGGTCGAGTAAAGTATCTTCCTTTTCGACTGGCCGTCGTGAAAAAATCCACAACGCCCTTGCGTGTATATAGTTTCTGCCATATTTTCCAGTGCTGACTTATCTATGTCGGGAGCACCAAATACAGAGAGAAACCCTTCGATGAAATGTATTTTCGATGAACCCCTACTATCTTTGCCAGAGATATATATCTGGATTCCTTCAAAGTATGTAAATAAGATACTTATGGCGGCCATAAAGCCGTGACGCAACTCCAACAGTGATTCTGCTGGGAGTAGGATCCAATTTCTTACTCGATCCTCAAAGACATCTATCATGTCTTCTAAACTGGGGTTCTCTAGTTTTTGGTATCTGTAATTGGGACTGATATAGCTATTCATAACAGTACAAGAATCGAACAATGATTATAGAGTCTGTTTACAACTCCGAAACACAGACTTACTTTTACTGTATAACAGGTTTCCGTTGGTTCTTCAATATTTATCCTGAGCCAGTGGAAGGACTCGGCTGTGCTCCATAGCTTGCTGCCAAGTAGTCCCTAAGGGACGAAGGAGGATCCAACCTTTTATGTTGCGATTATATGAATTTGCCGAATTAATTCACGGTATTTCCCTTGACGGCAAGTGCGGGGTTGGTGCCTCGTACAAGGCCTCGGTTGGCCAATACCGGTTGCACAAACATTCGTGTGTTTTCGTGAGACTCCAAGGCTTGATAGCTTCGGAATTAGTAGTTTCTTCGCTACTTTTAGAAGTTAGCTTCCACGACCCTACAAAGAAAGAGTCATCTTGTAAAGTGATTTGTGGCATTATACTTATCTCATGCGCTCAGCTTTGTTATCTCTGCTATCACTCTTAGTCCATGCAAAATGTGCCGCAACCTTATCTCGAAACGAAAGAACATCTGGTATAACTTTTCTGATATAGTCATTAACCTCGCCAATTTCTCTATATGCAATCATTCCGACCGTTCTAACATACTGACACGCTGAAATGGCATACCAGTGAAACGCACATGTTAGCAAGGTTTGTGGTATGTCTGCTAACAGTGGATCATTGCCAAAGCAAAGAAGCTTGATCTGTGATGAGTTAAAGCGTTGCCTTACGCTGTCTTCGGACTTCGCAACCTGAGAGTTCAAAAATCTAAGTCCCTCTCGCAAGCATAAAAGTGCCCAGTATTCATTAGCAGGTTCGGAAAACACATCTCCCATTACCTTGATGCCGTCAATATGGTCTAAGATAGTGAATTTAACCGAAGGTTCGTCCATCATATGCATTTGCTCCGATTGATCTATACAAAACTCTGTATCTTTTCCTTACATATCTTTTTTGTCAGGCGCTGTAATTTTCTCACGGTGGCTGGCAATATTCAAATTGTTCTTTTGTGATTTTGCAGTCTTTTTTGTTGCGGGGGTATTATTAGGGTGGAGTGCATGGGGTAGAAGGCAAGGGAGAGCAAAAGTCAAAGGGCAAAGGACAGAATTGTGGGATCCAGCTTCGCCGGATGTGTTTTTAATAGATCCCTCCACTCGCTGCGCTCGGTCGGGATGACCCGCCAAACGACGTGGCGGGCAAGCGTGGGGGTGGGGGGGGGAGAAGAAGTGCAAAACGTAATCCGCCTGCCCGCCAAACAGCGAGGCGGGTAAACGGCGGATGAAAGCGGAAAGCGCAGAAGTGAAGCGTAAAGTGCAAAAGTGGGGGATGGGGCCTGCCCGCCAGAAGGACCCGCCTACGGCGGGCAAGCGGCGGGCAAGCGGCGGACAAGCAGCGTGGCGGGCAAGCGGCGAGGCGGGCAAGGGGACCGCCGGCAGTGCCGGCGGCTAACAGATTAGGAAGCGACGTGGGGGCGTCGCGTTTTTTTGATAGACCCCTCGGCTGCGCTCGGGGTGACGGTTGGGGGCTGCGCTCGGTTGGGATGACGGGAGGAGCGCTCGGTCGGGGTGACGAAGGAAAGTGAAAGGTTCATCCGCCTCCCCGCCAAAAGGACCCGCCTTCGGCGGACAAGCAGCGTGGCGGGTAAACGGGGCAAGCGTTTTTGGATGCCTGCCTCCGCAGGAATGACAGGGGGAGATTGCCGGGCTGCGCTCGCAATGACGCGTGAACCACGTTGGGTTCGGGGCTGACAAGCAATTCGCTCGCATCTTATTGAATTTAGAGGGTATCTGTGGTATAAGGTGCTCTGCCAAAAGAAATGCAGGGCGATGTTTGTTATTGTTAGGAGCCGATAAGTATGAGTAAGAGTCATTGGACGCGACGCGATTTTCTCAAAGCCGTTGGTTTGGGGGCCGTATCGTTTGCCGTGCCCGGCTGTACGGGCCTTTCGAGTGGGCTTTCCAATAAGTCCCCGGCCAGGAAGCCCAACATAGTTTTCATTATGGCCGATGATGTTGGTGAGCCGGTCCTCGGCTGTTACGGCGGTAGTTCTTACCAGACGCCCAACCTCGACAGGCTGGCGGCAACAGGTACACGTTTCAACCACTGTTACAGCTCGCCCGTCTGCGCGCCGTCGCGTGTGAAGATTATGACCGGGCGATACGGCTTTAGAAACTACAAGGAATGGGGACATATTCCGCCGGAGGAAATCACCTTCGGCCACGTCCTGAAGGATGCGGGCTACGCCACGGCCTTAGCGGGCAAATGGCAAATGTGCCTGCAGAAAAACGACCCCAACCACATAACCAAAATGGGCTTCGAGCAAAACTGCGTTTTCGGCTGGCACGAGGGGCCAAGGTACCACGGGCCGCTCATATACGAGAACGGCAAACTTCGACGGGAGCCCGAAGATAAATACGGCCCGGACATTTTCTGTCAGTTTATCATTGACTTCATCAGACGAAACAAGGACAAGCCCTTCCTTGCGTACTACTCGACCACGCTTGCCCACGAAATCAGCAACGACCTGAAAGTGCCGCCGCCTGTCGGACCAAACGGACGATACCAGACGTACAAGGAGCTGGTCGAGTATATGGACAAGCTCATCGGCAGAATCGTATCGACGCTCGATGAATTGGGCCTGCGAGAAAATACGCTTATCCTGTTTACCGGCGACAATGGCACGCCGCCCAAATTCATTACCAAAGCCGTAAACGGAAAATACATCAGCGAGCCTGTCGTCTCGAAGGTCGGCGACAAAGTCGTAATCGGCGGCAAAGGCAAGCTCACCGACGCCGGCACCAAAGTTCCCCTGATTGCCAATTGGCCGGGGACGACTCCGGCGGGCAGGGTATCCGACGACCTGATTGATTTTTCTGATTTTATGCCCACCTTCGCCGAATTAGGCGGAAGCGCGCCTCCGAGGGACCGCCCCATTGACGGCGCCAGTTTCGCCCCTCAGCTTATGGGCAAACGCGGCAATCCGAGAGAGTGGGCCTACTGCCAGTGGAACGGCAAGGCCTGGGCGCGCACGCAACGTTGGAAACTCTACCGCGACGGCAGACTATACGATATGGAAAAGGACCCTCTCGAAGAATCGCCCGTCCCTTCCGAGAGGGACACGGCTGAGACCTCGGCCGTCAGAAAGAAACTCGCAGCCGTCCTCGATAATTTGAATAAGGTTTAGGAATTGGAGGCATTGCTATGATGAGACGTCGTGATTTTCTGAAAACCGTAAGTGCGGGTGTTGCGGTTCTGGCCGGCGGGCGTATAAACCGTCCGTTGTGGGCCGCAGAGTCGAAAGACAAGCCTAATGTTATCCTCATTATGACCGACGACCAGGGCTACGGCGATTTTTCCTGTCACGAAAATCCGGTTCTCAAGACGCCGAATCTCGACACGCTGCACGGACAGAGCGTGCGCCTGACCGACTTCCACGTCGCGCCAATGTGCACGCCGACACGGGGCCAGCTTATGTCAGGTCTCGATGCGCTGGGCAACAGGGCCCGGCACGTCTGCGGAGGGCTCGATATGCTCCGTGAGGATGTCCCCACGATGGCCGATATTTTCAAGGCCGGCGGCTACCGAACGGGTCTTTTCGGTAAATGGCATTTGGGCGACAACTACCCTTATCTTCCTCAATATCGGGGGTTCGAGGAAACGATTTACCACAAATCGTGGGGTATTACCGCCGCCGGCGCTTATTGGGGAAATGACTATTTTGACGACACGTATTATCACAACGGCAAGCTGCAGAAATATCACGGTTACTGCAATGACGTCTGGTTCACAGAGGCGGGCAAATGGATAAAGGCACGCGCCGAAAAGAACGAGCCTTTTTTCTGCTATCTGCCGACCAACGTGCCTCACGCGCCTCTGTTGGTGCCTGAGAAGTACGCCGAGCCTTATGAGCAACACGGCGGCGTGGCGAAGTTCTTCGGGATGATTGCCAACGTCGATGAGAATATGGGCAAGCTCATGCAGATGCTCGATGACATTGGAATAGGCGAGAACACAATCGTCATCTTCCTGACCGACAACGGGGGGGCCGGCGCCGTCAAAGTGTTCAACGCCGGCATGAGGGGCGGCAAGCGACAACTGTATGACGGGGGCCATCGCGCGGCCTGCTTTATTCGCTGGCCGAAAGGCGGGCTGCAACACGGCAGGGACATCAATGAACTGGCTACGTGCCAGGACCTGCTTCCGACGCTGATTGACCTTTGCGGCTTAAGGGTTCCGGCCAAAGCGAAGTTCGACGGCATAAGCCTGGCTGGTCCGCTGCGCGGCTCTGCCAAAACGCTGCCGGACAGAATGATTGTCGTTCAGTACAGTATCGACATCTCGAAGTGGAATTCGGCTGTGATGTGGAAGAAGTGGCGGCTGGTTAAAGGCGAGGAACTCTACAATATAGCCGACGACCCGGGCCAGGAGCACAACATCGCCGATAAGCATCCCGACATTGTCAAGGCCATGCGCGACCATTACGAGCGATGGTACTCCGAGGTCGAGCCTATTGCTGACGAGCCCTGCTATGTCCACATCGGCTCAAGACAGGAGAACCCCACCGACCTGACGTGCGCACAGTGGTACAAGGTGTACGTGGACAACTTCGGTCATATTAAGGGCGGGAACAATTCCTACTGGAATGTTTTTGTCGAGCGTCCCGGCAAGTATGAGTTTACGCTCGCACGCTATCCCTTCGAGGCCGACACTGCAATGGATGCGCCTATGACCGTGCTGCATTATAATGTCAAGGCATTGCCGGTTGCGGGGGCGCGCCTGAAAATCAATCAGTTCGATATGACAAAGTCGGTCCCCTCGGGCGATAAGTCCGTTACGTTCACGGTCCCGCTCAAAGCCGGCAAGACCCGGCTGCAGACCTGGCTGTGCGACAAGGACGGCAAGGCATTGTGCGGTGCATATTACGTTCGCGTGCATCGATTGGGCTGATGCCTTGTGTATTTGAAGAAATTGTGAATGTGAAAGCGACAAGAAGACAGTTTCTTAAGACGACGGGCCTCACCGCCGCTTCAACCGCGGCTTTTTCTTTTCTGCAGGGGTGTGCGAACACCTTTGAACGCTCCCCGCGTAATGCTGTCAGGGACAAGCCCAACATCATCCTGATTATGGCCGATGATTTGGGCTATGGCGACGTCGGCTTTAATGGAAACAAGATTATCAAGACGCCGCAACTCGATGAGATGGCAAAGGCGGGCATTCGTTTTACCCGCTTCTATGCGGGCGGGCCTGTATGTTCGCCCACGCGCGGCACCTGTCTGACGGGTCGGCATTATTTTCGCTACGGCATCTTTTCCGCCAGCGTGGGCTATCTGCCCGCGGAGGAGATGACGATTGCGAGAATGTGCAAGTCCCTCGGCTACGCCACCGGGCATTTCGGAAAATGGCACCTTGCCCCCGTCAGCAAGACCGGCCCCACTATGCCGGAGTACGAAGAAAACCGCCTGAGAAAATATGCGCCGCCGTGGGAAAGGGATTACGACGAAACCTTCACAACCGAATGCAATGTCCCCACCTGGAACCCGGCCGAGAATCTTGAGAGCTACAAGTGGGTATTCAGGCTGCCGTTCTGGCACAACGGCCAAATTGAAACCGAGAACCTCAAAGGCCCGGCCGCGCGCGTGGTGATGGAACGAGCCATTCCATTCATCCGCAAGGCCGCCGCAAACAAGCAACCGTTTTTTGCGACTGTCTGGTTCCATGAACCGCACGAGCCTGTCGTGGCAGGCCCCGAATACCGTGCAGTGTACAGCCAATACAGCGAGGGCGAGCAGCATTATTACGGCTGCATTACCGCTATGGACGAGCAAATCGGCCGGCTCCGCAAAGAGCTACGCGACCTCCGTGTCGCCGAAAACACCATGGTCTGGTTTTGCAGCGACAACGGGCCCGAAGGTATGACCAGCGGGGGCGAACAGAACTGGTGCAGGAATTCCCGGGGCGTCACCGGCGGCCTCCGAGGCCGGAAACGCAGTCTGTTCGATGGCGGCCTTGTCGGACCGGCGCTTCTCGAATGGCCGGGACACGCACAACCCGGCCGCGTCGTTGACATTCCCTGCAGCACAGTCGATTACCTGCCCACGATACAGCAACTGCTCGGCTATAAAATGCCAGACGACAGGCCCATCGACGGCATAAACCTGCTGCCGCTTGTAAACGGCAAAATGAAAAAGCGTCCAAAGCCCATTCCCTTCTGGTTTGTCAAGCCCAGCAAAAAAGCAATGCACGGCTCGCCCACTCTTGCCCTCGTGGACAATAGCTTCAAATTCCTGACCGACCTTTCTGAAGATGGAGATGAGGAACTGCTTTTCGATTTGGCAAAGGACCCCGGCGAAGAGCATAACATCATAACTGAGTATCGTGACAAAGCCGGCGCCATGCGGGAGCACCTCAAGAAATGGACAGAATCCTGCAGGCGCAGCCACTCCGGCGCCGACTACCCCACGGCCTTTACGCCGGTCGACAAATTTCCTATCATAAGCGGCGCCTGGAACAGATGAGAATGAAAAACCGACATGCGTATTTTCGGTCGGGATTGGTGATGACCACACGCAGAGATTTCTTGAAAACCGTGGGTCTTGGAGCGGCGTCGCTCCTCTTGCCGGGCTGCACGCATGGCTTGAAATCCTCGGGAAAGGACCGCCGCAAACTTCCCAATATCGTGTTCATCATGGCCGACGATTTAGGCTACGGCGATGTAACCTGTCTTAACAGCGATTCCAAGATTCCCACGCCTAATCTTGACCGTCTGGCTTCTGAGGGCATGCGTTTCACCGACGCTCATTCGGGCTCTGCGGTCTGCACGCCCACTCGATATGGAGTTCTCACGGGCCGGTATTGCTGGCGGACGCGGCTGAAACAAGGTGTGCTTTGGGGGTACTCTGAGCCCCTCGTTGAGCCTGAAAGGATGACGGTCGCATCACTGCTCAGGCGGCACGGCTATCGCACCGCCTGTGTCGGCAAGTGGCACCTGGGTCTTGGCTGGGCCACCATAGACGGACAAAAGCCCAACCGCAACAATGTGGATTACACCAAGCCGATAAAGGCCGGCCCCGCCGCCCTCGGCTTTGATTATTTCTTTGGGATACCCGCCTCGCTGGATATGGACCCTTATGTGTATATCGAAAACGACAGGGTTACTGCCCCGGCAAGGGAGATTATAGAAGGCCACGGCTGGCCGGAGTTCTATCGAGGCGGTCCCGCGGCGCCCGGCTTCAAGCACGAAGAGGTAATGCCCACCCTGACGGAAAAAGCAGTTGAGTTCATCGAAAAACATCAGTCGCAAAGTCCCGGCAGGCCCTTCTTCTTGTATTTCCCGCTGACCGCGCCACACACGCCAATCCTGCCCACTGAACAATTCCGCGGCAGAAGCAAAGCGGGCAAGTACGGTGACTTCGTGGTCCAGGTCGACTGGATGGCAGGGCAGGTGATGAATGCGCTTGCCAAAAATGGTGTTGCCGATAATACGCTGATTATTTTCACCAGTGACAACGGTCCTGAAAAAGGAATGGAGCAGCGGATAGAAGAGTACGCCCACCACAGCAGCTATCACTTCCGTGGGAAGAAAAGAGACATCTGGGACGGCGGCCACCGAATACCGTTCATTGTCCGCTGGCCTGCGAGAATCAGAGCCAACACGGTTAGCGACCAGACTATATGCCTGACCGACCTTATGGCTACGGCCGCCGAGATTGTCGGCGTGAAGCTCGCCGAGAATGCCGCCGAAGACAGCTACAGCATACTGCCCGCTATGCTCGACGAGTATTTAACCAAGCCCATCCGGGAGGCCGTAGTACACCACTCATCGACGGGAGAATTTGCAATTCGACGGGACAGATGGAAGCTGATACTATGCAGAGGCTCGGGCGGCAACCGGTACGAAACAGGACCGAACGTCATAAAGCAGGACGACCCGCCCGGCCAGCTCTACGATATGAAAGATGACTATTCGGAAAAGAAGAATCTGTACAACGGCCGCCCGGAGATTGTTGAAAGGCTCAGCGATCTGCTGGAAAAGTACAAGCGGCAGGGCTATAGCCGGCCCCCAATTAGATGACGAGGATTTTTGACGGGAGATTTCCTGTGAACAGACGGAATTTTCTCAAGGCGGTGGGCCTCGCCGCCGCATCAGCAGCGTTGCCCGGATGCGGGACGTCAATACGAGGCCGCTCTCCGGCGAAGAAGCTTCCGAATGTTCTTATCTTCTACACGGACGACCAGGGGACGCTCGACGTGAATTGCTACGGCTCAAAGGATTTGTACACGCCGAATATGGATTCTTTGGCCGCGACCGGCGTCCGCTTCACCCAGGCCTATGCGCATACCGTCTGCTGTCCCTCGCGCGCATTACTGCTTACCGGAAGGCATCCTCAGCGTTCCGGCGTGAACACCTGGGTCCAGGGTAACGCCAAAGGCAAAGAAGGCATCAACATGGATCTGAAGGAAATTACCCTGGCCGAAGCCCTCAAGGCCGCCGGTTATCGCACCGCTTTGTTCGGAAAATGGCACTTGGGAGCACATCTCGATTATGGTCCGACCAAGCAGGGCTTCGACGAATTTTTCGGCCTGCGCGACGGTTTCATCGATAATTACAATCACTACTACCTTCACGGCCGGGGCTTCCACGACCTTTATCGCGGCGTCGAAGAAGTATTCGCGCCGGGAAAATACTTTCCCGACTTGGTCGTTCGCGAAGCGGAACGCTTTCTTGACGAAAACAAGTCCGCGCCCTTCTTTTTGTGCGTGGCCTTCAACGTTCCTCATTATCCCGAGCAGGCGGACAGCAGATTTGACTCTATGTATGCCCAACTGGCTGAGCCTCGCCGGTCTTACGCTAAGATAATCTCCACCACCGATGACCGGATGGGAAAGATTCTCAAAAAGCTCGATGACATCGGGCTTCGTGACGAGACCATAATTATTTTTACGAGCGACAACGGCCATTCTTCGGAAAGCCACAAAATCAAAGTCGATGACCACACGAGCGGACTGCCCAAAGGGCACAATTACGGCGCCAACGGCGGCGGCGGCAACACCGGAAAGTGGCGCGGCGCCAAGGGCAGCTTCTTCGAGGGCGGCATTCGAGTGCCGGCTGCCATCAGCTATCCCGCCCGGCTGCCGGAGAACGTCGTCCGCGACCAGGGCGTGACTCTTGCCGATTTCTACCCGACTGTACTTGAGCTGTGCGGTGTTCCCCTGCCCCGTCGCAAGCTCGACGGCAAGAGCCTTGTGCCGATTATCAAATCCGCGAACGCTCCCACGCATCACAAGGTAATGCACTGGCAGTGGCAAGATACTTGGGCCGTCCGCGAGGGCGACTGGAAGCTGATTTACAACGGCCGCGACACTACCGACGAATGGCAGGGCAAGCCTGAACCCCGGCGCGAAATCCCTGCGGTGTTTCTTGGCAATCTTGCCGATGACGAGCCAGAGTTAAAAAACTATGCCGATGAGCGTCCCGAAATCGTCGGCCGTTTAACGAGACTGCACGAGCAGTGGGCCGAAGAAGTCCAACCACAATAAAAGGGCAGGATTGTGACGAGTGTATCGAACAGACGCGAGTTTCTCAGGACCTTGGGTTTGGGGGCCGTTGGTCTGTCAAGGTCGGCAGTTGCCGACGATAGGCGCGACAGCCGGCCCAACATTGTTTCTCGCCTTTCTGACGACCATCGCTTCGACGCCATGGGCGGCATGGGCACACCCGGATCAAGACGCCCACCAACGCGTCAGGAGTGAGCAGAATTAGAAGCTCAATCTTGAAAAGAAGCCCTGATTCGGATAGACTGACAGCTTTGTCGAACTTGGTATGGTGGGCTTGGTTGACCCACAATATCGCAGACTGCTGTGGAGGACCGAATGATTGGAAAAACGGATATGAAGTTACCTGTTGGCACGAGACGTGATTTTCTAAAAGCTACAGGCCTGGCTGCCGCATCCCTGCTGGTACCGGCGTGTGTCAGTGCTTCCAAACGGTGGGCCGGCCAAGCGCCCTCCGGCAAGCCGAATATTGTCCTGATTATGGCTGACGACCTTGGCTACGAGTGTCTAAGTTGTTACGGAAGCCTGTCGTATAAGACGCCGGTTCTTGACCAACTGGCGCGGACCGGAATGCGCTTCGACAACTGCCATTCGCAGCCGCTCTGTACGCCTTCGCGTGTGAAAATCATGACCGGCCGGTATAATTCCCGCAACTATACCACGTTCGGAAACTTCGACTTTAATGAGAAGACCTTTGCCCATGTACTCAAAAGCGTGGGCTACGCCACGTGCATCGCAGGCAAGTGGCAGTTGATGGGTCGTGGGGCCGCCGGCCCTTACGATGCCGGCTTCGATGAGTATTGTCTCTGGCACATGGAGGATGCTTTCGGCCCCAAGGAATGCCGTTACCGCAGCCCCAAGATTATAAAGAATGGTCGGCTTGTCGAGGGACTGGAGGGCAAATATGGCCCCGACGCTTTTTGCGACTACATCCTCGACTATATCGAGCGTCACAAATCCGGGCCTTTCCTTGTCTACTATCCGATGACATTGGTGCACGGGGCCTTTGTCCCCACGCCGGACAGCCCGGATTGGGCCCAGCCTGTGCATAAGAGTGACACGAAATACTTCGCCGATATGGTTGCTTATATGGACAAAATCGTCGGACGCATACTTCGGAAACTGGACGAACTCGGCCTTCGCGAAAACACCCTGATCCTTTTCACGGGTGACAATGGCACGGCCAAGAAAATTACTTCGAAAATGCCGGGTCGTACTATCAAGGGCGGCAAAAGCCTGACGATTGATACAGGGACACATGTTCCCCTTATCGCCAATTGGAAGGGCGCCACGCCCGCGGGGAGAGTATGCGACGACCTTGTGGACTTCAGCGATTTTCTGCCTACTCTTGCCGAAGCGGGCGGCGCCGCGCTGCCTGAGAACGTGATTATCGACGGCCGCAGCTTCCTCCCTCAGCTTCGCGGCGAAAAGGGCAATCCGAGGGAATGGCTGTTCTGTCACTATGCGCCCCAGAGCGGGCAGAGCTTCAAGCGTTTTGTTCGCGACAAACGGTGGAAACTCTATCAGACGGGCGAACTTTTCGATGTTCAGGCCGACCCGCTCGAGGAGAGTCCCATTGGGGCGGGGGAGGGTGGGGAACAAGCCGCCGCAGCCCGCAGGCGATTTCAGGCAGTTCTCGATTCCGTTGGCTGAGTGTCAACAACAAGTTCTTTCAACCGCTTGTGGAGAATTTAGAAACGAGCGAATGCAAGTGTGAACGGCGTGACTTCTTGACGATGTGCGGCGCCGGCGTTTTGGTGCCGGTTTTTGCACGATACAAGGGTGTCTCCAGGTGCTTTGGGGGTGAAGAACCGCCCCGCAAGGCTAACATTATTTTGATAATGGTCGACGATATGGGCTTTTCCGATATCGGCTGTTACGGGGGGGAGATTGATACGTGGGCTAAAGGATGTCACATGGAGGTGTGGGGAAGCTGGAAAAAGAAGAAAGACAATCTGGTCGGTGTGAACCGCCAAGGGTATTGAAATGGAGCACGCTATTCAGCTAAAATCAACAAACGGATTTTCTTAAATGATGTATGGCTCACTCTCAATTTTGCGGAAGCCTTTATATGGCCAGAAGAAAGGAGAAGCCAAAATGTGTCGGTGTCATACTCATAGTTGCTGTGATGGTTGCACTGGGGGCATTAACCGCCGGCGTTTTCTGCAGGGCGCGGCCGCCGCGGCGACACTCGGTGGCCTGGGCTCGCTGGCCGCTGCTGCCGATGATAAGCCTGTGAAGGTCCGCGTCGCGACCGTTTTCCTGGCGAACACGGAAATAAGGGAAATCTGGCCTTATCCTGACTTCGATACCGACGGCCGCCAGCGAGAGGTCCTTGCCGCGCTGAGGCAAGGCTGTCCCGAAATCGACTTCGTCCCCGTTACGGTCAAGAAGCCGGACGATGCAAAAAAGGCCCTTGCACTCAAGACCGAAGTCGACGGCTACCTCGTCTATGTGGTGACGCTCGATTGGGCCCTGGCCGCCGTGATTGTCGACATCGGCCTCTTGGGCAAACCCATGCTCGTAGCAAACGAATTCCTCGGCGGCTGCGGAGGATTCCTTACCAGATACAGTACGTTGTGCACCCGGGGCATCCCTGCGGCCGCGGTATCCTCGACCCGCTTGAGCGATTTGGTTGTTGTTGCCCGTCAATTCGTGGACGTCCGCCGCACGCACATGACGCCCGCCGTCTTTGCTCAGCGGTGCGAGCAGGTATATCGTGCCACTTTCGCCCCTCGCCGAAAGATTGATGTTGCCGACGACTCGGTGACGCTGACCGATATCGCCGAATGCGTCGAGCGTTTTCGCAAGTCGTCGTTTCTGATAGTCGGTCGCGGCAAGACTGGCGAGCAGCGCAACTTCCTCGGGGCCACGGCCAGGTATGTTGACTTCGCCGAACTGGGCCGGTTCTATGACAAAGTCGATATGGACCAGGCCAAAGAATGGGCCGGCCGATGGCGCAAAGCCGCCGAGTTCGTCACAGGCCCTGAGCCCGAAGCAATCGACAAGGCCGGAGCCGTCTATCTTGCCACACTCGAGCTGCTCAACAAATACAACACAGACAGCGTGACCATGAACTGTCTCGGAGGATTCTCCGCGGGCAAGCTCCCGGCCTATCCCTGCCTCGGATTCATGCAGATTCTTAACGATGGCGGCCAGGGCGTGTGCGAGGCCCAGCCCGACGATACACTTAGCATGATGATGGCCAGGATTCTCACCGGCAGGCCCGCCTACGTCTCCGACCCGGCCCTCGACACCTCCAAGAACCAGATTGTCTATGCTCACTGCGTCGCGACGACCAGGCCCTTTGGCGCCAAGAGCAAGCTGAACAGATTTCGTATTCTCACCCTTCACAATCGCGACCCGCGCGGCGCCTGCGCCCAATCGTTCTTGCCGCCCGGCTATATGACAACCTCCTTTCGCACGAACGCAGAGCGTAAGCAAATGATTATCCATCAGGCCAAAGCGGTCGGCAACCTTGTCAGCGAGTACGGCTGCCGTACAAAGTTGGTCGCCGAAGTCTGCGGTGACATAGGCAGGTTTTTCGATCAGTGGGACCGGTTCGGCTGGCATCGGGTTACCGTATACGGGGATGTCAAAGAGCCGTTGGCCGAGTTCGCCGCGGCGCTTGGCCTGGAGGTCATCGAAGAAGCATGATGTCTGCCGTGGAAAACATGTGCTGAGTTGATACCGACGCAATAAGCAGGTACATTAGGAGTAATCTAATATGAATACACTTGGTTACAGACGACGCGATTTTCTAAAGGCCGTTGGTATTGGAGCGGCATCGCTTGTTTTGGAGGGGTGTGGCGGCATATCGGGGCGGCTTGGAGGGCGGAGCGTGGGTAACAGAGCCAACATCGTTTTGATTATGGTTGATGATATGGGCTTTTCCGACCTCGGCTGCTACGGTTCGGAGATTCGAACGCCCAACTTGGACCGGTTGGCGGCGGGAGGTTTGCGCTTTACGCAATTCTACAACGCCGCCCGGTGTTGTCCGACACGTGCATCGCTTCTGACGGGACTATATCCGCATCAGGCCGGTATGGGAGCTATGACCAGCGAAAAGGGAGATATGAAACCCGCCGGCCCGTATCAGGGCTATCTGAACGACAGGTGTGTCACCATAGCCGAGGTGCTCAGGAAAGCGGGGTATACCACGCTTATGGCCGGCAAATGGCACGTAGGCGAGGAAAGGCCGCACTGGCCTGTCGACCGGGGTTTTGACCGGTACTACGGACTCGTCAGTGGAGCGGCGAACTACTTCGATATCACCAAGGGCAAACGCGAAGGTGTGAGGCGCCGATTTGCGATCGACGACAAGCCGTACCTTCCACCGAAGGAAAACTTTTATATTACGGATGCATTCACCGAAAACGCGGTAAGCTTTCTGGAGCAGTACGGGCGGCAGGAGAAGCCCTTCTTCCTTTACGTTGCATACACAGCCCCGCACTGGCCCCTTCATGCCTTACCCGAGGACATCGCAAAATACAAGGGCAAATATCGCCAGGGCTGGGACGCCCTGCGCAAGGAAAGATATGCGCGAATGATTAAGATGGGAATAATCGAACCTAAGTGGCCGCTCACGCCGCGCGACGAAGGCGCCGTGCCCTGGGACAGCGTAGAGGACAAGGAACTGATGGACCTGAAAATGGCTGTCTATGCCGCCCAGATTGACAGAATGGACCAGGGCGTCGGAAAAATTCTGGCCAAGCTCCGCGAAATTGGCAAAGAGCAAAATACTCTGGTTCTTTTCTTGTCCGACAACGGCGGCTGCCACGAAACGGGCCCGCTCGGTTTCGATAATCGCAAGAACGGCCTGCCCCCGGGCGGCGTCGATTCCTATATGAGCTACGGCCAATCCTGGGCGAACGCCAGCAACACCCCGTTCCGCCTGTTCAAGAAATTCACACACGAGGGCGGCATTTCCACGCCTCTTATCGCGTACTGGCCCGCCGTCATAAGAGAAAAAGGCAAGCTGACCAGTCAGGTCGGACACATAATTGATATAATGGCCACTTGTGTTGACGTGGCAGGGGGAGAGTATCCTAAATCATTCAATGACAAAGAGATTATTCCGCTGCAGGGCGAAAGCCTCCTGCCCGTCTTTCAGGGCAAGACGAGAAAAGGCCATGAGTATCTTTTCTGGGAGCATGAGAAGCACGAGGCCGTCCGACACGGCAAATGGAAACTCGTCGCCGAGAAGCGCACCCAGTGGGAGTTGTATGACCTCGAGCAGGACCGCTCCGAGATGAACAATCTCATCGAAAAATACCCCCAACTCGCTCAGCGGCTCAGATTGAAGTATGAGCAGTGGGCGCAGAGCGTCGGAGTAAGAAGATAGAGGAATAATGCAGCCATTTACGTTGCTAATCAAACCATCCGGCTCCGACTGCAATCTCGACTGCAAATACTGCTTTTACAAGTGCCGCGCGCCCGAGCTCGGCCGGGGACGGCAGCGAATGAGCGACGAAGTCCTTGAAAAGCTCGTCAGGGACTATATGAAGCTGGGCTTCCCGGAGGCCGGTTTTGCATGGCAGGGGGGTGAGCCTACATTGATGGGCCTGGACTTTTATGAAAGAGCTGTAGAGCTGCAGAAACAACACGGCTCGGCGGGCCAGGTCGTAAGCAATGCCCTCCAGACCAATGCAATTTTACTCGACGATAAATGGTGCCGGTTTCTGCATAACAATAAGTTTCTCGTCGGCATAAGCATCGATGGGCCCAAGGAGCTGCACGATTACTATCGCGTGGACCATTCCGGCGCCGGCAGCTACGACAGAGTTATGAGGGCGATTGAGAACTGCAGGCGCAACGAGGTCGAATTCAACCTGCTTGTCCTGCTCAACAACAAGAACGCCGGCCATCCGGATGAACTGTTTGACTTCCTCATCGGCCTGGGCACCCGGTACATACAGTTCATCCCCTGCGTTGAAGCAGACCCGGCCACGGGCAACATCGCGGATTTCTCCGTGACCCCCGGGCAGTACGGCGAATTCCAGTGCAGAATATTCGACCGCTGGCGCGAGTATGGCCCCCGCAAGCTGAGCATTCGCGACTTTGACTCAATCCTCTCATTTTGCCTGACCGGCAGACACACCATTTGCACGTTCGACAAACAGTGCAGCCAGTATATCGTTGTTGAGTACACCGGCGACTGCTTTCCCTGTGACTTCTTCGTCGAGCCCAAATGGAAATTGGGTAACATATTCGAAACCCCCATCGAGGAGCTCGCCGCCTCCGAAAAGAAGCGCACCTTCGCCCGCGCCAAGCGGAATCTCTGCAACAAGTGCCTGCTTTGCAGCCACCTGGCCCTCTGTCGCGGAGGCTGTATGAAAGACAAGACCGCGCCGGGCAAACGGTGGGACACGGAAAGCTATTTCTGCGAAAGCTACAAGCGGTTCTTCGATTACGCAATGCCCCGATTTATGCAGATTGCCGCGGATATAAGTGCCGACTCAAACGTCCAAAGGCGGCCCTTCGCGTGACAGATTGGGAATTCGCCGGCATAATGAAAAAGCACAATTACCGCGGCTACGTCTCGCTCGAATTCGAAGGGAATGAAGACTGCAAAACCGCCATCCCCAAAAGCCTCGCCATGCTGCGCAGGGCCTTCGCTTAACACCTGCTACGGTATTTCCCCATAGTTCTTGAAGTTGTACATCCAGTGGTCGGGGTTGTCCCAATCGCTTGGCGGGGGCATTTGCGAAGGTATCGGCCAACCCCGATGCCACCAGAGATACCACAAGCCCTTGAGTCCAACCTTTCTGGCCGAGAAGTCCAGGAAGAGCACGTTCACCGCGCCGTTATGCCGGTTCACACAGAAATTCCTTATCTCGTTTTTGTTAGTGCCTCCGTAGTACGGCTCGCCGTCGTATGTGGGAGGCTCGTCGGAGGGCAGTGTGGTAGCACCGCCTGCGGCGCTGTCCACAAGTACGGGCGCCCTCTCGGCATTTTTAGCCCCAAGCGGGAAGAATCCCCAGAGCTTCCATGTGCCATCCGGGAGCTTCCCGGCCCGGACACTTGCCGTATTGCGGCTAATCCAGTAGTTATATCCGTAACTGAGCAGATAATGTTTACCCGGCGGAGGAACGCTCTCCCACGTAATTTCATCATAATCGTACCATTCCGCGCTGGCATTAAATTTTGCGCCCATTACGTATGGGTCAGACCACAGGGGACGCGATGGTCTTGCGGCCTCCGGGCACAAGAGCAGCTTCTCATTCTTAAAGTACGGCCACAAATACGGCCACCAGCTCAGGTTCTGAGGTGTAAGGCTGCCGTTATCAATCAAAAACGCGTGCCATGCGACACCCCATCGCTGGAGGTTCGAAAGGCAGACTGCTTCCTTGGCTTGCCTGCGTCCGCCGCTGCCGACCGCGCCCAGATTCGCCAGCACGAAAACCAGACAGCCGAAAGCAACTAAGAAGTCCCATTTCGTAAACTTCGGTTTAGGTTTATGGTTCATAATCTCGTATCCATCTCCCCGCTTTCAGTAGGTCTTAAAGTTGTACATCCATGCCGGCCAAGGCGGCGGCGGGTCGTTGTGCGGGTTCCAGTTGCGATGCCACCGCAGCTCCCACAGCTCCTTGAGTCCTATTTTCCTGGCCGCAAAATCCAGAAAAACCCCGTTTACAGCAGCATTGTGCCGGTTAAGACAGACATATCGCATCTCATTCAGGTTGGTGTCCGCCACCCAGTGCCCATCCCATAAGGGCGGCAGGTCCATGTGCCAGGGAGTAGCATTTTCGTAGGCGGCGCAATCAAGAATCATAGGCACGCAAGCCGCACCTCTGACGTTGGGGGTCCTCCACAGCAGCGCTCCGCCGTCCGTGTCGGTTCCTGAGGCACAAGGCTTGCTCAAGACCCAGGAGTTGATTCCATAGCTGCAGGGCAGATTTCCGAGAGGGTCGGCGAGCCCATTGCCGCGCCAGGCGCCAAAAGGATTGCGGGCGCCTTCCTGGTAAGGTTTCCTGGCCTCCGGACATAGAAGCAATTCGTCGTTGCCATAGTATTTCTTTAACTCGGGCCTGCCGAGAGCGGCATTCTTGCCATAGCCCAGGTCTGCCATGAAGAGTCCGTTGCTGTCACCCGTGTACATCTTCATGACAAGCCCCCATTGGTGGAGGTTTGAAAGGCACACCATCTCTTTGGCTCGCCTCCGGCCGCTGGTGCCGACCGCGCCCAGATTCGCCAGCAGGAAAATCAGACAGCCCAAAGCAACCAAAACGTCCCATTTCGTAAACTTCGATTTAGGTTTATGTTTCATAATCTCGTATCCATCCGCCCGCTTTCAGTAGTTCTTAAAGCCGTACATCCAATGGTTGGGATTATTCCACGAGGTTGGCAGCGGGATTACGGTGGGGCAGCCCCAGCCCCGACACCATTGCAGGAGCCACAACTGCTTAAGCCCGACCTTTCTCGCGGAGAAGTCGAGAAACACACTGTTTACCGCCCCGTTATACCGGTTCAGACAAAAATTCCTTATTTCGTTTATATTCATAGGCATCGCATAGTAAAGCTGACCGTCGTATTGGGGAGGCTGGTCGACCTCGGTGGGAGTACCGCCCCCGGCAGCATCCAGAACCAGCGGCACATAACTGGCGTTTTTGATCGCCAAAGCGTTCACGTATCCCCAGCACCTTGGCCCGCCGTCCTCCGGCGTCGGCAGGTATGCGTACTCCCCGGTGGCGCACGGGCCTCGGACATTACTGGTGTTTTGAGTGCAGTAGTCGTTTTGACCGTAGCTGTTCAAGTACCACTTACCCGGGGGGGACACCTTCTCCCAAGTGATATCCCAGGAGTCGTACCAGCGCGCACTGGCGTTAAACTTTCCACCTGGGACTCCTTGTACGCCGGACTGCGGGGGTATTGACAGGCCCTGTCGTGGCCTGGCGGCCTCCGGGCATAAGAGTAGCTTTTCATTCTGGAAGTAGGGCCACAGCAGGTGGTCGTCTGTGCTGACCCACGAGGCCAGGCTATCCTGAAAACGGCCGTCCCGGTCGGTCAAAAACATCTTGTAGGCAATACCCAACTCGTGCAGATTGGACAGGCAAACCGCCTCCTTGGCGCGTCTGCGTCCGGTGCTGCCCACCGCGCCCAGATTCGCCAGCAGGAAAACGGCACAGCCAAGAACAATCAGAACATCTTTTTTCGTAAAGTCAGCTCTTGATTTCATAGTGCTTGCCTCAATATCCGTTTAGCCATTTATCCACCAGTATCGCGAGGTCCGCCCAATTAACCCATTGGTCCCTGTTCATGTCCGCGGTAAAAAAGAGGTATGACCGGCTGCAATAGGGACTACGGCAGTCGGTACACTTTAGCCAGTTGGCTGCCATGAAACAGAAGTCGGTAAAATTCACTGCCCCATCGCCGTCCAGGTCTTCAGTCCCGTACCAGTAAAGGTCGGGGTCCTGCCCTTGACAGGCTTCGGTACTAATATACCACACCCTGTTGTTCTCATAGCTGATTAGAGCTGTGTTATCTACCGTATCGCCCACTACTACCGTGTTGTCAGCGGATATAACCGGGAAACCCGGCCAGTTGGCGCTGCCGAAACGGGCCAGCCTCTGACCGTTTGGTTTGACCACATAAAGGTAGCCCTGCTCTGTGGCGGCGTAGATAAGACCGTCGCTGCCGACAGTCAAGGTAAAGCCGCTCCATGTTCCCAGCTTGCGTATCCATCTGATACTGCCGTTTGGGTCGACAGCCCGCAGGTACGGGTCGTCAAAGCTTGCATAAACTGTCCCGTCAGGCCCAATTGCCGGCTCAGAGAAGCCTGAGCTGCTCACATCGTTATAGTAGGCTTGGCGATAACAGCATTTTCCACAATAGGTGTCCCAGCGAACGCCCAAATGCGAGTTTGGTTCAAACCACGTTGAACACTGGCTCGTATCAGAAAGATACGTTGACCAGATGATGCTGCCGGCGTTGGGTTCGTCAGGTTTGACGGCGTACAGATTCGCGTCGTACAGTAACGTCTGGTATATAGTGCCGTCCGGCGCGATAACGGGCGAGGCAAAGGGCCACCCGCCCGATTGAAAATGGCAGACCCATTTTATGCTTCCGTCGTTCGGGTCAAGGGCGTAAAGGTTCGGGTCGTACAATCCGCTGATATAGACCGTGCCATCGGGCCCTACGGAAGGCGAGGCGAAAATCGCGCCGTCGAGCGTGCCGAAACCGGCCGTCTCGAAGGTCCACAGCTCGCTGCCGTCCCGGCCCAATGCGTAAAGTCTGCCGTCCTGCGAGCAGACGTATATTTTCCTGCCGTCCGGTGATATTGCGGGCGACGAATAAATGAAGCCGTCGGTCGAGTGGACCCATCGCAATCTGCCGCTAATGTCGATAGAGTAGAGTTTTCCGTTCCCAGCCCCCACGTACGCCGTGCCGTCAGGCCCTATGGTTGCCGAGCTGAGCAGCGGCGAATTCGCGTCGTAGCTCCATAACAGCACGCCGTTAGCGTCAAGCCTGTATAGCCTGCCGTCCGAGCACGGGACGTAGACCGTATCATTTGGGCCGATAGTGACGCTTGCTGATATTGCCCCGCCTGTCTCGAAAGACCATTTTACACAACCCAACTCCGGCCCATAGTTTTCGCTCAGCCCCTTGCGGTCGAAGTCGCCCCCCAGCGATTTCCACTTTGATGCGGCCGTGCGGTCGGGAGAATCGGGACGAACGGTGAAAAGTTCGCTTTCGATGCACACAACGTTCGCATCGGGGATGCTGGGAACGACTTTAAGCGTGCATTGATTGGAATCGACTATGTCGGGCAGACTGAGCATATAGCTGCCGGTGTCGGCTAAGCCGGTCTCGATGGTCTGCCAACCGCCGCTGGCGTCTTTACTGAACAGAACGTCCACCAGGCCGGATACCATAACGCTGTACCATTGGATTTCGTGTATGCTGCCTGCGACCCACATTTCACCGCCCTTTGGCCGGGTCACGGCAATCGTGGGCATAAACAGCTCATCCGCTCCCATATCCACGACCGCCCCCATAACCCGCGGCTCGCCGTCGATATCCACGCTGTCGGGTTCATACCACGCCGGGGCATTACCGGCGTTCACGCAGGGTGAGGCCTCTTGTATATGCAGGTCGCCGTAGTCATCGTTGTCCCCGACGCCCCAGCCGTCTCCGCCGTCATAGGGGTCCCGCACAAACATCGGATTATCGTCAGTGTTGCCGTTGGCGTCGCCGCCGAACGGAATGTACCCATCGTCAGGATTATCATCCTGTATGCAACTGTAGGTTACATCCGGTATCGCACCGTCAATCTGGGCCGACTCGCCGATTCCGTTGGCGTCCGTGTTGGCCCAGAATATACAGTTGGTGAATTCCGGACCGCTGCGGGCGGCGTACAGACCCCCGCCGGCCGATGCCGCTACATTACTGCTTAGCGTGCAGTTACCGATAAGAGGCGACCCAGACGCGCAGTAGATTCCGCCTCCGTTGACGGCTGACCAGTTGCCTGAGAGCGTGCAACTGGTCAAAGCCAGACCGCTCTGGCCGTAGTATACAGCGCCGCCGTTGGCCGCCGAGTTGCCGTTGAACTGACAGCGAATAACCTTTCCGCCGCCTTCGCTGTATAAGCCCCCGCCGTCTTTGCTTGTGTGGTTGTTGACAAGCAGGCAGTTCTCGATTCTCGGCGTGCCCGCAGAACAAATCCCGCCGCCGTATCGTGCTGAATTCCCGCTTAATGTGCAATTACCGACCTTGCTGTGGGCCGAGCAGAATATGGCGCCTCCGTCGTCTGCTGAGTTTTCGACGAAGCTGCAGTTGGTGATTGTCGGACTGCCTGAGCCGATGTTGCGGATGGCGCCTCCCCAATCCCAGGCCAAATTCCTGCTGAAATTGCAGTCGCTAATACTCGGCGCGCTATCCACATTGTCTATCGCGCCAGCGTCGTTTCCGACAGCGCGGTTTTGACTGAACGTGCAGCCTCTAATCATCGGGCTGCTCCTATAGTTACTCATTGCGCCCCCATTCTGGCTGGCCACGTTTCCCGTAATGAGGCAATTGTCAATTGTTGGGCTGCTCCCGCTGCATCGAATCGCGCCACCCTCGTCGGCATACCCGTTCGTAATAGTAAACCCGGCCAGGACGGAGTTTGCGTCTTCGGCGCTGTGAAAATAGAATGCGCGGTGAGGCCCTGCGGCGGAGCCGTTGCAGTCTATTACTGTAACAGAGACAAAGTATGGGTCCTCCGGAACCACGCTTTGCACGGTGACGGCCCGGCCCTTAAAATCGATATCCCTGTTGCCCGGGCCCGTGTATCTGCCCGGAAAGACGTAGATGATGTCCCCGTCGTTGGAATCGTCGATTGCCGCCTGAATATTGTTGAAGTCAGCTTCGTCGTCGTCGTCGACAATGATGTATCTGCCGCCGGCAAAAGTCGTTGAGGCCGATAATAATGAAATGATGACAAGAAGTGTCCCTTTCATATTCTGTTCTCCATAAAAAAATGTCGCCGTGCTCTGCGGCGTGCCCGCCGACCGAAGTCGGCAAGCCGGGCATTGAATCTATTGTCGGTGTTTATACATTAACATTCTGTGTTTTTTTGTCAACAGCAGACCGGCCAGACCAAGCAGCAGGGCTGTGGCGGGTTCGGGTACTATGTTTGCGGCCAGGTTGTCAAGGTGTACCGCATGCCCGCCGGAGGGCGAGCCGCCGGCGATTATATATGCGATATCGAACGAGCCTATGCTGATTGTTGCCGTGAAAACCTCGCCGTATCCCAGTGTGCCCGACGTGACCGTTTGCAGCAGCGAGCCGTCCGAGTTATGGGCATATAAGACGCCGATATCGCCGGAATAGTCGTCGCCGATGATATCAATCGCCACGTAGTCGGCGGGCTGGTCGAAATCCGCCCGAAAGGCGAAGCCGTCCACGTTGCTTGCAGCCCACTGCCGCTGGAACGGCAGGCTGTTTGCGAACACGCTGTCGCCGGTGCTGGCCAGCCCATCGCCCCAGGCGTAAACTATCCCATCCAGCTCGGGGTACTTTCCGCACGAGGACAGCGTTATGCCGGTAAAAGCTGTGCAAATGTCGGTCCCGTCGGAGAAACCGTCGGCGTCCGCCGACACCATAAGACCAAAAGCCGATGAGCCAAGAATGAGAACCAAGGCAGCCCCCGCGAATTTTTTCATTTCCGCCTCCTTTTCTTCTGTTTGTTTTTAACTTGATACAGACAACCGCATTTTTAATATTATAGCGGAAAGCTCGCTGCAATTCAAGAGAAAATTACCGACGGAAGCAAATTTATTGCTGTTTTTCACCATAAATTGCACGTTTTGCACTACAGACCTATTGCGCGGATGCATGCGCGGCGCCTGCGTCCAGAGGTAATGATGCGCGCCGGGCGGTTTGGTAACGGAAATTCTTGATTTTTTTGAAAAATTTCCCAAATTTGTTGTTTTGACGCACCCAAGGCCCCATAATCCCTGTCCTGGTCCGCCGTATCTGCCGGGTAAGCCATATTGGCGGCAATTCAATGGGCAGTCCCGGATTACGTTTGCCGGCAAGTCGGTAAATCGGGGCTTTGCGTACGGGGCGGCTAATAGTATGGAGAACAACCAGCTTGTGTATTGGGTGGAGGGTTGGTCACGTCTTACGCTTTACCAAATGAAATGAGCAGTCTATGGGCGTCCGAGGCTGTTTACCGGGCCTTACGAAGGCTCACTTGCTTTTTGGTTTTACACCTGCGGCTTTTCGCAGTTTCTGCACCATATCGGTTTTTTCCCAGGTGAAGCTGGGCAGGTTGCGTCCGAAGTGGCCGCCGTACGAGGTTTGGGCATAAATCGGGCGGTCGAGCTTCAGGTGGGCAATCATACCCTTGGGTGTCAATGGGAAGACCTGCCTTACGATTTGGCTTATTTTTTTCTCACTGATTTTTGCGGTCCCTGCAGTGTCGACCAGGATAGAGATGGGGTCTGCCACGCCGATTACATAGGACAATTGTATTTCGCAGATATCGGCGAGGCCGGCCGCGACGATGTTTTTTGCGACGTATCTGGCCATATAGCTTGCGGTTCTGTCGACCTTCGTGGGGTCTTTGCCGCTGAAGCATCCGCCGCCGTGCCTGCCTCTTCCGCCGTAGGTATCGACGATGATTTTCCTGCCTGTGAGCCCGCAGTCTCCTTTTGGGCCTCCCATTACGAATCGCCCGGTCGCGTTGATATGGAATACCGTCCTTTTATCAATGAGGCCCTCGGGTATGACGGCAAGGACGACCTTTTCCTTGATTTGCCTTTGCAGCTCTGCGCGCCCGATAGAGGGGGCGTGCTGGGCAGCAACCACAATTGTGTGAATGCGTTTTGGCCTGCCGTTTTCGTATTCGACGGTTACCTGGCTTTTGCCGTCGGGTCGCAGCCAGGGCAGTGTCTTGTTCTGTCTGAGTTTTTCGAGGCGGGTGGTTATGGCGTGCGCAAGCTGAATCGGCATCGGCATAAGCTGGGGGGTCTCTCTGCAGGCGTAGCCGAACATCATTCCCTGGTCGCCGGCCCCCTGCTCTTTGTGCAGCCCGGCGCCTTCGGTTACTCCCTGCGCGATGTCGGGACTCTGCCTGCCAACCGATACGACCACGGCACAACTGTCATAGTGAAATCCGAGTTCAGGGTCGTCGTATCCAATCTTTTTTATTGTGTTCCTGACAACAGAGGGAATATCAACGACGGCGGTTGAGGTAATTTCGCCGGCAACTATTACCATGTCGGCCTTGACCATTGTTTCGCAGGCGACCCTACTTTTCGGGTCGTGAGCGAGCATGGCGTCGAGTATGGAGTCGGATATGCGGTCGGCCACTTTGTCCGGATGGCCCATCGTCACAGACTCGCTGGTGAAGAAGTATTTGTCGGAATCACAATTGGGGTTGTTAAAGACGGATTTCTTTGCCATTCGTTATTTACCTTTATTTACCTTTCAGCAAGCGGTTTCATTCCTGCCCAGAATCAATAAGGAATATGTTAATAGATTTTTGCCCGCGGTCAAACAAAAATGGGTCCCGGTGGGGGACGGAGGGGAACGAGTTCATCTATTGCTGCGGTGTTGAGCTATCGTTCAGTCTCCAGTCATACTTCAAGTACTTAATAGAATAAAGCTCTGTTTCAAGGAAGGACTTATCCTGTTCGGAAATATACCTGGTTATGAAGTTCAAGATGGCCCGTATGGCAGGCGGCTGTTCTTTGAACTTTTTGTCGGTGTTATACTTGTTTACGAATTCTTTGCCGTACTCATTAGGCTGAAGCAGGGCGGAGAGACGAACTTCTTTGGTTGCCCGGTCTATCCTGAAGGCGTGGGGGCTCGACAGGAATTTCCGGGCCTGGTCATCCAGCTGCTCCTGAAGCTTTCGCCCGCAATAAGGTTCGCTGCGCAGGGGTGGGCTGTCGAGGGTGGCTCGGCACAGGGCAAAGAATACCCGCGGCTCGTCAAAATCCCTTTGGAAGAGGCGTTTTTCAACTGCCGCGAGGGTGAATTCCTCGTTCATCACCATCATTTTTTGTTTTTCGATGCCTCCGATATCCTTGTTGATGTATCTTATATCGCTGGGAGGCCACCAGAAAAGGCGTCCGAGCCGCGATGACTGAATAGGATAATTATCAACAATTACCTTAAGCATTCTTATGTTGTAGGCATTAATCCAGCAGGCGATTTTGTCCTGTTTGGGCCAGAGGTTGTACGCGTTCGGGTCAAGTCCGGCGAAGTGGTCGAGGAGGGTTTTCAACTCCAGGCGATACCGCTTGAGTGTCTGGTAATCAACCAGCCCTTTATTGTTGACGAAGCCGCCTAAAATTCCGGCGTACTTGTCGTGAAAACGGACTTCGGCAGGAGATTTAGGCCCGTTAGGCTCCGCCGCATTAGGCTCTGCGTGGGGTGGAACGACGTTGGGTTCGGCTGCAGGTGCAACAAGATTTGGCTCGGCTATGGGCGCAGGAGCATTAGGCTCTGGCGGGGCTGCAGCAACATTGGGCTCGACCACAGGCTCGACTGCACCGGCTTGCGGAACAGGCTCAGTCACATCCGGCTTGACGGCAGGTTCGATGTTATTGGGCGTCGGCAGGGGCTCGACAGCGCCGGGTGGAATAATATCAGGCTCCGTCCTTATGATTTCGGCAGACGACGACTCGACGGGCCGGCATCCGATAATAAAGAACGACACAGTCACCCAGGTTAGAAAAGTCAAGGCGCAAATAAAATCAAGGGGTCCTGTTCCTTTGCTCGCAGGTTTCTGTTTCACAAAAGCCATTCATTCGCTTCCGACAAGTAATTACACACATCTGCGGCTGCAAAGCCGCTTTACATATTAGCATAAGAAATCAGGCAACAAATGCAACGATTTGTTCGTTGTTTTTATCGTACTTTTAGCTAACCGGCTTGACCGTGATTGTCGGTGTTTGCGCGAGAAAAAACCAAAGCAGAGGATATTATCGCCCCTGCGGATGGTAAAAGGATTTGCATACCAAACGGGGCACAGCCGCGCTCGGTGAAATTCCGACGACCTTTTTTGGTATGTCTGCAAGCTGTAAGGATGGGCTTCTCTGGTTTTCCTGGGCTTTCAAAAACCGGTATGGCTTTGCAGGGGAGGTCACCGACTGAGTCTGTGGTCGGGGACTTTCGGGGCTATGGTCAAGAGGGGTCGGCAGTTGGACGAATGTAGAATCGCCGGTGCCGAGAGGCCAAATTGGCTTGACAAAAGGCGGTATTTAAGGTAAGCTGGATAGTTAAGCTTGATGCTATGGTATGCACGGACCTGTTTTGAGGGTGATAGAGGTAGTGATGATGAGTAAATCGGCTATTTTCGCTGTTCTGACGGGTTTTTTCTTTCTGGCCGGGGGCTCAACGTGTGCGGCAGTCAACACGAAACCTGTCGAAACGGTGCGCGAAAAGAGCGTGCTTGACACCCAAGACTTTCAGATTATCGACAACTTTGTCGCCCAGGCGATACAGGAGCTGGTAAGAACCAAAGACCTTTCGTCCGTATCAAGAATCCGGACCATCATTTTGCAGAATGAAAGCTCCAATAAGGGGAGCGCCAAAGCGCAGTATGCCGCACGGTTCTTCGAATCGGCATACAAATATATGTCCGAAGCATTTGCAGAAGTTTCGCAGTTGCCGACGGAGAGACAGGAATTTGCGATTACGGTTAATCTTTTGATTCTCCTGGACAGACTGGTGGCAAACGGACCGGCCAATCTGCAACTGGCGGATTTGGCAATCGCGAAGTTAAAGGATGAAAACATGGGGGTGCGGTACTGGGCCGTACATTGTGTCGCCAACCCCGATTTTACGAGACGGCTGAATTCGGCAGAGGCGGATTACTCGAAGCTTTCGAGCAGGATTGTGGAGGAGCTGAAAGGACTTGTTGAAAGCAGCAGTCCGGAGATAATGATTCTAATGGCCCAATTCGCCGGGGATGTGAATGCTCCAGAAACCGAGGAGCTGCTGCTGCAAATGGCGAATGCACGAATAAAAAGGTACGCTGACTGGACGGTGGGATACGAATTGCTGGACACCGACATTCTGAAATCGCTGCATAAAAAGATATCTTCTGCGGGGACGAGCAAGCCCGCACTGGCGCGCGCGTTCGCCCAGCTATATTCGTATGCGATACAAAGGTATGTCAAGGGGCGGGATTACCTGTTCTCAGATGAGAAACAGCAATTGGCTTCGGTATTGATCGAAACGGAGGACAAGTGTCTCCGTGACGTTTTAGGATACCGGGTAAACATCAGGAACGCGCTCGGACGGGACGATTACGAGGCTCTTGCAGCCGAACACGCCGACCTGCTCGGAGATAAGACAAAGGTCGGTCAATTGGCGAAGAAGTGGCGATTTGACTACGGGCAGCGACCTGACGGGAGTAAGATTACCGAGCCGTTGACTTTGCCGGACCCGCCCAAGAGCGAACCATCGGCACAATGACCGAAAATTCAGCGTTAATTGCCGAGCTTACAGGACAAGCCGCATTCTCAACCTTTCTGTCCATGCCAGCCGCTGTCCAGGTTTATGTTTGAGATTTTTCGCCTGTGCACATTTTCAAAGAGGCCGGGGCCTGGTTTTACTTGATAAGAGATTAGGAAGCATTATTATTTGCAGGTGCGAGCCAAAGTTTTCGGGTTGGCGCGTACGTTGAATACGATGACGGTATAAACCGACAGCGTATTAGTAAGCAGCGGTCGGCAATACGAGCAAGGAGAAAGATTTAGTATTTGAAAAGGAGTATGCGTTATGAAGCGTTTATCAACTGCCATTCTGGCGTCTGCAGTACCGGTCATTTTTCTTGGCTGCGCAGCCAATAGAAGGGAGCGGCAGTTGGAGGAGTTCATTACAGCACATGTAGGGAAAATCAAGCCTATGGCAAGAGAGGCAGCTCTTGCTTACTGGGATGCCGCAAATACGGGAAATCCGGAGGATTATGATAAGGTCAGCAAACTGGAATTTGAGATTCGCCAGGTATACAGTAACCCGGAAGAGTTCGCGCTGCTGAAAGGCATAAAAGAATCGGGCCAAGTGAAGGCGCCATTGCTGCGCCGGCAACTGGACAGGCTGTACGACGGCTATCTTGAGAACCAGATAGAGCCGGAGCTGTTGAAAAGAATTGTCGATTTGAGCACCGAAATCGAGAAGAATTTCAGCACTTTCCGTGGGACCATCCGGGGGAGGAAGGTTACCGACAATGAAATTAAGGAAATCCTGAAGACGGAAATGGACTCGGTCAAGAGAAAGGAGGCGTGGCTGGCCAGCAAGCAGGTGGGGCCTGTGGTCGCGGCGGACCTGATAAGACTGGTTAAGCTGCGCAACGAGGCTGCCCGAAAAGTCGGCTTTGATAATTATCATACGCTCTCTCTGACGGTCGCGGAACAGGATGTTAAAGAATTGGACCGTATCTTCAACGAACTCTACGAATTGACCAACGAGCCTTTTGCCGGGCTGAAAGCTGATTTGGACCGCGTATTGGCAGCCATGTACGGCATTACGACTGCGGAGCTGGCGCCCTGGCACTACCATGACCCGTTCTTTCAGGAAAGCCCTCTGGTATATGAGCTTGATTTAGATGCTTATTACAAAGATAAAGATGTCAAGGAGCTGGCGATAAAGTTTTACGACGGCATCGGCTTGCCCGTCGATTCCATACTCGAGCGCAGCGACCTGTACGAGCGTGAAGGAAAGAATCCGCACGCTTTTTGCACGGACATAGACAAGGAAGGCGACGTGCGTATTCTGGCCAACCTCCGGAACAACGAACAGTGGATGGAAACAATACTGCACGAGCTGGGGCACGGGGTTTACGATAAGTATCATAACCCTGACGTTCCGTACCTGCTGCGGGAGCCGGCACACATCTTTACAACAGAGGCGATTGCGATGTTTTTCGGTCGTTTGAGCCGCAATGCCGTTTGGATGCAGAAAATGCTGGATTTGTCGGACGGGCAGCGGGCTCAGATCGAAAAGGTAAGCAGGAAATATACGAGACTCAAACAGTTGATTTTTGTTCGCTGGGACATGGTGATGTACGAGTTTGAGAAGCAGCTTTATGCAAATCCCGACCAGGACCTTAATTCACTCTGGTGGCAGATGGTGGAGAAATACCAGTTTGTCAAGAAGCCCGAGGGGCGGGTTGAGCCGGACTGGGCCGCGAAGATTCACTTTACCATTGCGCCGGTCTATTACCACAACTACGTGTTGGGCGAGCTGCTGGCATCTCAACTGCATAATCACATCGTTCACAATATACTCAGGCTCGAATCGGACAAGAATGTGAGTTATGCAGGCGAGCGCGAAGTGGGGAATTTCCTGCGTCGGAAAGTCTTTGAGCCGGGGGCCGTCTATCACTGGAATGAAATGATTAAGCGCGCGACGGGAGAACCGTTGACGCCTAAGTATTTTGTCGCTCAATTTGTCAAATAATACCGACTTTTGCGACATTATGGAACGACTGCCGGCAAAGATTGCTGTCATATTGTGTTTGTCGCCGGTCTTTTGCGCCGGACAGGCGGCCAGGACGGAGATGCCGGATGCGCGTATGCTGCGTTTTCCTGACGTCAGCGCAGACAAGATAGTTTTTGTATATGCGGGTGATTTGTGGACAGTGTCGAGGGAAGGGGGATTGGCGCGCAGGTTAAGCTCTCCGGTCGGCCAGGAACTTTTTCCGAAATTCTCGCCGGACGGTTTGACTATCGCTTTCAGCGGCAACTATGACGGCAACACGGATGTATACGTGATGTCCGCGGAAGGCGGGGCCCCGAAGCGACTGACTCACCATTCGGCTGAAGACCTGGTGGTGGAATGGTACCCGGACGGCAGGCATATTCTTTATCGCTCTAAGATGATTAGTCCGTCGCACCGTTTCAATCGCCTTTTCAAACAATCGGTTGCGGGCGGCCTTCCTGATACACTGCCTTTGCCGTACGGCGAGCTGGCGAGCTTCAGTCCGGACGGCAACCGCATTGCCTTTCAATTCATTTCCCGGGAATTCAGGAACTGGAAGCGTTATCGGGGCGGGATGGCCAGTGATATATGGCTGTATGACTTTGTCGAGAACAGCTCGGAGAAGATTACGGACTTCGACGGTACGGACGCGGTACCGATGTGGCATAAGAATACCATTTATTTTCTATCGGACCGAGACGAGCGCAAAAAGCTCAATATCTGGGCTTATGACCTGAAGAAAAAGAAGTTCCGACAGGTGACGAAGTTCGGCGAATATGACGTGAAGTGGCCGAGTATCGGGCCTGACGCGATTGTTTTCGAGAACGGCGGCATGCTTCATCTGCTGGAGCTGGCAAGCGAGAAGTCACGGCCAATCAGCATACAGGTACCGGCCGATTTGCCTGAAGTCCGCCCAAAGCTCAAGAAAGTATCGGAGAGAGTTCAGAATTTCACACTCTCACCCAGCGGCAAGAGGGCTTTGTTCGAGGCAAGGGGTGAAATCTTCACGGTGCCTGAGAAGCACGGCAGTGTGCGAAACCTGACGAACACCTCAGGCGTGGCGGAGCGTTTTCCGGCGTGGTCGCCTGACGGCAAGAATGTGGCCTACTTCTCAGACGGCACAGGGGAATACGAATTGTGTGTAAGGCCGGGCGACGGCAAAGCAAGTGAGCGGCAGATAACCAGCGGGGGTAAGGCGTTTCGCTATGACCCGGTCTGGTCGCCGGACAATAAGCGTATCGCCTTTAGCGACAAAACGGGCAGTCTTTTTGTCCTCGACGTCGAGGATGGTAAGCCGCAATTCGTGGATAAGGACAATTGGTGGAGAATCAAGGATTACTCCTGGTCCGCCGACAGCAGGTGGCTGGCTTATTCCAGGCAGATGAATAACGCTTTAAGCGCAATAATGATTTATGACGCAAACGAAGGCAGGACGCATCAGGTGACCAGCGATTATTACAACGACGAGGGTCCGGTCTTCGGGACCGAGGGCAAATATCTTTTCTTCTACTCTGATCGCACGTTTAAACCTGTGTACGACAAGATGGACACCTGGATTTATCCCAACTGCACGGGCATTTACGCGGCCGCCCTGAGGACAGACGTCAATTCTCCAATCGCGCCGCGAAGCGACGAGGAAAAAGGAAAAGAAAAAAAGCTGGAAAAGGAGCAAGAGGAGAAAAAGGACCCGAACGCGGAAAATGAGGGTGAGAAAGAAAAAAAAGACGGCAAGGACAAGCAGGAGAAGCAGGAGAGTGAGCCGGTCAAAATCGACTTCGAAGGTTTCGAAGAAAGGATTGTCAGGCTTCCAATAGATGCGGGAAATTTCGGGCCGCTGCATGCGGTGAAGGGCAAGGTGGTTTTCATCCGGTATCCTGCGGCAAAGCGAGGCGAGCCTTCGGGCACGCTGCTCTATTATGACATCGAGCAGCGCGAGGAAAAAACGGTCATCTGTGGTATTGACGGTTACGACATTTCAGGGGACGGCAAGAAAGTCATTTACAAAAGCAAGTCAACGTACGGCATAATTGACCTGGCTGAGGGCAAGAAGGCGGGAGATGGGACTATAGCCACGGATAAGCTGAAGGCATGGATAAATCCCCGCGAGGAGTGGCAGCAGATTTTCAACGAAGCGTGGCGGATACAGCGGGACTTTTTCTATGACCCGGACATGCACGGCGTTGACTGGGAGGCGGTCGGGAAGCGATATGAATCGCTGCTGCCGTACGTAGTCGACCGCGAGGATTTAAATTATGTCATCGGTGAAATGATTGCGGAATTAAACGCGTCACACACTTACGTTCGCGGAGGCGACGTAGAAAAGCCTGAAAAGATTTCCGTGGGGCTTTTAGGTTGTGATTTCGAGCTGGACACGACCAATAACCCATACAAAATCAAGAAAATCTACGAGGGCGCCGATTGGGACGCGGATGTACGGTCGCCGCTGCGGCAGCCGGGGATAGATGTGAAGGAAGGGCAGTACCTGCTGGCGGTTAACGGCCGGCCGCTGGACACATCCGAAGACCCCTGGTCGGCGTTTCAGGGGCTTGCCGGGGAGGTAGTGACACTTACGATTAGCTGTTCGCCGAACTTGGTGGACGCCAACGAGGTGATTGTCGAGCCTCTCGAGAGTGAATTTCGGCTGCGCAACCTTGCCTGGATAGAGGACAATAGGAGCAAGGTCGAAAAAGCAACCGGCGGGAAAGTCGGGTACATCTATGTGCCCGATACAGGCTGGAACGGTCAAAGTGAGCTGGTGCGGCAGTTCATCCCCCAGCGTACCAAGGAAGGTTTGATTATAGATGAGCGGTTCAACAGCGGGGGCCAAATCCCGGACCGCTTCGTCGAATTGCTCAACCGCCCCATATATAACTATTGGGCGCGGCGCGACCATGTCCACTGGCAGACACCTTTTATAGCGCATACCGGACCCAAAGTAATGCTGATAAACAGTTGGTCAGGCTCAGGCGGCGATGCTTTCCCTTACTATTTCCGCAAAGCGGGGCTGGGGCCGCTGGTGGGAACGAGAACATGGGGCGGATTAATCGGCATCAGCGGCAATCCTCAGCCGATAGACGGCGGTTTTGTTTCAGCGCCAACATTTGGTTTCTGGAACACCAAAGGTAACTGGGAAGTGGAAGGTTACGGCGTGCAGCCCGATTACGAAGTCGAGAACGCCCCGCACGAGATGGCGGCCGGCCGCGACCCACAACTGGAGAAAGCAATCGAGCTGATACAGGGGATGCTCGCAAAGCAACCTCCGCCGAAGCCGAAAAAGCCTGCCTATCCTGACAGGTCCGACAGGATAGACTGACCTTATTCGAGGTCCTTCCGAGAGGCAAATATCTGCTGAGACGCCGAGAGGCATTTGGCCGAAGTATAAATATGTGTCGGTGTGTTCTTGTAAGATTTGAAATGGGTTAAAGAATGAGTTCAGCAAGAGATTCGTTACCAGAGATTACAGTAAAAGCAGTTATTTTGGGGGTGGTTCTTTCGGTGGTGCTGGCGGGGGCAAATGCGTATCTTGGGTTGTTTGCCGGTATGACCATATCTGCGTCGATACCGGCGGCAGTGGTGTCGATGGGGGTACTGAGGTTATTCCGGCGGAGCAATATCCTGGAGAACAACATCGTTCAAACGGCGGCGTCGGCGGGCGAATCCCTGGCGGCGGGAGTGATATTCACGCTTCCCGGGCTGATAATTCTGAACTACTGGACTGAGTTCGATTTTGTTTGGGTAACGGCAATCGCGGGGTTCGGCGGCCTTTTGGGCGTGCTGTTTACGATACCTTTGAGGCGGGCGTTAATAGTCGAAGGGAAGCTGAAGTTTCCGGAAGGCATAGCCACCGCAGAAGTCCTGAAGTCGGGGGAGCGGGGCGGCGCTGATGTCAAGTATATCGCTCAAGCGGCAGTGGTAGGGGGGCTATTCAAGTTCGGCGCCGCGGGGCTGCGAATATGGGCGGAGGTTATTGAAGTTGCGCGCGGTATAGGGGGAACCATAGCTTACTTTGGTTCGAATCTGAGCCCGGCACTGCTTTCGGTCGGCTATATCGTGGGTTTGAACATCGCGGTGCTGATTTTTCTCGGAGGGCTCATCAACTGGGTGATTGCCATACCGATTTGCGCGGCTTTTGAAAATTGGCCTGTGGCGAATGGAGAACCGATGGCCGCGGTGGATTGGGCGTATCGGCTCTGGTCGGACAAGACCCGGTATATCGGTGTGGGGGCAATGCTGGTGGGCGGGTTGTGGACGATTATAAGGCTTCGAACATCTCTGCTTAGTGGAATTAGGAGCGGCCTGAGGGCCTACCGGCAGGTTAGAGGCGAAACGGTCGAAATTGCCCGCACAGAAAAAGATATTCCTATGAAATGGATTCTGGTTTTGATAGTTGGTTCATTAGTTCCCCTATTCATACTGTACCAGGTTTTTGTGAAAGACGTGAGCGTAACGGCCCCGATGGCGGTGACGATGCTTTTGACGGGCTTTTTGTTTTCGGCGGTAGCCGGGTATATGGCAGGATTGGTAGGCTCGTCAAACAATCCGATATCGGGCGTGACAATAGCGACGGTGCTGGTCTCGGCTCTCTTGCTGCTTTTGTTGATGGGCAGGGGGGCGGAAAACGGCCCTCCGGCGGCGATAATCATAGGCAGCGTGGTGTGCTGCGCGGCGGCAATAGCCGGCGACAATATGCAGGACCTCAAGACCGGCTATATCGTTGAGGCCACGCCTTGGAAGCAGCAGGTGATGCAGATGGTGGGGACGGTGTCGGCGGCGTTCGTGATGGCGCCGATACTGACGCTGCTGTTGAAAGCCTATGGTTTTGAGGGGCACGCTTCGGCCAGGGACAATCCTCTGGCCGCGCCGCAGGCGAATTTAATGGCCTCGGTCTCGGAAGGAGTGTTCGCAGGAGAGTTGCCGTGGCAATTCGTGTGGATAGGGGTCGTGCTGGCGGTTGGTGTGATAATACTGGATGAGTACCTCGTGCGGAGGGGCAGCTCGTTCAGGATGCCGGTGCTGGCGGTGGCGATAGGTATTTACCTGCCTCTTGAATTGGAGGTGCCGATTTTTGCCGGCGGCATCATCCACTATGTTATAAGCAAGCTGCACCAAAGAAGAAACGTACCAAAAGATGCGGCGGAGACGGCCAATCGCCACGGGCTGCTTTTTGCGTCGGGTCTAATCACGGGAGAAGCGTTGCTTGGCATTCTGCTGGCCATACCGATTGTGGTCAGCGGCAATCCGAAGGTCCTGGCAATCACAAAGGAGCCTTTTGGGATGTGGCCGGGATTGATTTTGCTGGCGGGAATTGGGTATTGGCTTTATCGGCTGGCTTCGGGCAAGGTCAGGGCTTAGCGTTGTCGGGCTGATTTGGCTTGTCGGTTAACCGCCGGAGCCTTTCAAGCGTCTCGGCGAACTGTGTGCAGGCCCTGTCAAGATACGTATTCACCTCGTCGATGTACCCGTCTGCGGATGCCGACCAGACACGGTTGAGATAGCGTTCGGCGGCGGCGAAATAGCTCATAACGTCGGCGTAAGCGTGCAGTCCGTGCATGTGCGCGATACTCTCCCTGCCTTCCACAAACCTGTCAATGTCCTCCGGAAAAAGCTCGTCGATGCGGTGACGCACTTCGTAGGGGTCGAGGGAGTGTTTTTCCGCATTCAGCCTGGTGATATTCTCAACTATGCGACCCAGGCTGGCCCGGATATTCTCCAGGTTCAAAGCGAGTTTTCCTTCCAGTCCGGCTTTGCGTCGTTTGGCAAGCCGGACCATAACAATACCTGCACCACCAACGACAATTGCGGCCGTAAAAAAGTCCCAACGAACGGTGTTTTGGTCAAGAACAGCAACCAGAGCGCCAGCAAGAAAGCCAAGGGTTATCATTAAGTATCCCAAGTTTTTCACAGTATCTTTCCTTATCCGGCGCCGGCGGCGCCGGCAATGTAATACAATGCAAAACCGATACCCACCAAGGCCTCTCCGACTACGAGACCGGCGGCGATGGGAATTCCGACCTCTTCAGTGAAACGGCGACCCTTTTTCCAGTCGCTCAAGATACGGAGCAGCATCCCGATGGTGAAAGTCAGAACGATATTGAACGGCAGATAAAAGCCGAGGCCGACCTGTATGCCGAGGCCGCCCATCGCGCTGAAGCTAAGCAGCGCCCCAAGAGCTGCGCCCGCCGCATATTTCTGTATCGGTATATCGCCGCCGAGAATCCCTTCAATCGTGCTGGCCAAAGCCTGACCCTGCGGTGCGGGCAGGCGCGCGCTGCCCAATCCGTAGGCCCTGTGCAGAACGAATATCAGGGCCATAATGACAATCGGGCCCAGCCAGGTTGCGAGAAACTGCCCGATTTGCTGCTTCACGGGCGAAGCGCCCACCAGATAGCCGGTCTTGAGGTCCAGCATCAGGTCCGTTGCCTGAGCCATCGCAACGCATGCTGCCGCTCCGACAATAACCGAGGCAATGATAGCGGCGCTGTCACCGAGGCCGCTGGTTATTACGACAAGAATAGTAACGGCAATAAGGGTCATACCGCTCAGAGGCGACCAGTTGGTCCGCCCGATGGCCTCGGACAAAATGACGCCTGCCACCCATATCCAGAGGGTGCCGAAGATAGCCACCAGGGCGCCGCGCGGCAGCCCCATCTGCCTGACCGACAGAACGGCGACAATAAACAGCATCACAACCGCCCCGATAACGCCTATGAAGAGAAAGCGAATGGGCATTTCGTCTCTGGAGTGTTCGGTCCTGGCCTGGGCGGCCTTTCGCATACTGCTGACCGCGCCTGTGATGAGCGGCAGTGCCAAAGCAATGCCCGCCAGTGCGCCGCCGACCAGCATCCCGATGCCGACCGGCCGGAAAAGGTTGATTCGCAGATATTCGGGAATAGTGGCACCGGACTGCTGAAGCTGCTCGGCTGCGGGCAGCAGGCCCATCGTGTTGAGCAAGGGCGACAGAATCCAGTAGCAGACGAAACCTCCTATGATAAAGTAGAAACCTCCTTTTCCGGCGATGAACGCGACGCCGATGGTAAGCAACGAAACATACCACACCCCATTCATGTAGTCGGGCATGCCGATCGACTCGCCTACGTTCCAGTTCTCGAAGTGCCAGTACTGGGTTATGAAGTGGACGAGCCCACTCGCAGCCACGCCCGAGAGCAGCATCAGGGCCTTTTTTACACCTGCACCCGGTGATTTGAGCACGGTAGCAACGGCCACGCCGCCAGGGAACGTCAGCCTTTCGAAGTCAATCATTTGCTTTCGCAGGGGTATGATGAAGGCGATACCGAGCACGCCGCCGGCGATGCAGGCAAAGACCATCAAAACGGGGCTGAAGGCGGTCTGGCCGAGAATAAACAGTGCCGGCACGGTGAACATCATTCCCGCCGATGCGCCGTTGACAGCGCTGGCGACCGTCTGGTTGATGTTGTTCTCGATGATGCTGGTTCGTCCCATGAGGCCTCGGAGGATTCCGAAACCGAGGATGGCGGCCACTTCGGAGCCTTCGTGGGAGAAGCCGAGGATCAGGGAGGCGTATCCGATGCTGAGGGCGATGAGGATGCCGAGGCCGTATCCGACGAGGATTGCCGTTGGCGTCAGCTCCGGATAGGCTCCGGTGCGGATGAGTCCTTCTCTGCTGTCAGTTTTATCTGCCACTATGACTTGTCAATCCTTTGGCTCTTGCGGGTCCTCATCCTGAATATAGCTCTTTTCTCGGTATCTTGCGGCGACGGGAATAAACAAGACCGCCATTACGAGCATCGCAATGGTAAAGAACCAGAAATAGCTTGCCCCGGCGAGCTTGCTGGTACCGTCTTCATTCTGAATAGCTCTGTTGACCACTGCTGTAAATATGTTTCCGAGCGTAATGGACAGGAAGAAAACCGCCATTATGAATGATTTCATTTTCTTGGGTGCCTGCGTATAGGAAAACTCCAGACAGGTAATCGAAACCATTACCTCAGCCGCCGCAATAATAATGTGGGCGACGACCAGCCAGCCGACGCTGGGCTTGCCACCAGCGACAATTCTGGTTTCAATCCAGCTGGAGACTGCAAAGGCTGATGCGGCTACGAACAGACCGATCGAGATTTTGCGAAGGGCGGTCAGACGCAGCAGGCGGTTGATAACCGGATAAATCGCGTAGGAGAACACCGGGATCAGAACCATTATCATAAGTGGGTTGACTGCAACTATCTGTGAGGAGAGCCAGTCACGGCCGAGCCAGTGGCGGTTCATCTTTTCAGCCTGGAGCACCCAGGCAGAATCCATCTGGTCGAATAGCGCCCAGAACATCGCGACGAAGACATAGATTATGCACAGCTTGCCCAAAGCCCTAAGCCCTTCACCGCTGAATGTTTCCTTGACGAATCCCATCCCACCCGGGGGTACATGCACATACTTCTTCCGACCCATCCAGAAAGCTATGGTGGCAATTATCATAAGCAAACCAGGCGCGCCAAAGGCGATGCGCGCGCCGTATCTGTCAAGCAGGACCGGGCACATTAATGTTGAGACAAATGCGCCGACGTTGATTGCGAAATAGAACCAGCCGTAAATCCTTGACAAAAGGTGCTTGTTTGTTTGTCCGAACTGGTCTCCGACATTCGCCGAAACACAGGGTTTAATCACCCCTGAGCCAATCGCTATGCATATCAGGCCCGTGGTCAGACCCAGCCTCGTTTGATCGCCGGCCAGCGCCACGAACCCGATGCAGTAGATTATAGAGAACAAAAGAATAGTCCTGTACTTTCCCATCCAAATATCACTTAGAAGCGCGCCAATCAGCGGCGTAAAGTAGACCGATGCGACAAAAAGATGAAAGTACGTCTTGCTCTGATTGCCCGTCATGGGGTCAAGACCGCCGGCCGTGTTCAAAAGGTACTTGGTCATGAAGATGACCAGAATGCAGCGCATGCCGTAGAAGGCGAATCGCTCGCCCATCTCGTTAAAAAGGATATAGGGTACCCCTGCGGGCATTTTCGTAGACGGAATCGGTGCAGTAAGGTAGTTGCTCTTAGCCATGTGTTTTTTGGTACAACACGCCCCTTTATCTGCCGGGTACAAGGATTCTACATTCTTTGCTTACCTCTATGAGGCTCGTATCATACATGTGGTGCTGCGGGATGTCGAGGGAAAAAACCCGTTGCGGGATGTTCGGCGCGGGTGGCGCTGGGGAGCCGCAAGAGCCAAACGGCTCGAAGCGGCGTCCGCAAAGTATATACTCGGGCAGACGGGCCGGCGACAAGCGGATGCGGCAGCAAGGGATGGGGCTTAGGCTCCAGTGTCGTTGGAATACATAATCCGGCCGGCTGCAGGAATATAGGCAAAAAAAGCTCGACCGGGGCGGATAAATCTGCAATAATAGGGCCGAGTTAAAAGAAAGAAGAAGATTCAGGGCTTTCGTTTTTTGTTGGGGAGCACTATGAAAGAGCAGGTCGGCATGGAAATAACAAATGAGGGAAACGCCGCGGTGGTGGCTTTCAAGAGTGCCTGTATCAGTGATGTGGAGGGAATAACGGCTGCCTCGCAAGAAATGGACAAGTTCATTGAGAAGAACCATCCGAAGAAGATAGTATTCGACTTTGAGCGCGTGAAATTCTTCTCGTCTCAGGTGCTGGGACTGCTTTTAGGCATACGAGCCAAATTGCAGGCATATAACGGCGAGCTTGTCATAAGCGCGATAGACCCGCAGCTTCACAGGATTTTCAGGATAACGAACCTTGATAAGATTTTCAGGTTTTTTCCGGATAAACACAGTGCTATTAAAGAGTAACGATCACAAACCGAGCAGAGTTTGATTGGAGAGGTCAAGGTTATGTATGTCACGACACAATTTTCGGTTTTTATGGTAAACAAGCCGGGGGTATTGGCTCAGGTTCTGGGCGAGTTTGCGCGGGCCAAGATTAACATCATTGCCATAACGATGATGGATTCGGTGGAACATGGGGTCATGCGGGTGGTCTTTGCCGAACCGGAGAGGGCAAAAGAAGTGTTTGCCAGGATAAACATGCCCTACAACGAGACGGAAGTGCTGTGTGTGAACCTGACCAATCAATCGGGAGCGCTTGCGGGGGTGGCGGAAAAGCTGGCCAGAGACCACATAAACATTTCGTACGCCTATTGCACCGCGGGCGCCAGAGGGGGGCGAACGACCGGCGTCTTGAAGGTGGCAGATGTTAAGAAAGCCATTAGGACTCTTGCGCAAAACAGAAAGGAAAGCAAGTCGCAGCCGGTCATCAGACGCTCGCATACTTCGAGAAGATAACTGAACAAAGCAGACGGTCACACTATAAGGCTAAAAGTCGAGAAGCGGTTGCCCGGGTGACGGTTGCTCCCGGCCGTTTGCCACGCAACAGTTGTTGCAGGCAAGTACGGCAAGGCGGAAGACTAATAGACAATCGCAGTTGTTTCCTCTATTTTTTTGATGACTTCGCCGGCATCGGCAGAGTTGGCTATATAGCCGTCGAAACCTTTCTGCAGGAGGGCGGCGGCTTCGGAATCGCTCAGTCGGTTCGCAAGGGCTAAAACCTTGATGGTCTGCAAATCCTCAGTGGCGCGGATGCTTTTGCAGATGTCCGTTGCGGTTATGCCTTTGGCAAAAAGATTTATCAGTAAGACGTGCGGGGCAAATTTCTGGGCGACCACACCGGTTTCAAAATTGCTGTGGACGACCTGCACTTCATAATCGGCTTTGGTCCGCAGAGCGTCAACCAGTGATGAGACCGTATCGCCGTCGCCGTCAACGATAAGGACCCGGATTTTACCGACCGGGAGTGCGGCCGTGGGCATATTATGGACTTTCATGAAGCGAAGCAGCTCGCCGAGCGGTATTCGCCGGTCCTTGCTTCCCGGTATGCGATAGCCTTTGAGCTGGCCGCTGTCAAACCACTTGGAAACCGTTCGCGGAGCGACGTTGCAAATCCTGGCCACATCGCCTGTCGTCAGTACGTTTTTACCTTTCGCCATGTTTCGATCCCCATCACCACCCGTTTACACCGTATCTTTCTTCGGCCTTAAAAGAGGGGCTGTTTAGCACAGAAACAGGAATTTCTGACTTTGAGTGAGATAAGCGGCAGGCTTTGAAATGTCAGGTCCTATAAGCACAACCGGCTTTTGCGTAAAAGGATAAAAGAGGATATCAAAAGCTCGCTTTGGCGAACGCATCGAGCGTGGGGGTTTGGCGGGGATAAGGGCGCAAAGGTGCGGTCAAAATGTCTTTGATTTATGCGGCCCGGGCAGGTAGAATTTGGCAGGTATCGGGCCTTTTGTATATAGCGGCCGGTTGTGAGCCGGCGCTTGCCGAAGGATTATTTGCCAACGACATTGTGCTAACGGTTTTTTTCTGATGAGGAGGTTTCAATGAGGGTATATTTGTCTCGGCCGGACATCACTGAGAAGGAAATCGAGGCGGTCTGCGCGGTGCTCCGCAGCCCGAATCTTTCGCTTGGTCCGAAACTTGCCGAATTCGAAGAGGCTTTTGCGGCTTATATCGGCAGAAAACGAGCGGTGGCCGTTAACAGCGGCACGAGCGGCCTGTTTCTGTGCATGCTGGCTTTGGGGATTGGACCCGGCGACGAGGTTATTACCACGCCGTTTACTTTTATAGCCACTTCGAACTCGATTATGATGGTCGGCGCAAGACCGGTCTTTGTTGACATAGACCCGGTGAGCCTGAATCTGGACCCTGCAAGAATCGAACCGGCGATAACTGAAAAGACAAAAGCCATTATGCCGGTAGAGGTTTTTGGGAACCCTGCTGGTTTCGATAAAATCTGCGAAATCGCTGAGAAACACAATCTGACCGTAATCGAAGACAGTTGTGAGGCCCTCGGCTCGACGCTGAACGGCAGAAAGGCCGGTACGTTCGGTACGATGAGCGTATTTGCATTCTATCCGAATAAGCAGATAACCACCGGCGAGGGCGGAATGATTCTGACCGACGACGACGATTTGGCGGATATGTGCCTATCGCTTCGCAACCAGGGCCGAGGCAAGGGTGGCGGCTGGCTGGACCACGAAAGGCTCGGGTACAACTTTAGGCTCAGCGACATTAACTGTGCATTGGGCATTGCGCAGCTTTCGAGAATCGACGAAATGAGCGCCAAACGCAAACAGGTCGCAGCGTGGTACCAGGAAATGTTGGCCGGCGACGACCGGCTTATAGTACCGGCCGAGCCGGCGCGCTGTGAGGTCTGCTGGTTTGTTTTTGTCGTCAGGCTGGCGGAAAGATTCACTCTAAAGCAGCGTAACAAGGTCCTGCAAATGATGAGGGAGCGGGGCATACAGGTGAAAAACTATTTTCCGCCCGTGCTCTTACAGCCTTTTATGGCAGAACGGTTCAGGTATGAACAGGGCGATTTCCCTGTTACCGAATCAGTGTGCAAGGGTACTATTTCCCTGCCGTTCTATAATAATCTGACCAGGGATCAGGTATCGCTTGTTTGCAGTGAGTTGAGACAGGCGCTGGATGAAATTTCGGCGAATGTTTAAGCGGAAGAGTTTCTTGCTGTTTTGGCAACAGAAGGACTAACGCAAGGGGCGTCTTGCAGCCGATAAAAATGGGCTTTCGAGGCTGTTTTTGCACCGGCGATTCGACGCCGAATACTAAGTGTGTATGTGACCCCAATTCAATTAAGGCGTTTTTTGATTTGGTGTACAGGGGTATATATGTTAGAATATAAGAGGAATGAATAGCCAAGGCCGGCGGGGGGGCGGCCGATAAAATCATTATCTTTGGAAGGGAGAGCATTATGGGAGGCTGGAGAAGCAAAATCATCTTCCTGCTTATCGTTTACTTTGCCGGCTTTGCAACCGCCATTTATTGTCTGGCGCCTGTACCGGAAAACCGAGGTAATCATCGTGGCGAGAACGGCTTTGTGCATTCGGTGTTTAAGTCGGATGAATTTGCGAAGTCTTTCAACCTCGAGATGCACAAGTGTCTGGATTTTGCCAGGGATGCTGCCCGACAGGCAGGCGAATTCGTCAAGCAAAAGCTCGATGAAAGGCAGGCCAGCAGCTAAGCGGCAAGGAGGCTGACTTAGGCACGGACTCTTAATTGCTAACCGTATATACGTTATCCAGGGGGGGACGTATATGCCGCATCGTTTGGCCGTGGGTTACGGGGCCCACGGCCAGCTTTTTGCGCGACGGAAAGAAAACGCCGCCGAGTAGCTGGCACGGCGGCATTCAACAACTTGTTTAGCAGACGCTATTTCTTAAGAGAAGCACGAATCTGCTCGCTCAGTTTCATTACGCTGTCATAAGTTACATGCGTCGGTGGCTGGCTATTGTCGCTGAGTTCCGACATCGCGCCCAGAACGAACCTGTTAAACTCGTGTTCAAAAATCCTGTAAGCGTAAATGGGATTTCCAACCTCGGTTTTGCGCTCCCCGGCGTCCTCAAACTCGCAGAGAATGTTAAAACATCTTCCTGTAGGTGATGCGCTCACCTGTTGTGTTGCTACGTAAATCGCCCATTCATAGAACCATGCGGTTTTCTTTCCGTTTTTCCATGTGTACGTTTTCTTTGTGTAGGCGAGATGGCGACCCACATACGAGATTTCAGGCGGCCGGTCGCCCAATTCTGTCGGGCCGGGTTTTAGTCCGTAAATCACCACAGGGATTGTGGGCAATTCGCCTCCGGCTTGCAGGCCCGCAAACGCGTTTTCTTGTGGCTGCTGGTCCGACTTACAGCCCCAGCCGAGGATTATACTTCCATCGTCCAAAATGAAGGCGACAGCAAGACTGACCTTGGCGTTGCCCATAAAGAACCATCCGGCTCCCAAGCCTTCCCCGACAGTTGCGCTCTCCAAAGTATTCTGATGTTTATAGGCAACACAATCCGGAAATGCAAAAATAGAGGCAGATAAGGGCACATCGCGTTCAACCTCCATGAAGTACATGGGCCGCCAGGTGGTATCGTCTCCACTTGTTTTGAACCACGCATTGACACGGCCCAGTTCGCCCGACGAAGGAGACAGCCAGCACCTTACTTTCTTCGGGACCGCCCCCGCAATCGAGTCAAATGTGAATTCGCGCTGCCATATATCGAATAGCGTTCCGTCGATCTTTTCTTGGCCGACGTTGCTGAATTCCACAAGCTGCTCGGGTTCTATCATACGAAGGAAGGTGTCTACATCGTGTTTCATATCAAGCTGCCGCTTGACTTTGCTTAACCTGTTGAACCAAACCAATCTTCTTCCGTGCTCTATATCCATGGCATACTCTCCATCGCGGAAAGCCTCGCTTCGAAAGTACCTGCGAACTCCGCGGGTGTAAGGGTCAGGCTCATGGGATATGCGTCGAAATCTGCCATTTTCAAGGTCGATCCAACGTTCTTCTGGCAAGATTGTTGCTGTCATAAGCTCCGGCTGATTAGGGTCTGGTGCGTAATTCCAGATCGTAGATTTGATGTGTAGGGTCCTTGCATCGCACAGCAGCTCTGGCAGGTCGCTGATTCCGTAAGCGGGTGCGACCGCGCTATCGAAGACTCTCAGCGACAGTATGACGCCCAAAATGACCGCCGCGGCTGCGGCAAATCTGACCATTTTGCTTTTCATGACGATTCTCCAAATGTCAAGCCCGGTTTCAGCCGGCTTTGTTTGTCTCACTCTTTCCAGATGCTCCAACGCGTCATTGAGAATTCTCTTATCCGCCTCGGAACTAATTGAAACACCTGATTCCTTAATTAGTCTGTTTATGTTGTCTGCCGGTTTCATTTTTTCGCCTCACTATTCAAGATTGACCGCAGTTTATCCATTCCATACCGGTACCGGCTCTTGGCCGTGTTGACTGAGATGCCTTGTGACTTTGCAATTGCTCTAAACTTCATCCCCGCTCGCAAGTGCAGGACGACCACTTCTCGTTGCTGGCAGGGCAGTTGTGCCACCGCGCGGCTTAGTTGCTGCAACTGCTCGTTGCACGCAATTGACTCATAAGCCCCGTTCGAATCCGCGCCAATGGGCTCCACCTCATCAAGTGCTACCGTATGACTCCGTCTCAAGCGGTTTACGTTGCGTGCACGATTAGCAACGCAGGTGGCTAAATAACCTTTGAGGGTCCCCGTCAGTCGAAACCCCTCAAGAGCCTGAACAAATGAGACAAAGACATCGTGCACCACGTCCTCGGCGGCGCTGGTATCATTCAAGAGGGCGACAGCCAGGACCATCAAATCATTCTTGTACTTTTCATAGATCCGACGCAGAGCCTCCTTACTCCCGCGTTTACACCTTTGCACAAGCAGCTTGTCTTCCATAAGGCCCACTAAAGCAGTCCTAAACGAACGTTCGCCACTAACATAACACTTTGAGCACTTGTTTGGGTCTAAAGAAAATAGGGGCTTTCCCGGTCTTCTTGACCATTATGGTCCAAGAACCAGCCCCGACCGAAAGCGCACAAAAAAAACGCCGCGGAGCAAATGGCCCAGCGGCGTGTTAATCTGACGTCGGACGCTTATTTCCCTTCTCGTTCCAACTTCCGTTTTTTTCTCGGTATCCAAGGTCGCCAATCGCATGGTCTGCCAAAATTGCCCGTCCACTGCCATTTTCCCTTCCAGAAAGCAGGCACGAAAGTATCATCCCACTTGCCGGTACGAGGATGCCTCACGTAAATCGGCCAAATCATACCTTCTTCCGGTTGCTCGGGAGGCAGTGGAGCACGAAGGATGTCATATTTAGTAAATTCAGTAACGTCCCAACCCTGTAGCACGCGTTTTGCTTCTTCATCGTCTTGGAACCGCGCCCAGACTATAGCTCGTTTGAGTGCCTCGGTGTCGTGGGAATATAAAGCAGACATGATGGTCAGGAGAAGGTCCACAGGTGTCGACATGTCCTCGTACTTCTGGCCGGCACGAATCTTCTCCATGATTCGGCGAAATCTCTCGATAACCCGTGCCTCGGCTTCAGTGATCTCACTCGTGAGAAAAGGGTCTCCTTTATACTTTTCTTTTTCCTCCCACTCCGATAGTCTTTCCGTGATCGAATTGCGCCAATCGGTCCGGGGGCCGAAATTCCCAAACAGCCTCCACTTTCCATCGCGGAAACCAAATACAAATGTATTAGCCAATTCCGCCTTATCGCCTCTTCTCATATAAATCGGCCAGTAGGTGTCCCCTTCCGGTTGTCCGGGCGGCAAGGGCGTGCGAAGGATATCAAACCGGGCATACGCCTGCTCCAAATCAGCCATCTGTTTATCTGTTAATCTTGGGTCCAGGTTCTCATCGTCATGGCTGAGCCGATTGATTCGCTTGAACGCATCCGCGTCGCGGGCATGCAGGTGTGACAGAAGCGTCAGGAAAGTCCCAAGAGGCGTGGAAGTATCCTCGTACTTCTCGCCAGCGAGAATTTTTTTCCGGGTCTTGTGAAACTCCTCGATTGCCTCCGCCTCGCGTTCACTCATCTTGCCGTCAAGGGCCACCATTGTGTTGTCGAATCTGTTTGTATCCGGCAGGTATTCATCAGGGTCAACAATCACCCTTCGCCAGGGTTTGTCGGAAGTAAATGTGCACCGTTCCTCATTTCGAGCTACACGCTTGCGCACACCACTACCGTCGGTCAGCTCCAGTAACACGTCAACAGGCATTCGTGCAGAGCCTTTGGCCTCTATCGAAACGGCGATTTGCTGTTTTGAATCAACCTGGGTTGTCTTTGCATCAACTACTGCATAGTCTAAACTATCATTAGTGTGGACCCATTGATGGAAAAACCAGTCCAGCTCTTGCCCGCTTACCTCTTCGCATACCCTCTGAAAGTCTTCTGCATCGATAGCCTGACGGGCAAACTGGTCCAAAGTTGTTTTGGCTATTTGGCGCAGGACGTCTTTACCCAAAAGGTGTTCGAGCATCAATGCTATGGCGTAACCCTTATCGTGCAGCAGGTCTTGATCATGCATTCGAGACTTTAAATCTTTTTCAGTTGTATTCTCAAGCTTGGTATTAAATCCAGATCTTACAGCGTCCAAATATTCGTTGAGCATATTAGAATAAACGGTGCAGGGCATGTTTCGCGCTTGCATATACTGGCGGTCGGACCAGAGTCCCATCCCCATGCACAGCCAGGTTCTGGTGGGATCCGTATCGGGGACGCCTGTGACCCAGCTCCATCCCCAATATTCGTGGCCGATTTCATGGGCGACGCCCCACGACAATTTGTCCTTGAGGACATAGACTATGTTGCTGCCGACGGGCCCGCCCCCGCCGCCTCCCCTGTCGTAGGCGACTATGTTGAGCCATGTGCCCGGATAGAACCCGTACAAATCGCGATAGAAACGCACAACATCTTTGGCAATACTCAGCCTCTGCTCCGCCCCCTCCTTATTTTGTGTGTAAAAACAGTTGATTGTTACGTCACCCTGCACGGCCGTAATCACATGCTCTGCATGTGATAACACCATGCTAAAATCGGGAATATCGGTGGCCTCGCAGGTAATTGTCCATAAGCCGTTTTCATCTTTTCGGCGTTCCACTACTTTACCCGATATGGGGATAAGAGGCTGAGGCAGCGGCCCAACAGTCACACGGTAATCGGCGAACTGCTCAACACCGAACCGCCAACCCCTATCATCCCGATACGCTACTCTCGGATGCCAGCAGCCTCTAAGATTCTTTATACGGGCCCCACATCGCATGAGCACAGCCGCCTCTGATTGCATCTGTAACTCCACCGACTTGCCTGGTTCGAGGGGTTTACGAAGCTCCACGATAAAGTAGTCTTCCACGGGTTTACCGGCACGGACAAAGGGCGACACGTGTAACGGTTGTCCCGATTCGTCAGCGACCGAAGCGTTTTCGTCAACATGCACCAAACCTTTTTCCTTTTGTTTCTGGTTTGGAGTAAAGTGGAATACCAACTCATGAAGGGTTGCGGAGCCGCCGTTATGATACATCAACTTTGTTTTGACTTTGACGGTTCCCTTACCTTGGTCTATGACGGCGGTAACGTCGTACCGGCAGTTCGCCGCCGCACCGTGCGCTACGCCAGTTGCGAACACATAGATCAAGGATAGTGTCCATATTATCCCTTTACTTACCGAATGGTCAGGATGCATATTCAGTTCTCCTAAAAATAGAAACGTGCGATTTACAGCCGGAGATTCACCCGCGCTTCAAGCTCTAAGGTGCCGCTTCCGCCGCAGACTTAAGGACCGACCACCAAGTAATCAGGGGCGTGCGCGGACCACCAGTCCTCCCAGGCGGAAATGACCCGCTCAATTTCCTCGGGTGTATCGAGCGAACGGTCGTAACCGAAATTCTCACCTGTTACCTCTCTTAAACGGTAGACCATTTTCGTGAAACTCTCCTTTTCACTCGGGCGTCTTTGCTTGTCGTACCGATAGAGCGGGTCCTCGGCGTAATCGAAGAGTCGTGCCTTCATGCTGTCCATATCTCGCAAACTCTTGACCATTGCTTCGAGGGCGATTTCGAAGTCTTTCCTTGCGGCCATCTCCATACCGAGCTTTCTGTAGGCTCGGCCGCGAGCGAGATTATAACAGGAGAGAGTACCGCCACGGCACCACACGGAATACATCACAATCGCCTTTTCGTACTGGCCCAGTTCGTAGTAGGCCTTGCCCAGCCAGTGCCAGACCCAGTTGCGCATGGGTTGAAGATCCACCACGACAGTTAACAACTCTGCCGCCTCCTCGTACTTGCCCTCAGCTAATTTGTGCATTGCTTCGCGGAAGAGGGGGGCACATTTTTCATCGTGTTCATCCAGTTTCTTGTCGCTTTCTGTTTTGCGCTTCATCCACTCCGGCTCTTCGGTCAACTCGGCGCCGGGCCGCTTGTCCACAAGTATCGCCCCTTCGGGTACAGGTGGAATGTCAAAAGTTCCTTTGGGAGGCTCTTCGTAGGTGATATCATACCCTCCGTAGGCTATCGGCAACTTGGTCTGCGTGTCGATATAGACTTTCCTGCTTGTCCTGGGATCGCGCACCAGATGCGCTGCCCGTCCCTTGTAATCCACATACTCCTCAACGATGGGCGTCAAGTTGCCATCGGCAAGTTCGGCAAGCCACTTGCCTGGGTTGCCATACCATGTGAATGACTGGTCGTTGGGGTCGTATAGCACTACCGTGTTCTTGTTTTCACGGTAAGCGAAAACGGTTTTGCGGTCATCCACCACGAATAACCGCGGAGGCATATGCTGGCGATACCTGCCCTGGGAACCGTCCGGCATAATCTCAATCCACCGTTCATCACCGTAGTCTTTATTCTCCCGTGGTCCACGGACTATATGCATGAAACGCACGGACTTGATAGCGTCGATGGTCTGTTCCAACGCATAAGCCGAAGGTATCGACTTATCCAATATGGCTACTGAAAGCACCACCGCGATTAGAATAACAGCCGCAGCGGCAAGTTTGGTTATTTTGCTTTTCATGGCAATTCTCCAAAATTCAATTTGCCGGGGTGGCCTCTTCCCAAGGGCACGGAGAAGATGCCGTTCGAGCCTGTCGCGATGATTAGGGTCGGGTGTGTCGTCAAATTCTGTTTGGCGAACGAAATTCTCGAATTGTCTCTCGTCATCGGTCATTTTCGAACCTCCTGCTTGCCTAGAGCCATTTTCCTTCGCAGCTTGGCAAGCGCCCGCGCCAACTGGCTGCGAATCGTGCCCGGGTTGCTGCCCAGCACCTCGGCAATTTCGGTTAACTTAAGGTTTTCAAAGAAACGCAGTGTGATGATAGTCTGGCACCTTGGCCTCAAAGTCAGCATTGCCTGTTTCAAAAGGGCCAATTTCTCGCCGGATTCATCAGTCAACGGCCGGCAGTCACCGGTTTGTCGGCCAGCCCGCTTACGAAAGCGTTCAAGCAAGCTGTTTCGACGAGCGGCATGCCTTAGATGGTTATTGACCTCGTTGGTTGCGATTTTATAGAGCCAGTTTCGAAACTGTTGTTCATCGCCTTTGAAGCGACCGAGCTTCTCAACCACTTTAAGAAATACCGCGGAGGTAACATCCTCGGCTGTCTGCCTGTCGAAAAGACGGTGCACACAATACCGAAACACAGCGTCGTAATGCCGGCGATACAACAGTGTGAATGCTGCCGGGTCGCTGCGGCCGTCGGCAATCAACTGTCTGTCGTTTAGCTCTGTGTTGTTGTCGCGTACGCTAATATCTACTACTCCGCCGATTTTCGCCGTTGTACCACCTATCATCGCTATTATAAATGCGCGCCGAACAAAAACGTGGCGAAAAAAATTCAAAACTGATACCATTTTCCCGCTGAACGTTGATTTAAGGGACAAAGACAATGCCTAAGTTATATGGTCTGATTTTCGATGTTGACGGGGTGATTGCCGATACCGAGCCGGCCACCGCCGAGGCGACAATCAAGGTCTTCGTGGACCTGTTCGGCATAAAGGGCGTAAAGCCCGAGGATTTCGAGGCGGGTGTGGGACGCGGCGCAGAGGCATATATCAAAGCCGCCGCGAAGGTTCATGGCCTTGAGCTGACCGATGAGCAACTGGGCCGGGCGATGGAGATGCGCGAGCGGAACTTCGTCGGGCTTATGGAGCAATCGCCTGCGCCTGCTTTCGGCGGCGTACTGAAACTGATGGGTACAGCGCTGGCAAGGCCCGACTTCAGGTTGGCCATAGCGACATCGAGCAGCCGCCGGATGTCGGAGGCCGCCCTCAAAGGGGCGAAAGTTCCATATCATAAAATGGCCTATGTCACCGGAAGCGAGGTCAGGAACAAAAAGCCGCATCCGGACCTTTTCCTGCTTGCCGCCGAACGGATGGGGATACCGCCTGCAAACTGTGTGGTGATAGAAGACTCCCCCGGAGGAGTTGAGGCGGCCAAAGCGGCAGGGGCCAGGTGTATCGCCGTCACCAACACAACAACCGGCGAAAACCTTCGGCCGGCTGATTTGATTTGTGATTCTCTCGAGCAGGTCGACCTTCGGACCGTAGTGAATCTCGTATCGCCGAATGGCACTTAGCCTGCCGCTTCAGAACCCATTAACGCGCGTGCGGAATCAGGCTTTGGAGGCGCACTCAACGGCGGCCTCCACAAGCGCCTCGATATTTTCCTTCGGCGTCCCCGGCACTATGCTGTCTGAAGTGCTGAATATGAAGCGATGGTCGCCCTTGGTTTCTTCGAATATCTTCTTAACTTCTGTTGTTATCTGGTCTTTTGTGCCTTCTCTGAGCAGGCGTACCTGGTCGAAGTTGCCGACCATAACGACGCGGTCGCCGAGCGCCTCGCGAGCACTTTTCAGGCTGGTGATGTCGCCGCCCGAACCGGTGGTGGACAACGATTCAAGGGCCTGACCATCGAGCATTTGACGATAGACTTCCAATAGGCCCGCACATTGGCCGCAATTGTGGAAAAGGACCTTTGCTCCGCCGGCTGCCAGCGCATCAATGTACCGTTTCTCATAGGGAAAAATGTGGTCCAGATAGAACCTGGCGCCGACCATTCCGCTGTTGGCAACGTTGCCGACGACTCGCATAACGTCCCCTCCCACTCTGGCAATCTGTTGACCTACCTGAATTACATCGTCGGTGCACAGCTCCATAAGTTCCCGGTAAAAATCCTGATTGAGAAGGGGGTCCATAAGGAGGTCTTCGAGTTTTCGTAAGCCGAAGGCCGAATTGAAAACGCTGCTCGGGACCCGCGGCAGGACAATCCCTCTGTCACCCAATCTATCCTGTATGCGTTTTATATGGCTGAAATCATAGACCGGGACCGGCGGCCTGTATTTCTTGACTGTCTGTAAATCGTCCACGCTCTTGACAAGCGCTTCGGTCCTGACGTTGCGCAGTTTCATCCAGTCTTTGCTGGGGTCGCCGTGAAAATCTTCACCTTCGAGGCCGAACGTCTCGGTGAGCCGGCCTTCGGGAGTGGTGATAGTGTGAACGAGTTGTCTCGTGTCGCCGCCAAACTCCCACGCATTAACCCAGTCGTCGCTGTCACAATCAAAGGCAATCGGTTCAAACACGTCCACGCTGATTCTGAGCATTATGTCGATACCGAGAATCTCATGAAATCTTATGAGGTCGCCTATGTTATCGCGGGTCCTTTGGCCCAGTACGCAATCAGGCGGGCCGTCTTCAATATCGGTATCCGTCACAAAAAGCGTTACCGGAGTTCTGTCAGGCGGCTTTCCGTTAATTACATTCAACAATCTCTGGCGAGACGTCATCGCCAATGTCTTCCCGATAAAACGATTAACATTGTGAGCAACATCTAATCCACACAATTCTTGGATACAGGTCCGTCAGGCAAACAAAACGTATTCGGGTTTGTCTGTCAAGTGAAAACTCTCAAAAGATGGTATGGGAAGGGAACATCGTACCCGCCGCTCAGGGGTAAGCCGCATAACTGACTATCGGTGTGGAACGCCAAATGAGCAAACGGCCAGGGCTGCAGCAAAGTCCGTCACGGCCGGAAGCCGCGAGGTTCAACAAACTCGCGCAAGTCGTGCGAGAAAGAAAACGCCGAAAGTCAACTAAAAGTAATGACGCGATTGAGAAATGGATAACGACCAGATGAAGGGCTTATTCCAAAATCTGGTTGCGGTAGGGACTGTGATTACTCACAGCCCCCCGCACAGGTCCCGGCGTGCAGAATTACTGCACCGGGCTCCTGCCTTGAGTCCTGACGCGCAAACGGTTCCAGCGATAGGGATGCATAATACGCGGCCTTGGCAACCAACGGTTAATAAGCAGATGCATACGTCGCCATGTCATACGACTTTTCTGACTTCTTCGCCGCAGCGATCTAAACCAGAGCCATGCCACTTGCCGACAAAATGTACCCAACACCTCAAACGTCAGTGGTACTCCATAATAGCGGTACCACCCATTCAAGACTGCTCTTAACCACTGGCCTACTTGGGCAATAGGTGCATGTAAATACATTCGAAGTATGCGTTTGATCTCTTTGAGCTTTGCCCGAATACGCTTCTTCATCGGTCGCCGAAGTACCACAAACCTTCCTGTCCGCATTTTACTGCATACGTGCGTAAAACCCAGAAAATCAAAGGTTCCCGGCTTGCCTTCTCCACGCGATCTTCTGCGTTCGGCTGCAAAACGTCCGAACTCAATCAACCGTGTCTTCTCGGCATTTAGTTCCAGATTAAACTTTCGAAATCTCTGTTCGAGTTCATGCCTGAAACGTTCGGCGTCCGATTTGTACTGGAAGCCAACCACCACGTCAAGAACCTCCAGACCGGAAGGATTGAAATAACCAGCCAAAACCACGGCTTCTGCGTCGATTTGGATTCTCTCAAGGGCAAGGACGTTGAGCTGACACATATGAACCTTAACGACAATACCCTTGAGGGATTCCGCTGCAAAAAGCTCGCCGCCTTTTCCGTCCAGTATCATCCGGAAGCCTCGCCCGGCCCGCACGACTCCCGCTACCTCTTCGAAACCTTCGCCAGCCTTATGGACCGCTATAAATAGCCTGTAAGGCCCCGGCGACAAATTGGGTTTGTTTTCCCGGAGGGGGAGGGCGTTTTCACTTTCGTAACCCTTTGTCTGAAGGGAAGTTGCGTTCATTTTGGGCAGAGGGAGATTGGGTTTGATACCTATGGCATAAATTGGGTTTGTTTTGGTGGTGAATGAAACCGTTTTTCATTTTCATAATCCTTTGTGGGAACTAAGGTTGCGTTCATTTCGGGCATAAGGAAATTGGGTTTGTTTTGCATAAAAGGGCGAATTTGTAGAGGATTCTCGACAAGTGTAGAGGGCATATCCGTCGCCCATGACTCGTCGCTCGTAGCTCGTATATCGTATTGCGTATATCGTATTTCGTATTGCGTCATGGGTATTGCGTATATCGTATTGCGTATTTGACGGTTGTTGAGGATTCGCTAATCCACAGGATGCCTGACGGCACGATTATATTTGGCGTGTATCTGCTGATACAAAAACGTGCGGGTCCCCGCCTACGGCGGGCAAGTCCGCCTACCCGCCAAACGAACCCGCTAGAAGGATGGCGGGCAAGTCTGCCGCCCCCCCAGGGAAAGGGGCAAGCTACCAGCGCCTTATACTTGCCTTCTGGCCCCTAAGGGGCAGGCAAATCCGCCTACGGCGGACAAGCGGTGAGAATTTTAACAGATTGTCAAACAAAAGTCAACAAAAAAGCCGTGCCCGGCCAAGAAAGGGGCTATTTTTAGCGGGGCAAGGGAGTTGGGGCTGGGGTTGTCGATGGTGAGCATCTGCGAGGGTTTTAGCCGGCGCCCCGGCGGCGCAGGCCGGCTCTTTCAGTACGAAAAAAACCCAATTTGCCTTTTGCGAAAAATGCTTGACACAAAGGCTTTTGGCACGTACAATGCCCCCGTATTAGTGAAATAGTTACAAATGAGCGGGAAAAATATGGCAAACCAAGCTTCAAGGACGAACGGCAAGGCGGAGAGTTTTGAAAAGACTCTTTTTAAGGCCGGGGATAAGCTGCGAAAGAATATCTACGCCGGCTTTAAGAATAACGACGAGTTGAAAAGAAATACCTCCCTGCATAAGGAGGCGGCGAAGATAGAGTTTAAGGTGATATAGAAAACGCAAGATACCATGAGTGCAAAATAATTAATTGGTATGATAATTATGGGAAACAAATATAAAACAAATTATTTAGATAAAGTAATTGCACGGATCGATTTTGCGACACCATTACCAAGAATGGCAGAAGCGCAACCCGGCGAAGTGGCTGAATTGGCCATAAAGTCTTTTCCGATTGCCGAGCCTAAGAAAGTAATGATGGGACAAATTAAATTTAAACCAACTGGAGAAATATCTGCTGAAAGCAGTATGGTGGCAAATCAGTGGAACTATCACGGGAAGAGTCGAGAAAAAACACTTTGCATAACACAGGATTTCGTGTTTGTAGTATATAATAAATATGAGACATTTGAAAAACTCAAAGCAGATTTTGTAGCGATAATAGAAAAATTGTTTGAAGTTTATGAAAAAGATAAGGCAATTGTCATTAAGCGGTTTGGTCTGAGATATATAAATAACATTAAGCTGCAAGAAGATAACCCGATGGATTGGAGCAAGTATTTGAATTCAACTATACTCCAAATGTTTGCTGCCGCTAATGACAAGACGAACATTTGTAGAGCACTCAATACGATTGTATTAAATTATGGTGATATCCTTTTGAAATTTCAGTACGGCATGAATAATCCTGATTATCCGGCGTTGATACGCAGCAAGGAATTCATTTTAGATTATGATGCATTTTATGAAGGAAGTCAGGATAAAGATAGTATTATAGAAAATCTTGAAAGATTCCACAATAAAATTGAGGAATTTTTCGAGAAATGTATTACTGATGAACTGCGTAAGGAGATGAATACATGATTGATAAAAATTCCGATATAAATGAATATGCTTCGGATGAAGGCACAGCGGCTCCAGATCTCCCAATGGCAGATATGGACGAAGATATGAAAGAATCAGCAAAATATTATCCTATTTCGAAACCCAAAAGGATAATTATAAGGGCCAGCATCATCCATGATCAGCGTTAAAACAGAACGATCCAATAGAGTTTCCCAAGGCGATATCTATAAAGATGTTGAATGGATAGAACATACTACGGAACACGATGGAGCTCTTGAAATATCAAAAATAAAATTTCCGCTTGTAATAGTATTAACACAAGATTGCGATTTGGCACAAGATTCTAAATTCCGATGGGAAGAACCCCAAAAAGACAATCACGATAAGTTTGTTCTTTCCGTCTTGGTAGCACCGATATACAACGCAGAGCATGTATTTCAGGGCACGCATCTAAGTGAATTGAATTTGACTATGGGCCAAATAAATAAAGGAAAAACTCAAGGCAATTATTTGATTACAAATCAAAACCCAAGATACCATTACCTTGAATTTCCTGAAGAATTGTCTCTAGTGCCTAGCGTGATAGACTTTAAGCATTATTTTTCAGTAGATGTTGAATCTCTTAGAAAACTCAAAGAACAAAATTTTGTTTGCGCTGTTTCAGAATTGTTCAGAGAGGATATTTCTCAACGATTCGCTAGTTTTTTATCTCGGATAGGATTGCCCGAAATTAAGAGACTGTAGATATTAGAATTGCAGACCAAGCTGATTTGACCCTAGTGCCGTTTCCATTAAATAAGTTTCACTTTTCTAATGCGTCACTCCGCCCTTTATGCAGAAGCCAGAATCCGAAAAGACTGGATTCCCGCCTTCGTGGGAATGACAAAAAGTAACAATAACTTTTTAGAAACGGCACTAGCTGCTGCGACGGGCGCAAGCACGGCGAGAAGATTTTGTGGCGGAGAAGATAGTGTTTAAGGTGATATGGGGGTGTTAAATAGCGTATATGAGAGACCGAACGCACGAGGAATTTTCCGATGACGACATTGCCAAAATTGCGGGGACTTATCGCCTATGGAGAGGCGACCCTCACCCTAACCCTCTCCCAGTGGTAGAGGGGCATTATCGAGGAGGATTTGATTTTTCCGGATTAGTTGAAACCGCCAGGAAATTAAGAAAAAAACAGACACCTGCCGAATTGGTGATGTGGGAGTTACTGCGAGACAGACGATATATGAACCTGAAATTCCGTCGTCAACACCAGTTCGGTGATTACATAGCGGATTTCTACTGTCACGAACAAAAGCTGGTGATAGAACTTGATGGCGGAGTTCATGGCGGCAAGGACCAGAAGAAACATGACCAACGGCGCGATGCCTATCTTGTATCAATGGGATTGACAGTCTTAAGATTTAAAAACGAAGATTTTCTCGCAAGTCCGGAAAATGTTCTTCAACGCATCGCTGACGCCGTTAAATTATCCTCTCCTGATGGGAGAGCAAGCAAAGGTGAGGGTGTCTATAAAGAGATAAAGGGCTTCTGCAAATGAGCAACATTGGCGGAAATCCGAAAGCACAACTTTGTCTTAACGCCGGGGGCGTTATGCGGGGATAAAAGAAGAGGCGGACGACGGGATACCGTTTGAACAGAAGATGAAACAATTGACCGGCGAGCTTGCAGGGCAGGTAGAAGAAGAAAGCAAACTTAATAAAGCGATAAAGAAGAATCCCGAAAGGTTGGGACATGTTTAACTGGTTTAAAAAAAGTAAAACATGTCCGAATTGTCACCTTGACTCAAGCTGGGATGGGCACAAATGCATCCGTTGCGGATATATTGAGAATCTTGCGAAGAAAAAACCAGCATTGTTGGCACAGGTCATGGATCTTTTTGACCCCAAGACATACAACCCACAGGACCTCTATTACAAGAAACAATTAATACCTGAAAGACCAGGAGTTTATGCATGGTATTTCGACCATTATTTTAGTACTCTCTTTCATGAATCACCAGAACCTAAAGTGGATTTTATCGAACTAGACATCGACCGGTGGGGAACAAAAAAGTGGTTTTTGTTATATGTCGGTGTAGCGGGGGAAAAAAAAGAGAGGACCTTAAGAGACCGTATTTTCGGTGATCACTTAAATAAAAATAGCAAAGGTTCAACCTTTCGTCAGACTCTCGCAGCCTTACTGTATGACGAGTTGGGACTGGACCCCAAAAAGCAGTTGAAAGGAGAAGATGAAAAATCGAAGCTGAATAAGTGGATTTTCAAGCATTCAAAAGTTGCTTGGGTTGAAACGGACAACCCGGAGAAAGTTGAAAGCATCATGTTCGAAGAATTTGGTCAGTTTCTTTATTTCAATATAAAAGGCAATCGAAAGAATCGATTCCGGAAAAAACTGGAACATCTGCGTAAATATTGGAGAAAAAGCGGAACATTTTGGGCGAGACTCTTTAAATAATCTATGAATAGCTGGAAAGAAACAACGTCGGCAGAACCGGCGGAGATAACTTCAAGGAAAAGGATTTTCGCTGAAGAATATCTGACCGAAGGAATGCCATTTTATGGCGGAAAAGATTGAGTTTAAGGTGATTTGAAAGGTGTCGGACAAGTCAGACATCAGAATATGAAACTCCAACAAGGGCCAGCCGGCAGTTACGGTTAAATGTTGACAAAGGAGTTGGCGGGAGGGCAGATTTTTCCCCGCAAGGCAGGCTTGCGGGCTAACCATGGAATTGATGCGTCGGCGGGGCGTGGTAGGGGGACTCCGGGCGGCCAAGCCCGCCAAATCCGCCTACCCGCCAGAAGGAGCGGCGGGTAAACGGCGGACAAGCGGCGTGGCGGGCAAGTCAGGGGAACCATCCCCAAGCTTCGCTTGAGGCTGCCACCCTTCAGGCAGTGAATTGCGTGGGTGGACCCGCCAAGAGTACCCGCCAAATCCGCCTGCGGCGGACAAGCAGCGAGGCGGGCAAGCTCGAACTCGAGCTGAAAGATGAGAAACGGCCGGTACGACCAGATGTCGTTATTAGCAATCGGCACGATAAGCAGTTGCCAGCCTTTGAGGGTGGCGGCGATCAAGAGTACCGCGGCCAAAAGCCTTAACAGGATGTCACATGCGCTTTTTACAGTCAGTTTCCAACGACCAACCTTACGCGAAGTCGGCCGCGTTTTTGGAGGGCCGGTATTTGGGTTTCCGTGAGTAATTGCCAAAAAACTGCAAAATCTTAGGTCGAAGAATCGAGGTTTTTCTTGGGCCGCTTTGTAAGTTCCTACACTGCAAGTGCTCGCGAGCGGAAAAAAATCGTTCTTTCGAAAAAATCGTATCCTTGTGCAACTTAACACTCTCGTTACGGTTCAGGCCGAAGCCTCTTCAGCTTCTCCCGAAGTGGCTGTAGCAGCTCTGGAAAGCCGTCAGGAAAGACCTTACGCTGCTCCGTGGGGTCGGCCAACAAGTCAAAGGCAAATGCCTCGCCAGCCTGCTCATAATACTTATACCGAGCCGAACGCACGACATATGAATCTGGAATTGCTCCGCCGGTGTATTCGGCAAATACAAACTCATTGACCGTTCCGACCTCGCCCTCAATAATAGGCTTGAGGCTTTTGCCCCGGCATTTTTCAGGTATCGGTATTGCCAAATAATCCAGGATAGTGGGCAAAATATCCATCTGGCTGACAAGACAATCGATAGTCTTACGCTCGGCTTGCGCGGCGGGAATTGAAACTGCCAACGGAATGTGGATTAACTCCTCAAAAAGCCCCTGATGGCTGGTACGCCCGTGCTCGTAGAACTGTTCTCCATGGTCGGCCAAAACGATTACAATGGAGTTGGAGCACAGCCCCTTATCTTTAAGAAACCTGAGCATTTCTCCCAAATCATTATCAGTTTTTCTGACTTCTCCATCGTAGAGTGCAATAATATGCTGTATATCTCTGTCACCCGGCGGATTACTGTACAATGGCTCTCGGGCTATTTTCGTGCCGTCAATCGGCCCTTGATAATTAGGATCGAAGAGCTGGTCGTAGGGTGGAGGCGGCAAATAATCCCAGTGATTGTCATAGTAATGAAGGAACATAAAGAAGGGCTTATGGGTATTATTTCGTAACCATCTAATCGCGGCGTCATTGATCAACTCGTTGGTTATTTGCTTGTTAATATCCAGGCTTTCCTCATTTTCAAAAGTCATGCTCTGCAGCAGGAGAGGAACACTATAGTCATCATAAATGTCAAATCCCTGCGCAAAACCGTGCTCCCGGTCTAACCGAGGACTGCAGCAAAAACCAATACAATAGTAGCCATAAGCCTTAAGTATTTCGGCCAAAGTATCATGCTCAAGGCCAAGCTTGTTGTTGATATGAGTACCCCCATGAACGTTTGGGTACAATGAAGTGAAAATCGACCCGTGGGCCGGCATCATCCATCCGGACGCGGCAAACGCATTTCGAAACAGGACGTTTTCCCGGCCAAATGCGTCGAAACTGGGGGTCGTATCCCTTGCGTAGCCAAGACTGCCAACATGATCCGCGCGCAAACTGCTTATGGTAATCAAGATCACATTCAGCGGTGGCTTAGTTTTCTGGAGCTTGCTGACGGGCGCATTTGGACATTCGGAAGCACATCCCCCAATCAGACAGATTACAGTGATAGCTGAAACAATTGCTGCGTGTTGCCATGTGGGCCGACCCATATGCAAGACCTATTGCGCCCCTTTGGTGGTTTTCAACTTGGCTAACATCTGTTCTGCCTGTTCTGCGGCTTTGCTCGAAGGGAATTTCTCCACAAGCTGAGTCAATAACTCCTTGGCACCCTTATAATCCTGCCGAGCCAAAGAGTCCGTCGCGCGAGAAAGCAAAATAGGAGCTACCCTTGGGTCATCAGCGTATAGTTTCAGCAACTCATATTCAATGGCGGCGACTCTGGCCGTTTCATCCCGCTTGCGGTGCAGCGCCCACCACTTTATATACATCAGCTTGGATTTGTAAGCTTCACAGCGTTTGTCTCCCAAAGCCTCGTCTATATGTGCCAGTATCTCGTCGATGTTATTGCTTTTCGAAAGTGCGTAATGGTATAGCCAAATGGCTTTACCGGCCGCCGGATGGTTCGGATAAGCCTCGAATATCTTATGAGCCTGGCCGGCCGCAAAAATGAAGTTGTCCGAATCCAGCCACAATTGAACCACGTCAAACTGCAAAGCAACCGTTGCATTAGGGTCTTTGTCGGGGACATAATCTATCGCTCTGACCAGACAATCGGCGCCAATATGTGGAGATGATTTGCCGCATTTTTGTGCGGCGGACTTGTAGAAGTCAAGTTCTGAAAATGATTTTTCTCGGATTTCGGCGGATTTCTTTGCGAGCATCATCGCATGAAACGGCAAACCAAAATGCAACAAGCATGAATCGGAAAACATATCCAACTGTTCCGGCTGCCGCATCCACCTCGGCAAAACATCGATATTGACCGGTTGTTTGTCTGAGACGTGTAACAGCGGCAGAACCAGCACGCAGTCGTGTGTTCCTCTAAAACTCGGCTCGGTAATCGCAAGGGCCTGTCCGGCTTTTGCTATCACGCTGGTAAGAAGCCTCAACTTCAGGTCATAGTATTGTGAAAGAAAAGCTTTTTCTTCAGATACAAGACGGCCTGTTGTTATTGGATTCGAGAACAGCTTTACGGATGTCTCGTAAAAGCTTTTGGCAGGAGCCACCGTGGGGGATCTTTGCCTGCTGCCGGTACCTTGTTTATTGAATAGGTCCTGTGTAGCAGACACTAATTGTTTATCGGTTGCTTGCTTTAGCTGAGATTGCATCTGGTTGGCCAGGAATTCGGCCGCATTTAATTTCGCTTCGTAGGCCCTGAAACCTGCATCGTTTCGATATTTCTGTACCAAACGCGCAAATATGGAATCGCCGATCGACATTGCTTTAATGTCATCTGACGCTTGAAGGGTCTCGCGGAAAGCGCTGCAATCAACAATTTCGTTGTCCATCTCCGGCCTGCCGGCCTCGGCGCCAGAAAGACCGATGCTGCATGTCATACATACCAGGATGGGCAGAAAGAAGCACTTGCAGTCTGATGGGCGGCTGCATCTATTCGTTTTCATTCTTAGGGACCTCCCTTTTGAGAATTTGGATACAATTAGTTAGAGAGTTTGCCAACTCGGCTATGTGGGATTTGTCCGGATGTGTCCGGAGGCTGCCCAGCACTCGCAATGCTTCGCCATAATCCTCTTTCTCGGTCAGCATAACAGCGTATTGTGTCTTTGCATACTCCTGTGTCGTTTCTATAATCCGGCTTTCCCAGAATTTATGATTACTGCCCCCAAAATCGATAGAAGCTATCCGCCCAAGCACTTTCATGGCTTTGTCCTTTTCACCGAGCGCATCCAGAAACCAGGCGTAATGGTATTGAAGCAAAATCCCTCCGTAGGTCGTTTGATACTTTCGGCAAAGCCTGTCGAGCTTATCAACGATGGGCCCTGCTGAAGTCTTTTCCCCGGAATTTTTAATATAACCAATCGCCTGTGCCGGTGCGCCAAAGCCTCCGCCGGAAAGGTCACAATCTGCAGCAACAACTTTTAGGACTTTAACGCATTCTATTTCCAATTCAACGATTGGTACTCGGTAATATTCCGGGTAGTTTGTAATTAGCGTGTCTCCCATTTCCATGTACTTTGCGACTCTACCTTGCCGCAGGTAAAGCTGCGATATCCTGTCAATTGCCAGCGGACCATACTGCTTCAATAAGTCAATGTTCTTGCTTTTGCTCAATACACGAAGTAAACGACTGTACGCTGTGATGGCGGCGGCATACTCGCGGCGCTGTTCGCAAATCTCGGCGCTGCTGAACAACACGGAGCAGCATAGTTTTACCATCGCCGGGTTGTCGCAATGCTCGGGGCCGACGGCTAACCGTTGTTCCAAGAGATTTGCCGCCCGGTCAAAGGCCGCGAGGGCTTCCCGGTCTCTTCCTTCCAATCTTGTGATTTGCCCTATCATATTAAAACTGCATATCCGGATAAGTTCGGGGCAGTTAGGCTCATTTGCGATTTGTGAGAATCTCGCCTCCGACGTTTCCATCATACGAGCCTTAAAACATATGACGCCTGTCCGGTATCTGATTCTAAAGCCTATATAAGCATCTCCACAGTCAACGAGTGCCTTTTCCAGGCGGGAAACCGCCGCCTTGGCTTCCGCGATTGTCACAGCAGGAACCGACTTATAACTGGCGGCAAGAGCGTTGACCGCGTCCGAAGTGTCGCCCGAAGACGTCCTGGCCGCCATTAGCAAAATCGCACCAGATACAGTCAAATAAAATGTCAGACTACAACTTTCGTGTTTTCGGATACCCATCTCTTGTCCTCATAAAAGAAAAGGTTCTAAGTTCGATATTACTTTTTTCCTTGCTGCCGTCCGAATGGCCCGCAGAATCGCCCGAAGCAGAAAGCCGGGTCCATTGAAAACTCACCGAACCTACGCCTTGTGTCAGTATTGCTTCCCATGAGTTTTCCCACGAACCACCGCGTGCGGGCAGGTCGTACCTGACCGGCGCAAGCTCGCTCAGGCCGTAAGTGTATTCCCACTGCCACCCGTTAAATATAGTTAGCGGCAGGTCCTGCTGATGAAAAGAGGCAGTGTATTCAGCCAGTAACCTCCCGACCTCATCCGGGCACGATTCCGTTTTTGTATGATTTACGGATACAGGCAGCCCAGCCAGGTATAAAGAGTTTCCCCTCGCCTGGCAGGCTCTGTTAATCACAGGACCTGCTTTGGCAGCAGGAACCCAAACGCTTACCTTTTCCAGCTCGATTGGCTCCAGTAGAAACGTTTCAATGGGCGGCAGTTGAGGCAAATTTGAAGTTGAGTGCTCCGTCTCTGCCGGAAGGATTTTGGAATACATACACAAAACAACCAAACATAATATCGTTAACCTATGTCTCATGCGTACCCCCTTACTCAATGCGTCGTAAATGCGCCTGTCTTTTTTGCTCTGGCCATGCATACATTGTTCACAACTATGGCAACCGGCAGCAGAACCGCCATGAACAGCAGTAGCGCTAAAAGGTTGCCACAAACCTGCCGGACCGAGGCTCCAGCTAAAAGGCATTTCCTCATCGCTTCCAGTGAATGTGTCAGCGGCAGACAAAATGCGACTGCACGAAGCCAGCCGGGGAACACCGCAACCGGAAACATTGTTCCAGCCAGCAGACTCGCTGCGCTGGAAAAGAACCAGTTAATAGGGTCTCCCCTCTTTACAATTATCAATATACTTGAGGAAATTATTCCGAGCAGCAGGAATATTGGTATGGTTAGAATCATGGTAACCGCCGCCCCAATCCAGTTGGCGTCGTAAAACCTCATCCCGAAGACAATCATTCCGATAAGAAAGTAAAACACCACGCGAATCGTCTCAAAGACGAAGGGCCACAAGGCAGTGTAAAGAAGCAGCGCCTTGTACCCCACCGGAGCGGCACACATAGCCTCCAATGTACCCTGGTTCATTATCTGCCTTATATCGTTGGTTATCGTAACAAGCCCTGTCTTTAAGTAGCTCGTAACGGCCAATCCCACGAGGGCAAACGCGAAGTAATCAGCCCCGTATTCTCTCAGCAGGGGCGATTTGCCCGAATGCCCCAGCATTTTACCAATGAAGTATATTATCGCGACGCCAAAGAAGACCTGCGAAAACTGAAATACAAACTGAAGCTTATAGCTTATCGCTATCGTCATGTCCTTGCGAATAAACCCGGCCGCTCTGGCTGATTCCCGGGTTAGTGCCTGAAGCAGTTGGCTTCTCATCTGCTCAAAGCCATATGTCACTTCGGTCAATGCCATTTTCGAACCTCACAATTCGTATGAAGACGCTGATTCGCTGTTATTCTCCAAAAGGATTCCCTCGTTGGCGGCAAGAACGGCGTTCAGCGAATGTACCACCTCTGCGTTGGAGTTCCCATGCGTCGAATAATCAGCTTGCTGACCACATTTATTCTTTAGTTCATTGACGGAACCAAAAAACTTCACGGCGCCTCTATTAATTACAAGTGCTTTGTCACAAATCTCACCAACTTCCTCAAGCCGGTGCGTGCTCCACACCCCCGCTCGGCCATCACCGCTTGAAACGTATTCTCTTGCCAACGACTTGACGCTCCGGGCTGAGGGCGGATCCAGACTATTGGTAACTTCGTCGAGCAGGATGACCTTCGGCTGATAGACCAAAGCTCTTATGAGTGCAAACTTCTTTCGAGTCCCCGCTGAATAGTCACGAAATAACTGGTCCGCCTTTTTCGTCAGACCAAACTTTTCGAGCATTTCCGTAATCCTTCCGCGTGCCTCTGACCTGGACATCCCGTAAAGACGCGAGAAGAATTCCAGGTTCTGCCTGCCGCTGAGACGCCAGAAAAAACTCCGCTCATCACTGGAAACATACCCAATGGTGCTCCTGAACTCGCATTTGCTTTTGCTCAATCGCTGCCCACACAGCTTTACCCAGCCGCCGTCTGGTTCGAGCAGATCAGCAAGTATCCGCAGAAGCGTCGTTTTTCCCGCTCCATTTGGGCCGACTACGCCCAAAATCTCTCCCGAACCAACGGCAAAACTGACCGCCCTGACTGCCCGAATTCTTTCCTTGGATGCAAATGGCGAAAGAAACCGCATGTATAGAGGACGAACAACCTCAAAGTACTTCTCTAAATCTTGAACTTCCACGACAGGAACAGCCATAATCGTTCCCTTTTATTTGGTCGCATTTTTCAGAAAACTCAGGCACAACTGCGCTCTGCTCGCATAGCTGCTTTCGGGAAAATCACGTGCAACACTGCGGAGAGTTTCTGCTGCTTTCTCGGACTGACCCTGTAATATACAGCAATAGCCTCTAAAGAAAGCGGCGTCGGGTATCTCTTCTGACGCGGGATATGCAGTCATAAAACTGACAAAACTCTCCGTAGCTTTATCTAATTCACCAAGCTGAATAAAGGCCTGCCCCCTCATTAGCATGGCCTTTTTTACGAGATTCGCATCGATTGCCTTGTTATCTGCAATAAAACTCTCAAGCCTTGCAACAGCTTCGCTGTACTCACCTGCCAGGAACAAGCACCGGCACAGTCCAGGCTCAAATATTCTTTTATCATCTGCAGACTCGCAACGACTCAAAACATGCTTGTATCGTTCAGCCGCCTGTTTGAAGTTGTCCTCCGCCATGTATTTCTCAGCGAGCCAGTCCCAGCCGAACGTCGATCTCGGCTTGCTGGAAAGATACTCTGAGTATGTCTTTGCCCATGGGTTGGTTCTGTCACTAAGGCAGGATTCGACAAATACCGCCCAGTCAAAAGGATACTTTGCCCGGGCAAATATGGTATCGAGGAACTGCTCAAATTTGGCCCAATCCCTCTTCGTCTCAAAATATTGACAAACTTTACGAACGACTTCTCTGAAACCATCTGCCGCATTGCGACTCTGCACGAAGGGTTTGGTCAGCGCCGTGTACTCTTCGGCCCGCTCATTCTCAAGTAACCATATCAAAGCAGCGGTCCGCTGCTCAACTAATTCAGCACCTGAACAATTGAATGCGTTCATATATGCATCGGCGACATCCTTCTTGGGCAGTCCGGCTGCCTCTCTAATCTCAGCTAATACCGCATACATCTTCGGAAGCATGTTCTTCTCTGTCACAGCTTGGTCCTGATGTTCCTGCCGCCACTGTATGTATGCCGCCAGATTGGCTTCCATGAATCCGACTGCCTTTGATTTCTGTTCGGCAACCATTGGTTGGGCCGTTGAGACCAGCCGGCCAAGATAATCGCTGTCATTTCTAATAAGTAATCGAGCTATGTCGCCAAACTCCTCCTCACTCGTGTTTTCGTACAACCACAGCAGAGTCGCCCTCCAATTCGATAAGGGAAGTGTGCCTGACGCAACCACAACTTTGTATGCCGCCGCCACATCCTCCTTTGCAAAACCGGCCGCCTCTTTGGCCCGTGCCAGCAGATAATACAGGTCCAACAGTTCTTGCCGACAGAGCAAACTGAAATTATCGGCGCTTCCGTTTCTCCAACCTTCGGCTTCGGCAATTTTCTTTTCTATGAAGCTTATTGCTTTCTTTGGTCCTTTCTCTTTCAAAATGGTCTCAGCTTCCCGCACCGTGTCCAAAATCACCAGAAAGATGCGCGGACAAAACTCGGCGATTTCATCTGTGCTCAGTGCCTGGTTATAAAAGCGAATATCATCGAGCCTCCCATCGAATCCATACTGCCCTGAAGAGTTGACACCGAAATAGAACATACGCGCCCCGTAGTGCGAGCCCTTGAGGTAGGTCGCATTCTCCAGAACACCGTTGACGTATACTTTAAAATCTTTTCCGTCAAAAGTGGCGGCAATGTGGTGCCATGTGAAGGCGGGCCAGATGTTGGTCCTGGTCCGAATATCAACATACACTTCTTTAACGTGCACACAGAACCCTATCTCTCCCGTACCGAACTTATTGAAGATAAAAGAGGGACAACCGCCTCCTTCATTTATCCTCCCGGACACCAAATTCATTTGTTTACTGCCACTGTTCAGGCTTGAGTCCGGACTAAACCAAAACGCTATGGTAAATGCATCGGTTGGTATCATGAACGACTCCGGAATCAAGATGCCTCCCTTGGCGCCGTCAAGGTGCAGGGCATTCCCGACCACGCCCGAAACCGAGTCCTGCGAAAACGACAGACCTCCCAGCAGCGTGCCGTGATAGTTATTTCCGCCGGAGTCTGTCACGGTTGTCCCGCTTGTGTCATCCAGCTTCCAATGACCCTTTAGACCTGCATAAGCCGCGTTTGTGGGCAGCCCAATCCCCGCCGCTATTGCCAGGACCACCAATTTCACAATTCTCTCTTTCATCTGTTTTTGACCCTTCAGAAGGCCCTATTGCTTTGTTAGGGCCGAGATTTGCATAACAAGCTTAGTCATTACCATCATCATTTGGTTATACTTTCGAGCCGGCTCAAATAAGAAGCCGCTTTGTTTGCATAGCTGCTTTCTGGGTAAGCCCGAGTTACAACATTAAGTGCTTCCTTTGCTTCCGGGTACTTACCCTGCATCATATAACAGTAGCCCATAAAGAAGCTCGCCGCGGCAGCTTGCTTTGACTCCGGATATTCAGCCATCAAAGTCAGGAACTCTCTCAAACCTTTTTCTATTTCGGCGCCCCTGATGTGGCATTGTCCTTTCATTAAAATTGCTTCACTCATCAGGCTTCTGCTCACGATTTTATTCCGTCCCATGAACTTGTTGACTTCAGCGAGGGCCGCTTCGCCGTTGCCTTCTTCGAACAAACATTTGCATACTTTCAGCTCATAAATCGCTTTGCTTCGAATCGTGCCTTCACGCTTGGCAAGGCCCTGGTATATTTCCACGGCCTCCTTGAACCTCTTTTGGTTTGCACATTCTTCTGCAACTTCCTGTTCTTTAAGCTCATACTTTAATTTCTCTTCAATAGACCCGCATTGCTTGCCGAGATCGCAATATATTTCAGCGGCACTCTCGAATTTTGCTCTGGTTACGTAATCTTTGGCAAGTTCAGATTGCGCATCAAAAAAATACTTCGTTAATTGGGGTTTATTTCTACTATACTCAAGGTGCCTTTGTCTCCAAACATCTCCCTGCTCAAGTCCGTATTCGAAACATTCAATCCAGGCCGCGGGGGCTCTTTCCTCAAGAATATCCAGGAACTTCTTCAGGATATCCCACTTATTGCTGCTCTCACACTCTTCCGAAAGCATTACAGGAAAGGACGGAACTTTCTCGATGCCGCCCCTTTCCACAAACGAATTGACAATTGCCGTGTGTTCTTTTTCCCGGTCGTTTTCCAGCAGCCATATTGTGGCCGCGCTCGCTTCGTAAGGGAAGCAGCGAATGTTCGAAGACCGCATCAATTCGCGACACATCGTTGTGACATGTGCTTGCGAGACTCGGGAAACTTTTTTGATTCTGGCCAACTGGAAGTATAGACCAGCCAACATAACAACGCGATGGTCGTCTACATTTGCGATCTGATTGTGCAGGCGGGCTCTTGTGTATTTCGAGAGCTCTTCTTCGAGGAACGCAGCCACCGCTTCATACTTCTGCTCCACAAGCATATTGGCTGCCTGTTTGAACTTCTCTGCCCATCCGGAGATTTCCCCGGCAGCGGCACCGGGCTCCTCAATTGTGCATTCCGGGAAGGCGGACCGGTAGATAGCATAGATCTCATGTGACTTCAAGGCCAGGTTGTAGATACGGAAATCATCGATTAGCCCATAGTAACAACGTGCACTGGCGGACGAACTCGGGGTTTTCGTAGCATATGAGCCGATAGCAAATCTCTCTATTCCCTCCATCGTCATAGCCTTACCGCGGCCGGCGTGCCAAAGAACCCCATTGAGATAAATCTTCATTTGCCCGCTATCGCCATTCTTGGTGAGCGCCCAGTGGTTCCATCGGCCTTCATACTCATTTGGCTCCGCCTTTTTACAAATCCTGTCGTACAGGCTGTTGCTTTGGCTTCCCGCGGCCCAGTTCACGTTAGCGTCACCAAAAGGGATATGGCAATTCAGCACCGCCTCGCTTTCTCTGTCTCCGCCTCTCTTGGCTTGAAAAACGCTATTATCGTGTGGCTGTACGGCTGAATCACCGTATTGCCACAAAGTTACTGTTATTTCCTTGCCAATCAGCGAAAAGAGCCTATCAGCATCCGGAATGCTGACATTACCCTTGCCGCTGAATCTAAGCGCTCCGCCGATACGCCCGGTAGTCCATTCAGGACCGGCAATTGCACCGTCATGGGCGCCGCCGGAAGAATCCCTTGCAGTTGAGCCCGCACCGTCGTCGAATTTCCACCAGGCGATGAGATTCGAGTCCGTACTGCTCGCTTTCACCATCAGAGACGGCCCAAAGGTCAATATCAACCCTAAAATCGCTGCTTTTCTCATAATCACTTGTCCTTATCCAATTGCACTGTATACTTTCCAAATCAAACACAAAACAGTCTTAGCTGTCCTTCCGGCCCTCCTGGCAACTCAAAGTATACACCGGCTTAAACTGTCAAGCTGGCTGTCCAGCTCAATATGACTATTATTAGTCAGGTATCGGTCCAACAATGGAACTAAATAAGCCACATCCAGAATCTCGTAGTCCTCGAAAATCACGCCAAGTTGCTGCCCGTTAATGAGTTTGTAAGAAAGTGCCACAATGTACGTGCGCTCATCTTCCAATTCATTTAATGCCAAAGAACCGTCATCCAGACTTCCCTCAGGCTTTAGCAGACTTGCTCCGGATATAATCGGTGCGACGACCTTTCTTTTGGTAATGTCACGAAACGGTACCAACAACAGGTTTTTCAGGCTTTTGCCGTCCAGTTTTACCTTCACAATCCAATGATTCTTGAAACTGCTGAACAGGTCACGGTATGTTATTCGGCCTGCCGGAACCGAATCCGAAAACTTGAAAGGGTTTTCACAAACAGCAATCTCAGCTTGAAGCTCTTCTTTGATGGCCGTCACCGCCCATTGACCCCAGCACCATTTAGGATGCTCCTTTTTTGTCACACCTAATACGCGGTCCCATTGTTGATGCCAGCCCCAGACGGTATTGAATGCCTCAATTATGTGCCACTTGATTTCGTCTTCAGCAGTAACCTCGAATATCCCAACATCCGCCATCATCGGAGACTTCATTTGCGAAAATGCCTGAAGAATCTTCACCATCACCGTCGATGATGTGGAGAAAAAAACTGCCGCATATTTCTGCGGATTGATCGGGTTCGGATAGATGAGAATAAACCCCATGCCGTCTCCCTCATACCGCCGGCCATTGGCAATTATCAGCCCTTCCCCGCGCTGCACCGGCAAATCTTCACATATCTTTGACAACCATAAGTTTGACTCCGGCGTACCCACAAGAACCAGATTATGGCTGTCAATCAGTTTTGCGGGCATGTCGGCATCGGCAAAGCAGGGTGCGCCATTTGCCAGTGACTTCGCGATCGCTTCAGATGTTTCACAAAACCGCCTGTCTTCGCTCCCCGCGCCCCAGACAACCACATACGGGTCTGTAAACACATCCCAAACAGGACCGTGAAGACGCTGATTCTTTACATGCCTGGCACTGGAGTACGCCTCCGGTCTTTTGGTAAAAGCTTCTCCTCTTACAACGCCAAGGCTGCTGCCATTTTCAACAATCTCAACCGGTATGTTCGAATCCAACGGCGCTTGTACGAGGTCAAGTGTGTACGCATCAACGTTGTTCGTTGTCACGCTAATGAACCGGCCTTCTACCGATGCATCAATAGTTGCTGCGAGATTTTCGTCGGTTCGACCATCGATTTGTGCCCAATAAGCCCTCGGATTCTCAAGCGATTCAATTGTATATAACACCCTTTGCGGATTACTTTCCCTGACCCATGACGGTACCGGTGCGCGTAAAGGCTGTGCCGTAGTCTCCGTCTTGCTGTACCTGAAATGTTTGCACCCATAGTGCTCGAAGCATTTCGCTGCGAAATCACAATAAGCCACCATGACATCGCTTTCGCGATGCATATTGCAGAAGAAGAAGGGGAGATTCAAAGCATTGCCTGCCAAATGCCGAAAACTATTACCTGTTGAGGCACTGGCCCCGGCCCATTCATCCGGATAGTGCAGAGCCAAACTCATAACCATAATTCCGTCGCTGCATTCCCCATTGATGTATACTCTGTCTTGATCAATATTGAGTTTTTCTTTCATAATTCCGAAGATGGTTTTATACTCCTGCCATTGAAGCTCCGCGGAGGATATGCTGCTCCACCGCAGGTAGATTATGTCTTTACTTGCACCAAAACTTTCAGCACGATTGCCAGCAAGAACAAAAACAGGCCATTTTCTGGATGCATCATAGCCCGGGGGTACAAGGAGCGTAAATCGTGCCACCGGCCCCCCGGGATAACGTCTAAGCCGAAGCTCGCTCAAACCTATTGCCGGCTCAGGACACCCACCAAGACCATAGACTACTTTGCTCCTGACCGCGTCGGCCAATGCCTTCAGGATTTCACCCGACAAAAAGGGCGCCTCGCTAATCAACAACATGGTGCGGTTAAAATGGGATACCACAATAGAAGAGAATATGAGTTCCGGGTCAGTGCTGTACTCGACCGCCGCCTTCTGTTCATAACAGAAGGCCAGTAGATCTTTTTTCCAGTCTCCGCAAACAATGGCATAAGTCTCAAAATCGGACAGTCCTCCCGCTTGAGTTTTTAGCGAAAATTCTAATCTGAAAAGCCCATCTTCCTTTATGCCGTCAACAAGTCCGATGCTCTCAGGTTCGACCTCCGCACTGGCCTGTCCGGCCTGCTTCCACGAATTTTTCTCCCATTTCGCAATGCGAAAGTCTGTTTCTTGCAAGGACCTGCTTTTCGCCATCCCCGCCGGGAATTCAATGGCTATGTTCTTTTTGGGCGGGTGAACATAACACCAGTTGGGATCCAAACGACCGCCCCTGTCACCGACCTTAATGCCCACGCTGCTATCAAATAAATCCCTGTTTTCACAAAACCATGCGCCTTCACGCACTTTTTCCGCTATCAACTCCCATGGCAGCGAATAAGGAATCCTATCGGTTCGACCGACATCACAGGCGCCAAAAGCGCAAAACCGCGATACTGCCATGATGAGAACTATCGCTCTTGTGATCTCGACGCTTACCACGTAATTCCTTCGTTCCTGTTGCAAAACCTTCTGAAGCATCCTGAAAAACCGCTCAGCAGTATGCTGCCTGAAGTTATTGCAGTTGTTCATTAATGTTTATTCTCCCCGCCGCCAAGAATTAGGTCTTGCTCATTGTTGGCTCTTTAACGCAGCCATGTTTTCAACACGTGTTCTGCACATCCGCGCTTTACTGGCATAAAGACTGCTCGGAGCGCTCCTTATAACACGATCAAAACCCTCTCTCGCGGCCTCGTACTTGCTCTGTAACATATAACAGTAACCCGCCAAAAAGTTGACCCCGGGCAAATCCTGCGTCTCGGGATATTCCTCTTTCAAACTGGAAAGACTCTCTAAAGCCTTCTCCGGCTCACCAATCTGAATGTAGGCAAGACTCTCCATTAGTATCGCATCTTTCACAAGACTTGTGTGGGTTCCCTTGTTATCGGCAACAAAACTCTCGATATTTTTTCTGGCCTCGGCGTATCCGCCGCCGTAAAATACACATTTACAGAGTTGAAATTTGAATAATGCTCTGTCGTCTTTAGAGTCGCAGCGATTCAAAATGTCCTTGTATAATTCGGCAGCTTTCTCAAAGTTTCCATCGCTCAAATTTGTCTCCGCAACCATGCAGTCCCTGCAAAATTTCACTCTGGGCCTGCTGGCAAGATAAGCAAAGTATTTCCGGCCCCACCGATTCGCGTTGTTGCCGAGACAAGACTCGACAACAACCGGCCATCGGGAAGGGTACTCTACCTCAGCGAATAAAGCATCCAGGAATCGTTCGAATGTGCTCCAATCCTTCTTCGACTCGAAATATTTGCACACTCTCTCGACTATATTCCTCGAGGGCCGCTCGGCAGCAGGACTTCCACGAAGCGACTCAATTACCGCCGCGTAATCGTCGGAACACTCGTTCTCAAGCCACCATATCAAGGCCTCTGTCTGTGCCGGCACATATTTGTGACACCAGCGACTGAACACCTTATTGTATGCATCGGTGATATCCTTCTTTGACGCGCCGGCAGCCTCTCTTGCCTTGGCCAACTGCGCATACGCGGCAATCATCCCATCCTCCGTAGCTGCGCCGCTGTCGGGATGCTCCTGCCGCCATCCGGTATAAGCAGCCAGAGTGTCTTCCAGAAATCTGATTGCGGAGTTTGTCTTCTGTTCACGGACCATCATCTTCGCCTTTGCCGCTACTTCCTTAAGGTAGTCTTTGTTGTTTTCGTCAAGAGAACCGGTCACGCTATCATACATTTGTCTATTTCCCTTCTCATGCAGCCACAGTAACACGCACGCACAATTTGATGAGGAAGGTGTACCTTGTTCGAGGGCAAGTTTATATGCCGCTTCAACATCCTTTTCCGGGAAGCCGGCAACATCTTTGGCTTTTGCCAACAGAAAATTCAGATCGAAAGACAGCTCTCTGAAGCACGATACATATTTGTTTGGTTTTCTCTCGATGTATTGCTCAAGTTCACCGATGCTTTGCTCAAGTAGCGGTATCGCCGTTTTTACTTGTTGCTTTTCCATAAATGCCTGTGCCCGTTCGAGAACGCCTGTCAACGTTTGCGGCACCGGATTGAATCCGTACAGCTTGCCGATAATAGCCTCGCTTAGTGCACGGTCGTAAATGCGGATGTCATCAAGCTTGCCGAAGTATTGCCGGTGTGCTCGGTCTGTCCCAATCCCGATATTGGCTTTGGTCACGCCGCCCATCGGCTTCCTGGATGTTCCCCCCTCTGCCAGTCGGCCATTGTGATAGATTCGCTGGAGACCTTTTACGCTATCCACGACAAAAGCATAGTGATTCCACTTGCCGGCCCAATCCTCGAGACTTGCTTCACGCCATGCCTCGCTATCGGCATTGGGATAACCTGTTGCGATCTGGACCACGCCCGCTTGCCAGGCCGTATAGATGCTTAACACAAAGTGGTGATCCGGCCCGTCTCCAGCTCCCGCCTGCAATATTACCTTCGTGTCGTTAGGCTCTTGTGCGTCGCCATTTACCCAAACCGAAACAGTTATAGCTTTATCGGCACTACTAAACACCGCACTTGGAATAGACACCCCGTAGGTCCCATCAAAGTTCAAACAACCACCATACTTGCCGTCGGAATACCACTTGGGTGTCCCTTCTATCACCGTGCCGTGATGACCGTTGCCGCTGGAGTCTTTCACCGTTGTGCCGCTCGTCTCGTCAAACTCCCAGTGGGCCACCAGTTTTGCGCTCGCTGCGCCGCCGGCCAGACCCACCACTAACATCACAACCCAAACTGCCGAAGTATCACACTTGGTTTTCATATTTCACCATCCTTTAATAATGACCGGACGCTTTGTCTTATTTTCAGCCTCCGTAGCATCAATAGCTATTCCGGGCGCTTGTTTACTCCGCCAAATTCCGAATACGCGTTACGTACGTACGGGCTGCCCCGACGTGGGAGCTTTCGGGATAGCCTCTTATAATGGAATTAAAAGCCTCCGCCGCGGCCTTGAATTTGCCCTGCAACATGTAACAGCGCCCAATAAAAAAAATAATCTCAGGCACATTCTTTGCCTCGGGATATTCCATCATCAACACAAAAAAACTGTCCATAGCTCTGTCCGGCTCACCAAGCTGAAGCTCAGCCTGCCCCTTCATCAGGACCCCTTTTGCGATTAGACTTCTGCTGGTTTTCTTATTGTTGGCAGTAAAACTCTCAAGCTGCGAAGCAGCTTCGCGGTATCTACCTCCATCAAACAAGCACCTGCAGAGTTGAAACTCATATAAGGCTTCGTCATCTTCGGGACCACGGCGGTTCACAATACTGCGATATAACTCAGCAGCTTTGTCGAATTTCGCTTCAGCAATATATTTCTCGGCAACCAGGCAATCTCTCCCGAATTTCAGTCCTGGCTTGTTCTCAAGATACTTGGAGTATTTCTTTGCCGAGCGGGTTGCCTTACTATTGAACCAGGACTCCACGACTATTACCCATTCATAAGGGTGCTCAGCCGTAGTGAACAGGACATCCAGAAACCTTTCAAGCTCGGCCCATTTCTCTCTTGACTCAAAATGCGCGCAAACATTTTCGACCACATGATCGAAACATTTCTTAACATCCCGACTCTGCGTAAATGACTTAATTATCTCCGTAAACTCCCGCATGCAGTCATTTTCGAATAGCCATATCAAAGCAGCGGTTCGCTCGGGTACATAGGCAATACGGGAGGGACTAAACGTTCTGCTGTAGGCATTAGCGATATCCTGCTTTGATGCGCCATCAGCCTCTTTAGCTTTGGCGAGGTGAAAATACACCTCAGGCAGGCTGTCTACTGAACTAATATCAGCGTAAGGATGCTTATCCTGCCAGCGTGAATACGCAGCCAGATTCGCCTCCAGGAACCCCATCGTCACCTTCGGTTTCCGCTCGGCCATCATAAGTTTTGCCATCGTAGCCACCGCCCTCAGAAAACCTCTGTCACTTTGCATAAGAGGCTCAACGGCATCTTCATACGCTTGCGTGTTTACATTCCCGTATAGCCATAGTAGAGCGGGGCCCTGCCTCGGCATGGAAAGACAGGAAAATGCGTCTGATTCGACCGCCTGTTTGTACTCATTGACGACCTCTTCTTTGGGCGCGCCGGCGGCTTCCCGGGCTTTTGCCAGCAAATAATGCAGGTCAGGCAACATTTGTTTGTAGTACAGCACGACATGGTTCTGATTTTGTTGCTTCCACTTCTCATGTTCGGCGATTTGCTTTTCGAGAAAGGCTATCGCCTCTTGCGGCCTCTGCTTTTTAACCTCTGCCTCTGCATTCCGGACTGTGTCGATAAAACTTTGCAGCGTCGGTCCCGCCATAAACAATGCTAAACCCTGCCGGTACAATTGTCCAATCTGCTCGGCGTTTAGCGCACTATCGAAAATGGCTACGTCATCGATAAGACCGGAACAATCTTGCCAGCCCTTACCACGCTTTGTCAGCTCCGCGCCGATCCAGAGGGAGTCACCCTCGTGAACTTCCAACTCGCCCGAACTGCCTGTTGAAGCGTCCTCATTTCCGTCTACATATACGCGAATTATTGAGCCATCGTACACTCCGGCGATATGATGCCATTCGGCGTTGGGCACCTTTTTAATTCCATAAAGCGTCTGTGTTGGTCTGACGTTGTTGCAATAGAAACTTACAGTGCCTGTATCGGCTTCTCTTGCGAGCGTCCAACTCTGCGAGCCCTTGCAGATGAGCGGCTGAGTACTTGTAGGCGGCCTCTCGAATTTCACCCAGCAGGCGACCGTGATTTCCTTGCGAATGTTCAATACCGAGTCGCGCCCACAGTCAAGATAATCACCGCTGCCGTCCAGGCTCAGCACATTACCCCTTTTGGAATCTTCCATAATCTTCGCATCCCCGACCACAGTGTAAGTACTGTCGTTACCGTTGCTTTCAAACTCATAGTGCGCCACTGGAGCGGAAACGTCGGCGATAGCCGCACACACAGACGTCATTGCCAGAATCACAGCCAGAGCCTTTAATTCACCAAATATTCTTTTCATCTTCGTCTATCCTCTCATCAAGGCCATATTGTTTAAGACATCATTTCCACTTGAGAACTCAGAACATATTTAGCCTGAGACTATCCAACTGAGCATCCATATCCAAATTCTTGATTCTGCACAGATAGCTTTTCAGCAGAGGAACTACCCAGCCCTCTTCCAAAATCTCATAATCCTTTAACGCCATTCCAATTCTTTCACCGTTAATCAGCTTATAATGGAGAGCAACCGTATACTTTCCGTCATTTCCCAACTCACCGAGCGCCAAAACATTTCCGCCGCCTTCTTTTTGTGTCTTGGTAAGGCTTACCCCCTCAACAGCCGGCGCCGAAACTCCCTCTTTGAGGATATCATTCGACAGTACCATAAGCATGCCTCTCAGGTCCTTGCCGCTCGTCCGGATTTTTACAACCCAGTTGTTTCGGAAAGTATTGTACAAGTCGCGATACGTAATTGGTCCGACCTCGATTGAACCGCTAAACCTGAAAGGATTCTTACAAACCGCCACATGCGCGTTGAGCTGTTCTTTGATAACCCTTGCGACCCATTGGCGCCATTGCCATTCGGGGTGCTTTTTGTTGGTTCTGGCCAGCACTCTGTTCCATCCCTCGTGCCAACCCCATACTGTGTTAAATTTCTCCATTATGTGCCATCTGATCTTTTTATCTTCTGAAATTTCGAATATGGCCACGTCACTTGCCTCGGCTGATTTCAATTCAGAATAGACATCTAAAATACTCGCCATTGCATTGGACGACAGGCCGCAAAAAGCTACTACGTATCTCTCAACGTTTAAAGGGTTGGGATAAATAACGAAGAATCCGACGTCAGTACCTCTATATCTGTGCCCGTTAACCAGGACATTTCCATCTACAACTTCTACCGGCAGCTCTCGCGCAATTCTTACCAGCCAACTGTTGGTCTCTGCCGTACCGACAAGAATCAAGTTATGGCTTTCAAGCAGACTCTCCGGCAGGCTGGTATCCGCAAAACAAGGCGCGCCGTTTGCCAATGACTTTGCAGCAGCTTCGCTTGTTTCACAAAACCTTCTGTCATTTCCGCCCGCGCCCCAGACAACCACGTACGGCTCTCTAAATGCGTCGTAAATAGGACCATGAATACGCTTGTTCTTTACGTACCTGGCGTTCGAGTGCGCCTCCGGCCTCTTGGTAAAAGCTTCTCCCTGCACCACGCCGAGGCTGGTGCCGTTTTCGATAATCTCGACAGCTCTGTTGGAATCCACCGGTGCTTGTACGAGGTCAAGATTATATGCCTCGATATTTCTCGTCTGCACAAAAATTGTTTGTCCTTCGACCTGAGCATCCATGGTTCCCGTGAAGTTCTCATCCTCACGGCCAAGGATGTCGACCCAGTAAGCTTTGGAGTCCTCAAGCGAATCAATCGTATATGACACCCTTTGTGGATTTCGCTCTCTTGTCGCTGTCGGTACCGCAGTGCCGCGAGTCTGCCCTATTTCATGGCTTCCGCTGTACAGAAAGTACCTGCAACCATTGTATTGAAAACACTTTACTGCAAAATTGAACCACCTGCTATTTCGGTCCTCTTGCGCCCTGTCTTTGACAAGGATCAAGTGCAGGTTCAATCCGTTCCCTGCCAAATCGAGAGAGCTATTACCTATAAAAAAACCGCATTCTGCCCATTGGTCCGGGCGGGTCAGTGCCAAACGCATCGCCGGGATACCATTGGCGCAGTGGCCGTAAAGATAGAATCTATCCTCATCCAAATTGAGTTTCTTTCTGAGAATGCCGAGCAGGTACTCGTAATCCTTCCACTCAAAGCCCATCGGATAGGGAAAAGGCCACCACACGTCAATCAGTCCTGAGTGCTGAGAATAGTTCTTGGCGGCATAAATCCTTCGCGGATCCGGGTATAAGTACAAAGGCCATCTTCGGGACCTGTCGTACTGCTCGGGAACAAAGACCACAAATTCCGCAACTCCGGCGCCTTCGAAGCGTTTTACTCTGATCTTATTCAGACCAGTAACAAGATTGGGGCATTGCCCTGCTTCAAACACTTTCTTATTCTCAACCGCTTCCCCCAATGCTTTTAGAGTCCTGTCGGACAAAAAGGGCGCTTCTGCGGCCATCTCCATGGCCTGGTCAAAATGGGATACGGTGATAGAGGAAAATACAAGCTTTGGATCCGGGTTGGATTCGATTTCTTCCTTCATGTTGCGGCAGAAGCCTATGAAATCCTTTTTCCAGTCTTCCGAAACTATGACATAAACCTGCGAATTAGATGATTGTCCGGCTTGAGTTTCGAGGGCAAATTCTAACTTGAATAGTCCTTGCTCTTTCAGGCCGTCACCAACCTTTATTTTGTCAGCCTCGATGTCCCCACTGACCTGCCCAACCTGGTTCCACGAACTTTTCTGCCATTTGGCAATATTAACCCTGGTCTTCTGCTGCGAGGAGCCGCTTGCCGGCATCGTGCCGGGAAGCTTAATAGTTACGGCTTCGCTGCAACGGTAAATGTAATTCGGCTCTGAAGCCGCACTCAACTGGCCCACCCAAGCTGCCTTATCGCTGCGATTGCTCAAATATTCGTTGTCACAGAAACAACCGCCTTCGCCGAACTTTTCCGCTATCGTTCGCCATGGAAGCAGATAGCCTGGCGCTGCCGAAAAATCTGCCGAAGCTCCCAACCCGATACACGGCGCCGTTGCTTGCATAATAAGCACTGTCAGTGTTATACGGGTCATCAGAAGATTGCTCGCCGCGGTTTGCCTGACAATCCTGCGGCTGTTCGGCAAACCGGCATTTCGAGCGCGACCCCAATATATTGTAGTCCCTCTTTGTAACACCACGTTATGTCGCGTTTACTCGCTCTGCCTCTGCAACATCGCGGAAAACCGTACCGCCCAGCACAAAAACCTGCTTCCCGCACATAACGGTCCTGTTTGTCCGACACGTACCGTTGCAAGGGAAGAATTCAATTTCGCCTGCTCATAACAAATTTCCTAATTCAATGTTTGATTTCACGCCTTAGTTCTTGTAAACTATAGGCTACCTTGCTTGGTACAATAATGGCGGTGCTGATCGGCTTGATGTTGACTACCAAACTTAGTCGTTTTTGGGATATTCTGATGCTAAGTGGTAAGAAAGTTGGCAGGCCCGGCAGGAAAGCCACAGAAAGTGCCCAGGAAAAGGTAAGACGGGCTGCTGAGATTTTTGAACAATACGGTGATTTGATTCGCTCGATGATTCTTTTCAATGTAAACGACGAATTGGAAGCCGATGATATTTTCCAGGACTTTTTCTTATCCCTTGTCCGCAAGCCGGTTCCTCCGACCGTCAAGGACATTAAGGGATATCTTTACAGAGCTATTCTCAACGACGTTCTGGATTCTGCCCGTCGAGTAAAAAGTTATAAAGTTCGGCTTCATAGATATGCCGAATACGTCAAAGACGTTCAGGTCCAGCAAGGGCCCGAAGGTGTGCTCGCCAGGGCTGAGCAGGTACAAAGAGTGTTGCGACTGGTGGAAGAGCACCTGCCACCTCATCAAGCCCAAGCCGTTTCTCACCGGTATTGTGATGGCCGGAGCATGCATGAGGCGGCAAAAAAAATGACTGTAACTGAAAGAACTGTATCAAGATACATTTGCATGGGGCTAAAGAAAATCCGGTGCTTACTGTGTGAAAACGAAACAAATAGCGATCAGGACAGCAGACGCGGATGATACCCCTCGGTTCCAATTCGACCTGCGAACCCCACTAATTATATACTCTGAACTCTGCAATCGCGAAAGCAAACAACGCGTTCTTGAACGTACGTTGGAACGCATAACATAGTTCAATCTTTACAAGAGGGGCGCGAAGGAGCTAAACGCCCTGCCGGGTGCTCAGATAAGCAGGTTGATAGCAGCCCAGGCGATGAAAATTCTGCTGTCAGTAGCGTTTTCAAGGTTCAAGTCCGGACGTACCGCACGGTGGCTATTGTCAGTGTATCCTGGTATCCTATTCAGGGTCAATGGCCAATGCACAGTGAAAAAACGGGCTTCTTGTCACAAAAAACATGATTGCAGCATCCTCTTGTGAACCGGATATGGGGCTTTTTCAGGTGGAAACGGCAAATTCGGAATATGCCGGAAAAAAAAATTGAAAAACTAATCAACTTTTGGGCGTCCATCTTCGCCTTTAGTGTAGAGAGTGACGGTTTAGCTGCGCTTTATTTGTGCCGATGCGCGGCTTGCCCTGCCAGATTTGGGCAGTCCAGATACACTGTCGTCTTCCTTTTCTGACGGGGAAAATCGGAGAACTATGCATGCAATCTGATATTGGAATTCAGCAGAACCTTGAACGGGCCGCCGAGATGTTCGACAAATATGGAAATATGATCCGTGCTGTAATATGTTTTCACCTGAACGATACTGTCGATCCAGACGACATCTTCCAGAGCTTGTTCCTATCCCTCGTGTACAGACCGGTTCCTGAAGACATCCAAGACATTAGGAGCTATCTTTACAAGACCATCGTAAATGATATTCTTGACGCCGTCCGCCGAGCGAAAGGCTATCATGTGCAAATCTCACGGTATGCTCAGTGCATCAAGCTGGACACAATACTGCAAGAAAGCCCGGAGGAAACTGCGATGCGTGCCGAACAAAGAAGAAGAATGTTCGAACTAATTGAAAAACAACTGCCCCGTCACGAAGCCGAAGCTATTGTCCGTCGCTATCAGTACAACCAAAGTATCTATGAAGCGGCAGATAGAATGCGCATACACGTAAGAACTTATTCAAGGTACCTTTGTATGGGCCTGAAAAGGATCCGCAGATTTCTTGCCGAAGACAATCAGTACCTGGAACAAATTTGGACCAAATAGGGGATAGACAAGTGAACGATTCGGATTCAAATCCAACCTGCATGCATTCTCGGTCATATTACTGGGACTTGCTCAATCTCGAAAGCCCAGACCAGGTTCCCGAGGCTGTCTCAGAACACATTACCAAATGCCGCCATTGCCAGGCCCAGATAAGCCGATTGCAGACTTCCTTCGCGCACGCCGACTCCCTCGGTGGTCAAGCAAAACAAAGGAATTCAGCCGTTACCACTCTTTTGAGGCTGCACCTTGCCTACGCAGGCAGGCCCGTTACGTGCAGCACCATAAAAGCATTTCTCCCGAGTCTCGCGCTCGCGGATTTAAAGGTAAAAATACCGTCCCCTATAACGGCACACCTTGCCTGCTGCCGGGACTGCTCCGACGACCTGTTGACGATTACCGGCCTGGGCCTGACCTGCAACCAGCTATATCGGTTAGGCCTAATCTTAACGAGAAAGCCTTCTGAGACCCCCCTTGACTGTTCACAAGCCCGCCTTGCCATTCCTCAAATTGCCGCAATGGACTTCGACAAAACCGATTCTGAAGTTCTCCGGCACTTGTGCACCTGTTCTCAGTGCAGGAAAATGCTATATCAACATCGGCAAGAGATTCTTACCGAATTGCCCCCTGAAGAAACAGCGCAAAAGAAATTTCTCTGCGAAAAGCTCTCTGCAGGCGACATCTTCGACTATTGTTTCCCCTGCGGGATTGATTCGACTGCGAATAAGGATACTGAATCCCGGCAGTCTCTTGCCTTGCATCTGCGCACTTGCCCCACCTGCCTGACGAGAATGCAGGATTTGCACACGGCTGTCTCGGCTATTGCTGAGCGGCCTGATTCCAACGTTGTTACCTGCTTCACGTTCCAGGAACAAACCGCCGAACCTGTACAATCCGACCTCAGCAGCCTCTACCCGGATTGGCCGGTCATTGTTCAGATACTTGATAAATCCAAACCCGCGGCTAGCGCTGTTGCATTTGCAGAAGTGCCCAGGAAAAGGGCGATTAATCTTAGCCCGAGGCAGTTACTCAAACCCGCGGTTGCAGCCGCCGCCGTAATTCTGATGGCTCTCGGGTCCTTCTTTTACACGCCATCCGCGGCTGCCGTAACCTTGAGCGAGGTTTGCAAGGCCATCGTAAAAATCCAAAACATCCACATAACAGGTTTCATTGCAGGAAAACCGGAACCAGTTCAAAAAGAATGGCTTTCAAGGACACTCCGGGTCGGAATGTTTGAGAGTAGGGAACAGTTTGTTTTATGGGATATTCCAAACAAAATCAGCAAGACCAGGGATTTATCTTCAGGTTCTCTCACGACCGTCGCCGCTTCTGCCGAGATGCTTCCAAAAATACAAGAATCCATAGTTGGTCTCTGTGGTCTTGTGCCGTTTTCCAGTATAAGCGACGTTCCCAGAGATTCTCAATGGATTTCCGTGGATGATGCAAACCTGACGGCTATGGTTCCCGGCACGGTAGTATATGATTTAACCTGGACCAAAACCTTCGACCAAGTCACCGAATGCTGTAAGTTGCGCTTTTTTATAAACACCGCTACTGACTTGCCCAAGAGGATTGAATACTACAGCAAGTCGGCTATATCGCATGAATATACACTTGAGTCTGTCAGGGTCGTTACGTACCCCCCCCAGAGCGAAATCGAGGCTGTTTTACACAACGCATTCGATTAGTTATGCCTTTAATGAGGACATACCCTCAATATTACCTCTGACTGTTTGAGTTTGAGGTCAAAGTTGTTCTTGTGCACGGGGGGGCGCAACTTGTTTCTTGCCGCCCCCCTTTGGAGCAGAGCTGACAATCGTTATCCGCACGCTAACATTGTAGTAATTGTCCAGTCCCCGTTCCCCGTACACTCAAACGTACTGGGATTGGTTAGACATGGCTCCGACTTCTTTTTAATCATAGAGGTTTCGTCGCAAGTGCCGGAAGAGGCGCTCCCGCAGCCCCATCGTTCATAGTAGACACTGTGCGCGCCGAGGCAAAAGCCCCCAATAACCGTGCAGGAGAATTCTGCATTATTTTGAAGTTTGACAGTACATTGCGCGCACGTGCCTGCCCCTATGACCTTACGAAGTCGACTGTCGTCAATCTCAGCCGGACAGCCCTTTATTGTTATGGGGTTCTTGGCCAGAACCATGGCGGTCCTGTCCCATATAGTTTTGAAGTGCTCAATCGTAGTGCGATAGTAAAAGTTGTTTCTGTCGAGATCTATGAGTCTTACGTATTTATCGTCAACATTGGCAAGCACTACGAAATGATTATCTGCCCGTAAATGCAAAATGACCTGGCAGTTACCCAGTGCTCCGAGAAGCTCAAGCTCGGCCTCGACTGAAACGCTGTTTAACCCTTGATTCCGGATAAATTGCTGCATTTCGAACATGTTTGTGCTCTTTGCCGCGCCGTGAACCAGCCCACCCAGTTCTGCCCATGAGGGACTGACACCCAGTTCTTCGCAGACATACTTAAGGGATGTTGTCGCACAATTTTGAACCCCCGATTCAGTCGAAAAAGCTATTTCCAGCCTTGTCTGCAAAAGTTTATTTAAATCGACATTCTTCACTGACGGTGTATTCGGAGGCGAATAGCGAAATTGCAACGGCTTATCACCGAACCGAAAGTCCTCTATAAAAGCATCATATTCAAAACTTACATCGAAGCTGCCCGGCTCCGGGGCAACGTTACTAATCAAGCTAAAGTTCCATACGTCACGGTTCAGCAGCCTTGCCCCTTCGCCCGATATCTCGTATCGTTCGATAATAACCTTCCCCGGATACCATTTGCCGCCGATTACCCGGTGATTCTCATACCTTTGAACTATCGTGCCGATATTTGGAGAGGTTGCCGAATAAAGCTTCACGGCGTAATCCTTTGCAGCATCCAGTACAAACGTTTCCTCGCAGTCGCCGTTGATAGTAGTAAGGTGTATCTCAGGTCCGCCGCCCGATTCTACTTCGGTCCCCGAGGATTCTGCGCCTAAGAGACTGTCCAGAGTGTACCTGCCATACCCCCATGGTATGATTCCCGCGGTCAGCGGCCCGTTGACCCCGCTCGGTGCTTTTGTGATTGTCGCGTGGTTCCCGGGCCGGAAGTAATTAACGTATTTTTCCCCGTCCCAGGCAAATACTCGCTTCCGGTTCCAGTCGAGGTCGAACTGCTCCGTTAAAGAATTGCCTGCCACTTCTGCCGGCGGGCTTACCGAATCTCTGCGAGAAACAACGTTAATCTCCCAATAAAACCGGGTGCCGTCGAATCGCACAATGGTATCGGAGACCATTGTGTACTCGTTGGATAGTGTGTAACGCACGTTAAATGGTATCGCTGCCAGTTTCATCTGCTGCAGTTTTTCGGTCAGTTCCAGTTTGTTCGTATTATCCAAATACTTCCGCACTTCTGCATCGATTGCATTATCAATTTCCTGAGGGTCGGTCTTTTGCGGCGCTCTATATTCCTCATGTCGTGTGCAAATGGTACCTGACGGAATCCATGTTTTTTGGGGCTGACTCGTTAAGGTTTCAAAAATCTTTAAGATTTCTGCCCGTTCCAGTGGTCTGTCTGCCATAACGGCCGAGGAAGAAACAAAAAAAACCGCTAAAAGAGATATTTTCTTTGTCATCTTTTTTCCCTTTCGTAATTTAGAGGTTCAAACGAAAACACTTGAAAGTTAGCAAACTACACTCCTAAACGTTATCTGTAGCAGGCAAGACACACTCCGTATCGTTATTCCGCTAACGACACGAAACTCCACAATCAAGGGCGACCACAACGCAAGAAGAAAACTATGCGCCACTTATATAAATGGCGAATCTGATGCCTAATTGTTGATTCCTAAAATGGAAATTTTCTTTCAGGAAGTGAAAGAAACGTGCCTGAGAAAAACTACAGTAGTTTACGATAGATTCATATCAACAAACCATAAGACAAACACGCCATAATTAAGCAGGCGTCGCCTCCCAGTCTGTTTGCACGAGCAGGAGTCGTATACCGAATGACAGATTCGAAATATAATAAGCAACCCAGAATTGAGTCAGGCATAGCCGGTCTGACCGAAGAGCAGCTCGAAGTGGCACGTACCGAAGCCGCCAGACAGAAAACCTCCCTGCGAGAAAGCCTATTAAAGCTCGGGCTTGTCAGCGAAACGGCACTTTTAACCGCTGTCGCCGACAAAGCAGGGCTTAGGTTTTCGAGTATTTCCGCCGACGATATTGACGCCGGGGCTTTGAAAGCGATTTCTGCAAATGTGGCGTCTCATTACAATATAATACCGCTCAAACTCGTTGATAATACCCTTTGGGTCGCAACCTGCGACCCTTTCAACCCAGATATCAAAAGCGAAATTGAGCTGATTTTGGATAGTTCTCATAAGGTGGAATTTGTCCTGGCCACGTCCGAAGCGATAAAAAAGGCTATTCGTAAATCCTACGGTCTTGGCGCCGCCACGGTTGAGCAAATGGTCACCGGCGAACAAATTGATACCGATGCCGCCCGTAAAGAAGACCTGATGGACGAAAGCAAGGCACGCGAAGCTTCCGTAATAAAGCTTGTCAACCAGCTTCTTGCAGATGCAATTACCGACGGCGCAACCGATATCCACATCGAACCTTACGAAGACGATATCAAAGTCAGATACAGAGTGGACGGCATGTTGCACGATGCCGGTATTCCCAGCACCGTCAAGTTCTTTCGGGAAGGGATTACCAGCCGGGTAAAGATAATATCTGCTCTTGACATAGCAGAAAAACGCCTGCCTCAGGACGGCCGCGCCCAGGTGAACCTCTCAGGGCACAAGTTTGACCTGAGAATTTCTATTTTGCCCACCAGATACGGCGAGGCTATCAACATCCGTATCCTGCCCCAAAGCACACTGATATCCGACCTTGCTGCCCTCGGCATGGCCAAGAATGAGGTTGACAAGTTAACCGGACTAATTTACATGCCGCACGGCATCATACTGGTAACCGGCCCGACCGGCAGCGGAAAAACAACAACATTATATACCTGTATGAACCTGCTGAAAGACACTGACACCAAGATATTGACCATTGAAGACCCTGTGGAATATGACATGCCCGGCATCCTGCAGATGCAGGTCCACCCGGAAATCGGCTTTACCTTTGCCCGCGCCTTGCGCTCCATGCTAAGGCACGACCCGGACATTATGCTCGTCGGCGAAATACGAGACCACGAAACGGCCGAAACCGCTATCAGGACGGCCCTCACCGGCCACCTGGTCTTCAGCACCCTCCACACTAACGATGCTGCAAGCGCGATTACCCGGTTGCTCGATATGGGAATTGAGCCCTACCTCATAGCTTCTTCCGTCGAGGCCATACTTGCCCAGAGGCTCGTGCGCGTTATATGCTCCAATTGCAGAGAACCCCATGAGCCCGACCCGGAGATAATAGCCGCTGTAAAGTCCCTCACAGGATTGGACGACCTGCTGGTGGCTTACCACGGCCGCGGCTGCCCTAAATGCCGCTTCACAGGCTATCACGGCCGGACCGCCATAAGCGAGCTGATCGTCTTTTCAGAGGCTATCCGCGAAATGACAATCTCCAGAAGGCACGCCAGCGATATTGACGCCCAGGCCCGAAAGGAGGGCATGACTTCCCTGTTTCTCAGCGGAATCAACAAAGTGCACCACGGAATAACCACCTATCGGGAAGTCCTGAGGGCCACTAAAGGAACCGTCCTCGTAGATTAGCTCAATTAAATTTACCCAAAAGTAAAAACCATTCTTCTCTGTAACTACTTCTAATAGCACAACTTACGGAATGGCGCCAAAAAAACTTCGATTTTTCGACCTAAGATTTTGCCGTTTTTTGGCAATTACTTATGGAGGCCCAAATACCGGCCCTGCAAAAAGGCGGCCGACTCGCACGACTGCAGTTATCTATTCGAGAGTTTCATAGAACTAATGGATGGGTGTGCGGGTCAAAAAACATCTGCACGGGCACGGGTTTGACGAGGAGAATGATGCTGTCAAGACCCATGCCAGATTTTTGAAAAGTATCTCTCAATCCAGTCGCTTCCTTTGCCTGCCCGCCCATGGACCGGGACGGTTATCGCATCCTGTAATCAGTCTTAATCCGTCGTAAAATACGCTGGTTCCGATTTTCTGCAAATGACCGGCCAGTATTGGCCGGGGCGGCAACAGGGGCATTTTTGGGGGTTGGAATTGGGTTTGATACCTATGGCATAAATTGGGTTTGTTTGGGTTTGTTTTGCCAGTGGTAAAAGGTGTCTTTCATTTTCATAATCCTTTGTGGCAACTAATGTTGCGTTCATTTGGGCCTCCTGGAAATTGGGTTTGTTTTGCATAAAAGGGGGCAAATTTGTAGAGGATTCTCGACAAGTGTAGAGGGCGTGTCCGTGGCTCGTCGCCCGCCAAATCCGCCCTCCGGCGGACAAGCGGCGTGGCGGGCAAGCTCGTCGCTGGTAGCTCGTATATCGTATTGCGTATATCGTATTGCGTATTGCGTAGCTCGTATTTGGTTGGGGGGATGGGTAAGTTGGTTGGCGGAGCAGAGGTTTGCCGGGGTTGCCAGAGGGCAGAGGACAGAAGACTCGTATCTCGCATCTCGTATCTCGTATCTCGTATCTCGTATCTCGTATGTCGTATTGCGTATATCGCATTGAGTCGGCGGGAGGGGCAAGCTCTCGGCCCGCCTCCGGCGGGCAACAGGCAACAATTATACTCGATTTGGGGCCGGAAGTAAAGGAAAAAGTTGGCAAGACACAGGACGCAAGACTCAGGACACAGGACAGAGGGGGATGCTCTGGGGGGCGGGGGGGTGAGGGGAAAGCAAATATCAAAAATCAAAATGCAAAAATACAACGCAAAAGTCAAAATGCAAGGCAAATGAGAAAGGGTTAATCGCGGATACCTTGGGCACAAGTTTCGCAGATTTGGTGGAGGGGCCAGAGTTGGAGGGAAATCCGAAGCACGAAACCCGAAATGCTAAACAAATTCAAAGTGGCAATTCTCAAATGTTGAAAACCGGGATTGGCCACAGAGAACACAAAGGGCACAGAGAAATAGTCAATATCAAATAGTGAATTTAACCGCCGGGAAGGAATAATAAGGTCCACAAGATTTCGCTCGCCTGTAATGTGAAGTAGAGACAGATTATTTGTCCCGCGTGTGCAAACAAGTTGCACACCCTACGGCTAATTGGGTTGAGCAACAAGCGAAATAAAGGAGAAAGCTCAGCTTTTTCAACAGGCCCGCCGTCGCTGATTTTCACCCACAAATACGTATGGTGTCCCGAGATTTAACAGATTTACAGTATGGTGTCCCCAGATTTACAGATTTACCAGGCTCTTTTACGCACCTACCAGTTAAGCCAGAGTGTTTCGCATTTGCGTGATTTCTTTCGGCCACCCGCTGCATGATTTGCTATATCGAATTCCACGCGGCGCCAGCATCTGAACATGTCTTCATATAGTGGCGACGGGTAGCCGCTAAGAACGACTTTGCTTACACACTTGGTGAGCACTTCTCCAAGTTGACGGTGTTCTTCCTCCGTCATCTCTATCCCGTACACGTCCCTGCTATTCGGAGCACGGGTCTCATGCAAATACGGGGGATCACAGTATATCAGCGCCTCCGGGTGGTCGAATCGCCGTATCGCGTCGATTGCGGGCTGCGACAAGATTTGCACACGTCGGAGTCTCTCTATTATTTCAGGCAGTTGCTCTATTGCAGTCCACCATGCGTTAACGTCACCTGCCATCCCGCCGCGTGCCCTTTTTGTGGTATAGCTCCAAGTTCTTCCGCGTCCTCCAAAAGACTGCCTCCACCTTATGAAGTCGCACATTGCCTTATCCAGGTCTGAAGCCCCCTGCGGGTAGTCTGCAGCACACTCAAACTCACGTTCGCTATAAGGAACAAACTGAATACGCTGCACGAACTCACGACCTTCCTTTTGCAGAACTCGAAATAGCCGGGTTATTCTCAAGTCGAGGTCGTTATACGCCTCCACTTCTACAGGAGACTTGTTCAACAATACCGAAGCAGCACCACCAAAAGGCTCTAGATAAATCCTGTGCAGAGGAAACAAAGACACTATCCGCCTCGCCAAATAGTGTTTCCCACCATGCCATTTAACGGGTGGTCGAACCGGCATTATTCAACACCCCAAACTCAGCAGCCTTAATGGTGCTTGCGAACCGACCCCTAAGCAACCCTCGGAAGGTTAAGCAAAGGTTTCCACCTCTTGACTAGGATGACCTCCATTTTCTGTCGAGCACTTCGGGCTATACCGGGTAATGGCGCAAGCCCCAACAGCAGCGGTTCTCTTCTCACATCCCATAACCACCTGGGCAAGCCAGAACTACTCACCTTTATATGGCGCTCCAACCGGTGGCGCAAATTATCCGTTTGACTCGCGAAAACGGGCTTGTCACCGCTGGAAAAGAGGTACAACCCCCCGACCTCCGGTATTTTACCCAACTCGATACCGGTTACCCTGCCAAAGGTTTCCAAGTCCGGAAGTTGCCCAATCGGATCCACCTTCTTCCCAAGCCGACCGCCCTTTCGCAGGGCAAATGCCGCCCACCGATACTGCAGGGGTGAGAAATCCGGAGCCAACCGAGCTGCATAAGTATCGAACTCCTCGGCCAATTCGGGGTCGCAAATTATCTGGTCGACCGACACATTCTTGTTTTGCTGCATATACCTCACAGCAAGTTCGCTCGCGTACTCAAATTCATCAATAACCTTACCCACAGTGTACCGTTTCGTTTTTATGAGATCCGAGAGGCCGGATAGCTTCTTGGATTTTCGTGCATTCATCAGCTTCCAGTTAAGCTCGTAATCAGTCCCCGCGAGACCCAATTCACGACAGCGCCTCAGAAATTTCCGGTCAGCATCTGGATCGGCAATAACCTTGTCCGCCGAGTAACCCTCCCGTACTTCCAGAAATGCCTGCATAATCTTTTCAATTTTGTCGCCCGCAAGCTTGTCCAACTGGACTGCCAGTTTTGTCACCACAAGTTGGTTCAGACTCGTCCCTTCTGTCTCTGCCTCTCTTTCAAGTGCGGCATGAAGTGACCGCGGAAGCCTAACCACAAACTTCCCGCTCTTTGTCGGAGTTGCCCCCCTTACTAATCCAGTCTCATCCATCTTGCGCTGCAGGAGTGCCCGGATCTCCTTGTACTCTCTCGTCGTGCGAAAAGCCTCCCGAGCCTCTTGTGTTGGTAGAGCACGGACCAACTCCCCATCAAAAGGATCAAAAAGCGCATTAGAAAAATCAGCCCATGTTCTAGCCTTTTTGGCAAGTTCTCTAGCCTTTTCCAGTAACACACCTTTGTTATCCATATGCGCCCTCTCGTTCTTCATTCCGGCCCAATAAACTCTACGTCACAATCCATGACTTCAAAGTAAATAGCCTCCTGCTCCAACAATCGGGCAAATTTCTTAACTAGTTCCTTCAGCAACGCGACTTTCTCCTCCTCTATCACAATCCATACCGTCAAGGAATTATCTTTAACTCTCGTGCCGTCCTCCATTTCCCATAGGCCTTTAGTAACCCCACTTTGAGAAAACGGTCCAAACTTAACAAACAACTCCTCGAAAACATCCATCATAACTTCCGATGGTATCGGCCTCCCATCGTTGTAGGAGGTTGGTATGAGAAATAAACATTTTTTCATTCTCATCTGTAGTATATGGTACTATATATAGTATCGTCTGTCAATGCTTGTTCTTTAGAAAAATCTGCCTTCCCGCCCAAAATCTCCCTTCTTGGCCTGATTTTTGGCCTTCCCGGCCCAAAAAAATACGCGCAAACCTGCAATTCCCGCCAAATTCTGCTTGCTCACTTCGCCCTGTTTGCCTCAAATGACCGTTTAATCAACCTTTCTGCAACTTCAAGTCTTTCGAGTTTATCGATAGCAACCTCAATGTCGCCCGCGCCCCAATGTCCGATAGCCGAAACATCCCGAACATAGTCAGGGGGATTGTCTAAATCTGCATATTTCAGCTTGAGCCATACGCGAAGCCCGCTTTTGCGAAGATGAACGCAGCAGAAAATATTCTTGCCGTGACTATAATTAACGCTTTTGGCAAGATATTTCCTTTGCACGTTTGCGGGGTCAAGCTCTCTGCAGAATTTGTCAAGCGAGCGAAATAACTCCACAACCTCTTGAGGTTGACCCTGTACATGGTGGCTTTCTCCGTAATCTTTGCCCCTTCTTGCCGGGGCTTGGCGCTGCGTTGCTTGCGCGCCAGGTTTTTGTATGCGGGGCGGTTCAGCTTCCGGGGTCCGGCTCCAAAGCCTTTTGAGAGCGGTTTTCACCTGGCTTGGTCTGATGCTCTCATCACCAATCCTTAACCTTATCAGTCTGATCAGTGCGCCGGGACCTTCTGCAAATAGTTTGTCGAGTGCCTTTCTGACCTTGCCCGTCGTGAAAATCTGTTCTCCAATTTCGTCAAGGGTGCCGGCGGCCATTGCGTCACGGGAAAACCGCGCAAATTGCTCTGCGACTTGCTCGACTGTCATACCCTCGGTTTCCTTTGGATCGAAAGAAACTTCAAACAGCAATTTATCAGGCGCCTCCGCCCGCTCTGTGCTGCGATACACTTTGTACGTAACGCCGTTGGTAAGAACGCACCATTCGACACCAGCATTAGCAGCGTAGCCAACAACCTGTGTTATCGATTTCACATCCGTAAGCGGGTCGTTCAACGGCTTGGCTTCGACAAACAAGACCGGTTTCCGGTTTATTTTGGGGGCGTAGTCAACAGACTTACCATCAATGGTAGGATACTCAAGTTCAACCTCCTCAGGGTCTCTAACATCCCAGCCAAGAGCCTCAAGCAAGGGGTCAATAAGTATTGTCCGGGTCGGTAACTCCTTGAGATCGTCCCTTCGATGCTTTTCCAATTTCTTGCGAAGCTCCTCTATGCACCTGACTATGGGATTCATACTTAGCTCCTAAACGTGGTCAATCAAACGTTTGGTTCTTCGGGCACCATTTAACCGCCTACAACCGGCCGATTTAATCATCCATAACGAGGGCGTTTTTACCGTCCCATGTGTTAAAAAACCTCCGAATTCCTGACATTTCAAGGAAGTATCCGCTCAAGGGTGCAGGCGTCTGTCCGCTGACTATCTTACGCCCGCTTTGCCAACTAATCAACAAAAATCCATCGAAAAACGAAGTAACTCATCGCTCTATAATATAGCCGCCGGTGGCCGGGTAAATGTTGACAAAAAAGTTGGCGGGAGGTCGGATTTTTTCCCGCAAGGCAGGCTTGCGGGCTAAACAGGTAAAAACCCCACGTGAAACGTGGGGCTAAATATCAAAAGAAAAAGCCCCCCTAAGGGGGGCTTTTTGTCCGCCAGAGGCGGATAAATATCAAGCAACAGTCAAGCCAGGGCAGCGAAAGCGTCTGACGATTTTCACAGCCGGTATTACTGGATTCCTGCTTTCGCAGGAATGACAAGTCCTTTGACAGGAATGACAAGTTGCGTTGGACTTGGCGGCCCGGCCATGTTCTAATAATCCTTAGAAAGGAGGTGATCCAGCCGCAGGTTCCCCTACGGCTACCTTGTTACGACTTAGTGCCAGTCATCGGGCTTACCGTCGGCAGGCGCCTCTTGATAAATCAAGTTAGCAACCCGACTTCGGGTATTCCCAACTCCCATCACTTGACGGGCGGTGTGTACAAGGCTCAGGAACACATTCACCGCGTCATCGCTGATACGCGATTACTAGCGATTCCGGCTTCATGTAGGCGAGTTGCCAGCCTACAATCTGTACTGGGGCGACGTTTTTGCGATTTGCTCCACCTCGCGGTCTCGCGTCGCTTTGTCGCCGCCATTGTAGCACGTGTGAGGCCCTGGGCATAAAGGCCATGATGACTTGACGTCGTCCCCACCTTCCTCCGGTTTAACACCGGCAGTCCCGTTAGAGTCCCCGGCATGACCCGCTGGCAACTAACGGCAAGGGTTTCGCTCGTTAGAGGACTTAACCCAACATCTCACGACACGAGCTGACGACAGCCATGCAGCACCTGTGCAAGTTTCACCCCGAAGGGCAGACCAAACTGTTTCCAGCCGGCCATACAAGCATGTCAAACCCAGGTAAGGTTCTACGCGTTGCTTCGAATTAATCCACATGCTCCACCGCTTGTGTGAGCCCCCGTCAATTCCTTTGAGTTTTAGCCTTGCGACCGTACTCCCCAGGCGGTCTACTTAACACTTTCGCTTCGGCCGTGAAAGCGTCAGAACTCCCACAACCTAGTAGACATCGTTTACGGCGTGGACTACCGGGGTATCTAATCCCGTTCGCTCCCCACGCTTTCGTGTCTCAGCGTCAGGACAGGCCCAGTGCACTGATTTCTCCATCGGCGTTCCTCTTGATATCTACGCATTCCACCGCTCCACCAAGAGTTCCATGCACCCCTACTTGCCTCAAGAAAAGCAGTACGCCAAGCGATTCCCCGGTTAAGCCGAGGGATTTCACAAAGCGCTTACTTTTCCGCCTACACACTCTTTAAGCCCAGTAACACCGAACAACGCTTGCCACCTTCGTCTTACCGCGGCTGCTGGCACGAAGTTAGCCGTGACTTCCTTTGGGGCTGAGCAATACGCCGAAGCGTACTTTCTTACCCCTGACAGCGGTTTACATCCCGAGGGACTTCCTCCCGCACGCGGCGTCGCTGCGTCAGGCTTTCGCCCATTGCGCAATATTCGTTACTGCAGCCCTCCGTGGAGGTCCGGGCAGTGTCTCAGTCCCGATG
>DATKVV010000035.1:0-47660 GCA_035529895.1 Sedimentisphaerales bacterium
TTTATTTTGACAACAGAATTTTGAAAGAGCTTGCATTGTCTTATCTCCTGAACGTTACCCTTTATGGGACAACGATTTGTCCCTCGTTCAGGATATCGGCAAAGACAAGCAAAATTATTCAATCATGTTAAGACACAAGGATAAACCATTGTTTTAAGATTTTGCATTTTACGGACATTACCCTTAATGTCGCCTACCGAAGCGTTAAACTGTGCCAGCGCTATTCGCAAAATCAGCTTCCTCTTAACTCTGTTTCTTTAACCAATCGTCAATGGCTGCAGCGGCCTGGCGTCCGCTGTTAATCGCCCGAACAACTAACGACGCGCCGTCTGTTGCATCACCGGCGGCAAATACCCAAGGCTCACTGGTCTGGCAGTCTTGTACTGCAACGTTGCCCGTTTCGTCCAGTTTCAAGCCGAGGTCCTTTATCAACCCCTCGTGAACCACGTGTACGAATCCCATCGCCAAAATCACGAGGTCCGCCTCAAGCACGAAATCGGTGCCGGGCAGCTCTTTTATCTTCCAGGCGTCCGGTTTCTCTATCCATTCGACCCGGCAGCCGTGCAGGCGGCTGACCCGGGTTTCCACGCCGGAGAGCATCCTGGTCATCACGCCCCAGAGTCGCTCACAACCTTCTTCGTGGGACGACGATGTTCGCATAATGCGCGGCCACATAGGCCAGGGAGTATCCGGCGGTCGAGACTCCGGCGGCTCGGGCAGAATCTCCAACTGATATATCTTCCGGGCGCCCTGACGGCGGGCCGTTCCCACGCAGTCGCTTCCGGTATCGCCGCCGCCTATTACAATGACCGTTTTGTCTCTGGCAGTAATGAGCCTGTCGGCAACTATGGGTTCGCCGGCACACAGTTTGTTTTGCGCTGTCAGATAATCCATCGCGAACACGATGTTTTCATATCCTCTTCCGGGTACTGGAAGGTCGCGAGACTGACGCGCACCCATTGCCAGACAGACACAATCGAACATCTTTTGCAGGTAGCGGGCGGAAATATCGGCCCCGACATTGACGCCGGTCTGAAATTCAGCGCCTTCGGCGTTTAGCTGGTTCAGTCTACGGTCGATAATATGCTTTTGGAGCTTGAAATCGGGAATTCCGTATCGCAACATACCGCCGGGCCGTTCATCCTTTTCGAAAATGACCACATCGTGTCCGGCCCGTGCCAGTTGCTGTGCGACCGTCAAGCCGGCGGGGCCGGAGCCCACAACGGCGACACGTTTTCCGGTTCTGCGGGCCGCCGGCCGCGGCTCAATCCAACCTTCAGAAAAGCCGCGTTCGACAATCTGGTACTCAATGTGCCTAATCAGTACAGGCTCATCGCTGATGGCAAGAGTGCAGGCGGCCTCGCACGGGGCAGGACAGACACGGCCAGTAATCTCCGGGAAGTTGTTGGTGGAATGTAAATGCTCACAAGCCTGCCGCCAGCGGTCCTTGTATATCAATTCATTGATGTCGGGTATGCAATTTTTGAGGGGACAGCCGGCGCCGTGACAGAAGGGTATCCCGCAATCCATGCACCGGGCGGCCTGCCGGCGGATTTCGTCGGGCGTCAGCGGCAGGTCCAGCTCGCGGAAGTCGTGGATTCGCTCCTGGACGGGCCGATGTTCGACTTCCCGGCGGTGATATTTAAGAAAGCCTTTTATTTCGCCCATTGAAACACCTCCTCGGTGGCCGGCGTGGTTTCGGTGTCGCGCCGTTCGGCCGCTCGCATCTTCTCAAGGGCCTTGCGGTAATCTATTGGCACCACTTTGACAAATTTGCCGACCATATCGGGCCAGGCGTCCAAAATGTGCTGCGCCCGTTTACTGGCGGTCCAGTGCAGATGACGCTTAATCAGCTCTTGCAGCAATTGTTTATCCTTTTCCTGCCACACACTTTCGAGCTCCACCATGTCAAGGTTGCAAAGGGTATCGAACAATTGCATTTCGTCAAGGACGTAAGCGATGCCGCCGCTCATACCGGCGGCAAAATTACAGCCGGTCTGGCCGAGAACAACGACCGTTCCTCTGGTCATATACTCACAGCCGTGGTCGCCCACACCCTCGACGACGGCGGTAGCTCCACTGTTGCGAACACAGAATCTCTCGCCGGCCATTCCGTTTATGAACGCCTCGCCTGCTGTTGCGCCGTAGAGCACGGTATTACCGACAATGATATTCTCGTGGGCCAAAAAGGGGGACTGTTCGGGTGTTACGACAATAATTCGGCCGCCGGAAAGTCCCTTGCCAAGGTAATCATTGCTGTCCCCTATAAGCCTGAACGTAAGGCCTGGCGCCAAAAACGCACCAAAGCTTTGTCCGGCCGAGCCGCGAAAAACAATTTCCAGCGTGCCGTCAGGTAACCCTTCAGGCCCATGCTCATTCACTATACGGTTACTCACAATTGCACCAACCGTTCTATTGACGTTGCGAATCGGCATCTCAAGCACAGTCTTTTGTTTGTTCTCAATAGCCGCGCCGGCGTTTTTCAGAATCTGCCAATCAAGGTGGTCCTGGAGTTTGTCGGGCTGGTTGTTGACTTGCCTGACAGGTTGACCCTCGGTGACATCGGGCCGGCAGAATACAGCAGAGAAGTCCAACCCTCTTGCTTTCCAGTGGTCGATTGCCGCCCGAACCTGGAGCCGGTCTACACTCCCGACCATATCCTCGAATTTTTTGAAGCCGAGCCGGGCCATGATTTGGCGTACCTCTTCAGCAACAAAGTGCATGAAGCGCCCGACATACTCGGGTTTTCCGGCAAATCTTGCCCGCAATTGTGGGTCTTGCGTTCCGATTCCGAACGGGCAGGCCCCTTCGTGACACTTGCGCAGCAGCGTGCAGCCTATCGTGACAAGAGCAGCGGTGCCGAAACCGAAATGCTCGGCGCCGAGCAGCGCCGCGACGACGACGTCTCTGCCGGTTTTCATCTGCCCGTCAGCCTGGACCCTGATTCTGTCGCGGAGGCGATTCATAACGAGTACCTGCTGTGTCTCGGCCAGACCGAGCTCCCACGGACAGCCGGTGTGCTTAATGGAAGAAAGGGGGCTGGCGCCGGTGCCGCCATCGTGGCCGCTGATAAGAACTTCGTCGGCATTGCCCTTAGCGACGCCTGCGGCAATGGTGCCGACGCCGACTTCGGCAACGAGCTTGACCGAGACCCTGACACCCGGGTTGCTGCATTTCAGGTCGTAGATAAGCTGAGCCAAATCCTCAATCGAATATATGTCGTGGTGAGGAGGCGGCGATATGAGCGTCACGCCCGGCGTCGAGTACCTTAAAGCAGCTATTTCCTCGGTAACCTTATGTCCCGGCAACTGGCCGCCCTCACCCGGCTTGGCGCCCTGTGCTATCTTAATCTGAAGCTCTTTGGCGTGGGCAAGGTAGATTGTGGTGACGCCGAACCGGCCGCTGGCGACCTGCTTTATCGCGCAATTCTTCGAATCGCCGTTCGGCTGCGGCGCATAGCGTGATGGGTCTTCGCCGCCTTCGCCGGTATTGCTCATTGCCCCCAGACGGTTCATAGCAATCGCCAAACACTCGTGCGCCTCTTTGCTTATGGAGCCGTGGCTCATCGCACCGGTGCAAAACCTTTTAACGATTTCACTGGCAGGCTCAACTTCGTCGACCGGCACCGACTGACCGGGGACAAATTCAAACAATCCACGCAGCGTGCATAACTTCCGTGACTGGTCATTAACCGCTTTGGCATAATCGGCATACGCTGCTGGATTATCGTACTTTACAGCGTGTTGGAGCCGGGACACTGTCGTTGGGTTCCAAAGATGCTCTTCGGCCCCGTGTCGGAAATGATACTCGCCGCCAAAATCCAGTTCCCGCGCCCCGAAGGGGCGCTGGTCGAATGCGGCATTGTGGCGGGCGAGAGCCTCCAGAGCAATCTCTTCAAGACCGATGCCGCCTATGCGGGAGCTTGTGCCGGTGAAATACTCATCAACAACGGAGCGATTGAGCCCGATGGCTTCGAACAACTGGGCGCCGGTGTAACTGCGAAGCGTCGAGATGCCCATCTTGCTCATCGTTTTGAGAATGCCCTTTTTTACGGCGGCAATGTAATTGTCAGCTATCTGAACAGGCTCCATTTGCGCGGGCAGCTCACCCTGTCGATGTAACTCGTCGAGGGACTCAAATACCAAATAAGGATTGATGGCATTGGCCCCGTAGCCGCACAGCAGGCAAAAATGCATAACCTCTCTGGGCTCTCCGCTTTCCACAATCAAGCCTGCCTGACCGCGAAGCCCGCGATCGAGCAAGCCGTGGTGAACGGCGGCGGTTGCCAGTAAAGACGGAATTGGCGCCGTGCTCCGGGAAATATCACGGTCGCTGATGACAATCAGGGATGCGCCTTGCCTGACAGCTTTCTCCGACATTTCGACCAGGCTGTCCAGCCCTCGACGAAGGCTTGCCGCTGCGTCGGAGGTCTGGGCCTCGAAAACAGCCGAGACGGTGAGAACCCTGAAGTCGTCGCGCTTGACCGTTCGCAACCGCTCAAGGTCCTCATTAGTGAGGATCGGATGCGGCAGCTTTAGCTGTCGGCAGTGCTGCGGCGTCTCAGCGAGGATATTTTGTTTTCTGCCGGTAAACATCATCAGACTCATCACCAGACCTTCTCGGAGCGGGTCGATAGCCGGGTTGGTTACCTGCGCAAACAACTGCTTAAAGTAATTAAACAGCAGTTTCGGCTTGTCAGACAGAACCGCCAGCGGCGTATCATTACCCATCGAACCCACGGGCTCCTGGCCGTTGATAGCCATTGGGGCCAAAATCATCTTGATTTCCTCGCGGGTAAAGCCGAACGACCGCATTCTTTGGAATATGGTCTCCGGGTCGCTCTTGACAAGCTTTGGCGTGTCAAATAAGCCGCGAAGCTCGATGCGGTTTTCTTCCAGCCATCTTCGGTAGGGTTTTTGTCGGGCGATTTTGCTCTTTATCTCATTGTCGGTGATTATTCTGGCTTCCACCGTATCTACCAGAAACATGTGCCCGGGGCGGAGGCGGCCTTTTCTGCGAATTTTTTCCGGGGGAAATTCCACGACTCCGGCTTCGCTGGCGAGGATGGCCAGACCGTCGGCGGTGACAAGATAGCGGCATGGTCTGAGGCCGTTGCGGTCGAGCGTTCCGCCGATGATTCTTCCGTCGGTAAACACCATGGCCGCGGGACCGTCCCAGGGCTCCATTATAGATGAGTGATATTCGTAAAACGCGCGTTTGTCCGTACTGATATGATATTTGGGCCCGAAGGCTTCCGGTATCATCATCATCATCGAATGCGGGATACTTCGACCGGCACGGACAAGCAGCTCGACGGCGCTGTCGAAACAAGCAGAGTCGCTCATCTCCGGTGTCAGAACCGGAAACAGGTCTTGAATGTCATCTCCGAAGGCATCGCCGGCCATTTCTGTCTCGCGGGCCCGCATCCAGTTGCGGTTTCCGCTGAGGGTATTGATTTCACCATTGTGTGCAATGCAGCGAAAGGGCTGAGCCAGCCGCCAGTTCGGAAAGGTGTTGGTGCTGTAACGCTGGTGGACAATCGCCAATGCGGATTTGACGCGCTGGTCCGCAAGGTCAGGATAATATGCGAACAGTTGCCAGGCCATGAACATGCCTTTGTAGCAGATGGTCCGGCAGGAAAGCGAGGTCACGTAGAAATCCTGTCCCTGCCCGCCGAACTTCTCCCTGACCAATCGCTCGGAACGTTTTCTTGCCAGATACAGGCGCCGTTCAAGATGTTCATCTTCAAGGCCAGCGCCATCCACGAAAATCTGTTTGATGGACGGTTCAGCCTGAAGAGCTATTTGTCCGAGACAATCGTTGCGTGTCGGCACTGCCCGCCAACCGAGCACTTTGATGCCATAATGAGCGAGCGCAGACTCCAATATTTCGTCACACTGACGGCGCAGTTCAATGTCCTGCGAACCGAAAATCATACCTGCGGCGTATCGTGATGCCGGCGGCAGCGCAATCCCCAGCTTTTCACACTCGACAAAAAAAAACTCGTGCGGAATCTGAAAGAGAATCCCAGCGCCGTCTCCTGTGGTCTCGTCGGCGCCGGCTGCTCCGCGGTGGTGCAGGTTAACTATTATCTGCTTGCCGTATTCAATGATGGCGTGGTCCGCCTGGCCGGAGATGTTTACAACTGCACCTATCCCGCAGGCGTCGTGCTCACGCCGTGTTTCATACAAGCCTCGATTTCTCAACTGTGCAGCCATTGGGCTCTCGTTTCAACTATGCCCTGTCAAAAAAGACTAAGCAGCGGGCAGGCAGACTCCCATCCACAAACGCCGACCTCACACACAATTACTATACGTCCAGTGCGTAATCTCGATACACATATTCTCTTAATAAGTAGTATAAACCGATATCATAACAGCAACGGCGTTTCTGATACCGCCTTATCGTTTGCGTACTCGCTCAGTACAAGCGTAAAGCAATATTCACTTGTACCGATGTATAGCTGACAGAAGGCATCGGGACGACCGTCCAGACACCGGCCATGCCCAAGGCCATGCGAACCCACGGTGCATTGCTATGTGTTAGCTGTCGTAATACAAATGGAACTCATACGGGTGCGGCCGAAGCGCAAGCTCATTAAGTTCCTTTTCGCGCTTCCACTTAATCCAGGTTCCAATAACGTCCTCGGTGAACACGCCGGCTTCTGTCAAGAATTTGTGGTCTGCTTCGAGGGCGTCAATGGCCTCGGCCAGCGAACCCGGAGTCTTGGGATACTTGGAGAGCTCTTCCGGCGTCATCTCGTAGATATCCCGGTCCAACGGTTCGCCCGGGTCGATTTTGTTTTTGATGCCGTCAACTGCCGCCATAAGCATCGCCGTCCAGGCGAGGTATCCGTTACAGGTCGGGTCGGGACATCGAAACTCAAGGCGTTTAGCCTTCGGGCTCGCGGAGTACATCGGGATGCGGATGCCCGCCGAGCGATTGCGCTTGGACATCACCAGATTGACCGGGGCCTCGAAGCCGGGCACCAGGCGGCGGTACGAGTTGGTCGTGGGAGCGGCAAAAGCCAAAATCGCCGGTGCATGTTTGAGGATGCCGCCGATGGAATATAGACCGATGTCACTTAGCCCTGCGTATCCTTTGTCGGCAAACAGCGGCCTTCCGTCTTTCCAGAGCGAGAAGTGGGTGTGCATCCCGCTGCCGTTGTCCTGGAAGACGGGTTTGGGCATAAATGTCGCAGTTTTTCCATGGCGTTTCGCCACATTCTTGGTGATGTATTTGTACCACATGAACTGATCCGCCATCTTGACCAGTTCGGTAAACTTCATATCGATTTCGCTCTGCCCGGCGGTCGCCACTTCGTGGTGATGGGCTTCGACCACGATGCCGACCTTTTGCATCTCCATTACCATTTCGCCCCGCAGGTCATGATAGGTGTCGGTCGGACTTACGGGGAAGTAGCCGCCCTTGAAACTGGGCTTGTATCCGAGGTTGGGCTCTTCAAAGCGCGCGGTGTTCCACGCTCCCTCAACGGAATCGATTGAGTACATACCCGTGTGTTGATTTTGCTCGTAACGGACCTCATCGAATATGAAGAACTCCGGCTCGGGGCCGACGTAGCAGGTGTCAGCGATTCCGGTTTCCTTCAAGAAAGCCGCGCCTTTTCTAGCCACATGCCGGGGGTCACGACTGTAGTTCTCTTTGGTGACGGGATCGACGATGTTCGCTATTACGCTGACGGTTGGCTCCTTGAAAAAGGGATCAATCGCGGCGGTGTCGGGGTCCGGGACCGCCAGCATGTCGGAGACGTGTATTCCCTGCCACCCGCGTATCGACGAGCCGTCAAATCCGACGCCGTCAACAAAGGTACTTTCGTCCCAGGTGTCAAGCGGGAATGTGCAGTGCTGCCATGTCCCCAACAGGTCGGTGAACTTCAGGTCAACCATTTTCGCATTGTTCTTTTTTGCAAATTCAAAGAATTCTTTCGGAGTCATTTGCTTATCCCTTTCAAAAACTGATTTGTCTATTGCCCTGTTATATTCAATCTAACCAATTGCTTTTCCACCTCTTTCACCCGTGCGGATTCTGATACACTCAACCAGGTCCACTATGAATATTTTGCCGTCGCCGATTTGTCCTGTCTTGGCGCCTTCGATAATAGCCTCGATGGTTTTTTCGACGAAGCCCTCATTGACGGCAATCTCAAGGCGGACTTTTTTCAAGAGGTTTACCTCAAATTTGATACCGCGGTAGCTTTCCTCATATCCCATCTGCTCGCCGCAGCCCAAAGCGTTGGTGACGGACATCTTAAAGACCTCTTTCTTGCAGAGAGCCTTCTTTACGTCCTGAAGCTTATGCGGCTGAATGTAAGCTATAATCAGTTTCATATTTTGCTCCTTGCCTGGAGGTCTTAGCTTGTGCTGAATATCTGAAAGCCGCCGTAAGCTTCCATACCGTGCTCGCCGATATCCAGCCCTCGCAGCTCTTCTTCGCGACCGACCCTCAGACCCAGCGTAAGGTCAATCAGTTTGAACACGATAGTCATAGTCAGAACCACGAAAGCCACCGCAGTCACGCTGCCGACGATTTGGATGCCCAACTGCATGGGATTGCCGCTGTAAACGAAACCATTGTTTGCAAGTCCCAGCGTGCTCTTTCCGAAGATTCCGACGCAGAGAGTGCCCCAGATGCCGCAGATTCCGTGTACGGGAACGGCGCCCACAGGGTCGTCAATTTGCAGCTTATCGAGCAGCTCGACGCCTTTGACGACTATGTACCCGGCGGTTGCGCCTATGACTATTGCCGCCCACGGTTCGACGTATGCGCACGGTGCGGTTATGGCCACCAGGCCGGCCAAAGCGCCGTTCATAGCCATGGAGAGGTCTGGCTTGCCGAATCGCCTCCAGACGGTAATCATGGCCGCGATGCCCCCAAGTGCGGCGGCCAGATTCGTATTGATAGCCACGCGGCCAATAATTGAGCCGTCGGTTACGCCAAGTGCAGAGCCGGCGTTGAATCCGAACCAGCCGAACCAGAGAATGAACACGCCCAAAGACGCCAGCGGAATGCTGTGGCCCGCCAGGACATTTGGCTTGCCGTCAATGCCGTATTTGCCTTCTCTGGGCTTGAGTATGCTCGTGCCGACCAGGGCGGCAAAACCACCTACGGTATGGACGACGGTGGAGCCGGCAAAATCGGCAAAGCCCATCTTTGCGAGCCAGCCGCCGCCCCAAATCCAGTGCCCCACAATGGGGTAAATCAAGGCCGAAATAATGAACGAATAGACCAGGTAACCGGCAAATTTCATGCGCTCGGCCATCCCGCCTGCCACGATGGTGGCGGCGGCACCGCAGAATGCCGCCTGGAACAGCCAGAACGCGTAAAGCGGTATCCCGTTAACTGTCGCATCGAGACCGAAGAGGCACCAGCCGCGTGAGCCGAGAAAGCCATTGCCGTCTCCGAACATGAGGCCATAGCCGATGAGGAAAAAGCCGAGGGAGGCCATGCAGAAGTCCAGGAAGTTCTTGGTCAGGATGTTGCAGGTATTCTTGGCCCTGATGAACCCCGCCTCGACCATGCCGAACCCCGCTTGCATAAAAAACACGAGAAAGGCTGCAATCAACACCCAAACGGTGTCGAGGCCCATCTTAAGCTGGTCGGGAGTAATGCCCCCGGTGGCAGAACCGTCGGTACCGGCTGATTCGGCAAAGACGGGACTGACAGACCACATAATCGACACCAACGCGAGGATAAAAACCAACTTTTTCACTTGCCTACCCTTTCAGCCTATCCTCAAAACCGTCTCGAAACTCCCGCCCCTGCGAAGAAGAAATCGCTGTCTGTTCCGTACACGTCGGTATCGCGTATATCGTCGCTGACCAGTGTGACGTAGTTAAGAGCCGGGGTGATGGTCCAGCCGCTGACTTCCACCGGAAAAGAGAGCGAGAACACAAGGTCATTGAACTTGCTTTGGTCGGTTGCCCAGTAGTACTTGTCATAGGCTTTGCTGCCCCAACCGAGGCTGGCGCCTATTTCCAGTCCGACGGGTATATTCGGCGCCAGCTCGGCAATGTTTTCGATGCCGTGCGTTAACGAGAGTAAGACGTAGGTACCGTCAGCTTCATCGACGTCGTGGTATAACGTTATTGACGGACTAAACGGCAAGTCGAGATTGAGCCCCCAGCAAAGCTCTGTCGTATCCGGAGCAGCGGTTCCCGGGAAATCGTAATATATCACGCCCAGGCAGTAACGCACACCTTCTACGCCAGGTATGGCGCCCGAATAATGCATCGAATAATCAAGCTCGGAAAAATCGCCGCTGTTGCCATTAACGTTGGTCAGTTCGAGATTTCCCCAGATACCGGCGGTCAGTCCTTTATAGCCGAGACTTATCGAGGGCTGAAAAACGGGGCCGTCATCAAGACTTTGCCCCCGCCAGATATATTTGCTGAAGTAACCGGCGGTTACTTCGAATTTAATTTTATCCTCGGCGAACATTGCTCTTGTCCCCCAAAACGCCAGCCCAATCAAAACCATTGTTGAAGCGGCAAGCTTCATCATCTCTATAAACGCACTAACTCCGACCTTTTAAAGAACCCGTTTCTTGCGCGTTGCACAGGAAGCTCTATGGTCTGCTTTTGTAGCTTTGCAACTACTGTGCCAGAATCAAATATTTTTCAAGAAATGACGTAAGTCTTTATAATCAGCGAAGATAGGCATAAGAGACGCGGTCCATCAAAAACGGGCTCGTCTACACAAAGGTAGGCAAGAGAAGCATATCCTACAAATATGTAGACAAAGGGCGAATCAGATGTACCGTGGGTGAATGCTGTACTTTTTTATCTTGTAGCCGAGGATGCGTTCAGTGATTCCCAGCTCTTTGGCCGCCTTTCGCTGCTGACCTGCACATTTTTTGAGGGCATCAACAATAAGCTCTTTCTCCATATTCTCGACCATCTCGCTCATAGACCTTTTGGGAGGCGGCCCGGTTTTTTTAATCATCTGCAGGGAGGGCGGCAGATGCTCGGAGCGAATCACATCACCGTCACACAACAGAACGGCCCTTTCGATGCAATTCTCCAGCTCCCGAGCGTTGCCGGGCCAATGGTACCTCGTGAGCATCTCAATCGCGGGCGTCGAAATGCGGGTAATGTTCTTGTTGTTGGCCGAGGCCAGTTTCTCAAGAAAGTAATCGGCCAGAAGCATTATATCGTCCTTACGCTCGCGCAAGGGCGGCAGATAAATGGGAAAGACATTTATGCGGTAGTAGAGGTCTTCACGAAAAAGATTTTTCTCTATCTGCTCTTCGAGATTCTTGTTTGTTGCAACTATTATTCTGACATTTGCCTTTATAGTCTCGTAGCCGCCAAGTCTCTCAAACTCTTTAAATTGAATAACCCGGAGGAGTTTGACCTGGAGATTAAGCGGAAAATCTCCTATTTCATCGAGGAAGATAGTTCCGCCCTGAGCCCTTTCGAACCTGCCGAGCTTTCTGTCTATCGCACCGGTAAAGGCCCCTTTGTCATGCCCGAAGAGCTCGCTCTCAAGCAGCGTCTCAGGCAGGGCGGTACAGTTTACCTTCACAAAAGGCTTGTCCGCTCGTGGGCTGTTGTAATGAATCGCGTGGGCGACGAGGTCTTTGCCGGTGCCGCTTTCGCCGCGGATAAGGACGGTCGCACTGCTGTCTGCGACCTGCTCGATAAGGCGGTAAACCTGCTGCATTGCGCTGCTGTTGCCGACCATGTTGTGTATATTGAAGCGCGCCTTCAACTCCTGGCGCAATCGTACGTTCTCGTCACGAAGGCGGTTTCGGTCGGATTCCACGAGCCTGTTTAGCTTCACGGCCTGAGCCACCATGGTGGAGATGATATTGAGCAGTCTGACGTTGGCGTCAAAATCGTCGCCCTTGGCAGCCTGGCGGTCCACGCTCAGCGCGCCGACAGTTTTTCCTTCCATCTTGATTGGAACGCAGAAAAAGGCGATCCTCTCGCCCTCCGCCGGCTTTCTTGACCTTGTTTTGTGCAGAAAACGGGGGTCTTTGGAAATGTCCGGCACAACAATCTCCCTGCCGGTCTGAACAACCATCCCGGTTATGCCCTCGCCGACCTTATAGCTGCCGAGTTTCTTGGATTTTTCGCTTAGTCCATGGGCCACTGTGATGTTTATGGTCTCACTGTCGGGGTCGAGCAGGGTGATAGTGCCGCGCTGAAGCTTAAGGTGCGTATCCAGAGACTTGAGTATGGATTTAAGAGTCAGCTCGAGGTCAAGCGATTCGGCAAAGGCCTTCGATACGTCGCTTAGAAGCTCTACTTCTCCGGCAAGTTTTGCTTTCATAATTTCCCTTTCATAAAAACGGCATGCATATACTAACAAAATTGTAGATTAGCTGCAAGAGCCTACAATTTTGTTGTTATAAGGGCGGCAGTTAACAGATATTCGCGGTTTTAACTGGCCTGTCGGCTGGTTGGCTCGTAGAATCAACAGCGTGAGATGGTTCATTTAGAAAAAGGGGTTGGTTTATGGCGTCCTGGGCAAGTACGGGCCTGAAAGGGCTGGATGTGATACTGGGTGGTCTGCAAAAAGGCGACAACGTCGTCTGGCAGGTGGACAGTATCGACGACTTTCGCAGCTTTGTGGAGCCTTTTATCACTCAGGCCCTGCGCGACGGTCGAAAAGTGGTCTATATGAGGTTTGCCGGGCACGAACCTCTTGTGCGGGCCGGTAACGGTGCCAGGACCTACAACCTCGATGCTCGCGGCGGCTTTGAAACTTTTTCGGCGCAGGTGCACAGGATAATCTCCGAGGAAGGAAAAGAGGTTTACTACGTCTTCGATTGTCTGTCGGATTTATTGAGCGCCTGGGCAACCGACCTGATGATCGGAAATTTCTTTATGATTACCTGCCCCTACCTTTTCGAGCTGGATACCATTACGTATTTTGCACTATTACGCAAGAACCACTCATTCAAAACGATAGCTCGCATTCGTGAAACGACACAACTTCTGCTTGACCTGTACAATTTCGAGGGCAACTTTTATATACATCCACTAAAGGTCTGGAAGCGATACTCTCCGACGATGTTTCTTCCGCATCTGCAGCGGGCGGACGAATTCGTTCCTATCACCAATAGCGTTGATGCGACACGGCTGATTTCGTACATATCCGAAAAGGGACTGGAAGCGGCACAAAGAGTATTGGATTATTGGGACCGTCTTTTCTTACGCGCGGAAGAACTATCGAAAAGTCCTTCTGCATCACCTGCAGAAATACAAAAGACCGTCGAGCAACTTTGCACGATAATGATAGGGCGGGAAAGAAGAATCCTGGCGCTGGCGAAAAAGAATTTTTCGCTCGAGGACCTGCTGAATATCAAAAGCAGATTGATTGGAACGGGATTCGTCGGCGGAAAAACCGTCGGAATGCTGCTTGCAAACAAGATTATTCGAAAAGACACATCATTTGACTGGAACCAGCATTTAGAGCCCCACGACTCATTCTACGTGGGGTCGGATGTTTTTTATACCTACCTTGTGGAGAACGGCTGGTGGCCGCTGCGCGTCCAGCAAAAAACCAAAGAAGGATACTTCAGAGTTGCATCTGAACTAAGGGAACGAATGCTGCATGGAGAGTTTCCGGACCAGGTCCGGGAACAGTTTCAGGAAATGATAGAGTATTTTGGTCAGTCGCCGATTATTGTTCGCTCCAGCAGCCTGCTGGAAGATGCGTATGGAAATGCGTTTGCGGGTAAGTACGAGAGCCTTTTCTGCGTCAACCAGGGAAGCCCCGAAGAGCGATACTCACAATTTGAGAATACCGTGCGAAGGGTATATGCAAGCACTATGAATGAGGATGCGTTGACCTATCGCCTTCAAAGGGGGTTAGACCAACAGGATGAACAAATGGCCCTGCTGGTCCAGCGTGTGTCGGGGTCGCATCGGAACGGTTATTTCTTGCCGGACCTGGCCGGTGTCGGAATCTCTCACAACACCTTCGTATGGAATCCCGAGCTTGACCCCAAAGCTGGAATGCTAAGGCTTGTATTGGGTCTTGGCACGCGGGCGGTGAATCGCGTGGATGACGACTATCCCCGAATCGTAGCGCTGGACGCCCCTTTACTAAGGCCTCTCGCGGGGATGGATGATGTCAGAAAGTACTCGCAGCATAAGGTTGACCTGCTTGATACGAAAGACAATAATTTGACTACAGTTCCGTTTCAGAAACTGCTTGACGAAAAACTTCACCTTAAACTGGACCTGGTTGCTGTTCCGGATTCCGAACTGGCCGCAAGAGCGAGAGAACTGGGCAAGAAAGAACAGGCGTACTGGCTGCTCACCTTCGAAAAACTTTTGGCCGATGCCTCCTTCATACAAAAGATGCAGCGAATACTCAAAACATTGGAGCAGAATTATCAATATCCTGTAGATATCGAATTTACAGTCAACTTTACAAAAAATGGAAAACCCGTGATTAACTTATTGCAATGCAGACCGCTTCAGACCAAAGGCTTGCAGGCCCAGGTAAAAATTCCTTCTCGCGTCGAGTCGGAGAAAATCCTGTTTCAGTGCGAGGGATATTTTATGGGCGGCAGCATTTGTCAGCCCATCAAGAGAATAATATATGTTCGGCCCGAAGCCTACGAACGTCTGCCGCTGACCCAGAAATACGATATAGCTCGTCTTGTGGGAAGCTTGAACAAACAGGTTACGGACAAAGAACGGCTTCCTACTCTCCTATTAGGTCCCGGCCGGTGGGGGACCACCACGCCTTCTCTCGGCGTTCCTGTGAGTTTTTCGGAAATCAACAATATTGCCGTCTTGGGTGAAATTGCGTACGAAGGCGGCAACCTGATGCCGGAACTGTCTTTCGGCACTCATTTCTTCCAGGATTTAGTTGAGACCGATATCTTCTACGTGGCGATTTTTCCCGGGCAGGATAACTGTGTCTTCAATAGCGAGTGGTTTGAGCAAATGCCGAACCTTCTTTGCGAAATCCTGCCGGAACGGGCCAGATATGAAGGCATTGTTAAAGTTTATGACCCCCGTGATGCCCGGCCGCAAATAATAGCCGAAGTGACGTCTCAAAAAGTCGTTTGCTTTTTGGCGTAGACCGGCATTTGCCCTTCTGCGGTTTGGGCTTCATGGGCAGCAAGGCCAAAAGACATTGTCTTTTTTTGGTCAAAGCAGTGAGTGGGCGGATAAGAGGCCGAACGACACCTTGGGCGAGGTCTCGGAAAAGCTGAGAGCAAAAAGGTACTTTTTGCTGTTTTTTTCTATTCGGGCTGCTAATGGGGTTGATAACGTATTTTGGAAGCGGTTATACTAAAAGCAGTTGGAACTTTGGGCGCCCGTAGCTCAACTGGATAGAGTGCCGGACTTCGAATCCGAAGGTTGCAGGTTCGAGCCCTGCCGGGCGCGTTCGAAAATGTGGTTCTCGCTATCGTTAGGTGGGCGACTTGTCCATGGGCGTCTGTAGCTGCACAGAATTTTCCATCCTGACGCGCGAAGTTTTCCGCCAAATTTTTTCCAATGGTTCCTGTGCAGCCACTTTTTGGTTTGCACCGCTTGGTACAGTCAAATCCGGAAAGCTGTTCAGGGCAGCGCATTCATCGTTATCATGAGGCGATAGGCAACATGACGCCGGATTATGTTTACTATGGCGGCCGTGAGAAGATTTTGAAGAAGCGTGCAGAGTTGAAACAAAAAATAATTCTGAAAGGAAACATACAACCATAAAATCACAATGATAGGAGTTGAAATTGTCTACTAACTTAAAGACGATTTGTCTCATTTATGCTGGCGACATACACTTGCTATAATATCACCTTACCTTTCCTAAGAAGTTTTTTCCTTTTCTTTTTCTATCGTGTCATAGCACTCTTCACAAAAAACGTGCCCTTTAATTACCCAAGGTCTTTCATCGTTGCGTATTGTTCTTTGGCAGAATCGGCACACTTGTTGCTTCTCTTTGGAGTTTGAATAGCCCCAGAACATGCTTTCTTTCTGCCTCTCGAAGAAATCTGTAACAAGACTCGTGAATAGACTGCTTCGCTCTACCATATACATAGCTACATCTGCGAATGCTTTCAGTAAAAGAAAACACATCACGATAAGATGTGAGTCTGTAATTCCTGCTTTTAATAATATAGTCCCAATGCACACAACAAAATGCATTGGAACGACACGCGCATATGGAAACAATTGCACTTCAGCTAAACTCAATGGTCTGGTGCGATTCAAACTGTCCTTAGCAAAGTAAGAGACCACTTCCGAAAGGAGAAAAATGCCAGCCATAATAGATATATACTTGAAGGCAGCAAAGGGCTCTTTACCAAAGTAAGTGTATAAAGAAAGACCATACAGAAAATGCATAATAAGGTAATGCGGTAAGAAGATGCCAACAGTGCTCACCTTTCTCACATACCAGCTATCCATAGGTGAGTCGAACACTTTTGCAGGCCAGAAAATTCCCAGGATGATATTCTGAACAAAAAAGACCCAAATCATCACTTCCAATGACCAACCTTTTTTCAACGCCCAAAGCATTGCAATAATGTTTGCAATAAGGAGAGACCAGAAAGACAAGTCAGAATAGAAATGGTGCTTGCTTTTTATGTTTTGACTCGTCTCGGACATTTTTTTCCCCTTTTCTTTTTCTCTATTAGTTCAAGCCCAAAACACATGAGCGGAATATCAGCGGTCTCGACGGTACAGGTCTTGCCCTGGATTATCCGCCGCAGTTGGTCCTCATGCGGATACCAATCAGTGTGGCGAACGACTGATCTATACCTACTGAGGTAAAGCCGCCGCAAAATATGGCGTGGCGTACCAGTTCTCTCAGAAAGACTATTTTTTCCCGCCATATATTTTCCGGTAGGTAATACACGTATTTAAAAAGACTTACGTTGAGAACCAAAATTTTCTGAAAAAATCAGAAATTTGGGTTGATGGTTCTCTGCTCCCACATGCCATCCGCCCGAACGTGCAGAACGCCTGTGTCGCGGTAAAAGTTCAATGTCGCCACAGCATAATCAACCAGAGCCGCAGTCGCGGCATTTTGCGCATCGAGCAAATCCTGCTGGGCATTCAGAACCCGCCGGCTGCTGGCCCGTCCGTATTGCATAAGTAAGGAAGTGTTCGCCAATCGCTTCCGGGCAAGTTCGAGGCTATCGAGCTGCACCCTGTATCGTTCGGATGCCTCGGCCAGGTCACGGTAGGCCTGGCGCACCTCAAGCGTCACGGTATCTGCAGCCTGTTCGTATTGCCGCTGGTTCTGGTTTAACGTAATCAGTGCCTTGCGGTATACGTTCTGCTCGGCCACTCTGTCAAGGGGCAGGTTAAGTTCAAGACCGGCTTCATACTCTTGCCGCAGCGACCTCAGAGTCTGGCGGTCTCCTTTTCTTGCGCCGATGGCGTTGACATTACCCACAAGGTTCAGCTCCGAACGCAAACTGTCGGCGGCGACACGAACTTTGCGCTGGGCATCGAGAACGGTATCGGCACTGTTGGCCAGGTCCAGACGGCGATAAAGGGCCGTTTCTATGGCTTCCTGCTCGGAAAGGTCGGGACAGGCATTCATTGCCGCCCGCAGGGTATCGAGCACCGTTTCGTCGAGTTGAAACTCCTCTGTGGGGGGCAGGCTCAACACTATCTTGAATTCGTCCAGCGCCTTGCTGTAAATCTGTTCTGCCTGAATGTATGCGTCCTGAGCGCGGAGCTTTTCCTGATTAGTCCTGTCCAGCTCAAGCCTGGGCAGACGGCCAGCGTCGGCCAGTTTCGCCACATGCTCATGCAGACGGCACAACGCATCGTAGTTGGTCCGGGCATTTTTTGCCGCATCGGCTAACTGCAGGAGAGTATAGTACTGAGTTATAATCGAGACCACGAAGGTCCTGCGAAAATGATTGAACAAACGCACCTGATAGAGCGTGTCTCTTTCGGCCTGCGTAAGGTTCTCGAGCACAACTTCGCGTTCGCTTGCTCTGAGCAGAGGCTGCATTACGGTGACGCTCAAAACCGAGGCCAGTCCGCTGCGCAGATTACCGGTAAGAACATCGACCCATGCCGCCGTCAGCCGGGTGCTGATTTGAGCGCCCTGGGCCAATAAGCGATTGAAGCCGAAGTTGGCTTCGAATCCAATCAGCTCATCATTGCGGTCGGCGGCGTATCCGCCGCTTGGCCCGCCAAAGAACTGGGTTTCGAAATCGTGTCTGACCAGCCTCGTGTCCAGAGCCGTTATATAGAGGGCCTCCTTTTGCGCCTGGTATTCTCTATTGTGGGCCGTCGCCAGCGCCACAGCGTGGGGCAGTGTCAGCAGGCCCGAGATGGGTACGGTTTTCTCGACTTTGAGGTCGTTCGGCGACGGAGCAGTGTCACTAATCCTGTAGTTAACCTTTTCTCCAAAATCAGCCCGCCATTTCCGGTCGATGATATTATAAACCTGCTCGTCGGCTTCATGCTTGTAGTCATGCTGTCTGCAGCCCGCGAGGCCCAATATCCCCGCAAGGGTACATAAAGCAACATATTTCGAACTTCCTGTCAGTGCACGACAAACCATAAAAGTCAAAAACAAAACCAAAGATATAGAATCGAGCCGCCGATCGGGCAGAGCTTTTGGAAAAATGGCCTCGGCTTTTGCCCGCTACAATCCTCTTATCGCCACAACCTCGTCGCACACCAGCTCCAGGCCGGGCGGGACTTTTATCAGCATCGGCCTGCCCCACTGGGGTATATTCGGGTTTCGCCAAAGCCGCTCGGGCATCAATTCCATTCTGGGACCCAGATAAACAACCTGCGAGGTCGCAATTTTTGTCGGCTCACCGGCCCTGGCAAGCTCCACCGGCATCCTTTCGCGGATATGCTTCAATTGGTCCTGCCCGGCGTAAGCGATTATCTCAGCGGGTCTGGCTGCCACGATGGTAAGTATCGGGTCGCCAGCCATAACCGCCTCTTCCGGCCCGCGAGCAATAAAGCTCACCACTCCGTCGAGCGGCGACTTCAAGACCAAAGGCTGCGTTCTCGCCAGAAGCTCATCAATCCGTTTTTCCTGAACGGTTATGGCCTTTTGAATGATCTCGAGCTCAATATCGACCGCCGGATGCTGAGGTTCAATCCCGGCGAACTCCTCAAGGCGCGTGTTTGCCTCAATATAATCCCGCACCGCCTGCTGCAGTACGTCCTCGTTCTCTTCGATTCTCTTTGCGGTTGTGGCATACCGCGCCTCTGCCTTTTGCAGCTCATACGGTGCGACGGCGTCCTGCTCTACGAGACTCCTGACAATTTTCACTTCCACGGCCTGTTCTTCGAGGAGCATCTGGTCGGTTTTGAGTTGCGTTTTCAACTGCAGCACGCCAAGCCTGGCGTTTTCCATATCCGCGCTGAACCTGCGCAGCGACACGACTTTATCGGTCTGCAGATTTGCAGCCTCGGCCAGGAGGCGCTGCCGGGTAGCGGCCAGTTGTGCAGTCAGATGCTGCACTTCGGCTTGCGCAGTGCTAAGCTGGGCCTGAACGGTTTGATTGTCGAGTATGGTGTTTATAGTTACCAGTTCCCGTCCCCGAGTTATTCTTTCGAACAGTTGCACGTGGATAGTTTTGAGGCGTCCATCACAATTTGCTGCAACCTGATGTGCCTGTCCCTGTGCCAGACCCAGAATTTCGAAGCGTGCCGCACGGTGACGGAACAGCACCGCCACCGCCGCCACCGCCGCCAGCCACACGAGGAAAGAAAGAACATGCACGCGAAGCCGACCGGCGCGACAAGTTGTGACCGCTGCTGCTTTCATCAGGCGATTTAGACCTCCAGCAACTGCTCCTGCATCGTCAAACTAATATTTTCAATGCCGTCAACTTGCTGCAACTCCGACAGCATCTGTTCGTTCTTCCTGACGTTACGTATCACCAGTTGATAGGCATACTGAACAATCGGGCTGCCAAAGCCGCTTTCCTGTGCTGAAATCATGGTGTACCTGCCGCAGAACCGCTCAAGAATCCTGATAACCGGATGCTCAGGCCCGATAGGTCCCTTGAGATTAAAGCGCAGGAACCCGTTGCGAGGCTGATATGTGCCGAATCCCGTAACATATAAATATATGGAAATCAGACTCAGGACAATCGTCCCCATTATGGCCGTGGCGTATCGCTGTGACCCGGCAGCCATCCCGATAACCAGAGCACAGAAAATGAAAGCTATGTCCCGGGTGTCCTTGATGATGTTTCGAAAACGTATGACAGCAAGGGCGCCCATCAGGCCGACGGCTGTGATAATGTTGCTGCCTATCACCGTCATGACCATCGAGACAACGACGGTAATCAATATTAGCGATTGAACGAAGGACCGCGAGTAAGACAAGCCGCTGTGGGTCAAGTAATATACCCATGCCATGACCTGGCCGAGAACGAATGCGAGCACGAGTGACAGCAGTATGCTCTCAAGCGTAAAGATGTTTCCGGCGGCCCTCGTGCCGTCCAGGGTTTCCCATATTCTTTCCATGTTCACGGTATCGTCCCTCCCGGCATTCGGTTAAGCGAGCACGTCTGCTGGACGGAGGAAACATATTTGGAGAATGACTGCTGGCGCAAACCGAAGCACCTGGCCATATCGTTCAGCCAGGCAGGATACCGGCCTGTAAACTTTATCTCCAGAATCACTCTGTCGAGGTGATTCCGCCGCCAGCGGCTGCCGTTAAGCGAAAGGTCGGTGGTTGTTCCGGCAGCATAAGCAAGCTCGCGGTCAAAAGTCACACGCACTCGGTTCTCAGTATCCGCCTCATACGCCCTGCGCAGATAGCGGATGCGGACGACCGGGCGGGCGTTGATGCTTTTCATGTAGAACTGGAATTGTCTGAGCACCAGGTCGTCCTGATGATATGCTGCCGAAGGCAGTGAAAGCCCTGAAACAACTCTGGGCACGTCCGGATGTATTACACGGGCGCGGCTTTTTATGATGACAGCGTTCAATCGCCGCTTAATCTCAAAAAAGCGAGGGTAATCCGGGTCATCCGTGTAGCTGCGAATACGCAGCTTAAAACGGTTCGTGCGTCCTTCGAGCGTTTGCCGGCACAGGTGCAACTGCGGCGAGTCGAGATACAGACTCAAAATCGGATACGAACCGAGCGGCTGCGTTTTGCAGTAATGGTCCAGGTGGAGGTACGGCCCTACGAAGTGTTCGATTGCGGCGGCCTGGGATTCAGTTATCAGATATTTCAGCTCATAGCGGCAAGCTGGAAGCGAGTCTGTAAAATCAGGCCGGTCCTTTACTGTGGTCACGGTGTCCTGGTGGTGGATTCTATCCTTTGCCTTCAGACCCGGCTGATGCAGCCACTTGTACAGGTTCCTTCGCTTCCTGCTGATGCTTTCTGATAAAGACGCCAACATCGGCAAAAACCTACCAGTTATCCCAGGAGAGCCGAGAGAATCGCTCCAATCCCCAGACCGTTAGTACCTGCAGGCAACTTTAACGTGGGTGTGCACGGTAACCGGTCAACTATCTGCGTCACAGATGCCGCACAAAAAAATCAATCACCCAAGCTCCTTAATACAAGCCTTATTTTAACATTTGCAAGCACCCAAGTCAATGCCTTACTGAGGCTTAATCGCTATAACTGCTGCTGGTCCCATGCTTTAGACCCATAATATATGCGGGGGCAGGCTGCTTTAGGGGTTTGCGGCCCCCGGCGAAGGCAGCTTCACAGCCCAATTGATTACGTCGTTGCCGTAGTCCGCCGGCAGGATCCGGCCCAGCGACTTACCGCCGCCATCCGCCTCAACCGGCCAGAGGTCAACACCTTCAGGACAGTCTTCGGGATGTGAACCATCGCTATAGTTGACCCTGTCGATGCGAATATAGTACTGAGTTGCGAACTCATCCACATCTCCGGGCATAGACAGCTCCAACTTCTCGCTGCCATTGCTCAACTGGCCGTCATAAGGCCCGAAGACCTGAACGCCGGCGGGCATGCCGCCGTACCGCCACGCGAATGCCTCCGGGTCCTTGACCACCAGCAAATACCCATGAGCAGGGAGGTTAGCATCGGCGGGAAAAGTAAACTCAATTCCATCGGTGAATTTCCAGGGATTGTCCTGCTCGTCAAACAGATTCACGTCAGAACCTGTGATGTTATAAAGTTCAATATATTCGAAACTGTCGTTTCCGTACAGACTGCCGGCCGGCCAATCCGGATTGTACATAATCTCATTGATAACGAGTGGGCCCACTTTAGGATAGGCATTGCCGGCACCGGGTGTATTATGATCCATCGCGACGAAGTTGTAGTTGCCTGTGCTCGACTTATAATACCGACCGAACGAGACGTCGGATTCAGAAGCGCCAAAATCCTCCACCTGGCGGTAACCCGTCAAGAAGCCGTTGCCATCCAGGCCTGAAGACAGGCACACCTTTTCGCCGTTCTCGCTGAGGGCAAAAGGTATATGACAGCCGGGGTCGTTCATGTCGCCGAAATTGACATCTTCATAGAAAACCAGATACTGGCCTGCGGTGATTAGCGTGCCGGGTGCAATCTCGTACTTGATCACGTTCGAATCGCTGTCGCTGAGGAACCAGCCGCCAATGTTGATATCTTTGGCGGTAGTGTTGTATAATTCAATCCAGTCCGGGGCATTGCCGTGGGAATGCGACATTACTTCGTTGATGACCACTGTGCTCGGGTTCGGAACGATGCCGGAGTCGTCCCAGCCGGGCGAGCCGCCGACGTAGGCGCTCGGACGCCAGGAGTCTTTGACACACCAGTTGTTCACATCGGCTGCATTAGGGTCTATTATCGTAAGCGAAAAACCGTCGCCATCCGTAATCGCGCGCCAGCCGTCGCTGTAATTAAAATCAAGAATCGTCTGGCCGACGGCATCCTGGAGTTTGATTCTTTCTCCGCCGTTGTTCAGACTGCCGGTATATTCACCGGCAACAACGCCATAGAAGCCCGGATACTTTGAAAAAAACGCGTTCTCATTTTTGACGACCAGGATATGCTCCTTGGGAGAAAGGGACAGAGGCGGAAAAGTAAAATCGATTCCTTCCGAAAAGCGGACCAGATTGAGATTCACGGGCAGCCCGCCGACATTTCTTAGTTCGATGAATTCTGTGTTTGGGTCGTTTGGCTCATTGGTGTCCTGCGGATGATACATAATTTCGGTGATACGCAGGTTATCGGCGACAGGACCAACGGCAAAGATTACTTCGTTCAAGGCGCTCCAGTTCGGGTCGTCGAAGACGCGGGCCTTGACGTGTCTGCTCAGGTTCAACGTTATTGTTTCTGCGTATGGGGTCCCCACGTGATTTCCGGTAACGGCCTGTCGCGGGTCCGAGCCGTCGAGGGTGTAGTAGATAACGCCGGAACTGTTCGGGTTGGTTATAGTAAGACCAAAGCCGCTCGCAACGTGCCCGCCATGCTGGTTGAAGACCGGCGGGTCGATGGTTGGGTACAGCTTGACTCCCGGATAACTGGCGTGACTCCAGTTTCGCAGTGCGTCGATGAAAATTGCAACGTGGCCCGTCATATTAACGGCTGTTGGTGTGTCGGCGCCGCCCCACCTGGCCTTCTCACAAAGCACGGCCTCGCCGATGAAATCAGTAAGGGCATTCCAGCGGGCCTGGGCATTTTGGTCCATAAGGGCGCCGCCGTTGAAGCAGTGTTTGTAAACCCGGTCTGCGAACAACATTCTGAAATCCCTGTTGTCAAACAGGGCCTGCCATATGTCGCTAATCACATACTTATACTTGGCGCTCCAGAAATAGTAAGGCACCCACGGGTCCTCGCTTCCCGGCGGTCCACCGGCATTAAGAAATACGTACTCGGCATCCCACATGAACATCATAAGACCTTCGGGCGGAATTGAACCTTCAAGCGGGACATTTCGCATCCCTGCATACCAGTTGTTGTCCATATTGTCACCGAAGCCGGACAGCCAGAACAGAATCGTATAATCGGCAAACTCCGCTGCGTCACAAAGAGTGATAAACTCCGCATATTTGTTGGGGTCGCTCAGGCCCCGTTCATATGCAAGCTCCATCATCCTGGCAAAGCGTGTGTGGTCCCCGCTGAGATGGCAGGGTGATGTCGGCCTTGGGCAAAGACTTCCGCCGCACTCATAGCAGCGTTCGACGCCGTGATTGGTGGCGAAATAGTCCTCGAAGTCGCCGCCGAGATACGAGGACGTGAACCAGGCATCCGGTCGCTCCTTGGGATTGTAAACCCCCCTGTACTCGCCGTTGACATAAAGATGGACGTGGGTGCTGTGTACGCCTATTCCGCACATTTCAACCTGGCTCTCTGCGGTCCACGGGTCTCCTACGTAGGTAACAGGCATATTGCCGGGCGAGCGCAGCACGATGCGGTCAAATGTGTCGACGGCGGAATCGGCGCCGACAGGGTCCGATTCAAAGAATGGATATTCGAGGCTTGGAGGCCCAAATTCACTTTTGAATTCGAGGCGGAAGGCCTGTTTGGTCTTGAGCTTGCTGTGACGCGAGATGCCGCAGTTGGTTTGAAAGCCCTCTGCATCGTTGGTGTCGGCGTATATCAGCTCCACTGCGGCCGCAAACTCCGGATTGAGCACTCCTTCGGTAATGAGCGCTCCGTAGTCCTCCTGGTTCATCACGAGTGACAGTGTGGGTATCGACCGCAGGGCGTCTTTAAGGACGCCGGCGCCGTAGGTTGTCACGACCGTTTGGTTAATACCCGGCTGCAAAAGCACATCATCCAGAAAGATGTATGTCTGGGCGTCCACATTCGTCGGCAAATAGCCGGGCTTGAAGGCCGCCGCTCGCAGCACCGTCGTCCGGTTGATGTCGATAGGAGCAGTATAGAGATAAGTGTCGCCTCCGACGAATTCGTTCGGTTCGCTGCCGTTAAGCGTATAATGTATCTCCGCGTCCGCTGTATTGCAGGTAATGGATAGCAGGAAAGGCGACTCATAAAACCCGCGATTGTGGCTGAACTTGGTGTCGGCGACCTCGCCGAGGTACGCGCCTTCGTTTTTCCATCCCGGCGTGGGAGTGCCGAAGAACCGCCAGTGAGTGCCGACGTCGGGGTAACGGCCGTACGAAATATCGGTAACCTGGGCGCCGAACCGGATACTGTCAATCATAGTACTGCCGTCGGCGGCAAACAGACCTATCTCCTCGCCCGACGCTCCAAGTTTGAAGCTGGTATGGGTAGGCCCCTGTCCGTTGTCGTCGTCGGCCCAGAATATCAGGTACTGGCCCGCTCCGATGCCGACACCGGCGGGAATTTGCCACTTGGTTGGGTTACCCAGGTTGTCGGTCAGGTACATACCGCCCAAATCCAAAGAGAGTGGTCCGCCGTTATATAGCTCAATCCAATCGGGAAATTCTCCGGGCTCGCACGGGTCCTCGAGTGTATTGGCATTGGAGGCCATAAACTCATTGATTACAAGGGGCCAGAGTCTTTCAAGCCAATCTGCCGCCAATAGAGCGAAATCGCGCATATTCACCCCGTCCAGACCGTCCAGGTCGGCGCAGTCAAAACCGGAGCAGCTATTTGGGCCGGCGAGCCATTGCCCGGAAAAGACCTCCAGGTCATTGAAATCAAGTTTGCAGTCCCCGTCCAGGTCGCCGGCAGGGCACAACCGGACCACAGCGGGCAGAATTGTAAAAGTGTGGCGGGTATTGACTCCGAGTCCGGCGTTGCCCGGATTAGATAGGGTGATTTCAATCGTCTCATCCGGGTCTTCATGAAAATCGTCCTCGAGGATAGAAATGCTGATATGCCCGGTCAGTTCGCATGGGTCAAACACGAGGGTTCCGTAAGACAGTATGTAATCCTCACCGGCCGTGGCGGTTCCTCCGGTAACATTATAATCCACGGTCACCGTATAGGGCCAGGCTTTGGACAAACTGACAGGGACATAAACGGGTGAGATACTTTCCGAACCTTTGCTCTCGGTCGCATCAAAGCCAACCTTTGGATTAGTATCCAGTATGGTGAAGACATGCTGAGAATTCGCGCCCAATCTTGCATTGACGGGACCGGACAATGCAACTTTGATTGTCTCGTCTGCTTCGGCCAGTCCGTCATCGACAAGATAGATGCTAATGTACTCAGGGGTTGTCTGGCCCGGCTGGAAAGTCAGTTTTCCGGCCGACAGTGTGTAATCGACCCCGCCGCCTGTCGCCGTACCGCCGGTTACCGCGTAGTCAACTGTCACCGTGTTGGCTTCGGGAGGATTGTCCAAATGGACGGCCAGATACACGACAGCGGCGCTCTCAGCACCTGACGAGGCCGGCAGGTCAAACTGCACGGCCGCGCAGACAATGTCAAGCTCGAAACCGTTCAGGACCGCTTTCGACAGTAGGGGAATTTCAGTGAACGGGGCATATGTGACAACCACATCGCCGCTGCCCTCGGCGGTGAATGTCACGGTACTTCGCCCGAGATTGCTGTCGTCTATGTTCTTGGTCTGGATTACACTAATTTCACCCATGGAGGCTGAAACAGCTCCGCTGACCGTCACATCGATAGGATGCTGTTGAGCGTGGGTATCTTTCGTATCGTTATGGTAAGAAGTGAGCACATAGTCGCCGGCCGGCAGGTTGCCCAACATCAGAATGACCCTCCCGCCGATAGTCCCGTACTGATTGTCCGGATAGAGCATATCCCCTCCCAGAGCGCCGCCGCCGTACGTGCGATAGCCGCTATCGTCAAGCACGCCGGTGCGGAGGGAAACGGCTATACTCCGGCCATCAACCAGGTACACCTCGGTCTTGGGGTCAATCTCATTGCTACCGTTACCGCTGAACTCTTCCCAACCCGGCTTGACAGGCTGGCCGATATTGCCGATGTCAACCCTGAGCGGAAATGCTTGAGCATTGCTGACAAGACTTAGCCATGGAAGAATGCAAAAAAGAGAACGTAAACTTAAACTGCCCATATACAACCCGAAAAACGCATTGACGGCACGTTACTGTTTACAGATTACCAAATTTGAGCTGAAATTGCAACGATTTTAATCATTCTCGAGCATAATTATGTTGTCTCGACCGGTATACGCAGCCAAAGCAAAGTTATGATACCCGAGCATTTTTTTCCGGCTTCCAGCGCGAGCGGCCTCGGTTAGGAAAATCCGAAAAGACACGAAAAAGTCGGTTGCGCCTGTTTCAGTAACGATCCTGTCTGTGAAGGCGTGTGGTTTTAGAGTGCGGAGCTGGATACAGGTTTGAGCCCTGCCGGCGGGGGATTTATAAGGCAAAGCACTTTGCTTGCAAACGGTGAAGCATGTACGTTATTGCCGGGGTCAATAAAAATCACCGAGGAATTCCAATTCCTTCAAGTGCAATGGTTCACAACTGACGAAGGGCTCTCCATATTGGGTGCCGATGCATTGTCCAAAATATCGGCCGATGACTTCCATTCTTTCAAGCAAAGAAAAAGATTGCGCGGAAGCCAGAGTCTTGATTTGGCTTTGGTAAGCTTGAATTGCGCGGGCTTTCCTCTCCCAGGAATCTGTAATGTCCACGATGAAGGATGGCTTATCATAACAGGCTCTGTGCGTCGAATAGTAGTAATATTGCCTGCCAACCCAGTGCGGTGCACCCTGCATATCGGTCTTGTGGAATTTAGCTTCGAAACGTGCGCCGGCTATCAAATTGGCGGCCTCAATATGGTCCGGGTGATAATCCGGCATCACGGGCCCGAACAGCAGTTTGGGCTGGTTTAGCCTTATAACTTCCGCCAGCCTTCTTCGGTTTTCGAGCGTAGCCTGCAAATACCGGTTCGGCATATAGAGACAAATTCGGTTTTGTATGCCCAGGATTTGATTTGCTCTTTCGGTTTCTTTTTGTCGCAGTTCGCGTGAGCCTGACGGCGTCGGCTCGCCATCGCTCAAATCGACGACGGTAACATCCCAGCCGGCATCAATCATTTTGGCAATGGTGCCCCCCATCGCCAGCTCGGCATCATCGGGATGCGGGGCAACAATCATAGCCTTTATCATAATGCTGTCTTTCCTTTACGGATTGCTGAAAGTTGCGACCGGAACCCTATTGCTGCTCCTTTGCATTTTTGGCGGAAAGCTGAACAGAGCCGGTACGATACCGAAAATTATGTAAAAATCGATTCTGCCATTCCACGCAGTTTCTCCTCAGGAAACAACCCGAAGAAGTACTCACGATAATCCTCGACCCTCTTCGATTGATGCCGGATCGCGGGTAACTGTATCCTTTTGTCGAGCGGCGGAGCAGAGCTCCCGGCAAACTTGACCAGTCTCCTGTTAATTTTACGGATTGAGTTCCAGGTTGATTTCCTTGCTTCAACGGGTATCAGCTGGCTTTCGGCGTTCACAACAAGTTTATGTTTCCTCGCAATTAGAGACCTGACCGGTTCCTTTTCACGCGATGATGCTTCAATAAATTTTTCAGGGTTATACATGAGGGTTCTCATTCGAGTTTTGTATTGGGCAATTGTCTCTGACATATCATCGTGGTCGCCGGGGACAGGCAAAGTCAGGCTTGCGGTGGCAACGCCAAAGTTCAGGCCTTTGATGCCGTAATAGTCCTCAATGATTTGGTCAGTGATGCGCTCGTAGCGGGTCCCACCGACGCCGTGCACAAACCAATCAGCCAAAAACAATCGCACGAACAAGGTGAGAGAAACAGCTTTCGGCCTAAGGAGACAGCCGAATCTTCTTAGTATACTCTTGAATTGGTCGGCTTGAAGCGGCAAATCCAGGGCGCCAAACCGGGCAGAAGCTGTGCCGACCCCAATTTTGCCCCTTTTTCCGGATACGACGTACAATGAGGTGCGATCGCCGTTAGGCGAAAGCAGCCAGAAAGGAAGCTCGGCCAAGCCTGTTTTCGCGTCAAGCTCCAGACACCGAACGGTATTGGCCGGTTTGCTTTTTTCCTCGATAATCCGCTTTTTGATTGCATTGTTGTAGCCGGCGGCAAAAGCAGCGGCATTTTGAATTATAGAGAGGGCAAAATTCGTAAACGCGTCGCTCTGGGAAAGACTGGATACCGGCAGGTATACAATATTCAGCCCGAGGGCGGCATGCAGCATAGATTGAAGATAGGTGATTACGTCCGCGATATTGTCGAAGCGTGAGATTCTGTCGTCTTTCAGTAGTGAGCATTTCGACCAGACATCGCTGCAAAAGTGCCCCATGCGTGCGTTAGTAACGGTTTCGACAAAAGTCTCTATATGTGCGGGGGGCGATGGGCGACGAAGTTCAAGTGGAACGGCCTCCTGAGCGGGTTCGATTTCAACCTTTTCGAAATCCCATTTCCCATCTGTGTCTTGTCTTGGCAATACCATGGCCGTATCACAAACATCGTGGTCCACTATCAGATGCAGGCTACAGCCATTAACGGCTTTTCCAAACGCGCACGCAACGACGTCTTTGGCCCATATCCCGCAATGGTGCCAGATGGGCTGATGACCCGTGACTATTATATTTTCGGGCCTGTCATTTGGGCAGACCAGGTCCAGCATTTGTGCGGTATAGTTGCGCGCTAATCTGAAAAGCTCGGTGCGTGATATCAACCTGTCGCGCAGATTTTCAACAATGGACTTATTTTCAACCAGCAGCAAGGGCCACTTTGCCGGCTCGGGACTTACAAAGAGCGTGTTTTTCTCTTTAGGGACAGCAGGACTTTGCAGTATTTTGGCCAACATTATATCCAAGCTCTCTTTCGATTATTTCGATATAGTAGCGGAATCGCTTGTGCGGGTCTTCAAGAATGCCGTGAAAATTTCTTTTGGGGTCATGGTATGTCAAAGGGACCGGAATTTCACGTATTTTTAAGCCGGCCCGGCTTGCCTGAATCCACAACTGTAGGGGAAATCCATAACCCTTTTCGACAAGCCTGAGCTTACAGACGGCCGCTGTCCGGTACGCCTTGAAGCCACAGAAAGCATCAGTAAGGCCGGTGCCCAGATTCTGATTGAGGATGGCGGTGATTCTTCTGTTTATGGCGACTCTCTCCGGGGGCGGCTGCACCGAACCTGAGTCTACCCTGCGCAAATATCTGGAGCCACTTATAATATCCGCCTCGTCCTTTTCTATTTCCGAGTAAAAACGCGGTATATATGATGGCTCGTGCTGATGGTCGCAGTCAATGGCTATCAGCCAGTCGAATTTGTGACGGCGGGCGAAGCGAAAAGCGTCGATTAGACTTTGGCCATACCCCGCGTTGGTCTTGTGGGAGATTGTCTGAATGTAAGGGCGGTTTTTGAGAACATCGGAGGTGCCGTCGGTACTGCCGTCGTTCACGACCAATATGTTGTCTGAATACCGGTGGACGGCAAGTAAAACGTCATCAATATATCTGCATTCGTTGAAGACCGGTATCGCAACCAGTGTTGTCGTTGTTTTCCGGCGGCTATTCGTCATCCTCGGCTTCACCGTCGCGCGTCTTGGCTTTATTACCGTCATTTCCTTCTACTTCGGCCAACGCCTTCTTGCTGACATCTTTAAGGTCGCCGAAGTCCACGTTTCTCATAATAGTGGTCGTTATGAACAGATACGTTGTTATGTACTGTTTCCTTATAACCGTGTTTCTGAAGGCCACCCCGACCAGTGGTATATCACCCAAAAGTGGTATCTTATCGATACTCTCGCCCTCATTTGAGGCCTGGATTCCACCCACGACTATCGTATAGCCGTCCGGCACAGTGGCTTCACTTTGAATAGTGCTCGTGTTTCTCGGTGGGGGAAGTTCGGGGTCGGCTTTTTCGCTGAAGGAGTTGAGAGTGATTTGGTACTGCACGCGAAGATAATCGGTTTCGCTGATGTGTGGGGTAATGGCAAACTGCGTTCCGGCAGAGACGTACTCACCGAAACTGGTCTCGGTGGTAGTTTCACCCTGACTTACTCTCCTGGTCGGTTCTTCGGCAATACTTTGAATAGTCCCCACGGCATTATCATTTACGAGGACCTGGGGCGTGGACTGTATCCGCACATTATCGTTTGTCTGCAGGGCCTTTATTATTGCCTGCACCCTGTTCGGCCGCAGAACGGCGGCTGTCCCTCCAGGACTGACTATTATGGAGCGTTCGCCGGTCGCCGGATTAATTTTGGTCAGACCAAACGATGTAAAAGCGAGCAGGTCCCCCTCAAAATAGTCGAGCTCCACGCCGAAGTCCAGATCGTTGCTGCTGGTAACCTCAACAATCATAGCTCTTATGAGCACCTGCTTTCGGCGTACGTCCAGCTCCTTAATGAGCTTTTCGAGCTCACGATGCTGCCGTGCCGTGGCCTGCACGACTACGGAGTTGGTGGCCTTGTTTACCGATACCTTTCCCTCGACCTGGGGGACGAATTCCTCGGTCTCGGTCATCTGCGGCCCAGCCGGCGCCGGGGCAGCTTCAGTGGGCGGTGCAAACTTTGGCTCTCCTGGTTTGCGCTCCCGTTCGGCTCTGGTTTCTACCAACGCCTTTACCGTGGCGGCGATTTCCTCTACGTCGGCGTTTTCGATTTTATAAACCCTTATCATGCCCGCTTCATACGTACCGGGCGTGTCCACGCTTTCACAAATGCTGGTCATTACCCTGTGCACAGAAGGCGGCCCTGTGAGCAGAATGGAGTTGGTTCTTTCGACAAGCGTAATACCGCTGTCCCTGCCGTAGCCTGCCCTGTCACCGACTGTTCCACTTTGTCCGGAAGTCCTCCCATATCGGCCGTACGTATCCAGAATTCGGTCCAATCCCTTGTAAATTTCGGCGGCATCGACATAAGTAAAGTGATAATTCTTTGTCGTGGGCTCGATGAAAATATCGAGATCTTTGAGCAGGCGTCTTATCTTTTCGACGTCGCTTCTGAAAGCCTTGACTATCAGTTGATTGGTCCGACCGATAGAATATACATCCACTTGTGCCTGTGGAGAAAACAGAGCACCTTTAACTTCCGCTGCGGGCCCGGGCGGTTGTTCCTGTGTCGGCTGGCCCAAAGGATTCTTGCTTTTTGGTGCACCCTTGGAACTGTCTTGTGAGTCCTTTCTGGAGAAGACGTCCTGAAGCGCCTTGCCGATCACCTCGGCATCGGCATACTTGAGCTGAATAACTTCGAGCAGCATGTTGTCACCGTACACATCAACGATGGCGACCACATCCTTTACTTTCTGGATGTCTGATTTTGTGCCTACGACGATTAACTGATTTGCGTGGCTGACAGCATATACTCCCACATCTTCGTAAGGAGCGGCTATGTCCGTGATTTTGGTCTCCATTTGCTTTGCGGCTTTGTCGGGGGCCGGCGCGCCTGCATCTGCCTCCCCCAAGTTCTTATTTTTCGCCATCCTCTTTTGACTTGCAAAGGCCTGTTGGAGAATGGCTGCCAAACTCTCGCAATCTGCGTATTTCAGATTGATGACTTCGACCCCAATGCCTTCCGCCGGCATGTCCAATTTGGCTATTATGCCGGCAATAGATTCAAGATTGGCATCCGCTTCGTACAGGACGATCGTATTGGTCTCTCTGTGGATAACACTCTTGCCGAGTTTAGTCAAGAACGGCTTAATGGTAGCGGCGATGGAGCCGGCGTCCGCATATACCAGGGGAATAACTTTTTTAACCAGACCATGATACTGCATATACTCATCGTAGGTCATTACGGAGATAATACCTTCTTGCCGGTGGTAGATGAAGCCGGCAAGTGTTACAACAGTGTCGAGCAAGTCCTTTGCTGTTATATCCTTGGCCCATAGACTGACCTTGGCTCTGCTGACCAGCTCCGTCGGGAAAATACTCCATCCCGTTGCATCGCTTATGATCTGAAAGGCCGTGGAAATATCATTATTAGTAAATTGCACCTGCGGGATAACCGGCCCCTTATCCACGACGTCGCTCGTCAAAAATGGCGTATCGGCCGATTGCCCTCCGAAGGGATCAAAATCAACCCCCATTGTATCTTCATTCATAGTCAAGTATGCGACCAGCAATGTTGCCCCCACGAACGCTAAAAGGTTTTCCCTAGTCAAAGACGTCATCGTAATCTCCTGAAACTTAAAGACTTAAGCTCACCTTGTGCCCAATGATTGTTATTTCAATGCTCTTTTTGTCTATATTTACCACCGTGAAAAGGTCATCGATGCAGTCCCCGACTTTACATTTTTTCAAGCCGGCGCCTTTGACATCGATGTAAGCTGTCCGTTCGCCCTTGATTTCCATAATGCATTGCAGCTTTAATTGTGACCTTATCCTCTCTATCGTCTTGTCCGCCATTGGCTTGTCGTGCAATGCGCTCGAAGGCTTAAACAGGCTGGGGCGGATTACATGTGGGAGTTCCTGGAACTCTGTGGCTTTCGGTCGTAAGATTTCCGACAAGTTGCTGGCGGTTGGCATGTTCATATCAATGGAAGCAGTGTCTGCGGCAAGATTCAGCCGGACTGGAATTGTCAGTTCCAGCAAAAACGTGCCGGCAAGCGCAACAGCTGCCGCAGCCGAGGCTATATGTATCAACCGCCAGTAGCCGTAACGTTTTGCGAGTGTAGTTATTTGTCTTTTCAGCATTCAATCAGCCTGCGTTTCAGTTTTGGCCACAACTTTTGTAATCAGAAAAGATGCGCGAATGTTGTCGACAATTTCCTGCGCCCTCAGGTCAAGTCTTTCTATCCGTATTGGATTACGATATGTTTCAACGGACAAAATGAAATCAAGGATACTTCTTATGTGACCAGACATTTCAACTTTGACCGCCAGACGCCTGTAGAATTCTTCATTGGATATCGGAAGTATTTTGACCGACAGGATTTTCACATTCAGCCTTGAGTATAAATTGCTCAGTTCACGCGTAAACAGCGATATTTCCTGCTGTTCGGTGCCGTTGGCGGCTATCAGAGGCTCAATCTGAGAATATATGTCATCTATGCGTTCTTTTGCGAGCAGGTCCCCTTTCATTTTTGTCAGCTTCAATTCCAACTGATTCATCCGTTCAAGGCGCAGCGCACGTTCCTTTAGTTGAGGGTTGACCACAAGAGTAAACGTGAGCAACCCCGCTACGATAACAACAACGACTGCGCCTAAAAGTTTCTCACGACTGTTTTTTGCGGCTGTAACCATGGGATTAGTGGTCCCGGATGACACAACGTGCCTGAAATTCCACAACACTTCCACCCAGTCGAGGTATTTGCTGGGCATTTACAATTTGTATTTGCTTCAGTAACGCAGCTTCACGCATGGCATCGGTGTATTCAAAGGCGCTTGACAACAAGTCTGCTTGTCCCTTTATTTCGATGGATGCGCCGCTGCGTTCGGGTAAAATTCTCAACTCACTTATCGATATATTGTTTGGGGTATATTCGTAGAGCTCCTGAAATATCTGTGTTATCAGGCCGCGATTCGCAAGTTGGTTTTGTATCGCTCTGACACGTTGTCGTTTTTTGTCGACATTGCCCGCAATAGACTCTATAGGAGCGATTTGAGACGCAATTCTATTCGACTTCGATTCTATTCTCCGATTCATGGCCCACAGACACAACCAGAAAAACGAGATCGACATCAGCAGCGCCAAAGCGGCAAATAAACAGTTGAATAACAAGGTTTTTCTTCGAAACCTTCCGAGGTATTCCTGGGGAAGCAGATTAAAGAAGGGAACATTTGAACTCTTCGCCAGATCAAGCAAGCCTGCGGCCACAACCGCTTCAAGCACGTGAGTGTCAGCATCGGGCTCACATTTGCCGTTTGTATAACATGTAATTTCCGGGCTTGAAACAACAGCAGTTTCATTAGCCACTGTTGCGTCGCGCGATTTGGAATGAAACAGATTCCTGATTTGTGACGTGTGATTTTCTGTCCCAGCAATTACAATCACAGCCTTATTCTTCAGTATGTCCGGCAGCTCTTCGAGCTGGTTTGATATTTCCTGTACGATTTCACGAGGGAGTATTGCTGTATCCGTGCCAGACAGGGTCAGCTCGTTTCCCTTGTGAAAATTCCCCTTTACACTTGTCAAAACAACCGACCGGCTGGTATTTACGAGGACGCCGATTAGAGGGCCCGGTGCTGCCCTGCTTGTACTGCTTGTGCTGTTGAACCAGCTTTGGATTGCCAAACTGTCGAAGATAACCAAGTGCGGTTCCACTCCAATATCTCTATATGGTTTCAGATGCTGATTCAGTGTGTTCAGCTTCAGGATGCAGACCAGGACATTCAGCATGTTCGGCTGCTTGCTTAAGACCGTACATCCGTATACAACTTCCTCCAGCGGCACCGGCACCAATGAAGGCAGTTCGAATTCAATCATTCTGGCAGCTTCGGATAAATCCGAGGCAGGTAAAGCCAAACTTTTCAAAATGCATGATCTTCTGGGAACAGCAACAGCCCACTTCTTGACCAACAACCTTCTGCTTTTAATGGCCTCCATGAATTGTTCCGCTGAATCAAATCGTATGCAGGACAATGTGCTGTTCTGCTGTGCACAGAAAACAACACTTCCATCGTGAGCCAGACTTAATGCTCCCCAGTCTGTCCTGATTTTCCTCGCCTTCACAGCAATCTCTCCAGACACAAGAGGCGAAGCCCGCCCTCTTCACAACTTACCGTGGCCATCAGACAGCACTCACAGCTCTCGTCCACTTTGGCATAAGAAAAAATGCGAAAATGCCTGGACTCAAAACAACAGTATTGCTGTAACAGCTCAATCTGCATTTCTGTCAGCCCTTCCACTTTGCCAAGATCCTCCGCACTTGCCATGTATGCATCATCGTCTGTGCCAGGCTGTCCGTCAGGGCCTGCCCGGTAGGCCAATATTGTGTCAGCGGCCGATTCATCAAGCCCCGGCAGCGCACTCAGCACCGCCTTAGACGTTGTATTTATGTTTGCCCTGCCGTCACCATAAACAGTGAAGATGTCCACAAGTCCCGAATCCAGTTTGTTGTCCTCGTTGTCAGGCGGAAAGCTAAGCGAACCGTCTTTCTCGTTCTCATCCAGCAAAGAGTTTCGGTTCAGGTCTTCCCCCGTATAGACACGAAATGTCACTTCTTTTAAGAAAAGCAGTTCCCTGAGAGCGAGGCAGGGCTTGTTCTTGGAAACATAGGGCGGCTCCAGACGCAGGTAAAAGTCAGTCTCGGCGCCATCGGGGCTGGTATCGTCGTCGGCGTCAACCCAATCGATTATAGCGGCCCGATACTCACTGCTGATGCTGCCCATATTTTCCCAAATGGCCGGGTCGGAATTGTTTATATTCAGGTAACTTTGCTCATCTCTGACGCTGTATCCCAGGAATTTGCGGTCGGTCAGACCCTCCTGTCCCAACTGCTCAAAAAGCCCCTCCTCGTTCGCCGTACCGGCAAAACGGCATATTCCGGCAATAGTAGCAGGCGAAAGCTCTTGTTTACTGAGCAGAGCCTTTGACCTTGCCACACCTGCCAGCGCCAGATAATAAGCCTGCACTCTCTGTGCATTTGTCCGGGCGAGTTTCAGCTCAATTCGCGTTCTGTACGCCAGACCAACCGATACTATGGCCATACTCGATACTACAATCAGGACCAAAACCAATACACTCCCCCGGTGCCCGTACCCAGATTTCAGGCGCTTTACAGCCAAACCCATCGCTCTCTTCTTTTTAGCCGCCAACTGTCCGTATCAGCAAGAAACCACTACGGCCAGTATTAAAAGCGACCCTGCAGGACGGTCTGTTGATATGTAACGAGCCTTTTTTAAGGTCGGCACGAAAATCAACCCTTTTCTCAATTCAGGCACAAAACCGCATTACGCAGTCAATATTGCACCGCCTTATTACGCCAAGTACCCAGAGTATAAATGCCCTGACCCGCAACCTTCCAATGACTTCGCAAGTCTCCGGCACCCGGCCGGCTCATATGCTTTTCTTCTAAGCTTCTGGGGTCCTGCTTCCCAAGAACTGCATTCTGCCCATAAGTTTTTTTAGTACATACCCGCTTGTAATCGCACCAGTAATATAAACAAATCCCGTAACCCATTCATGGAAGATGAACTTGCCGATTCCCAGCGTTAAGCAAAACAGAAAGACGACACAGCATAGCCAGGCGACGAGATTTTGCGTGAATTCGCCGGCCCTTGGGTCGATTTGCGCCAGTTCCCTGACTTTCTTCCAACCCACCCCGGCAATCCGCATCTTCGAGTAGAAGGCAATGGCGTGTTTGCCCGGAATTTTCTTTGAAGTCAACAAAGTGACCACCACCCATACAATTGTTACGACTGAAACGGTGATAACCACGCGAACCGCGAATAGGTCGGCCTCTGCCGTACTCGGAAGTCTTATTTGCAGATAGTTGGCTAAGACCAGACTTGTAGTAATTGCCGCCATCTCCGAATATGGGCTGACACGCCACCAATACCACCTTGCTATCATTACCGTTCCTATACTGCCAAACATCACAGCGAGGTATTTATAGGCGCCGAGTACACTGGTCAGCCTAGTCGTGATAACAAGTGCGATTATAGTCAGCAGTATCATGCTGATTCTGGAAACGCGGATGTAGTGTCGTGGGTTCTTATTACCGCTCATAAACGGCACGTAAAAATCATTGACTATGTATGATGTTCCCCAGTTCAGGTGCGTGTCGATTGTGCTCATGAATGCCGCCAGCATGGAGGCTACCATAATGCCTTTCAAGCCTGCAGGCATAAACAGGTTAATCATCATGGGAAAAGAGCTCTCCGGGTCGTTCAAATGGGGCAGATAGTGCAAAGAAAGCAGTCCGACGACTATCCATGGCCACGGTCGTATTACATATTGACAGACATTGAACCACAGAAAAGCCAAAACGGAATCTCTCTCCGAACGGGTGGCCAGGAGCCTCTGGACGTAGTATCCGTTACCAGGGGCCCGCGCCCACCACGTTACAAATACGTAGACAAAGAAGGTAAAACTCGCAAGATTGAAAGAACTCAGGTCAGGGAAGAAGTTCAGAAAATCAGATTTGAAATTCGGAGCGGCCGAGAGCTTTTTCAGCAGGCCGGCGCCATCGGAAGCATCAACGTAGACCCACGCGGCCAGCGCAATCGAACCGGCCATGGCAAGGACAAACTGCAGCAGGTCGGTATAAACAACACCGTATAGTCCTGAAAGTATCGAGTACAGCAGTGCAACTCCCCCGAGAACAACCAGCAGCACGGCCACCGAATTGACATCTCCCAAGAGAGGGAAATGCAAAAGTGTGACATCCGGCAGGTCCAACATCGCCTTGATTATCTTTGCCATCGCCAAAGTCACGGATGCCATCACGATGCAGTTTATGAGTACCCCGTCAAAGAATACTTTGAATACTCTCAAAGCGGAAGTTGCCCGGCAAGGGTCGTACCGCGCAACTACAAACTCAATATCGGTCATCACCTCGCTCCTGCGCCAAAGCCGGGCGAAAAAGAACACTGTGGCAATCTGACCTGTAGCCAAAGACAACCAAAACCAGTGGCCGTAAATCCCCGTTTCGCGGGATATGCCGGCCACTACCAGCGGCGTGTCCGAAGAGAATGTCGTTGCCACTATGGACGTACCGGCGATAAACCAGGACAAACTTCGTCCTGCAACAAAAAAATCAGCGGTGCTCCTTACAGCCTTTTTCGTAAAATAAAGACCGATACCTACTGTGGTCAGAAGGTATAATCCAAGAATGACCCAGTCCCACTCAGTCATTAGGCACCAGCTTTACAACTTTCGCAGACATATACGCCACTTTAAACAAACACAACTCCACTATTATTGACTTTCTGCCATTGCAGGATTTTTCCGACACCACGGCCAAAGCACCACAGGGCTTGTCAGTTCAGGAAAGCGGCGGTGATTGCTCAGACCCTGAGTCCGGGACCTAACCCCCAGGCCCAACGGAAGCCTGACAAGGAATTAGGATGGTCGTTTGGAAGTTAATTTCGGGAACGACCTTCGTTGCCGGCCATTTCAGCGAGACTTTCAAGGCTTTCGGCGGGGCGTTCTTCTTTTCATCCCCGCCATTACTGCCGTTCCCGACGGCGCTTACGCTGAAATCTGACAGACCCTTCAAAATTACATCTGAACTTTCTTTTCCGATGGGTTTTTCTCCCGCACACGGCTGTTCAAATCTCTGCAGCACGGATTCGTTGGTATACTCATCCTTCGTGAAACTATAGCGAACTTTTGCCATACGCGATGACACCAGGCTCGCTTTCCATGAGGGGGCAAGTGTATAGAAGGTAAGCTCAGTTGGTTCGACCGATACTGGCTGAAATGCTTTGTCGGTCTCGGCGTCGTCATTGCCGTCAGGGGCCGCGGGAAGATAGAGACAGGACAATTCCTGTCGTAAAGTTTTGGTGACAATACGGGCATTATGGTAAATTATTCGTCTGTCCTCGACGTTTGACCAGACCGAATGTACCTGCCGGTACGTTGCGTTTATGCCCAGAACAAATATGGAGCTGATAAGCATCACAAGCAGAATCTCTATCAGGGTAAAACCCCGACTCCGAACCACCTTGTCGGCTTGCGAACGGTTCATGCCTGATATTTATTTCCCTTCCACAGTTGTTTTTATTTGAACCAGGCAGAGCAGCTCGTACTGCTGCTCACGCTGCTGTTCCCACCAGCTCACCTTGACGCGGATGGCGCCAAGATTTTCAATAGGAGTCGCGACAGTCTGCACTTGCCACCGATATGAATCCTGCTGGCCCCGCTTGGTTTCAAAAGTCATTTTTTCAGACAGGATCGCTTCAGCGAGCAATGTCTCAGCGAGCAATACCGACCCAGTCAACATCCTGCTATGGTGGGCGGCTGTCAAGCAATTCCTCATAGCGCCAAACATGGCAACAACGGTTGTAGCGAGTATTGCCAGAGCTACAACGACCTCTACCATGGTGAACCCCACGGAGGCAGTTTCGGGCCGGGTGCCGTAACGGTTGCAATTGTTTCTATATCTCAGAATCCTCAATCTCCACCTGTTCGCGTCTGATTTTTATTATCTTAATTGTGCCGCTATTCGAAAGAGAAATACTTGCCTCGGGCCAAGCTCTTGCCGGGTCAAAGACCAAATAGTATCCTTCTTTCTCGATGCTGAACCCGTCGACATCCTTGATTTCAATGTTCCGACCGAGGTAATGCGTGGAACCTTGAATATCCTCGATCGGTTTGAAGTTCTGACCATCGATTCGGGCCCCCGTTTCCAGTGAATAACTTTTGTTTTTCGGGTCAATGACTATCCTAATTGGTTTCCTGCTATTAACTGACAGGTTTATTGCGTACCTGACAGTCTCGGCAATATTTAAACATTCCTGATTCAGTTTCAGGCTTTCGTTACTCTTGGTGGCGTACGGCATTATCACCATCACCATTGCGGAAATGATTGCCAGAACAATAACAAGCTCGATGAGAGTAAAACCGCACGGTTGCCATCTCTTATCTCTCACGTTCGCGCTCACTTCTCGTCGGGTCGTCATGATTCGTAATATCATCAGCATTCCCATAAACGCCATCCGGTCCTGCAGAAACTATGTCGTACAAGAATTCCGAAGATGTTAATTCACTCGGATAGCTGTATTTGTACGGATTACCCCATGGGTCCAGTGGTATAGAGACGCTCTTGAGATACGGTCCGTGCCAGTTTCTCACCTGAGTGTCTTGAATTAGCGCCATCAGTCCTTCTTCACCCGTTGGATAACGACCCGTATCCTGCTCAAACAGGTCCAGTGCGATGCCGAACGTTCCAACAATAGTCTGCCTGGTTGCCACTATCCTGGCCTCCTGTGAGCGCCCAAAAAAGCGCGGGACAATCACCGCGGCCAGAACACTGATTATTGTAATAACCAGCAGCAATTCAATGAGGGTAAATGCTTTCGGTGTGGTGCGCTTTGCGGAGAGTGTATCCATTTTGTGCGCTCCTTTCAGCCAACCATTGTGCTCGTTTCAAAGATTGGCAATAGTATGGCCATGACGACGAATCCTATAATCAGGCCCAATACCACAATCATCATGGGCCCCAACAGATCTGTAATTGAACTTATCGCCGATTCGCATTCCTGGTCATACATATCCGCCACTTCCAGCAGCATTTCGGGCAACATGCCTGTGTCCTCGCCGACGGCTATCATATTGGCGGCGATTTCATCGAAGTAATGCTGTTCGGCGACCACTTTTGCCACTGTGGCGCCTCTCAAAATAGCTTCTTCAACGTTCCCGATTTCTTTGGCAAATGCCAGGTTTGTGGTGGTTCCCTTAGTAGTGTTCAGGGCTGATACTATTCTGACGCCGCCGTTAAGAAGGGAGCCGAGTGTTCTTGCGAAACCGGCCAGTTGTAATTTTCGATTCAGGGTTCCCACGACCGGCAGCTTAAGTAAAAAGCCGTCAACAGATAGTTTGATGCGATCATCTCTTAGTGCTGCGGAGCCCAGAGCAGCAACCACTGCCATGCCAAGGATTAACATCCACCAGGATTCCTTAAGAAACTCTGTGATACCAACCAGGATTCTTGTCGGCAGGGGCAGTGCCTGGTTCACATTCACAAATAATTCGATGAATTTGGGTATGACAAAGGTAGTCAGTACGCCGACCACAATGGCACTGACGACCAGCAGGAATATTGGATATGTCAGAGCCCCCTTTATTCTGGCGTGTACCGACGCTCTTGCCTTGAGCTGCTCGCCCAGCATTGAGAGCGTTTCAGCGAGGCTGCCCGATTCTTCAGCAGCTCCAACGATGGCCGTATATACCACAGAAAAGGCCCTTGGATGCTTTGACATTGCCTGTGACAGCGAGCTCGACTGTTCGATATCGTTTTGCAACTGTCCGATGACGGAGGCCAGGTATTTGTTTTGGGTCTGCCTCGATAGGGTTCTTAACGCGATGCTTAGCTGTACGCCAGCTTTGAGCAGGGTTGCCAATTGGTGGGTGAAAATCGCCCTGTCGCGTAGGCTGACCCGGCTGCGCAAACCTGCCCTTGACCGTATAACTGTTGAGAGCTTGCTCTCAGGCTCGACGCTAACTAGGTAGTAACCTTTTTGTTTTAAAGCACTTACAACAGTTTCACGGCGGTCGGCATGCATCTGCCCCACCAGCAGATTGCCTTCGCTGTTCTTTGCCGTGAATACATAGTTAAGCATGCAAGCCTACCTCTGGGCAGCCGGTTATTACCTTATAGTTAGCGTTTCAGGGGGGGTTTTTGTTGATACTTGAAGAACAAATTACAGGCTTTTTTTGCGGATAGGGAGCGACATTGGTGTCCCGGGGCGCTTCAAATGCAGCCAGGTATGGGCGCCTTGCAAATCAGCCGGTTAATCTGTTTCCTTAATGTTTTTAATTCTGGGGTTCAAGAGACTGAGCCCAGATGAAGGACCTATTCCAAAATGTGCGAAAGATTCTTGACACTACCTGACCTGGAAGATAAGGAAGGGGCGAGGTTTCGACAAACTCGGGCAAACGGTGTGAAGAAAGCGTCAAAAGTCAGCTAAAAGTAATGACCAGATTGAGAAATAAATAACGACCAGTTAAAGGACCTGTTGCAAAATGTGCGAAAGATTCTTGACCCTACCTTTTGTACTTGCGTTATCCATAATAAATGTCATAATAGGCTCTAAAAAAAATGTTTTAGGTTTTTCAAAACCTCAGCTCGCACAAGCGTAAAGGATTTCGAATCAGATGTTACCGAAGTCCCAACAATGATCGGCTCGCCTGATGTAAGCTTTACTATACTATTCAGTGTCTTGTTATCCTCTACTGGCTTGCGTATCGGCGGAGAAGTTTCATGGTCAATCTCCTTGGGTAAAATTACTGTAGTATGCTCAAATTTAAAATCCACTTGAATTTTCCCCTGTCTATCAATAGTTGGTGTTGCTACCAATGTTGTTCCAATTGGCTTATCGGTGGTCTTTTCTTCGAAAGAACCATTATCTTTTTTAATTAGGTATTTTATTCTTTCTCCAGTATCAATTTCACCTGTTTCACCAACGAACGTCTCGATTTTTGTAGAGGCTACTATCTTTACGCTATTAGGGTCAGCTAAAATATACAACAAACTAGGAAGAGGAACAGTCACGTTAGACAAAGGTTCAACATTATTATCCAGCTGAAGTGCTGATAGTACATTGTTATTAACTTGTACCGTCATGGCCTCGATTAGTATTCTCGTTTTAGACCCACGAGAATTAGGGGCCTCTGCATATAAAATGCTGATCATTGATACAAGGGTCAAGATACTTATGCATGCTAACATCAAAAACCTTTTCATTTAAGCACTCCTGTCTTAAAATATGCAAAATTGGCTTATATCAAACTTCTATTCCAAGTTATAAATCCTTATATACATAACTTATTATTTTATCGACACAAACATAATGTTTCCATTAAAAAATCACCTTGCTCGGATGACAGACTGTATTATCTTATTATTACAAATGGCCGTACAAAAACATTCAGTTCAAAATGGCCCCTCTGCATATATATAAGGAAGCGATAGCCTATTTTGCTTCTCTTCACATCTCAGCAAGTGTGAAGAGCAACTATTCACAGGAACAAAACTCAGACTTTATTCTATCAAGAAGGATTAATACATCAAGGTTTCTCGTTTTTTATTAAACCAATTGCTGGAACCTCCAGTATCGGCTGTTGCACATTATTTGTGTAAATCCTAACAGTATCTTTCACTAAACCCGGCTTTGCTGAAAAGAGGGTAAGCTCAATCTCATATTCTCTTCCACCTTTGTTTTTTGTGATTTCATAGGACTTTACTGGACAACCGGGTGCAGTTTCCAGTTTTTCTATCTTCCAGTTTGGTTTATTTAGATTTTGCTGGAATACTCTCACCTTTGCTTTGGCTTGTTGCCCTTGTTCTACGATTCCCCAAAAAAACTGGTTTGGCCAAATTTTGATTAGCCCTATTACCTCACCTCTGACAGGAATATTTATATATGGTTTTTGGCTGTCAGTAGTCTGAATAGAGATTATTCCTTCGAGTTGCCCTATACTTTTATTGTTTGCTAGCTTGATTGGAATTTCAAATATTCTATTATTACTAATGGTTTTAGCTGGTGCTATTTGACCGACAAGAACATCAGGACAGTCTGAAGTTACTGTCATTATTTTGCTATCATTATTCGTAGGAAATGATATTGTAATTTTTCTTTCAGATAGATCATTTGGATAAACGTGACCCAAATCAAGATGTTTCGGACTAACATTTATTTCTGCTTTAATAGTATAAGATAAAATAAGTTTGACCCAAGCATTGTTTGGGTCATTTGTGTGAATCAAGAGATGCTGTTGAGTCGTACCTTCTTGTCCCCCCGTATTAAACTTAACACTAATTTGCCCTTTGTCACCCCCCGGCAACTCTTTTTTGGAGATTAGCGTTGCCAAGCAACTACACCCAGTTTTAACCTTGTCGATTATCAATTTCGTTTTCCCCTTGTTGTAAAAGGTAAATGTGTACTCTATAGTCTGGTTTTGTTCCAATGGTCCAAAATCATGTTTGTATTCCTGGAAATGTATACTTGGGAAAGAATTCTCCGTCAATATGCCATCTTTTGAGATAACAAGTACTTTGCCTGAGTATATTTCTTCAAGTTCTGACTTCTGTATTGTATATAATCTGTCCGAGTCAACGATATTGAAGATACCATCTTTGTAGTCGACAATGGCAACAAAATGGTTGCTGTTTACAAAGGCAATACACGGTTTATCAAGTTGAGATAATTCTTCAAGACTTATTTCAAGACCGACAGCACTTACTCGTTTTTTTCTCGCCGCTTGGAGTAATCCGTACATGGTAGTACCTGAGTTATTGAAATCAGATAATTTAATCAGCTCTTCTAAGTTAGTTTCGACACCTAAAATTCTGCATATCACAAGTAAGGCTTTGGGGCCACATCTTGTGTCAATATTTCCATCGGCCACTGAGAATTGTTGCTTTGGTGAAGAAAACACTTTGAGTGGCTTTACTAAAGCAAAGACCATTGAAACTATGGTCACAAAAACAATAATAAGAAAATGTTGATTTTTTGAGATTGTTTTCATGATTTGCTGATACCCCTAAATATTAAGAGCCTGTAACAAAAGCTGGTTTATATGAACTTTGAACATATTAAAATACAACCTATCGTGAGGAACGCTTCATGAATATCATGACGACGTTCATAACGAACTCGCAATCTGCGAAACTGGTGCACCCAGGAAAGTGTGCGCTCGACCACCCAGCGAAAGACTCCCAATCCGCTGCCGTTTTCCGTTCTGCGTTTTGCCAGAACAGAATCTATACCCAGTTTACGCAATGCATCTCGATGGGGTTGACTGTCATAGGCTCGATCACCCTGAACACGATCCGGTCTCTTACGAGGACGACCCACCTTACCTGCGATTGGAGGAATCGACTCAACCAACGGCAAAAGTTGAGTTACATCGTGGCGGTTAGCTCCTGTGACTTTCACTGCAAAAGGGATGCCGTTGGCATCGGTGATAATGTGATGTTTCGACCCCAGTTTCCGTCTATCCGTTGCATTCGGGCCCGTTTTCGCCCCCCAAAAACGGCTCGCACCGAAGCCGAATCTACCACCGCACGGGAAAAGTCTATCTTGTCTTTCTCCCGCAAATGGCTGAGTAGGATGCGGTGTATCTTGTCCCAGATACCGGCCTTTTGCCGGTCTTGCAGACGTCGCCAACAGGTCATGCCGGAACCGCAGCCCATTTCCTTTGGCAGGTACTGCCAGGGGATACCGGTCTTGAGTACAAAAATGATTCCAGTGAGTGCTTTGCGGTCGTCGACAGGTGGCCTGCCTCCCTTGGGTCGAGGCGGGTGTTTGGGCAGAATCGGTTTGATCAGTTCCCATAATTGGTCGTTTACCAGTGGTTTGGCCATGATGATGCCCTCCATGGCTAAATGTCAAATCTTTCATTTTCCTAACCATCTTTATCGGACAAAGCACTGATTAAATTTTAGGTTTTGTTACAGGCTCTTAATGTAATTTGATAATAAGCTACTACTTGACATTAAAAACATATAAATTCCACAGCTTCAGTTTTGGAGAGCAGTTATGTTTTGCTGGTATGAACCCTCTAAGAATACAGGTGGTCACACACAGCTTATGACCACCTGTTTTAGTATTCATAGTTTCTTTTGCTTCGTTCTTTTTTTATTCAATTATCCCAGCATCCAAAAGAGATAAAGGTTCAGTTGGATATGAGAAACGGAGCACGGTATCATAAATCTTTGTAACTTTGCTGGTATCAGGGATAAACGTATCGTCTCTAAGCTGCTGATTTATGGCTATGTTTTTGAGTTCCAAAACTGCAACCACATCGGGTTTTGTCAAAAACAGCGGATAGGAGTGGAAGGTTGCCTTGGAATAATACCATATTCCATCGGCACTCTCAGCCAACTCAGATTCAGTAATATTCAAAGGTTTATCAGGTGTTTCTACACTATATGAAATAGCTTTTTTTACCAGATAACCTTTTTCAGGAGCAATCCAACACCTTCGCTTAACTTGCATTTGAATTCCGGAGGGGCTTGAGAAGCTCTTAACCATCTCGATTACATAGCACGCGGCGCCATCGATCGTTTCAGTCCCCAAAACACTGACCGCTGTATCATCGGAAGTCAAAGCAGAATACATTGACTGCCCGTCTACAAAAAGTGTTGGAAAGTTTCTTACGTCAAACATCAAGTCGGACCTTCTGGTTTCGGGTTCATTGGATATATAACCAATACCCTCTTTGATATTTAACTCTGTTAGCTGAATACCGTCACAAGTTACAACCTCATCTTGAAACACCTCTTGATCAGACAGAGCGACAATTTTTGAGGCTATATTAAATTTGCTTCCTTCACAAACCGTTGACCCTGTACGTAATGTATGCTCAAGAGTCGAAACTCTCAACTCTATTTCTTCTGAGTATTCGTTACCCATCATTGTTTTTGTAAACTCTAACTGTTCCTTTCGCCATTCTTCAGATACATTATAATCAACGGTGTAACTAAAAGAGATATTATTAATCAAACTATCATTAAGCTTGACCCCAGCAATAATGATGTCCAAAATATTATTTTCGTTGGCTTTTGCGTTGGTTCCAGCAATAAGGAATAGACCAGCAAACATAATTAACGCAGTAAATTTGTATTTTTCTAATTTAGACATAATAAATTTCCTTTCAAATATTGGTATAACCTCTTTTATTAAAGACAGTACGAATGAAGGATATAGCATGTGTTAGTAGTAATGTAATTTACTCCCTTTTGATTAATCACAGCGCAATAAGATGCCCCATTACATTTACGTCCTGCTTCAGACGTTGAACTTTCATAGGTTGACCCAGTAGCAGAAGTATATTTATTGCCGTCCTCACAACTTCCACTTGCTGCGTCTTCGCACCACTGTGCGGTTGCACTCACACTGCATTCATGGTAACGTCCCCCTGAATGTACGCAGAAGCAACCATACGCAGCTTGACTACCAGTACATTGCGCACATCCACCCCAGATTGAACACATTTGGTCAAGGCTGAGCACTTTTGCACTGCTTGGAGCATTAACGGTATTCATTAATGTTGGTAAAAACGCAACTGCAATTACACCTACTAGGATCGAACAAACTAATTTTAGTTTCAAAGTTTTCATGTTAATTTCCTTTCTTTAAACAAAGTATTTTTAAATAACACAATTTTCGAGACTGTAGCATCTTTACAGAGTTCTCTTCTATCCTGCTTTTCGTTTTTCACCGCTTCTGCTCCAATGTAACGTGCTTATGGTTTTCTTCAGACCGACGCTATACTCATCACGCTGCATATCAACAGCTATCCGTTGACT
>DATKVV010000036.1:0-2396 GCA_035529895.1 Sedimentisphaerales bacterium
TCACGGCAATGTCCGTTACCAAAAGATGAGACAATACCTCGCAGACATTATACCTCCAGAGACCCCCGATGACCCCAGAGGCTACCGCGTTCTTGGGCCAAAGCCTTTCGCTCAACGTTTCTTCGAAAGCTTCGGAAAAGATCCACTGCTTTGTCCAAAATGTGGAGATGACATGATGTTGGAATTGATTTATCATCCCAAGTACGGTACCATAAAAGAGTTCTCATTATTTGAGGAGCTGCCTTATGAACCAGAGCCCGTTGGAACCACAGGAAGCCGACGAACCATGGACAGGGCCGAGCGATTGGTTCAAGTATCGCTGCCGTTCTTGTGACCATACGGATTGGGTCGAAGATATCGTTGTTGATTCTTTCCCACCAGCCGAACCTGGGGGATTGGCTGCCATCGTCTGCCCCAAATGCGGCGGTCACTTCCGTTATGACCCATCTGAACCGGTGAAACGTGCGCTCCAACACCCCGATCACTCCTTCTGACCTGCTTTGCAACATACAAAACCGTTTGACAACCATCTATGTGCATCATAAGCTAACAAATACAAATTCCTCATAGCGCATGCTATATCAAATAAGCAATAAAATAATAGTAGTAACCTTCTTTCTTTTTGCTACTTTTTCTTTCTGTGAAATATTGTTAAGTCTGTGTTAATTGTGATCTCGCCGGGTGCGGGGTCAGGTCCACAAGTTCCAGCCCCTCGAGGGCCAAGTATAGACCGACCGCCCCGCACCCATTCCAACGGCGTAAAAGGATCATAGACCGCTGCCCTTCGAGGGCTACTATGAGGCTGCCTTTGCCGTTCGGCCCGGTGAGAACACCAAAAAATTGTCGAAAAGGAGGTGTTATCATGTTGTTCGGAGGTATCGATTGGAGTGATAGTGTTTTGGATTTCCATCTGCGTACTGCTGATGGGAAGGTTTTGGCTCAAGGAGAAGTTCAGCCAAGTGTTGAGGGACTGGCTGACTTGTTTACGGCACTGGAGACTCATGCCCAACCGGATGAGATTGGCATTGCCATTGAAACTTCTCATGGAGCCTGGGTACAAGCACTGCTTGACCGCGGCTACAAGGTGTATCCGGTAAACCCAAAGACTGTGGAACGTTTTCGTGAGGCCCTCTCGGCAGCGGGTGACAAGTCGGATAAGATTGACCGGAAGGTTCTTGCAATGTTTCTGGCAACCTTTCATCAAGACAATAAACCGTTGCGCCCGGATGCCACTGAGATCATCTCTCTGCGGATCGCCTGTCAGGACAGACTTCGCATAGTTGAGGAGCGTACCGCCAAGCTCAATGAATTGGGAGCAATACTGAAATGCTATTATCCGGCGGTTTTGGGGCTTTTCGGCCACTTCAAGAGCTATATCGCTCTCGATTTTCTTCTGCGCTTTCCAACACAGAATAAGATGCAGGCTTTGAGCGAACGACGATTTCGCAGTTGGCTCAAACGCCATCACTACCCACGCCCACAACGTATCGATGATATGGTGGATATACTTGAGCGGCCGGCTTTGTCGGTGGCTGAGCATCTCCAGAAATCTAAGGAACCTCTGATTTGTTATTTGGCTGGCAGCATTAAGTTGCTCAATGCAGAAATCACCGAACGCAATAAACAAATCACTGAGCAGCTCAACCAGCTTCCCGAGGCAAATTGGATTTGCTCGCTGCCTGGTGCAGGTGAGGTTCTTGCACCATCGCTGTTGGCATGCCTGGGACGTGATCCACAACGTTTCGCTTCCGCCGCTGACGCCCGTGCGTTTATGGGTACAGCACCTGTAACCAAGGCTAGCGGGAATTATCGCTCGGTGCATTTTCGGCGGGGATGTTGGAAGTTTGCTCGCAGGACCTTGCAGTTGTTTGCGGACAAATCCCGTCATCAATGCGCCTGGGCTCAGGTATTCTACGAAAAACAGCGAAATTCTGGTCATAATCATCACGCAGCTTTGCGTGCCCTTGCCCACAAATGGCTCAAGATAATCCTGGCCATGCGTCGGACTGGCACATTATATAATGAACAAACTTTTACTAACAGCCAACGGAGATATCTGTTAAAAGTCCCAATTTTAACAACTAAAAATTCAAATTTTCTAATACGAGCTTGACATAGACCGTCTATACTATTAAATTATGACAGGCAAAACCAGTTCGAATCGAGAAGGAGAAGAACTAAAAAAAGCATTTACATAACCGAATTTTAGGGCTGTGAGTATCCACTTGCAGCTCTTTTTCTTTACACAAGCAAGCCCACAGAACCTCTACAACCGCCTGTACGGTAGGTCTGTGATCTGCCTTTCCGCCGTGCCTGACAAAATGATTACCTGGTACGTCTGGCTCTTTGAGATCTTTGCTTATAAGTAATCCCAAGAGCCGATACAGCTAATACAG
>DATKVV010000037.1:0-10993 GCA_035529895.1 Sedimentisphaerales bacterium
GTAGATGCGGGGGTAACCGGCCGGGATGCGCACCTTGTAGCAGGGTGACGTCATATCGCCGGCTGGCGTGTTGGTGACACAGGCAAGGTCGGTGTCGAAGTAAACGATATGGCTGTCCTTTACGGAATGAGTTCCTTCCCATGTGCACACGACCGGGTTGGCTGAGGAGCCGACCCAAACCTGCGTATCAGGCGGGCTCGGGTTCCATGCGGCCTTCGGGTTGCGAACTACACCGACAACGGTTGTCTTGCCAGCATTGGTGATGTTATAGTCGGCCTTGACGTTAATCGGGCTGCCGAAGCCGGTAAGTTTGCCCGCAGCGCGAAGGTCATGGACCTGATCAAGCGCGTTGCCTGCAATTATCAGGGTGCCGCCACTGAGGTCGACGATTCCCGTCGGGCCTATCTCGAGTCGTGCGCACTCGACGGTCCCGCCGTTCAGATATGCGCGGCCCTTAACCGTCCGAGAGATGTTATCATCGACAACCAGGAACTTGTCGCGACAAACGACCAAACCAGCGTACATGTTGAAGGTGCCCGCGCCCGGATACGCCGGTGGTTGAATGGTGCCGTTGCCTGCCACTATAAAGTTAAGGCAGTTAACGGAGCCGCCATACATGTTGCAATCGCCCGTGCCGGGGCCTGTGCTGAGTACCCAAAAATCCTCTCCGCAATAGACCTCGGCATTATCGGCAATCGTCAGGTTGGATGAGTAGCCGGCATTGCGGCCGTTGAAGCCGACATAAGTCTTAACGTAAAAGTTGCTGTTGCCGAGGAAGCTGATTTTTCCGCCGCCGTTATCGCCGAGCCTGTCATACTCGCCCAGGATTTGGACGGTAGCATTGTCGGTGAAGATTTGCTCGATGACCTTGCAATTGCCGCTGTCGTTGTTTCTCCAGGCGCCATTGATGATAAGTGTGCCATTGCCGCAGACGGTGAGAATGTAGTTGCCGCCGCTGTCACAACGCATGCTGTTGCTGCTGCCGCTCTCGCTGATAACAACGGCATCCCCACAGATGTTGATGATCGCCACACCGTTACCGTTGCTGTTGTTCAAATACCATCGGTCTTTTATCCTCATCGTGCCGCCGACTATGTTCATGGTCTGGACGCCGGAGCCGGACTTTGCCGGTCCCTCAAGGCGGCCGCTAACATAAACGTCGCTGTCCACCCTCGGGCCAAACGCCGGACAATTCGGGCTTGTCATCACGATATCCGCGTTGCCTTCGAAGGGCGCCGTTATGCAATAGGGGGGGGCGCCCCAGGCGTTCGGCGTGTACCAGTTATACTCATTGATGCAGTCAGGCACGCAAGGCCCCCACTGGGTGGCCGAGGCGCTGCCGGCCAGCAAGGCAAGACAAATTACGGATGCTAATTTGACGTACATAACGCTCCTCCTTTCACTATCAGATTAGTGTTTATGTCGCACCGGGCGCGCACAAACTTCCTTGCGTCCCCGAAGACCTGCGATGGGTGCGAGCGGATTGCATTTCTCTACTCACCTTCCTTCTTAACTTATGGTACGCCAACCAAAAGTTAAATTGATTATAGCATTATCCGTCCGATAAGCAAGAAGTTTTTTCCTTAAGAAACAATCAAATCGACCGTCTTTAGGCCGATTTTTTGCGTAAGTGCTTTAACGGGTTACATTGAACTGAAAAAAACGCTTTTTTTGCCCACACTTCCACAAAAAGTATATTTCCGGCGTTTCCGGGCGCTTTTAAGCAAACAATCGCTCAGTTCGAGTTAAAAAACAGAGAAAATCGCCCATAGAGAAACCGGTTGGCATAGACTTATATATGGTGCATACAGCACCATCTCGGCCGCCCTTGCAACATGGCTGAGGCGACCCTTAGAACGCCCCGCCAAGTACCATTGCGGAGTTTCGCAGGATGTAGTAGATTATCAGCAGGCAAACGAGGAAATAGACGATACGCGGCAGCCATTGGCCGAACTGAGTGAACAAAAAGTCCGCATCTTCGCCGTACCTGTCGGCCAGACGTTTGGTTACATTGTCCAGTTCGCCGGTCTCTTCGCCCACCCGCCAGATGTTGAGCAACTCGGCCGGCAATTCCGCAGACAGACCCTCGCTGACAGGCTCACCTCGCTTTGCACTTTCGGCGGCGGGCCTTACCCTGTCGGCTACGACGGCATTGCCGGTAATAGAGGCCGCCTTTTCAGCGCAAACGGTAATCGGCACGCCCGCCTTCAAGAGCATGTGAAATACCCAGCAGTACCGGCTGAGCGCAAGTTTGTAAACAGCCTGCCCGAGGAGGGGAATCATCAGCGTCAAGCGGTCCAGCGCTCTGCGCAGCGGGCCTGCTTTGGGCGTGAAACGGAGAATGAAATAGATTATCCCAACCGGTATGTAAAACAGCGAAAGGATTCTTACAGACTCGCTGATAAACGGCAGTGGTTGCCAGCCGCCAAGAAAAAAACCCGGCATAGGAGCGAAAATGGCGGTCAGGTGGATTAGGACCAGCGGCAGCATCATTCCCGAGAAAATGCTTCTCCCGATATGCCGGCAGAATTCGTACCACCTCGACAGCAACTCGAGCAATTCGGGAAGGGAACCGGATGTTTCGGCTGCTTCAACCAACATCACGTCAAGCGGCTTGAACACACCAGGCGATTGGGCCATTGTCTCTGCTAACGTATTGCCTTTGGAAACGGCCTCTGCCAATTCGAGAAATGCCGGTCGCAGCCGCCCATCCAGGCCCGCGCTGACGGTATTGAGCGACCGCAGCAGCGGCACGCCGGCATAAAGCATGGTCGAAAGGTTATGATAGGCCAGACCTATGGTGACTCCCACTTCTGGTTCCTTCCTGACTGTTTCTGAAAAGCTCTTTCACTGAGTCGCAAGCCCGGTGTTCAAGTTTCAGGATAGCCGAGTCAGCACGTAACGGCAAGCAATATTTCCATTGCGAGCGGTTTCGCAAGCTGATGAATAGGCTATTACGGCAGACTTTTCGCGGATAAAATGTTAGCTGTAACCTGCGCGCCGTCAATGTGTTAGGTCTTCTGCAAATGTCAAAAATCCTGTTGACTCTACATTCTCGATGAGCTAAGATAAGCTCAAAAGGAGGCAAGGAAGCATGAAAAAGCTGGTTCAGAACCGGGCGCTATTGGTGGCGGCCATTCTGCTGATGGTTATATCTTACGCCCCTGCTGTAACGGCGCAGCCGCAAAACGACGAATGCTCGAATGCAATTGCGGTCGCCGCGGGTGTGCCTTATAGCGGCTCCACAGTCGGGGCAACCGGCGCCTATTCCAGTAGCTGCGGTTATGACGACACGCTTGACGTCTGGCATATCTTCACACCAGCCGTTACAGGCTATGTCCTTATCAGCCTTTGCGGCAGCCAGCTCGACACGACACTTGCGGTCTTTGATGGCTGTGGCGGCGCCGAGTTGGCGTGCGACGATGACTCGTGCGACCTCCAGTCACAGGTTCTCATTAATATGACCACCGGGAATACCTACCTTATCCGCGTCGCCGGATACGCCGGCGAAACGGGAAATTATACGTTGACTGTCACCGAAGATATACAACCGCCCTCAAACGACGAATGTGTCAACGCCATTGAAGTGGTGGAAGGCTTGCCGTACAATGGTCTTACTACGCTCGCAGGCGGCGACTCCGAGAGTAGCTGCAGTTCCAATGATACGCTTGACGTCTGGCATACCTTCGCCCCCGACAGCAGCGGAGATTTCTCGATTAGCCTGTGCGGCAGCGTGTTTGACACCACGCTGGCGGTCTTCGACGGATGTGGAGGTCCGGAATTAGCATGCAACGATGATTACTGCGACTACCAGTCCGAAGTTACGGTGAGCGTCACTGAAGGACATACCTGCTTCATCCGTGTGGCCGGATATGAGGGAGAAACGGGCAACTATACGTTGACCGTCGCTAAGCAGGTTTGTGAGTTGCCCAAAGAGCCAAACTATCCAAATCCCCTGGCAAGAGCGGTCGGTGTTCCAACCGATACAACCTTGTCCTGGAATGGGACCGGCGAAGCGGCAGCCCGCTCAGAAGGTTATGTCACGCCCACGGTCATCTATGGACCGGACGACCGTCTGGACGAGTATCAGGTAAGCAGCCCCGCCCTGTTGGCTGCCGGCGATGCAACGGTTGCACTGGTCTGGTTGAGCGACCTGACCGATAACGGGGACGGCACTTACTCTCTGCCGACGGAAACTTTTGCTCAGTGGTATGAGAAAGCCGACCCGATAGGGACGGGTAATCCGCTTTGCCCTGATGAGCCGTTTCGCAATCAGCCAAACCCGGCCTGGTGTTCGGGGCTCCTAGTTGCTCCGGATATCATCGCGACTGCCGGCCATTGTATCACCGGACCCGGCGACTGTGCCGATGTCGCGTTTATCTTCGGTTTTGTCATGCTTGACCCCACAACAGCGGTTTTGACGATTGATGCGTCCGAGCTTTACTTTTGCAGCGAGATTATCAGCCGGCAGCACACGGATACCACCGACTGGGGGTTGATAAGGCTGGACAGAGAGGTAACAGACCATCTTCCCCTCTCCGCTCGCAAAACCGGCAAGGTCCAGGATGGAAGCGAGGTTACGTTAATTGGCCATCCGGAGGGTCTTCCGCGGAAATACGCCGGCGGAGCCACCGTTCGCGACAACACCCCTGACGCCTACTTTCAGACCAACGTTGACGCTTATGGCGGAAATTCGGGCTCGGCCGTTCTTGACGCCAATACGCTGCTGGTGGAGGGCATTCTTGTAAGAGGCAATGAGGATTTCGTCCGGGACGGTTTCTGTGACCGCTCGAATGTCTGTCCCGACACCGGCTGCCCGTTGTGGGAAGATGTCACGCGAGCGACCGAATTCAGCGGCTTCGTTCCATCTTTTGATGTGTATTTCGGGACCGACCCCAATCACCTCAATATTGTCTGCTCCGACCTCGTCGTTGCCGCTTGCGACCCCGGGCCGCTCGAATGTGGAACTATATACTACTGGCGGGTGATTGCCGGGAACCATTGCGGCCAAACCGAGGGACCCCTATGGTGGTTTACGACCGCACCGGCAGGCGACCTCGACCACGACTGTGATGTGGACTTGACGGATTTCGCAGCTCTGGCCGCGCACTGGCTCACCGACAATTGCGATATAGGCAATAGCTGGTGCAGCGGCGCCGACGTAACCAGCGACAAGGTGGTGGACTTCGATGATTTGCAGCCGCTTGCAGCCGGCTGGCTGGCCGGCAAATAACGCAATTATGTATCCGCTTTCAAACTTCAACCGCAGCGAATAATGCGTTATCGGTAATCGGAGTCAGTTTTACCCCGTCGTCTATACTCTCAAAAAAACAATAAGCCCGGCCCAAAGAGCACTTGAGGCCAACCGAAGGTTATGTTAGATTATCGTGCAGGTTTTTGCGGCGGATATTTGCGAAATCGCAAACGATGTGAGTTCCATGTCCCGCGAAAAGACAGGTACGGACGGGAAGGAAAGCTGAGGTCGGAAAATGGATGTATTGTTAATAGGCGGCGGCGGGCGTGAGCACGCCATCGCATGGAAGCTGGCCCAATCCACGAGTTTGGGAAAACTCTATATCGCTCCCGGCAACCCGGGGACGGCGCGGTGCGGAAGCAACATCCCTATCGGGGCCTGCGAGGTTGATAAGCTCGTCGACTTTGCAAAGCAGAACAGTGTGGGACTTGTGGTGGTTGGGCCCGAAGACCCACTGGCGGCGGGCGTCGTCGATGCAATGGAAGCCGCGGGTATAAAAGCATTCGGGCCGACCGCAGCCGCTGCACAACTGGAGGCGGATAAGGCGTTCGCAAAACTGCTGATGCGCTCCTGCGCCATCTCGACCGCCGAGGCCAGAATCTTCGAGAGGTTCAGCGATGCCAAAGCATATATCGCAAGCCGGGATGAGGCGGTCGTGGTAAAAGCCGCCGGTCTTGCCGCGGGAAAAGGCGTCTTTGTCTGTGACGACCCCGCAGACGGCATCCTGGCCGCCGAGAAGATTATGTGCGACAAGATATTCGGCAAGGCAGGTGCAAAAGTCATAGTCGAAGACAGACTGCTCGGTGAAGAGGCTTCCATACTGGCTTTTGTGGACGGCAGGAATATCTACCTGATGGAATCGTCACAGGACCACAAGCCCGTTGGAGACGGTGACACAGGCCCCAACACCGGCGGTATGGGGGCTTACAGCCCGGCCCCCGTCGTTACCGAATCGCTGATGAGTCAGATTACACGCGAAATACTGGTCCCGGTCGTCGATGGTATGAATCGCAACGGAACCCCGTATAAGGGTGTGCTTTACGCCGGGCTGATGATTACCGCCGGCGGACCGCGAGTGCTCGAATTCAACGTTCGCTTCGGCGACCCCGAAACGCAGCCCATTTTGATGCGTCTGAAAAGCGACTTGCTGGAGGTATGTCTGGCTGTCTGTGACGGCACACTCGATGAAATTACGCTGGTTTGGGACCACCGGCCGGCTGTCTGTGTGGTGATGGCTTCAGCGGGCTACCCCGATAAATACGAGAAGGGTAAAAGAATAAGCGGTTTGGAGGAGGCCGAAAGGCTTAGGGATGTTGTGGTGTTCCACGCCGGAACTTCTTTGGAAAACGGCGATATCGTCACAAATGGGGGCCGTGTGCTCGGCGTTACCGCCCTCGGCGAGAAAATCGCCGATGCAAAGGCAAGGGCCTATGACGCCGTGGACAAGATAAAATTTGACGGCGCTTACTGCCGCCGGGATATTGCAGACAAGGCAATAAGCAAGCAAAAGATTCAAAGAGAAGACGAAAAACTATAGAGAAATTATACCCCACACCTTGAGAGAGTGCCGATAAACGCTGTTAGAGACTCTGCTTCGGGCTATACAACCAGTATTTCAAGAACTGTACTTCCAGCACAGATTTCGCTATAATAGTGCAATGTATATTTCTGATGAAGTAAATTCGGGCGGGTCCACCCAGCGAAAAACAGGCAAGAAGATTCTTAAGCTGCTTGGCGCCGTTGCCGTACTTGCCCTTTGTTTGTTCCTTGCTTTTGTACTGATGATTCGCACCCTGCGCCAGACCGCCGTCAGGCGGATTGCCGAGCTGACCGATGCAAAGGTCAAGGCCGGCTCGGTTGACGTCACCCTCGCTGGCTCGGTGTTTATTGAGAAACTCCGCATCAGCCCCCGTCGAGAGACGCGGGATAACGATCTCATACTGACGGCCGAGAAGGTATATGCGCGTTTTGGCATTGGCAGCTTATTATTACTGCGCCCCCGACTAAAAAAAATACGCGTCAAAAACTTTGTTCTTGATGTCCGGTATGATTTGGACACGGGGCGGTGGAACATAAACGCTCTTAAAATCAAAGTCCCTAAGACCGGTGCCGGTAAGATGCCCCGCATTCACCTCGAAAAGGGGATACTCAAATACAGCAAAGTTTCAAAAGGACTGGTCAAGGTCACCGCACAGGTGCCGGTTGAGGCAAGATTTGACCCTGCCGAAAAAACGCAGGATGGTTGCTGCTTTGAAATAACCACGGCAGAGGTGGCCGGTGGTCCCGCCAAAAGCAGTCTGACCGGATGTTGGCGGCACGGAAATCTCACAATCGCAGGGGGCATTTCTTCAACGAACATCCCGGGGCTTGAAAGGGTCTGTACGATAAATGTCCTGGCCGCTGAATTAAACTACGACGCCGGCGGCAGCTATTCCCTTGACCTCAGAATTAAAGACCTGCTCGGTCTGAACAGAACCGCTGCCGATGCGTATGTCACTGAGGCCCCGGAGCTCCTGAAGAAATTCGCTGCATTTGCGGCGCTGCAAAAATTCTTCGGCCGATACAATCCCGAGGGACGAATCGATATTCAGTTCAAAGCATCGGGCAATCTCTACCAACTGCCCGACAGTCAATTGTGCGGCAGCATATACTGTAAGAATGTTTCCATCTGCGACCGCGCTTTCCCGTACCCCGTGGAGCACATCGTTGGCCGGATAGATTTTACCGAAAAAAGCGCGATTTTGCACAGCCTCCGCGGCAGACACGGAGATGTCACTTTGGCTTTCAATGGCTGGTCCAGGGATTTCGGTCCAAAATGGCAGTACGAAATCGAGCTTGCAAGCGCCAACATGGCATTAAATAAAGACTTGTACGACGCCTTAACTCCTGAACAAAAAAAATTCTGGTCTGTTTTTTCCCCAAGCGGCCCTGCCGCGATAGACTATCGTTTCAGCCGCAGGTCGCCAACAGACAAGCAAAGGTCCCTGGTGGTTGAATTGGTCGGCGCTGAGGCGGCATACCGTGATTTTCCGTACCCATTGAAGAACCTTTCCGGAAAACTGCTTTTCGATCGCGACAATATAACCTTTTCCGATGTGGTCTCGCAATTTGATGGTCGCAGGATAGTTATAAACGGCACTGTGACGGGCGGCGATAGCGTTCGGCCGATATGCAAATTCTTGATAAATGCCGAGAATGTCCCCCTCGATTCGACGCTTGCGGCCGCCTTGTCCGACCGACAAAGGAATCTCTATAACAGACTTAACGTGACCGGCCTCGCCGATGCCGAGATTAAGGTCCTGACGCCTGAAGCTGATTCGGGCCCGCCGAGTTTCACCGCCGCTGTCTCTCTCAGAGAGACTTCTCTTAAGCTGAATAATTTCCCGCTCGCCATTTCTAATGTCTCAGCAAAGGCCGTTGTCACGCCTGATTCGGTGTACGTTGAGAACTTAACGGGCAGTAATGACGGCAGTACACTGTCCATGACCGGCCGAATCTGGCTGGCCGGCGAAGCCGAAGAACTCTGTTATCATTTGGCTCTGCACGCCGAGCACGCCCAGTTAAACAATGAACTGTTCGGTCTTTTGCCGGACTCACTTAATGCTGTCGTTGGCAGCCTCGAACCGAAAGGCAAGATTAATTACATAGCTGACTTGAACAAAGCCGTTGGTGCAGACGCTGTCGATTACACCATAAAGGTAGATTGCCTCGGTAATAGTTTCAATGTTGAACACTTTCCCTGTCCCCTCGAAAACATCACAGGCAGCCTGAAGATAGTGGCGGAAAACGTCGGACCCGAAAGCAGCACTTCTGCCGGGAGCGGGCGAACCCCGCCGGACGCTGCCGCTGTTACAGTAAGCGGCCGGCTGGCTCAGAAGGACGAACACAACCGCAGCCGACTTGAACTGGATTTGGAAAACGTGAAAATCCTCGGCTCAGACAAAGGCGGAAAATCCATTAATTTCTCCACCGCCGCGAGATTTAGAGATTTCAATTCAATCGCCCCCGCTGCACTGATTGAATTAAATGCAGTCTTGAAAATGGACGGCTCCTACGAAACAGGTACAGGTTTCAGAACAGGACGGGCGACTCTTTCTGCAGACAGCATGAGGATCAAGGGTGTGTCCCTGACCGGACTAAACGCAAACATCTTTTATGACCCCGGTCGCCGGAGCTGGTTGACTGAAAACTTTGTCGCCGATTGCTGCGGAGGAAAGCTGACGGGCAAATTGGAGTTCAAACCAAATACCAACCAGGCGCCCGACGACTATCTTTTGCAAATAGGTTTTGATAATATCGACCTCGAGGAATTCCTCAAGGACTGGGACAAATATGATCAAGCAGAGCACCCAATCCGCTTTACAGTCCTCTCGGGTACAGAGGCCAAACAGCCCTCAAACAACACCTATACCAGCGGAAAATTGGAAGGCTCGTTGAGTGTCGCGGGCCAGATCGCCCCTGTCCCCGAACATGATAACACCCCTCGGGATGACCAGGCCGATAATCATTTGCCAACCGGCAGGTGCTGGCTGACAATCAGCAACATGCGGGTCGGCAGACTTTCGCCTCTGGGCAAGCTGCTGTGCGTGTTGAAACTCACCGAGCCGCGCGATTTTGCCTTTGACCGGATGCTTGTTGATTCTTATATCAAACAAAACAAAGTCTGTATCGAGCATCTTGATTTGTCCGGAGGCGCTATAGCCTTCAACGGCTCAGGCTGGATGGACCTGCAGAACCGCAATATCGACTTGACTCTTTTCGCGCGAGGCTCCCGTCTGGCTGCCGCCGAGCCTTCGGTTTTCCAGTCTCTGACCGAAGGCGTCGGGCACGCTTTTGTGCAAATTGAGCTTACAGGCAGTTTCTACGACCCGAAGGTAGTGGTCAAGACCCTGCCCGTTATCAGAGATACACTGGGGATACTTGGCACAAAACGGCCAAGGCCCAAGAACTAACATGCGTTCCCGACTTACCACCCGCGGGTCCGCCTATTCTTGATTCTTACTGCACGACAGAGTTCGCTTCCCGCCTTCCCCACCATCGGCATTACCGGCGACCTGATGAAACCCGGCTCATTCTCACAGACCCGACAGGCACGTCAATTCTCAAAAACAGCGGGGCCTGTGCTGGTAACCGGTCAGTTATGGGCGGCAGAGGGATAGTTAGGAGGAATCCAACTCGAAGAGCAGCTTGGACGGGTCGCAATCGGGCTGCTCGGCAAGTTTGTCAAGGGCCGATTTGAAAGCAGCCGTTACCTCAGGTGTCTTCTTCTTGAGCGTATTCAATACCGTCATAAGGGTCTCGCGGGTTCTAGCGCCGGCGTCGGATTGAGAGCCGAAGCTTAGCTTGCGGGCAATAACCAACCAGCGGCCGCAGTTCTCGTTCGGCCACGTTGTTATCGGCAGCAATAGCACCATCATCATCCCAATGATACAAGCGGTCGGCCTTCTCACGAAATATATCCTGAATCCTCTGGATGGCCGGATGCCTCGAAACCGATAGATGCTGATATCAGGGGTGCAAAACAGCCAGGCATAACCATTTTGACCGTCAGTCCTCCAGCCGGTCTCATCGGCATGTTTTACCGCAGCTTGCCGATAGGCTTGTATCAGTGACTTGGGAACCTCCGTCAATCTTTTCGAGAGTTGGTGCATCGCATCCACCAGGCTGCTGTAGCCGACACCTGTTTGTTTTTCAATCTGGCCCAACGTGCTGCCGTAAACATAATGCTGAACCGCCACA
>DATKVV010000038.1:0-6470 GCA_035529895.1 Sedimentisphaerales bacterium
AGGGATCTGGTTGCCTTTATATTGGGGCGATGAGGTGGTAGCATTCTCGACGTCGTTCAAGTTGGTGCCAAGGTAGACATCGTGCGACTCGGCCACGTAGCCGGCCGACCAGCTAAGCTGCACGCCTTCTTTCGGCAGGTCTTTAGCGCCGTCGGCGGGGCTGAGAACAGCGGCTTTCGCCCGGTAAGTAGTAAAGCTCCAGACGGGGCCTGTCCACGGGCTGTTGGCGTCGCTTTCGTTGACCTCATTGACCTTCCAGTAGTAAGTCTTGTCATACAGGAGAAGCCCCGGCGGGTCATAATCGGTATCGCCCACCGGCTGTCGGCCCACGAACACGGTAGTGCTCTCACTCAAGACATCGTCACGATTAGTACCAAAGTAGACATCGTGCCAGCCAGCCTTCTCTCCGGCCACCCACTGAAGCGTGACGTCCGGCTGGACGTTCTCCGCCCCATTTCCGGGGCTGGGAGCATAGGCGTTGTCCAACGCCATCAGCATCAGGACAAAGGCGTTCAGAATGCCTCGTCCGCCTATCCGGCCGGTGCGTACGGGGTCAATGTGGCCGCTGCCGGACTTGTACATCACTATTACCGGACTGCCATTGGTCATGAACTTTATCTCGGAGGGATTCAACTCATCATCCGAGAGAACGTTCTGGATGGGTACGCTGCAGGCGTCCTGAAGTGAGGTAACGCCCTCGGGCCAGGGACCGGGGTCCCAGCTGACCTTCGTGAGTTTCTGGAAGGAGTCCGCCGAGGCATAGGGCAGGTTTCTAAAATCTTTGACTGACATGGCCCTGATAACGGGCATTGGCGGGTCGATATCAGAGCCGTCGTTGGGCACTGAAGTTCCGCTGCCAAGATCAAGCCACCGGTATGCGCTGAACTGGTTATGGTAGCTGTACATTACGTATGCACCTGGGGGTACATCGTGCAGGGCCAGCATTATAGAGCCCCATTCAATTTCAGGCCAGTCCACGCATGTGAACCAGCTATTGCAGATGGGGCCAGGTTTGGGGTCGAAACCGTCGTAGTATATCCCTGCCAACGGCCCGCCAAAAGCCCCCAGCCCCCGTGGGTATGGGCAGCTTCCTCCGGCTAAGCTGGCCATGGTCAGGCCGGAGACCTTCAGGCCCCCATCGCCCTCGCGAATGAGACTCATGGCGGCCGTGACTCCCGTGTCGTCTATCCCGTTGGGACAGGGAAATTGTTCACAGGCCCAGGAAGCGTCATGGCTGTACATATCAGCCCAGCGCCCCGTCGCCCAGTGCCACCAGCCGGGCTTTGCGGTCGGCGGCCTTATTATTTCGCTGTTGGGACACTCTACCTGGGCGAGGTCCACTTTAAGGCAGAAGTTAGTGGTGGTGGTAAAGCCCCATGTCTCTCCCTGGACGGTCGGGTCGCCAACCTCCTCCACTCGCCAGTAGTAGGTCTTGGCCTTCTTAAGCGGGCCCGGCTCAAAGTAATTATGGTCGACGGTAAAATTGCCCTGGAACGTTGAGCCAGAACCATTGGTGACGGCGGTGTAATCATCACCAAAATAGACGTTGTGCGAAGCGGCGCCCTCTCCCGAAACCCAGGTAAGCGTCGACTCGAGGGGCACGCACCAGTCATTATTCGGTGGGTCGGGGTTCGACGCCTCCAGGGCCGCCGAGGCAGCGCCGACCAGACCCGACAACAGAAGAACAGAAATTAGTAAAAACAGTTTTCTACACATTGCAACATTCCTCCACTACAAAAATAGTTAATAGGACTCGTACTTTCTTGGCCACGCGCCAAAAAACGCTTATCTTTTCAACATGCGCAAAAAGCCGTCCATCCCGACGGTCTTGCGCCTGTTGCAGACATGCCCTCACGCTTTGACCCAGCTCTCCAGTCTCCTCCAAAAGCTAAATCTTTAGCGAACCGCTCCCTTCCCGAGCCGCCAACGGCGCAGGTACGAAACCAGCAATCGACAGACACTACCAATTTTACTTATATCAGATTGGTCGGCCCCTGTCAACCCAAAATTATTGGCGACTTTGAGAAATTTTCAGGAACATTATGGGGCGTTTGCGGCCATACAAGGGGGTTGAAGACGGCAAAACCCCCGGCCTGACACAAGCTGGCCCGCCGGGCGGCAACTGGCAGTTCCCTGAAAGGCAACTTCAAGAAAACCCTGGGTAACACCTGATAGAACCGTAACTTAGATTCGACCAACACCTGCGCGCGGTCGCTAAAAAAAGCAGCTTTCCTGCCGATTTCTGCAAATTCTCGGCACTTGCTCGGCTCTTTTTTCTATTTTTTTGGGAATCTGCACATTCGGTCAGGAGGATTTAGGAATCTGAGCTTATTCTCGGCTCGTTTGCCGCGAACATGCTGCCGGAGCAGGACCGTTACCCAACAACCAGCCGCAACAGATTACGACTGATGCGGGTTTTGGCCGATAATATCACTTTTTGCAGAATTGCGAACAGGTTTTCGCCATCTTTTTTTAATCCTTGACAAAGGTAACGTCCGATAGTTAAATTAGGGCAAAAAGGCAATTTGGGAAGGCCTTAAACCAAAAGGACTTGGTGAAGGAAAAGGATTGGGTAAGATGAAGGATTTCCTGACAACAGGCGAAGCCGCCGAGATTTGCGGGGTGAGCCAACAGACAATCATCCGTTGTTTCGATGCCGGGCGGCTGGAGGGATTTCGCGTTCCGGGCTCGAGGTTCCGCAGAATTCCGCGCCAGAGCCTGATCAAATTCATGAAGGAAAACAACATCCCTCTGGAGGGTCTCGAATCCGGCAAGAAGAAAGTCTTGATTGTTGATGATGACGCTGAAATCATCGAGCTTTTGCTGGATGTGCTCGGCAGGGACGGCAGATTCAATGTCAGGACGGCATCGAGCGGGTATGACGCAGGTATATTGACCCAGCAGTTTCGCCCGGACCTTATATTGCTCGATTATATGCTGCCCGACGTCAACGGAAATATCGTGTGTCAGACCATAAGAAGAAATCCCGAATTCGAAAACATTAAGATCATAATTGTAAGCGGCGTTATAAAACAAGATGAAATCGACCAGCTTCTAAAATCCGGCGCCGAGGCTTTCATAAGAAAGCCGTTCGATATCCGGGAACTTACCGGCAAAATCACCGAGATATTACAGACGAAATAGAACTCAAATGCAAATGAATCGCGTATCGAACCACGAAAATGAGGCACGAACAACCAGGGCAAGGATTTAACCAGATGACCGCAAAGGACCCCGACCCGGCAGCCAGGCACGTAGAGCTTGTTTTTCGTCGGCTCGATTCGCTCTCAACGCTGCCTTGCGTTGCGAGTCGATTTGTTCGTCAACTGGTACAGAGTCAGTTCTCACCGTCGACTTTGGCGGAAACAGTTGAATCAGACCCGGCGCTCAGCGCGAAGGTCTTGTCGCTTGCGCACCAGCATGGTTTAAGCTTTGCAGACGAGAAGCCCTCGGTCCGCCGAGCACTCGATAAGCTGCCTTACGATGTTGTCCGCGACGCTTTGTTTTCGATTAAAATCCTGCAGCCGTTCAATGGCAAGCCTGAGAACAACAGGATGCCGATACGAAGCGGGCTTACACTTCACTGCCTTGCGGTTGCGTGCTGTGCCCGGTATATCGCGGAAATCGTGTTACCTCAGAAAGATTGGCAGATGGCTTACTCGGCCGGTCTGCTGCACGATATCGGCAAGCTGGCCCTCGAGGAGGCGATGCCGAAAAGTTTTGTCCGGATAGTTGAAGAAGCAAAATCACAAGAGTGCTCGAGCCGGACGGTTGAGCAAAGGCGCCTGGGCCTTGACCACACAACTTTAGGCAAGCGACTGGCCCAGAAGTGGGGTCTGCCGGAGGAAATTACGCTGGCGGTCTGGCTGCACCACAGTGACACTGTGAGAATTGCTCAAACCATTGCTGAGGCGCAAATCGCCCGGATTGTGCAGCTGGCCGATACTGTGGCGCGGCAATGCGGGATAGGGTTTTCCGGCAGTTACGACCCAACGGGCTCGACGGAACAGGTCGCCGAGGCTCTTTCAATAAGCGACGAGCAACTGGAGCAAATCCGGCGAGACCTCCCGGGGACGGTCGACAAAAAATCAAAGGCCCTGGGGCTGGACCTGTCAAATGAAATTGGAACCTATTGCGAGGTGGTTCACACCGCCGCCAGTCAACTGGCGCACGATAACAGCAGACTGTTTGTCGAGAATCGGCGATTGCGGACGGCTTCAAGCCACTTCGATTTCATAAAGGATTTTCTTTCAAGCATAGATTCGAATAGTGCGCCAATCGAAGTGGCGGAGAACTTTGCTGTTCGCTGGCAAAAGTTTTACCAAACGGGGATGGTTTGTCTTTATTTAGTCCCGCCGGCCGGCTCACAAACGCTCGAAGCGGTGGTTGTGGAAACCTTGGCCCGGGCCAGAACGGTTTATTTGAAAGTCCCTGCAGACTCGCCGGTGATACCGAAACAGTCGGCAAGCAAATTTGCGATACTGGATGCCGGCGATTATGTCGGCTGGCTGTTTGAGCAATTGGACGCTGACTTTGATTTGAGCCAAACAAAACTGCTTCCTATCGCGTCAAACGGCAAGGTGATCGGCGCGATTGTTTTCGAGCTTCGTTATCCGGGAGATATCGAGCTTTTTCAGGAGAATTTCAGGGCAACAGCCTGCGCCGCGGGCTCGGTGCTGGATATGGCCTTCAACTGGGCCAGCCAGCAGCATTTTGCCGAGCAGTTCGCTCAGTTGTTGACAGGCCCAATAGACGAGCTGGTCAAACCCGCTGCAGAGACTGCCGCAAAGCAAGTACCTCCGGAAGGCGCCCCAGACTCGTTCAGCGCATTAGCTGAGATAGCTGGAGGGGCGGCGCACGAGTTGAACAATCCTCTTTCGGTCATATCAGGCCGGGCGCAATTACTGGCTGAGAGTGAAAGCGACCCGGAAAAGAAGCGAATACTGAGACAGATTCAAGAAAACAGCCGGAATATATCCCAGATAATCAATGATTTGATGACCTTTGCGAAACCGGCGTCGCCCAGACCGGCTCAGGCGAATATCAGGCAAATAATCGACGAAGCCATCCAATTAGCAAGCCAAAAGACCAGGGTAGAACATATCAATGTCCAAACTGAACTCGCCGACGGGCTGCAAAATGTTTTTGCAGATTCGGCCCAGATTGTATCAGCGGTCGCGAATATTATCTGCAATTCTCTTGAATCCTATACAGGCGATATGGGCCCAATAAAGATTGCCGCCGAGGCCGAGGAATCCGGCGGCCCAGTCAAACTGAAAATTAGCGACCTTGGCCGCGGAATGGACGCGGAAGCCCTCAAGAAAGCGACACAGCCTTTCTTCTCCGGCCGGCCCGCGGGGCGAAAACGCGGAATGGGTCTTGCTCACGCGAGACGGCTTATCGAACTGAACAAAGGCTCACTCCGGATAACAAGCCGGCCGGGAAGCGGAACCACCGTTACTATCCTATTGCCGCGCAAATGAATCGCTGAGACCACGGTTAAAGAAAAGCTCCCCACCAACAGGCTGCAAATGCGAAAAAGAAGGATTGCCTGCCCATTTTTCAGTTGACTGCCATAGGTAACAAGACATAATTCACAGGACTATCGCGGATTGTCGGTGGAAAAGGTAATACTGCAAGGCGGTTCGGTGTGCATGTTCACGGCAGTAGAAGTAAGAATGGAGATTTCTTGAAAGGAGTACAAGAATGAAAATCACTATCTCTACCCTCATTTTCTTGCTGTCTACTGTTTCCTATGCCGAGGCAGAAACGATTTTCGATTATGGCGTCGCAACAAAAGGACCGCTGACTTTGGCAGGTAGTATAATGCATGAAAACCGCATTTCCGTTGAGTCGGACGTCTATGTCGAAAGTTACGACTCGAACGAGGCCTTATCAATGATTGGGAACGCACACATAGTCGGCGAAGTAAAAATAGCTAATGCCGATGCAACCGTTGCTCTGCATGGCCCGGCCTGCATAGGGGGAGACACGGGTGAGGCCGCGTTGAACCACGTTACGTTCGGGGCGGCACCACTGGAATTCCCCATACCGGTTCCAGCTTACTTTGAGCATTATGCTGCAAATATAATTGACTCCTCAACAGACACCTCTGAGGATGCAAGCTTCGACAATGTACGAATAGCGGCCGGCACCAATCCAATATTTACCAGCAGCGTCATATTCAGAGGGGTGGTCTTTATTGAAACACCAAATGTGGTGATATTTGCTGGAAGTACAACAATAACCGGCATCATCATAGGAGGCGGAGATGTAAACGATAATTCCGCCACAAACCAGATTTATCTGCTTGGCTCCGTGGAAAGTTACCCCGTAAGTGAACTACCGGACGAACCGCAATTCGCAGGACTGCATGAAGAAACCGGCACTTTTATCCTGGCGCCGGGCTTTCACGTTTTCTTAAGCGCGAATTTCGGCACCCTTAGCGGCGCCATCGCCGGTAATGGTAT
>DATKVV010000039.1:0-87122 GCA_035529895.1 Sedimentisphaerales bacterium
ACGCTTCGCGTACAAGACCGCGATGATCGATGGCTGTCGAGAACACCTGCAATGGTCGCGGGTTTGACCGATCATGTTTGGTCTTTGCGTGAATGGCTGAGTTATCCGGCCGTTCAATTAACATAAGACACAAGGAAAAAATCGTATGCGTCAACATGGTAACCCTCCTCTGCTCTACAAGGAAACATTCCCCGACAAACTCCAGGCCGCTGCCAGAGAAAAAGCTGTAAAGGGTTATTCAAGAAACAAAAAACAAGCCCTTGTAGCAAAATTGAACGCGTGAGTTCACACTGTCTCGGGAGGGCCAAACTCGCCTCTTCGCGCGAAGATGGAGGGTAATCTCCATCTCTTGGCCCGTGCTCGCCTTCACGTCAACTTGGACGGGCCCGTGCTAAGAGTCAGTGTGTGAACTGCTATTGTTCTGCCTTAGCCTGACCTGTTTTGGAGGCCCAGTTTCTTGTGCGGACGAAGCGTTTAGACAATCTCTACCAGTTGAATATCAAAAGTCAGGTCTTCCCCCGCCAGCGGATGATTGGCATCTAAAGTCACGTCCGAGTCGGATAAATCAACCACCGTAACCACAATTTCTCGGCCTTCTCCTTCGCTCAGGTTCAGTCGCTGACCAACCTCCGGTTCCAACCCCGCCGGAAATGTGCTTCGATTTACTACACGAACCAGTTCATCGTAATGCGGGCCGTATGCTTCATCCGCCACAATTTCGGCGGTCTTGGCTTCACCCGGACTCATCCCGACAACAGCTTGCTCAAGGGCAGGGATTATTCGCTCCTCGCCTATGGTAAATTGCAGGGGCTCTCGGTTGCTTGAGCTTGCAAATACTGTGCCGTCATCCAGCTTGCCTGTATAATGAACCCTCACGGTATCACCGGATTTTACCTGTGCCATTATTCTTCCTTTCGTATCCCACTTGTCGAAAACAAAGCGGCATCTCAGTGAAGATTTTGACTTCTTCGGTACCGAAAGCATTCGCACGAGCAAACCGAATTGCCGATTTGCGATTCGATTCTGCCCCGCCGGGTCACAATGCTTGTGGTCAATACCGACGTCCACCCCCGCCGCCCCCACCACGGCCGCCGCCGAAACCGCCCCGCCTGCCGCCGCCCCCGCCTCCGCCTCCGCCTCCGCGGCGGTTCTGTACTTTGGGACGAGCCTCGTTAACATTGATTGTTCGCCCGCCCAAATCCTTGCCGTTGAGGCCGGTTATCGCCGACTGGGCTTCAGTCCGGGAAGGCATCTCCACGAATCCGAACCCTCTCGATTCACCGCTGAATCGGTCCTTTACCACATTGGCAGAATCGACCTGACCATAAGCTGCGAAAGCCTGCCGCAAATCATCTTCAGTTACCTCGTGTGACAAATTGCCTACATAGATATTCATTTTGACTTCCTTTACTAACCTTTAAACACCTCTAAAATTTGCGCCGGAGTGCCGGCTTCCGATATTTACTATTTTTTCTTACGCCCGTTACCGTAAATTGGCTTCCTGCGTTTACCTGAGTTTTTGCAGTCTTCACAAATTAAGCATATCGCCACCGTTGTTCGTCGACAGGGCTCCAGTGTTGCCGGTTTTCAGGCAAGACGCCTTCTTAATACTCACAAACGACCTTTCTCGACAAAGATCAGCAGAAAAAAAGAAATGACGACCATAATGGTAGGTTTCGACGCCATCATTTAGTAACGTAGAGTCTGCTTTCTCAACGCCTCGCTACGCAGTCATTTCAATTTAACAAAATATTATACTTCTACCTGCCGCGCACAGCAAGTATTTTATTTTTTTTTGACGAAATACGAAAAAAAATTGTCCCAGCCGTGCGATTTATGCCTTTGGGCCGGTAACGCGACAATACCCCGCAGCGCATATCCGCAACGGGCTGCCCTGTTGAATTTCTCGTCGATTTTGGCTATCCTGCTGGAATGAAATGTCCTGTTTGCTCAAATAGACTGCGGCAGGTAAAGTCCAAATCAGCCGCCATTGATATTTGTAGCGGCTGTAAGGGTATATGGTTTGATTCGGGCGAGTTCGCGGATTTTGTCAATTCCTTGGTACAAAGCGAAGAAATTTCTCCTGAACAGACCAGGTTATTCAAACACAGAGATGTCCATGCTTTACATACAGTTGGGGAAAAGGAAAGATTTTGCCCCAGGTGTGGCAAAAAACTCCATAAGTTTAATTATTCTTATGATTCCAACGTTTTTTTAGACAAATGTCCCGCTTGCGGCGGTATTTGGGCCGATGGCGGGGAGGTCGAGCAAGTTGCACGATATCTCAAAGAAGACCCCAGAATTACCGCTGTCGGCAAGGCCCTGTTGGGGTATATTCGAACTTTGGACTATTCACAATCTCCTGTGGATTACGACCCTGAGATTGCCCGGAAGGCCTTTTCATACCTTCTGTATTTGCCCCGAGTAATCGTTCCTATCTCGGACGACGCACCAAGGAAAAGATTTCCTGTGGTAACAGTCTCGATAATCGCCTTGTGTGTATTGTTCTTTATAGCCCGGCTGTTTTTTGACCCGAACAGTCTCGCCGAAGTATTTGACCTGGTTCCGCAGAAATTTTGGACTACGGACCTCATCCGCTCCATGTTTTTAAGTGTGGGGCTTGTCGGCTTGATATGGGATATGCTCTTCTTGTGGCTTTTTGGGGATAACGTTGAAGACCGGTTCGGTCGTTTCGGATATCTGGTTTTTTATCTTGCCTGTGGAATATTCGCAGGCATCCTGTACAGCTTCTTTGCTTCGGATTTGTCCGTTACCGCCGTAGGCGTCAGCGGCGCCGTATCCGGGGTTATGGGCGCCTATTTTATCTTCTATCCCACAGCCAAAATCAGGCTTTTCGCCATTTACAGAATATTCGAAATCCCTGCGGTTGTATGTCTGGGCGCGTGGTTCTTATTCCAGTTCATATCGCCTTTCCTTTTTACGGCCCAGGCTCCAGCCAATACCCTTTGCATCGCCAACATCAGCGGCTTTCTCTTGGGCGCGCTCGTCGCCTTTCTCAAAAAGGGCGCTTCCGGAGCAAAAGAGTAACTCTCGCGGTGTTCCAAATAGGTTTGCTGATGTTGAATCTGGCCCTTGCAAGCTGGCCGGAAAGAGCATATAAATTAGTCTGTTATGGCGGAAGATGTAAGAAAACGGTTAGAGCGGCTGCGTGCTGAAATACGAAAGCACGATTACCTTTACTACGTGCTCAGTCAGCCCCAAATCAGCGACCAGCAGTATGACAAGCTCTTTGCCGAGCTGAAGGCCCTCGAACAGGCCAATCCGCAGTTTATTACCGCCGATTCGCCTACACAGCGTGTTTCCGGCCGGCCCCTCGAAGGTTTTGCCGCCGTCCGACACGCCGTGCCTATGCTCAGTATTGACAACACCTATAGCGCCGACGAGTTAAGGGCTTTCGACGAGAGGGTCCGCAAGCAGCTCGGCGCCGGCGATTACGACTATGTGGTCGAGTTGAAAATCGACGGCCTTGCGATAAGTCTTCGTTATGAAAAGGGCATTCTTGTTACGGCCGCTACTCGCGGAGACGGCCAGGTCGGAGATGACGTTACCGCTAATGTTCGCACAATCAAAGCCATCCCCCTCGTGTTGCTCCGCAACGGCGGGATTCCCGATGTGCTTGAGGCCCGCGGCGAGGTCTATATGCCCACCAGGGCCTTTATCGAGCTAAACAAACTTCGTGAGCAGGCCGGTGAGCCGGTTTTTGCGAATCCGCGAAACGCCGCGGCAGGCTCTTTGAAACTGCTCGACCCGAGAATCACCGCCGTAAGGAAGCTGTCGTTCTTCGCATATTCCATAGGCGAGCTCTCCGAGCCGTTGGCGCAAAACCATTACCAGTCGCTGCAGCGATTCAAAGGGCTTGGCTTGCCCGTTAATCCTAATATCAAAAGAGGCCGGACAATTGAGGAGGTAATTGAGATTTGCCTGAGCTGGGGCGAAAAGCGCCGCAAACTGGACTACATAATCGATGGAATGGTAATAAAGATTAACCGCTTCGACCAGCGCGACATACTCGGCGCTACCGGCAGGGCCCCTCGGTGGTGCATATCCTACAAATTCCCCGCCGAACAGGCCCAGACTGTCGTCGAATCAATCGATGTCCAGGTTGGCAAAAGCGGTATCTTGACGCCCGTGGCGAATCTAAAGCCTGTTTTGCTGGCGGGCACAACCGTTAAACGCGCGAGCCTGCACAATTTCGATGAGCTTAATCGGCTCGATGTCCGCTGCGGCGATACCGTACTCGTCGAAAAGGCTGGCGAGATAATACCCCAGGTCGTGGAGGTAAAAAAACAATTGAGACCCGCCGGGGCCGTGCGCTTCAAAATCCCGGCCCAATGTCCCAATTGCGGCTCTGCGGTTGCAAAGGATGAAAACGGCGTCTATATCCGCTGCCTCAATCCGAATTGTCTGGGCCAATTAAAGGAACGCCTCAGATACTTTGCCGGCCGAGACCAGATGGATATCGAGAATCTCGGACCTGCACTGATTGAACAGCTGGTTGACACGGGCCTGGTAAAAAACTTTGCAGACCTTTATAAACTGCAAAAGGACCGCCTGGCGGAACTGGAGCGGATGGCCGAAAAAAGCGCCCAAAATGTAATTCACAGCATCGAGAAAACCAAGACCCGCCCCCTGTGGAGATTGGTTGCCGCACTCGGGATTCGCCACATCGGGGGCCAGTCTGCCGAGATTCTTGCAGACCACTTTGGTTCTCTCGAAGCCCTTATGGCCGCCGATGAACAGTCGCTGACAGCGATAGACCAGATTGGCCCGACTATGGCAAAAAGTGTTCACGAGTATTTCAGGGATGAACGAAATCGCCGGGTTATAAATGAGCTGCTCGCCGCCGGCGTAAAACCCACCCAGCCAAAGGTAAAACGCACAGATAAGCTCGCCGGAAAAACAATCGTTGTTACAGGCGCCTTGGAGAACTTCACCCGCCAGCAGATTGAGCAGGCCATCAGACAGGCCGGTGGAAAGTCCTCCTCCAGCGTCAGCAAAAAAACCGATTTTGTCCTGGCCGGCAATGACCCGGGCGGCAAACTTGATAAGGCAGCGAAACTTGGCGTAAAAGTGATAAACAAAAAACAGTTCCTCGAAATGCTTGGTATCAAGGCGTGATAGAATGGCTGACCGGCACGAAAAATACATGCAGGCGGCTTTGAAACTGGCACGGCGAGGCATAGGTTCCGTTGAGCCAAACCCCGCGGTCGGCTGTCTGATAGTCAAGGCAAATCAGACCATCGGCAAGGGCTGGCATAAAAAGTTTGGCGGCCCCCACGCAGAGGTCAATGCCCTTGAAGATTGCAGAACGCTCGGCGTTAATCCCAAAGGCGCAACGATGTATCTCACGCTTGAGCCGTGCTCTCACCACGGCAAAACTCCCCCTTGCACGGATGCGATTATCAACAGCAAGGTTGCCAAAGTTGTCGTCGCAACGATAGACCCCTCGGAGCACGCGCGCGGCAGGGGCGTCCGGCAGTTACGCAGGGCAGGCATCGAAGTAAAGACCGGCGTGTGCGAAACTCAGGCCCGGCTGCTCAACGCGCCTTTCATCAAGTTCGCAGCCACCGGCAGATGCTGGGTAATCCTGAAATGGGCACAGAGTATCGACGCCAAGGTCGCGTACGTGGATAAGGCGTCCCATGCCGGCGAGCGGAGCTGGATTTCGAATGAGACCAGCAGAAAAGATGCGCACAAACTCCGCCGGCGGGCTCAGGCCATACTGGTGGGCATTAATACGGTGCTCGCCGACGACCCGTTGCTGACCGCTCGGCCGGGCAGGGGCAGACAGCCGGCCAGGGTCGTGCTGGATACCAGCTTAAGGATTCCGCTGGACTGCCGGCTTTTGGCTGCCGCCCAAAAGGTTCCCGTACTGGTTTTGACAAGCGCCCGTACGGTTCAGGAAAATCCACAGGCGGCAGAGGCAGTCCGCCAAAAAGGAGCTGAGCTGCTCATATTTCCTGATACGCCCGGCCGGTCCAATCTGCATTTTCTAATGGACGAATTGAGTAAACGCCGAATCGCTCAACTGCTTGTCGAGGGCGGCCCCCGGGTAATCACTTCATTTTTCACAGAGCATCTTGCCGACGAAGTTTGCGTCTATATCGCCCCGAAACTGCTCGGCGGGCGCGGGACTGTTGACCTGGCCGCCGCCATGGCTGGATTGAGCGAAGTGTCGGGCCTGTGTTATGTGGATATTAAACGACTCGGAAACGACGTTCGCCTTACCGGCCTGTCGAAAAGAGCAGTTGCGGAAATCTCAATCCTCGAAGGCTGAAATCATAAAAAAAATAGCCTCACGCAAACCGCTCCGCTACTATTGAGTCAGTCAGGCCGACAATGCGGCCATAACTTGCGCCGAAGCCCTCAGGCAGTATTTATCTGTCCGAGTAGCCTGCCTGTGCACTTGACGGATGGCGGTAATACGTTGTGGGTATTGCGGATGCTCGGAAAGTTTTTGCCTGGCTACTCACGTCCCTGGTTCCAGGTACGCTATCGCCTTATCGAACAAACCCATTATTCTCCTTATTTCTTGAATCAGGTCGGCCTTGTCATATTTTTCCGCCATGTATCCGAATACCAGAATTGCGTTTTGGATAAAAGCGATAAATACCTCTTCCCAGTCTTTGATTCGGGACGTTTCTTTTATCCCTTTCGGGTGAAATTTGTACGGCGGCTCGCCCCCGTATATCTCCATTATGTTCGGGTAGGATGCATGAACATAGCCTGAGTAGGCGCTGTAGTTCTGGTATACCATGTCCCGCCCGACAGCGAAATTGACATGCTCCGACAGCAGCCTTGCCCTTGATGCGTGTATTTTTTTCACCTTTGTTCTATATCTTTTTTTACCCAGACTTGGTGCAATCTCCGGTTCATCAAGGACCTCGCTGAAGAAGTTTGAGACGTACTGTTCCACTTCAGGCGTTGTCTGCGGGAAATTCTCCAGAAGGAAATAGATGGCGTTTATACAATCGCTGATCGTTCGCATCACTACGCCCATTTCGGTCACATATCCGGCTTCGAATAACACCATAAGGGCGTTCAGCCCGCTGACTATTCTGACTCCCTTTAGCAGGCAGACATGCTTTACCATCGGGCGGTTGTATATGAAAGCGCCGTGTATCAGCACGGGTTTTTCCAGCTCTTGTTCGAAGACGCCGATGACCTTTTCAAGGTTATCGATCGCCGTTCTACAAGCCTCGGTACTATTCATTTTGTCGGTTCTTTTCTTTTTGTGGTAACCGCTTGCCGGCAATTAACGCATTGCCGCAGTCTCCTCACGCTGCCAACAGTACAGCCGCTTCGCGGTTAAACACAAACTCTGCCAATCCTTGCTTACAACCATTTTTTATATTGCGCCCCTACATCCTATATTATACGAAATAACCGCTTACTGCACAAGATTCCCGCCGGTTTACCCCATTTTTTCCCGTTTTTGTCCGCCGGCCGGGGCTTTTGCATTTTTCCCGAGGGCTCGAATCGCCTGCTGCCTTGGCAAGTTCCCTCCCAAAAAGAAGCATCATTTTGTTCTTGTGAGCGTGGAAATATCATGGTCTTGGGCTTAGGACCCTTTGTCTAACATTTTCTTGCTGCGCAGTATGTGGTGGTAGTGCTGAGCGAAACGGTGAGCTTCATCTCGCACGTATTGCAGCAGCTTTCGCGCCGGCGCATGGGCGGGCAGCTTCAAAGGCCTGGTGCTTCCTCGCAGAAAGACATCCTCTTCTCTCTTGGCAATCGCGGCAATTTTCGGAACCGGTGCCTTCATTTGCTCAAAGGCCTGCTCCGCGGCGTGCAAATGGCCCAGTCCACCGTCAATCAATACCAAGTCAGGCCACAGCTCTTCGCCTGCCAGAGCGTATTTGTATCTGCGTTTGACTACCTCTGCAATCATCGCGTAGTCATCGATGCCTTTAACAGTCTTTATCTTGAACCGCCGATACCCGTTCTTAAACGGCCTGCCGTCAATAAACTTCACCAGCGAGCCGACCGCTTCGGCCCCGGCAATATTGGCCACGTCGATACCTTCAATAATCCTCACAGGTTCAGAGCTTTCCAGCAGCTTCTGTAATTGTTCTAGCGCCTCGGTAGGCTCGGCCGCAAATACCTCCGGCTGCACATGCTCGTCAGGCGTCCCTCGGGCGTCCAGCCGCTCAATCAGCCGGATACGGTCCCGAAACATCGCCGCCTTCTCGTATTCGAACGCCGAGGCGGCCTCTGCCATTTGTCTTCTCAACTCGCGCAGAATCGTCGAACGCTTCGACTGCAGGAATTTTATCAGGTCTTTGATGATTTTCTTGTATTCGGCCCTCGCTATCTTGTCCGCGCAGGGGGCCGTGCACTGTTTGATGCTGTACAAAAGACAGGGCCGAAAAAACCTGCGCTTCGTATCGTCCCGGCGAATGTCGAGGTTGCACGTTCGAAACTTGAATATTTTTTGCAGAACCACCAGCACGCCTCGCAAATCCCTTGCGCTTGTGAAAGGCCCGAACAACCGGCTGCCCCGCGGCCGCGGTCTTCGCGTGATATACACCCCCGCAAAATCATCGCCTGTTGTAATTTCCAGATACGGAAACGTCTTGTCGTCCACCAGGTCGGTGTTGTATGGGGGGCGTATGTCCTTTATCAGCCGGGCTTCCTGCAGCACCGCGTCAACCTCGCTCTCGGTTTCCAGAAAATCGACCGCCTCCACCTTGCTTATCATTTCCGCAATCTTCGGCCCGCGCGAACCGGCCAAATCCCCCCCCGCCTGGAAATAGCTCAGCACCCGCGAACGCAGATTCTTCGCCTTGCCGATATAAAGAACCTTCTCCCCCGCGCCCTTCATAAAATAGAGCCCGGGCCCCGTCGGAAACCCCCTTATCTGCTCCCGAAGCGATTCCAGCGTCTCTTGTTCTCTGTCTTGGCTCATAAATCCATTTTAGCCTTGCATGGTGGGCGCAAAAAGAATTTTCTGTTGCCCGCCTTCGAATCTCCAAAATGCGAACATCTGTTGAAGGCTCACATTAAGGGCCCAACTATCGGGCGTCACGATTGCGGAAAATGTAAACACCGCAATTAAAACCCTCGCTGGCTTTCTTTTCCATACCGATTTGTTATCTTAGTGGCATAAAGTTGTGGAAACACAGTCAGACTAATCTCGCACCGGAAAAATCGGTCCTGGGTTTTTTGCGAAAGGAAGATTTCGTGAAGCGACGTGACTTTCTCAAAGTGCTGGGGCAAGGCACAGCGATGCTGGCTCTTCCGGCCTGTGCTGCCGAACTCTCCGGAAAAAAGCCAAACAAGGTAAGGCCCAACATCCTTTTTTGCATCTCGGACGACCAGTCATGGCTGCACGCCGGAGCTTACGGCGATAAGGTGGTCAAAACTCCGAACTTCGACCGCATTGCCCGAGAGGGCGTACTATTTACGCACGCCTTCAGCGCCGCGACATCGTGTACGGCCTCTCGCAGCGCAATCCTGACCGGCCAGCAGATATGGCGCCTCGAAGAAGGCGGCCTCTTGATGGGCGCGCTGCCCAGGAAGTTCCCTGTCTACACCGACCTGCTTGAGGCCGCAGGCTACCACGTCGGGTATGTACACAAAGGCTGGTCTCCCGGCAACTACGAGGTGAGCGGGTGGGACCACAACCCCGCCGGCGCATACAAATACAGCGAACGAAGAATTGACCCGCCGGCAAGCGGTATAGGTAAGACCGACTATGCCGGCTGTTTCGAGGACTTCCTCAAAGACCGCCAGCAAGGACAGCCTTTCTGCTTCTGGTACGGCTGCAAGGAGCCCCACCGCACCTACGAAAAAGGCTCGGGCCTGCGCTCCGGCAAAAAACTCGAGGATGTGGTCGTCCCCAAATCCCTGCCCGATGTCCCCGAAATTCGCAGTGATATGCTCGATTACTACCTCGAAATCGAATGGTTCGACGAGCATCTCGGCCGAATGATTAAGCTCCTGGAAGATGTGGGCGAGCTTGATAATACGCTCGTCGTGGTTACCTCCGACAACGGTATGCCTTTCCCGCGCGCCAAGGCGAACCTTTACGACCTCGGCGTGCGAATGCCGCTGGCCGTGCGCTGGGCCCGTCGCGCCGCCGGTGGACGCGTCGTAGACGATTTCGTAAGCCTCACCGACCTGGCGCCGACATTTCTCGAAGCCGCTGGTCTGGCAGTGCCGCCGCAGATGACCGGACGCAGCCTCATCGATATTCTTTCGTCCGACAAGTCAGGACGGGTCGACCCTCGACGTGACAGGGTGTTTACTGCCAACGAGCGGACGACTTGGTGCAGGCCGAACGGCGCGGGCTATCCCGGCCGCGCCATTCGCACACATCGCTGGCTTTACATTCGCAACTACGAGCCTGACCGCTGGCCTGCCGGCGACCCGGACATCGATGCCGAGCCTGAAGGCGTCTATGGCGATATTAATGCGGGCCCGGCCAAAACCTATATGATAGAACATAAGGACGACCCGAAAGTCGCGCCCCTCTTTGAATTGGGCTTCGGCAAGCGACCGGCCGAGGAACTCTACGACGTTGCCAAAGACCAATGGCAGATTCATAGCCTCGCCGACGATGCCGCCTATTCGAAGGTGAAGACCGAACTAAGGTCTCAGCTCGAGCAATACCAGCGTGACACGAAAGACCCGCGAATAGAAGGCAAAAGCCCCTGGGATTATTACCCGTACTATTACGGCGGTTCTGTAAAGCAGGCCGCCAGGCCCGGCCCTTAGATTCTGTTACCGACAATGCTGATTCTTGCCCGCAGATAACAACTTAGCTGGTAGCGTGCCTAAATCCAAACTACCATCAAAGCATCATAAGAAGGGGTCGAACATGAGAACTGTAAGTTGCTTCCGAGCTTTCGAAGGGAACTGTGCCCTATTGGCAATAATAACCGCGGTAGTTGCCCTGCCGCTGGGTGCTGCTGCCAGTCCGGCGCCTGCCGATACGCCCACAGACGCCAGCGAAAGTGCCGGGGCCGTTGAAGCGCACATCAAGCTCTTTCCGACCGCTGAGTTCCATAAGGTGAGTCCCTACATTTATGGGCAATTTATTGAGCATATTGGCGGTTGCATCTACGACGGCATCTGGGTGCCAGAGGGTTCTGAAATAGAAAACTCTGGCGGTATAAGGCTTGATACGGTGCGCGCCCTCAGGAAGCTTGAAGTGCCGGTGGTCCGATGGCCCGGTGGACTTTTCGCCGACAACTACCACTGGCGCGACGGCATCGGCCCGTCGGACAAACGCCCGGTCCGGCAGAACCTCGGCTGGAACACCACCGAGAGCAACCAGTTCGGCACCCACGAGTTTATGCGTTTCTGCAAGCTGATAGGAACAGAGCCTTATCTTTGCGTAAATGTCGGCAGTGGTACGGTGGAGGAGGCAAGGGCCTGGGCCGAGTACTGCAATAGCGACAAGGACACGATGCTTACCCGCCAGCGCGCCGCCAATGGCCATCCGCAGCCTTTCGGCGTGAAATTCTGGAGCCTCGGCAACGAGCCGGAATACGCCCTCGATGGCATGATGCTCCCGGACCATTACCTCGACGTCGCACGCACTTACGCAGGGTATGTGAAACACTTTGCCTGCCAGTCCGTTTGGCGCGGGGACGGGAAATTGAAAGAGGCCAAAATCGTCTTGGGCGAGCTCGGAGATACGAAGATTTTCAAAGACCAGGTGCGGAAAGTAAAAAATATCTACTTTGACCTGCTCAGTTTGCACCTTTATGCCAACACAAGTCATGCTCCGGATATTCCGCCTGCGGATACCCATTATCAGCTTATTTCCAGGCTGCCCCGGCTGGAGCAGCGCATAAAGAGGCTATGTGACGTCGCACAGGAGCTTAGCACAAGCGACCATTCGGTTGGCGTTGCGGTCGATGAATGGGGTATATGGCGCCATGGCGAGGCCGACTCGTTAAATGGCCTTGTGCAGAAAGCCCCCATAGGGGATGCCCTCTTTGCGGCCGCTTTCTTCCACGTCCTTCACAGGTACGAAAAAGTCTATATGGCCAATATCGCCCAGTCCATCAATGTGCTGCACGCGTTGATATTGACCCGGGGCAAAAAATTCTGTGTAACGCCGACCTATCACGTTTTCGAGATGTTCAGGCCGCACCGTAATGCAAAGGTGATTGACTTCAGTGTTGAGTGTGGCAAAAAACTCCCGCCCTCCGATGCCGCCGGCCGGAATGCTCTCTCGGTTTCAGTGACAAAATCTCAGGATGGCGGCGAGCTTTTCATCTCCGCCGTCAACCTCGATTTGCGCGACGACATAATTGCAAAGATAGAAGTGGCCGATGGAAATAAGTGGAAGGTTCAGGAGGTCCGCCGATTGGTCGCCGAAGATATCGATTGCGGCAATATATTCGATGACCCAAATCGCGTTCGTCCCGAAGCGGTTGATACGGACAGATTGAGCGCCGACGGAAAGTTCAGACTGAAGGCCCGCTCGGTAACGACTATAAGAATGAAGAAATAGACGCTAAAGATAACGTCTTGGCTAAAAGAAAACGGAAGGAAAGCGTGGAAACGGCACAATTTACACGGAACATCCTGTCCATTTTTGCAGCGGTTCTGTTGGCTGCGTCCGGCGGGTTCGGACTTGACGGCAAATCGCCCGAAACGACCGACCTCTACGTCGTGCCCAACTTCCATCCCGCCTGTATGGGCTGGCTGGTCAGGTACAGCGAGGAAAGAAACTACTGCTTGTACTCCTATCTGGCCCATCTGGACCGGGTGGCCAAAGACCAATCGTACAAGTTCGTTTTTTCAGAGCTGCCCCACCTGATTACCATGATGGAATTCGAGCCGAACTGCTTTGAGCAATTCAAACAGCGCATCAAAGAAGGCCGGGTGGAGGTTGTCAACGCGTTTGTGCTCGAGCCGACCGTCAATCTTTCCGGCGGTGAGGCGCTGGTGCAGCAGGGAATACAGGGCCTCCGCTGGTACAGGCAAATCATGGGCATCAAGCCGAGGTATTGCTGGATGATAGACACCGTGGGCTGGCACGAACAGATTGCTCAGATTGTCGGCGGCCTGGGTTTGGACGCCTTTGTCTATTGCCGGTACAATCCGACCCCCCTGAAATCCGAACGAGCTTACCCTGTCCATTGGATTCAGTCGCCCGATGGCACGCGGGCGCTGGCCCTCGGAATGGGGCATTATTACCGCGAATTCAGCACGGCGTTTCGAACCACCGTCGCCTTGACACAGGAGCAATTGTGTGCCGAGATAGAATCGGCCGAAAAAAAGGCAAAACGATTTCCTGCCGGGGCGCCGGTCCTTCTGCTTGGCGGTTCAAGAGACTATTCCCTTCCCCCCAGTTACGAAAACTACCCCGCCGAACTGATTGAGGCCTGGAACAGCCAGCCGTCCGGCCTGAAAATCCGCATGGCTACTCTGAGCGACTATATGGATGCGCTGCTGCCGCCGCTCCGCTCCGGCAAGTACGAAATTCCCCTCGTAACCAGCGGCTCAGGCACGTACGGCTGGACTGCCTTCTGGATGAATGCGCCGTTTTATAAGCAATGGTACCGCCGCACCGAACATAGCCTGCAGGCCGCCGAGGCAATAGCCACAATCGCCAGCCTCAAGGACAAGACAGAATACCCGTCACAGGCGTTCGCAAATAGCTGGCTGCTGATGGCCTTGAATATGGACCGCGCCTTGTTGTGGGGTGTCGGGGTGGATGGTACGTTCTATGACGCAAATAGCTGGGACGCCAGAGACCGCTTTGAATATGTCGAACAAACATGCACCGAGACTAATCACAAGGCCCTGTCGGCTCTGACCCAGCCGGACAAAACAGCCGTTACCTTGTTTAATCCGGTCAACTGGACCAGAAGGACGCCCTTTGAGATTCGCCTGCCGGAGGGACGCATCCTGGCAGGGACCGATTGTCAACTGCTGGAGGACGGCAGGACCACTCTGGCGCTCCTGCCTTTGGCGCCATTCGGTCTCTCATCAATGAAAATGCAGCGCGACGCTGTAAAGCCCCCTGCGAGAACCGCCTTGCCCCGCAGTATTGAGACGACTTATTATTCGGCCAGGATAGACCCAAACACCGGCGCGCTGGTCAGCCTTAAGCTCAGGCCGTCGGGCCGCGAAATACTCGGGGGACCGGCCAATGTAGTACTTGCAGAATCGGGCGGTGATGTCCATTGGGTTCCCGAAAAGCCAAAACGCTCACTGTTGGCCGGTTCCGGTAATTACAACCCGTTCATCACCGTTACAACCGGTGAGCTTGTCACAATTGTGGAGATACGAAGCGATTTTTATGGCGGCGGCCAGCTGCGCAGGGTCTTGCGTTTTCATAATCAATCGCCCCGCATTGACTTCCTCACAGAGACCAACAACGTCCCGCCTGGGACGACTCTGTCTGTTGAATTCCCGCTGGCCGGGCAAATCACAGAGGTCCGCCGTGGTATTCCTTACGGTTTTTCCCACGGTGCCTGGACTTCGAACGATTCCCGGCTGACCGGCCTCACAAAAGGTATCATTCCTGTCATCCGCTGGTCTGACTACAGCCTGAAGGCCGGCGGCGCAGTGGCCCTGCTGGACCGGGGCCTGCCCGCCCGCGAGCTTGTCGGTAATACGCTGATTCTGCTGCTGCATAACGTATGCGATAAGTACTATAACCGAGAAGTAACCTGGATGAACCACAAAGGCAGACAGACTTATGAATATGCCCTTGTCATTCACGAGCAGCCGTGGAATCAGGCGAACATCCCGCAGATTGCATGGGAATACAACAATCCTGTTGTGGCTGTCGCGGGCCGCTCTGTCTCCAGACCGGAATCGCTCATCGAAACCTCGGATAACGTGATTGTTCAGGCGTTGCGGCGTGATGACAATGAGATTGAGCTGAGGATGATGGAGTGCCTTGGTGAGGCTGGGCCGGCCCGAGTAAAAGTCAACCTCCCTCACACAGGTGCCGCCCTCACCAACCTGCTCGGCCAAGAGCGACAGCCGCTTGAAGGTGTCGGTGCGTATACCTTTGACGTTCGCCCACAGCAGATTGTAACTCTGCGTTTGCGCACCGGCGATAAAGCAGCGCCTGTAGAGGCCTTGCGCAGCTTCAATTCGGTTATGTCCGCTCAAAAACGCCAATACATGCGGAACTCCCGCAACCCCCGGTTGGTGGGCCACCCTCCGACAAAATGACCTCGGCTCGTTAATCTGAGATAGCTTTATGTTATGTGCAAACTTGGCTATCACTGCGAAGGAGGCGGGCAGCGCGACAAAAATGGCAGATTGAAAATGCCAAAAGGTTAGGTATTCTGGCCCGAATTGCAAAAACTTACCTCTATGCCAAGCGCAGACAATATTTTTTTCGTTCTTCCTTCTTTTTCTCAACGGGCTGCTTGTTAACAAATGTCGGGCCGATACAATTCGGACGCCGATTGGAACTCTTTTTATGGTCACGTATGGCAATGCAGCACATAATCGAGTTGAAACCTAATCAGACCATCCTCTTCATTGGCGACAGCATCACCGATGCCGGAAGACTTGAGCCGGCTTACAGACCATTTGGTTACGGCTATGTGCACTTCGTTGCGAATATGCTCCTGGCAACATACCCCCACTTTGACCTCAATATCGTCAATATGGGCATTAACGGAAATACCGTTCGCAGCTTAAAGGCCAGATGGGAGAAAGACTGCATCAAATATCACCCGGATATTCTAAGCGTGCTTATTGGCGTAAATGATATGTGGCGGCAGCACATGGAACCAGCCAGACTTCCCGAAGCTGTTTACCCCGGAGAATACGAATTAACATACAGGCAGTTACTTTCTCGGACCACGCAGCAAACTAACTGCCAACTTGTATTGATGGAGCCTTTTATGTTTTGCGTTGACCCCGGCAACAAAATGTTCAGGGACCTGCAAGCCTATGTCCACATAGTTCGCGGACTGGCTGAAGAGTTTGACGCCGTTTTGGTTCCCTTGCAGGCTCAGGTTGATGAGCAGGTCAGGCAGGTGCCGCCGGAAAAATGGGCGGCCGATTCAGTGCATCCCTGCGTATGGGCCCACGCATGGATTGCACAGCGCTGGCTTGAGGCGACCGGACTTTGGTAAGTCTGTTTCTTACAATTTTTTTTCTTCATAGCTTCAGTAACGACAAGCACTAAGACAAATGCCAAACGTTCATGTGAAAAAAATTTCGATTTTTGTCTTTACAGCAATGCGAATCATGAGTAATTTCTAATTTCGTTTTCCCAACTATATGTTGTATTATTCCAGACCAAGACGCTTTATATTGTGGTCTGTTTTTTCGCACGGAGGCGTTTAAATGTCGCAGAAGTATGACCCTGAAAACCCCTTTAGAACTGAGCGGCCCCGGCCTGAAACCGCTGTCGGCGCTGCTGAGTCAACGGGGTTGAGGATTGAGCAGTTCTTCTCCACGCCGGGCATCCATCCGTTCGAACAGCTTGAATGGGAAATGCGCCCCGCCAGAATCACCGCCGATAACGGCGAAGTAATCTTCGAGCAGGACAATATCGAGGTCCCCTCCTCCTGGAGCCAATTGGCAACAAAGGTTGTGGCCAGCAAGTACTTTTACGGCGACGTCGAGACCGGCCGGCGCGAGCATTCGGTTAAGCAGCTTGTACATCGCGTCTGCAGGACGATTGCCGACCGCGGGAAAAAGGACGGCTGCTTCGCCGCTGATGAGGATGCCGAGGTTTTCTACAACGAGCTGGTTTGGCTTTGCGTTAATCAATGCGGCGCGTTCAATTCGCCGGTATGGTTCAACGTAGGCCTCTTTGATGTCTATGGCGTTGCCGGCGGCAAACACAACTTCCGCTGGGACCCGCAGCGCAAACAGGCCGTCCCCTGCCGGAACAGCTATGAATACCCACAGGCCTCCGCCTGTTTCATCCAGTCCGTTAAAGATTCGATGGAAGATATAATGCGCCTGGCCGCCAGCGAAGCAATGCTGTTCAAACACGGCTCGGGCACCGGAACAGACCTGTCCACCCTCCGCAGCAGCAGAGAAAAACTGTCCGGCGGCGGAAAACCCTCCGGTCCCTTGAGTTTTATGAGGGTTTACGACCAGATAGCCGCGGTCATCAAGTCCGGCGGAAAAACCCGCAGAGCCGCCAAAATGCAGTCGCTTAAGATTAGCCATCCCGATATCAGAGAGTTTATCACCTGCAAGGCCGAGGAGGAGAAAAAGGCCTGGGCCCTCATTGAAGCCGGTTACGACGGAGATTACAACAACGAAGCCTACAGCAGCGTCATGTTCCAGAATTCCAATCTCTCCGTCCGCGTAACCGACGAGTTTATGCAGGCGGTCGAAAAAGATGACCAGTGGAGTACCTATGCTGTAACAACAGGTCAGAGAATAGGCCACTATCGCGCTCGCGAGCTCATGGACCTGATTGCAGAGGGCACAAGAATCTGCGGCGACCCCGGCCTGCAGTACCACAGCACCATCAACCGCTGGCACACCTGCCCGGATTCCGGGCCGATAAATGCATCAAACCCCTGCAGCGAATATATGTTTATCGACGATTCCGCCTGCAATCTCGCTTCCCTCAATCTTATGAAGTTCCGTAAGGACGACGGCTCTTTCGATATAACCGCCTTTAAGAAAGCCGTCAGGATTTTTATCATCGCCCAGGAAATCCTCGTCGACAGCGGAAGCTATCCGGACAGCTCCATCGCCGTAAACAGTCATCTTTTCCGTGCGCTCGGCCTGGGCTACGCCAATTTGGGCTCTCTTATTATGAGCCTGGCCCTTCCTTATGATTCCGACCATGCCAGGGCCATAGCCGCTGCCGTCAGTGCGCTGCTTACAGGCTCTGCTTACGCCGCCAGCGCCGAAATAGCCGCCGTCAGGGGCCCATTTGAGCAGTTCGCCAAAAACGCCGACCCAATGCTCAAAATAATAAACATGCATCGCCAGTATGCTTACGACATCCCTGAATCGCACTGCCCCGATTATCTGCGCAACGCCGCAAAAGACGCCTGGGACGAAGCCCTTGACGCCGGCACAAGAGCCGGTTTTCGTAATGCTCAGGCAACCGTTCTTGCCCCCACCGGAACCATCGGCTTTATGATGGACTGCGATACTACCGGCGTTGAGCCGGATATCGCGCTGGTCAAATACAAGTTGTTGGCCGGCGGCGGAATGCTCAAACTTGTAAACAAAACCGTGCCAATGGCCCTCGACCGCCTCGGTTACAGTGCCGACGACGTCAAATCAATCTGCGATTACATAGACCGCAACGAAACTATAGAAGGCGCGGAAAAGCTTAACCCCGACCATTTGGCTATCTTTGACTGCGCTTTCAAGCCGCGCACCGGCAAAAGGCATATCCATTACACGGCGCACTTGAAAATGATGGCTGCTGTGCAGCCGTTTATTTCCGGCGCCATCAGCAAGACCATCAACATGCCAAAAGAAAGTACGACCGAGGAAATTGCCGCCGCCTATATGGACGGCTGGAAAATGGGCCTAAAGGCGGTCGCAATCTATCGCGACGGCTCAAAAATGCTCCAGCCCGTCTCGACCAAGAAGCACAAGGACGCAAAGGCTAAAGCTGCTGAGCCTGCCGCGCAACCCCGGCCGTTCCGACGCCGCCTGCCGGACACGCGCCAAAGCATAACCCATAAATTCTCAGTGCAAGGCCATGAAGGCTACCTGACGGTGGGGCTGTATGAGGATGGACAGCCTGGTGAGTTGTTTATCACTATGGCCAAGGAGGGCAGCACCGTCGGTGGCCTCATGGATGTCATAGGAACATGCACCTCTATGGCTCTGCAATATGGCGTGCCCCTGATTACGTTGGTTGACAAATTCCGCCACGCCCGCTTTGAGCCTTCCGGCATGACCTCCAACAAGGATATTCCCTTCGCAAAGAGCCTCATCGACTACATCTTTTGCTGGCTCGGCTGCCGTTTCATACCGGGCTATGCCGAGAAAAACACACCCAATCGGGCGGTGCCCGCCGTCGAAAGCAAAAACGTTACAACCGCCAAAAAACTGGTTGAAAAAACCAAAGACCTGGCGCAAAAGATTGCCGAAGTAAAGGCCGGCGCAAAAACCAGGTCCAAGGATGAAGACGATGTTTCATCAAATCTAAGGCCCCCTATAAAGGAGATTTCTTCCTCTTCGAAGAGCAGGTTTATTGACCTGGCAAGTCGTATCGGAAGTCTGGTTACTTCGGTTGTGGCCGATGAGCACGGCCCCTTGCAGCCCGAAACCAGCGTTATGCAGCAGTTTAACGCCCAGTTCGAGCATTTCCAGGATGATGCCCCCGCCTGCGACATCTGTGGCGCCATTACCGTCCGAAACGGCACCTGCTACAAGTGCTTCAACTGCGGAAACTCTATGGGCTGCTCCTGAAATTGGGTTTGATTGGGTTTGTTTTTTGGGGAGAGGGAAGGGGGTTTCATTTTCGTAAGCCTTTGTGGCAGGGAAGCTTGCGTTCATTTTCGCCATAAGGAAATTGGGTTTGTTTTGCATAATTAGTTCGTCGCTTGTCGCCCGCCAAGCGAACGGCGGGCAAGCTTGTCGCTCGTATCTCCTGTTTCGTATCTCGCATCTCGTATCTCGTATCTGGTATCTCGTATACCGTATTTGGTTGGCAGGATGGGCAAGTTGTTTGGCGGAGGGGCCGGTTGCCGGGTTTAATGGGGTGGTGCTATATGGGGGGCTTGGGTTGGAGAGTGCGTGAGAGGGGGTGGTCATTATTAACGTGCTCCGCATTGAGTATTGAGTGTTTTAGACTATTCAGTTTGTGGGGTATTATACAGGATTTGGGGTTGGATGTAAAGGAAATTCTTTTCGTGGTTCCCGCCAGAAGGACGGCGGGCAAGCGTGGTTGGGGGTCGGAGACTCAGGACGCAAGGCGAGGGAGCGAAGGGCAAGGACTTAAAGCTATGGACAAAGAAATAATTTTGGTTGATTATAAAGTAGTTGGGTGGTAGGATGGCAAGTTAGTGATGCGAGTGACCGTGGCGGAATGACCTTTTTTTCGAAGGGAAAGCGTGCTTTTCAATTTTCGTGGCGCTAATACATTAGTTGGGCATCGCGGGCGGTGGCCGGTTGACGTCGGCAGCTTTTGTTGGAATGATATTGCCGCTTAAGTTTCTTTGTGGTAAGTAAATTGTTGGGGAGCTCATTACTGTAATGTCGGGGCTGCTGGAGCAAACTCACAGACGGCTTGGTTGGCCGGCCAAGCAGGATATAATGAGGCCCAAGGGGGCGGGCCCTAAGGTAATTGCCGAGTTGGCGAGGCGGAAGCTGAAAACGGCGATTAAGCGAGAAGGCGTCAACATTGAGGTTGGTGTGTTAGCAGCCGACCCCGGGTCGAATAAGACCGAAGATCCGCTCGCTATCGTTTGTGATTTCAAGAGCAAAGTGTCTAAGAAGGTCTTGCGCGAAACGCACAGGCTGGCTTGGAGCTTCTCGCGCTCGCCGATGCTGGTCACGGTCGAACCGACCTTGATAAGAGTCTGGACCTGCTGGAAGCGCCCGGTAGAGAAAGATGAAGATTTGCACGAGGTAAGTGTCGAAAAGCTGGAGGGAGATTTATTTGAGGATTGGTCGCTATCGGCGCAAGCGGCCCGGTCGCTGCAGTGGGTAGAACTGACTTCAGGAAGTTTCTTCAGAAATCCGGCATATTCGCAATACTTCCACCGGGATCAACGGGCGGACCAGTTGATGCTTGAGGACTTGAGGGGACTTCGCCGACGACTTCTGGATGCGGAATTGCCGGAGGATATTTGCCACGATTTGATTGCGAGAGTGATCTTCATAGAGTTTCTGTTTCAGCGGAAGGACTCTAAGGGGAATGCCGCGCTAAACGAAAAAGTTGTCGAAAATCTGCGTGAGAAGGGTGTCTTGTCGAAAGTCCATAAAGACTTGGCGAGCATTTTGGAAAGTAAGGAGGAGACATATCGCTTCTTTCAAGAGCTAAACGACAGGTTTAATGGAGACCTATTTCCGGGAAAGGGTGAAACGGCCGAGGACAGAGAACAGGAGTGGAAGGAGGAGATGCGGCAGGTGCGGGCGGAGCCTCACCTGAAGTTGCTGGGCAAGTTTGTGAGCGGGAAGATGGAAATGGCAAAGGGTCAGCTTTGCTTGTGGAAGAGATATGCATTTGATGTTATTCCGCTCGAATTTATCAGCAGCATCTACGAGGAGTTTGTCAGCGGGAAGAAGGATGAAGAGAAGGTGACAGTGCGGTCAGAGAAGCCGGTGGGGATTCACTATACGCCTGGTCATGTGGTGGACTTGATACTTGATCAGGTCCTTCCGTGGGACAGCAAGCAATGGGATTTGAAGATCTTAGATCCGGCATGCGGGTCGGGCATATTCCTTGTGAAGGCATATCAGCGTCTGGTTCATAGGTGGAAGAATGCGCTGGGGAAGCCCAAGGTCGCGGATCTTCGGAGGTTGTTAGAAAAGAATCTGTTCGGAGTGGACAAAGACCGGGATGCCGTACGTGTGGCGTCCTTCAGCCTGTATCTTGCGATGTGCGATGAGATCGACCCAAAGCACGTATGGCAAAAAAACGTGTGGTTTCCGCGTTTGCGGGATAGGAGACTGGTAGAGTCGGATTTCTTCGCAGAAGACAAAGAGGGATTTCGAACGAATGGGGATAACAACCAATACGATTTGGTAGTTGGGAATGCACCTTGGGGCAAAGGGACCGAGACGGAAGATGCACGCCGATGGGCGAATAGGGACCGCCAGAGTTCGTGGCCTATCCCTAATCACAACATCGGTCCCTTGTTTATGGTCAAGGGCGCTGCATTGACCAAGAGGAGGGGGCGGGTCGTAATGTTGCAGCCGGCGGGGGTAATGCTTTTCAATAGAGAGTCGACTGCAAGAAAGTTTCGTAGTAAGTTTTTTGAGACCTACAGGGTTGTGAAGATAGTGAATCTTTCCGCCTTGAGATTCGTACTGTTCCCGAGCGCCAGATCACCAGCCTGCATTGTCAAGATGGCGCCCACGGAACCTGAAGGCGGGCCCATCATTTACCTGCATCCTAAGCGTTGTCACACTGAGGAGGAAAGGTACAGAATAATAATCGAGCCGCGCGACGAAAACGAAGTCTGGCCGGAGGAGGCGGCCCAAGATCCGCTGGTTTGGACAGCGTTGGCCTGGGGTGGGCGACGTGACCTTGGAGTTATGCGTAGGTTGTGTGAGGAAACTACATTAGAGAAGCTTGAGCAGGAGGGTATAGTCAAAACTAGACGGGGCATTGGGCGTGGGAAAGGAGAGGAGCGTCAAGATGAAATTGTTGGTATGCCCCTCTTAAATTCCAAGACTTTTCCGAGAGGTACATTAATGTACCTTGACGCTGCGAGTCTAAAGCTTAATGATGATGCACGCCTGTACAAGGGGCACTCTAAAGATCTCGGGGCATTCAACCTGCCGCAAATGATTCTGAAGCTTGTCTGGCGGAAGGACGAAGGTCGGCGATTTAAGGCGGCACTCGTGAAATCGAACCAGAGACTTGGTCCCGTGATTTGCTCTGCAACATACATAAGCGTGCATGTCCCAGTTGACTATGAGTGCGTGCTTGAGTCGGCTTGCCTTAGCTTGAACAGCATTATTGCGGTTTACTTTTCGCTTTTATCAAGCGGTCGCTTCGCTTTCTACAGACCATCTCCCAACAAGGAGGACCTGTTGCGCGTTCCGATTCCCAAGTGCACGGGCGGCGTCCTTAAAGAAATTAGACGGATTCAGGATGTGGACGTGCGCGCGAAAGAGGTTTTTGGATTAAAAGGGGCTGAATGGGTGTTAGTCGAGGACTTATTTGATTATACACTGCCAGATTTCAAGGGGGGGGTGGATTCGCCGGGGCGGCGGTCAACACGCGCGGCGGGCGGTGAACAAGAAGGGGATGAAGGCGAGGGCGTTTTAAGGGATTATTGTGACTATTTCAGACGGGTTGTGAAAGCGGGGTTTGGCGAGGACAAACAGGTATCGGCAACTATCTTTACCGAGGGCAGCAGGAGCTTTCTGCCTGTACGGTTGGTTGGCATACATCTTGAGGCACCGGGGAAGGGCTTTGTTCGAGTGGAGAGGATTGATTCACCGAAGCTAATCAAACAGTTGCAAAAGCTGAACAGGAAATATCTGAAGACTCCTGATGGGGCAGAACGTGGCGGCATCTTTTATCAGCGTGTGGCGCGGGTATATGATACCGCGCCGGTAGGCGGAAGGGAGGTTCCGACGGTTTTTATTGTTAAGCCGGATCAGATTCGTTACTGGACGCGGTCTATGGCTATGAGAGATGCGGATGAAGTAGCGGGAGATATTATGCTTTGGCGCGAAGGAGCAGCAGCCAAGTAGATGCTGAGGGAGAGATAATTGGCAGCGAGACAAACGTTATCAGAAAGACGCTGGCCGGACACACCGGAATTTAACGCAGAATTGCGGAGGTTGAGAGCGGGCAGCTCGATAAGACTTTTGGAACTTGTGTGGAGTGGGTACGATGCGTTTTGTGCGGAGGTTTTGGCGCGAGTTGACTGCTGCCAGGAGGATGGCGATTTGGAGAGGGACATCACGCAACGGCTTGAGCCAAAGATTCGGGAAGGGATGACGGGGTATGAGCCTTTTTATGTGCAGCATGGGCCTTATGAACATGAGAGCTGGCTCGGGCCACCCGCTCAGCCTCCCGAATACGATATGGCATTTGTCCTCAGGAGTAATCCAAGAATAATGTGGCCGTTGGAGGCAAAGGTCTTGCGGACGGACGGTAGTGTTGCTGAGTATGTTAAGGAGGTGAAGTCCAATTATCTGACATGCAGGTATTCGCCTTTTTCGAGCGAGGCCGCGATGCTCGGCTACCTTGTGGATGGTGAATCCGAGAACGTGTTCAATAATATTACGGAAAAAGGCGATTGGAAGCTTGCCAGACATGGGCATTTTTCGCATCGGGACCACAGAACATCGGACCATAAGCGCGAGATCCAGGAGGGAAAGTCTTACCCCATCGAGTTTCGCTGCCATCATCTCGTTTTTCGGCTTCGACTCCAGGGAAGCTTTGGCCGAGCTGAACTGATGTCGGGATAAGTCTGGAGCAGTGTTTTGAGGGGGACCCCCGGGGGTGAATTGGTCGTTGGCGGCCGGGGATTTGGGGCACGAGAGGATCCCTGGCGGTGATGGTCGTTGTTGAGGGTTTGGGGGGCGGAATGAGAGGGGGGCCGCCTTCGCACGAGGCTACGGCGGGTCTTCGCTTCGCTACGAGGGCCGGGCATATTCCAAAGATTCTTTGATTCACGCAAAAATAGTTTGACAGACGGAACGGACTTGCTAAAATGTCAGCTTTTCAGTGACAGAAGGAGAGTCCTTCTATGAAGAGTTTTATGTTGAACAAGCAACAGGCTGAACAGAAATGGCTCCTTGTCGATGCCGACGGCGCTATTCTGGGCCGAATGGCTGCCAAAATAGCGCCCATACTGATGGGCAAGACCAAGCCGACATATACGCCTGCGGTCGATATGGGTGATTTTGTGATAGTGATAAATGCCGACAAAATAAGGCTTACCGGCAAAAAAGCCGCGGTCAAGGTTTACGACTATTACACGTATCACCCCGGCGGCCACAGATACGTCAGTTTCGCCAATATGATGGCAAAAAGTCCCGAAAAGGTAGTCACGCACGCGGTCAAGTGCATGCTGCCGAAGAACTCACTCGGCCGAAAAATGCTTAAAAGGCTAAGGGTCTTTCGGGGGCCGGAACACGACCATCAGGCCCAGAGACCCGAAAAGATAGAACTTTTCTAAGTTTTGAAAGAACACGAAACTATGGCAGAAACCAAAACTGATAATCCTGTTGATAATGTGATTGCAGGGACTGTAGCTCAGGTCCCCCAGCCGGCGGAAAAACCCGTCGGCAAGGGGCCGGATAAGGGCGGCTACTACTGGGGAACAGGCAGAAGAAAAAGTTCCGTCGCCCGCGTGCGAATTAAGCCCGGCGACGGCAAACTGCTCGTTAACAAAAGGGAGCTGGACAATTATTTCCCCCGCGAACAGGATAGAATTGCGGTTCTCGCCCCGCTCAAGGTGGTCAATGGGGAAAAATCGTTCGATGTTTTTGTCAACGTGCAGGGCGGCGGAACCTCGGGACAATCGGGCGCAGTGTCACTGGGTGTTGCCCGCGCCCTGAAAAGCTACGACGCGAACTATGTCCAGGCCCTGCGGGACGCCGGCCATCTTACACGCGACAGCAGAATGGTCGAGCGGAAAAAATACGGCCAGGCCGGCGCCAGGAGAAGATTCCAGTTCTCGAAACGCTAAATTGCATTTTACTTCCCGACTTACTACAATAGCTGCCCGGAACAATTCTCGGCAGCTATTCTTATTGTAAGGAGCAAATATGATACGTGTCGCTATTATAGGCGCCAGCGGCTATACCGGCGCAGAATCGATAGAAATAATCCTTCGCCACAGCGAGGCGCAGGTCGTCTATTTGTCCGCCCTTCCCGAGGAGTGCGGGGCCGTGCAGGATGTCTTTCCGCAGTTCCGGGGCCGCTGCGTTTTGCAAATTGAGCCGCTGGATTTCGATAAGCTCTCCGGTTTGGCGGATGTCGCGCTTTGCTGTCTGCCTCACAAGGTCTCTATGCAATTCGTGCCCAAATTGCTCGATGCCGGTCTGAAGGTCATCGATTTCAGTGCGGACTATCGCCTCAAAGACGTCGCCGTTTACGAAAAATTCTACAGCGTGAAGCACACCGATATCGCCAATCTCAAGCGCGCGGTTTTCGGCCTGCCCGAGTTCTTCCGCGAACAAATAAAAGGGGCCGACCTCGTCGCCAACCCCGGCTGCTACCCCACCGGCGCTACGCTGGCCATAGCCCCATTGCTCAAGGAAGGCGTGATTGAGACAGACTCGATTATCGTCAACGCGGTAACCGGAATATCCGGGGCCGGCAGAAATCCTTCCGGCAAGTTCCATTTCCCTAATATGAACGAAAACTTCTTCGCCTACGGCGTCGGTACTCACCGCCACATGCCGGAAATGGAGCAAATCGCGAGCGAACTGGCCGGCTGCAACGTCCAGATACTCTTTCAGCCCCACGCCGGACCCTTCGACAGGGGAATTCTTTCGACCGTGTATTGTCAGCCCAAAGGCAAAGTCACCGGCGAGCAGTTGCCAAAGCTCTATAAAGACTTCTACGCCGGCGAGCCTTTTGTACAGATTGTCACTGGCTCGCCCGCCGTAAAAGATGTCGCCGGGACAAACTATTGCCATATCTTTGCGACCGTTGTCAAAGGCAGAATTGTAAGTTTTTCGGCAATCGACAATCTCGTCAAGGGCGCATCAGGCCAGGCCGTCCAGAATATGAATATTGTCTTCGGCCTCGAAGAAACCCTGGGTCTGGTTTAGGATAAATGCAGGCAAGACGTGATAATATGTTTGGAGCAAAATGAGGACGCAATATATTTATCAAATAATTCGAGATTTTACTCAGTCTGAGAAAGGCGATTATCATTCAATTCGGTATAGCTTTCCTGAAAGCAATGGTTTTGAGGTACTTGTTAAGATATCGAATCCAATGAAAAGGGCCTGGGAGAAGAGTTGTGCTGATATAGATTGGGCAAAGTGCCTTTGTTACGTTGCAATAACCGAAGGCCTTAAAAAGCAAAAAGCAGAGATTTTCTTAAAAGAAGCTGAATCCCCTCAACACTGCCCTTGGCCTAATATCCGAAACAATTTTGCTGATAACATTTGTTTTATAGAAAGTCCTGATCCTCCTTTTGGATTTCATTCAAAAAAAAATGAATCCTCACTCTAATCTACATGTTGCCAAATGAGTTCCGGGAAAATCAAAGTTGTCACCTGTCAGTTTGCCGTAAGCGGTTCCATAAGGGTAAATGCCCGCCGAATTCAGAGCTTTTTACACCGGGCGCGCAGAGCAAAGGCCGATATCGTGCACTTGCCCGAATGTGCCCTCAGCGGCTATGCGGGCAAAGATTTTGAAACGCTGGACGGCCTCGATTGGCAACTGCTCAAACAGGAAACCGAGCAAATTATGGCTCTTGCGAAGAAACTCCGCCTCTGGGTTGTGCTGGGCAGTGTTCACAGATTGACTCCGCCCAACAAGCCGCACAACAGCCTTTACCTCATAGACCCGACCGGCAAAATCGCCGACCGCTATGACAAGAGATTCTGCCTCACAGAAGAGTTGCAGCATTATACGCCCGGCAACAGGTTTGTCACGTTCGATATTAACGGCGTCAAGTGTGCGCTGCTGATATGCTTTGATGTGCGGTTTCCGGAGATTTATCGAGCATTGTACAAACAAAACGTCAATTGCATTTTGCAGTCGTTCTACAATGCGCGGCAAAAAGGACCCAGCGTACATACCTATATTATGCGTCAAACTATGCAGTGCCGGGCGGCGACGAATCATTTTTGGGTGAGCATGGCCAATGCAAGCGGCTATTATTCGCCGTATCCTTCGTGTTTTATCCGGCCCGACGGCGTGATTGTGCGCCAACTAAGGCAGAACCAGGCCGGGTCGATGGTGAACATTGTGGATTTGAGCAAGGAATTTTACGACCCGATGGCGCCTTTTAGAGATATGGCGGTCAGCGGAAAGCTCACCAATGCCCCGGAGGGCGTCGAAGACCCCCGCTCACAGAACACGACGGAACTGTGACGAGCCGTGTCTTTTTTGGGACGGGCACGGCTGGGCCAGGCAGTTTGTTGACGGCGAAAAAATAAAAAAGGCCTGAGCCGTGCAATTGATCTCGGAGGAATCATGAGAAAGAAGTGGTTCACGAAAAGCGAGTTGGTGGTTACCGCGATTATTCTATCTTCACTTGTTCTTTTGGGAGTCATCTTAACAAAAGCGGCGCGGATTCATGGGTCGTTAGCACCATACTACAGTTCTTTGCATATTGTGCACCGTGCAATGGAGCAGTACGTGAGCGATTACGGAGAGTATCCAAGGCCGGAGAAGTGGTGCGATTTGTTGCTGGACCAGAACAAGCCTGGCATGAGGGCAGACATACTGTTCTGCGGCGCAGCCGGAGACCCATTATATTATGATACAACCGATCCCAATGATGAGCCTAATTTTCCAGTTGGTGCAGAAAGCCGGAAAGAGTATAATATGTGGAACGGAACGCGCCACTACACGTATCAGCTCAAGTGGTCTCACTATGCGCTTAATCCAAACGCCGAGCCAAATGGTCCTGCGGATATTGTCCTATTATTCAGCACCAAGGGGGGCTGGAACCAGTTTGGTGGTCCGGAGATTTTGAATACTCAGAATTATTTAAGGGACGGACTTCGAGGTTGCTTGATACTATTCAATGACGGCAGGGTAAAATGGTTGGCGGCCAAGAATATTGGTAAACTAAACTGGGGGACCGCAGAGAAGGAGAAATCGGCCAAGTAAGGATGTGTTCAATTATGAGCCGAACGCTGAGTATGCTCATAGCGGTTGTGTTTCTTTTCGGTTTGCTTATTGTTTTCCGCAAGCATATCGCGGACAACAGCCGCCTTGAATACAGCGGACGGGTTTCTTGCATAAGAAATCTAAGAGAGATCGCTAAGGCCCTGGGTGATAAGAATATACACCTCAAGGAGGAAGACATCCCCGCTATCGAAGCCGTTATTGAGCAACTCAATCGGCAGTGCCCTTCGGGCAAACGTGTCCATTCGGACAAGGGCGCGTCATCTTACCAGGTGATTGTTTTACCAGGTGGCCACGTGGTTGTAACCGAACACCCTGACCGATTAGAATTCGTTGGCAAAGTCGCTGAGCCAAGGGTTCGCAAGAAATATATTGGAAAATCTGTCCGTCGCTACGTTAGGAAAAGCCAAAACCCGATTCACTATGTGAACTGCAGGTGATAATCTGTTACGTTGTTCGGAGAAGAAATAGAAGGGTCTGGCACCTTTAATTTGTCGGAAGGGCAAGCCATGAAAAGAGACGGCTTTACAATAATTGAGCTGGCGGTTGCAGGCATCATAATAGCAGTACTTGTTGCTGCTTATTGCACGTTCGCTTCCATTGAGGAAGATAGGAAGAGATGTGGTAGTGTCAATTTACTTCTGTTGCGACGCGCGATGGACGTATATGCAAATGGCCACGACCACCATTTCCCCTCCCCCGATAAGTGGTGCGACCTCCTGCTTGAATACACTGATGTGGACGAGAAGCAATTCAGGTGTCCTGCGCAGAAACGAGGGCGATGCCATTATGCAATGAACCCAAACGCTGAGCCTAATTCGCCGGGCGATGTGGTGCTACTGTTCGAGACAAAGGGCGGGTGGAACCAATCTGGGGGACCGGAAATACTAAGTACCAAGAATCACTGGCTGAGCGGCTGTAACGTACGATTTGTTGACGGGCACGGGGAGTGGGTCAAGGCCGAGGACATCGGCAGGCTGAACTGGGGGACGGCAGGCAAGGAGCAATCGGCCAAGTAAGGATGTGTTCAATCATGAGCCGAACGCTGAGTATGCTCATAGCGGTTGTGCTTTTTTTCGGTTTGGTGTTCATTCTTTTCGGCAAGTACATCGTCAGTGATAACAGTCTTGAATATGGGCGACGAGGATGCTGTGTGATAAATCTGACAAAGATCGCCAAAAAGCTTACTGATGAGAATCTGAAGCTCAAAGAGGAGAACATTCCGGCGATCAAGGCGGTTATTCAGGAACTCAATCTGCACTGCCTTTCAGGCGAAAGTATCCATTCGGACAAGAGCGCGTCGTCATATCAGGTGGTTGTTTTGCCGGGTGGCCACGTGGTTGTAACCGAACACCCTGACAATCATAATACTGACAAAATGAAGTTCACGGACTGCCCATATAAGAGATATTGCCTGTATCAATCTACCGAAGATGCCAACGAGATGCAACTCGGTCGTTGGCGCAACGCACGTGGTGGCTTCGAGGAAATAGAGGCCTTCAAAAGCATGCTGAAAAAATGATAGTCGCCCGCCGACGTGAAATCGCAGGATACACTGACTAACCAATGAGGTACGTGTCAAAAGCAGTAGCCTCTCGAAGGATATAGGTAAGTCGATGAGACAATGGAATTCTGGGCGCTAAGACTTGCTCGGAAGGACTCTGTGGAGGCGTGTGAGTCAGCTTGGGGATTTCAAGAAGCCGGCATCTGATCGGCCATAGGGATCCGTTGACGGAGAATTCTCTGAAAAAGGGCTTCTTTCCCAGGACGGGAGTGATATAATAGTAATTGTACGAAGTTGGTCCTATGTATTCAAATTCGAACCGATGCCCATGATTTACTCAAAATGAGTTCGCTCGTTCAGCCCACTTGGCCTATGACATTAGGTTCAGCTTAGCGTATGATCTGTGAAGCGGCGCCTGAGAATTTACGTGGCCACATGCGGCATAACATAAGGCCGGAGGTTGTCTAAAATTATATTGACAGTTTACGGGCTATTGTTTATGATGGTTACAATATCCATTAACGCTGAATCAAGCGAAACAGTAGGTGTAATGCACAATTGCGGCTGGTGATCCTAGGTCGGACACGCTCCCTTCCGAGTCCTGGTTTCAGGGCTTTCGAAAGAGGTACATAGCCCAGCCCAGGCAGTTGCGGCCCCAGCGGAGATAGGCGTCGCGACTCCTGTGGGTGCTGCGGAGCAGAGCCTCCACGTCGGGATCGTCTGGATGGTCGGCTGCATATCGCTCCGCAGCCTGCCATTGGAGCCCCTCGTAACGGTCCCAATCGTCCGGGCTGGCCACCAGAGTATAGAGGAGAGCGAGGCCCACGTCCTCACCAATGGTCACGTTCCCGGCGTGGGAACCGCACAGGTTGGGATCATCGCCCGTGAGCTTCAGGTATTCCGGGTCCGGGTCGGTCATCCAGAAGGGCTCGCCTACGAGCACCAGGCCGCCGAGCCGGGTCATCTTCATCAGGGCCTCCAACGTGCCCCTGTGATTCTGGTACACCCAGGAGGCACCGATGCAAGAGGCCAAGTCCAGACTCTCCGGCGCATTCGGCTCGTACTCACCGCCGTCCGCGTGGAGCAGCTCAATGCATTCGGCCAGGCCCCGGGTTTCCACGTTCTTGCGGGCCGCCTTGATGGTGTAGGGTGAAAGGTCGATGCCCGTAGCCATCACGCCGTACGCCTCGGCTACGAGGCAGAGGAACTCTGCTTTGCCGCAGGCCACGTCCAAGACACGGCCGCCCTCCGGCAGCCGCAGGAGACCCACGAGCTCCCGGGTCTTCTCCAGGCTCAAGGGGTTCATGACCGCGTGGTCAGTGTGGGTGATGCCGTAGTACTTCCACATGTCCATGCCCAGGTCCATGGTCGGGCCCTTTCTATCAGTTCAGACTAGCTATACCGTCGGTCCTTCCTTCATCCACTGCTGGTGACTTGCCCCCAGCCGACGCTCATACTATCTGGGATTTCCCATATAACCTTGTACATTTCTGCTCAGCTACACCGCTGAGCCTCTTTTCCAATAGAATATCAAATCTGTTTCGAAAACTCAAGGCTTTCAGCTTCATTTTGAAACTATCTCAGCCACAATAATAGCAAAAACACAAATTTGGCCATTGATTATCGTTTTTTTGACGTACCTCAACCAGTGTCTCCGTCTGAAAATCAAGTTTTTCGGCAATTCTTATCATTAACCATACCCAATGGGCACGGGCTTCAATCGATGGATACGTTCAAGGATTTCCTGAAACAACCTTTTTGAAACCAGCACCTCTGCCATCTGAAAAGTTACATATCGAGCATGCTTGACAACTTTAGCTCCGATCTTAATCAATTTTACCCTGAGAGTTCGCATTGACCACTCCTTTACTTTCTTTGGTAAAGCCAAACGTCTCAGGAAATTGCCGAGGTTATAAGCCAAGGCAAACAGTTGAAGCCGAACCTGATTATCAACGAAATCATGACACGAAAGCCGTGTCCAATTCAATGCATACTTGCCTTCTTTGATCCATTGCTCTGCTGTGCCACGCTTGTTGTAGAACTTCAATACGTTGCAGTGTTTCCAACGAAGATTTGTAACAATGAATCCTATTCTGGGGAAGAGTTCTCCTTCATGCCATTCAATCTTAGCAACCACTCTACGATCTATACTCCAACTGGCAGCCCTGTAACGAAAACTATGATACACAACAATAGGCTTCTTCGGTGGACGGCCTACAGGTCGAGTCAGTAAGTGCTCGATCTTATCGTGTAGTATCTGGTTACCTTTCAGCCGTATAGCATAGAAGTAATCTTCCGGTTCAAGAAAACGATAAATCTCAGGATCTGCAAAGCCAGCATCCCCTCGGAAGAACCGCGGTATGTCAGAGGATCGGTAACGGGCAATGATGGGTTCCAAAACGCTCTGCCAGTCATCGGCACTATGAACATTTCCATTGCGAAGAAAAGCTTGCTCCATATCGCCAAATTGATTGAAACAAAATAGCGGATGGTAGCAGGTGCATTGAAAATATCCGTTGTAAGCAGTGCCTTCCTGATTGCCATAGGTAGGACTGACAGAACTGTCCATATCAAGGATAATCTGGTTTAGTGATTTTCGGTGGTGAACTCTATCAACCCATTGACCTGACAGGTTTGTCAATAGCTCCATATTCTTTGGCTGGGTCAGTATCTCTGTTTCAAATCTGCCCATCAGGCTTGTCGAAGCTGCCGTTCGTTCTTTGGCTCTTCCACCAACAACTTGACGCATGGCAGGGTCAACGGACATACGTTCTGCATCATTAGTGTCATCGTAACCAGCCAGCCGACTGTAAACAGACTGACGCAGCAGTGCTAAAAGTCCATGCTGGGTATTCTTACCTGTTCGACTATCAGTAAGCTCTGATTCTATCATTGTCGTTAATCCGAGACTTCATCTAACTCTCGATACGCTAATAAACCTGCATCACTGGTTACTTTGGTTCCATGAAATTCGACCTTCAGTTTTCGGTCAAAATCGAGCCTAAGAGCATCCCTGCTTCTTTCACCCATTAGGTTCTCCAAATCAGAACAGTAAAACTGGCTTGAATGGTCTCCATAAGCCCTATACTATCATAATTCAATTCTTTTGTCACAGCTTACATGGGAAATGTGGGTTAAATATGTTTGGAATATCCGCTAAGCCGAAAAGGTGGAAGAAGGCTATTCTGATTGGAGGCTTAATGGGGGCTACCTACATTTCGTCGTATTTGTTCTTGTCGAGTTTCGGCTCGTATGTTTCCACGCAGTCGGGTAGCATTAGATACACCTCAGGTTTGTCCGTTACCGATACTGAAATGTGGCAACCCAAACTCGTACGTTGGCGGATATTTTGGGATGTCTCCGGGAAGCGTACCGTCCAAGCAAATCCTCTCGGATACTTCTACGCCCCGCTGATATACCTTGACCAAAAGACAGTCCATAAGACGCGATGCCTGATACCAGCACCTTGCGCAGGAGAGAAGACTTGAGTATATAAGCAGAGGGCATTCTCTTGCCCCAGGGGACATACCGACAACCGTTGGGGTTATCGGCGTCGACTACAAATACCGCCCCGATGGCCTTCCTATGCAAGAGTCAATTATACCGGCGTTTCAGGCGTGACCAGCGCTTACCAGTCGATTCCTACAACCACACCGATTAGGCGCAGGTTCTGGAGAGGTGGTCGCCTTTGGGCAGCCATCCGGATGTTACCTAAACCATCGGCGATGATGTAGTAACACAATATGACTCTGCAAACGGCGCCAGGCACCTGCTCTATGACGGCCATGGCTCGACAAGGCAACTTGTCGCTTCGGATGGCACGACTATCAACGACAGCTATTCTTATGATACCTATGGCGTGATGTTGGGCGGCAATCCGGGTTCGGCCTATAACCCATCCGACCCATCTGCTCATTTCAAATTTAAAAGGGCCGACTCGTTTAATTGGCCTGATAGTAATTCGAGTAGAGAGGGGCAGCCTTGACGGGAGTCATCGAAGGTGTACAATTGGGAATTAGAAAGCGAACGAGAAAGGATAATGTTTATGAGACTGCAAAGATTATTGATGGTGGTGAGTATCGTGGCGGTGGCTGTTCTGGTGACAGGGTCTGCTCTGGGGCAGGAGGGGGTAGCGGACCCGAAGCAGCCGGACTACACATCGAAGGTTCCGAAGTTTACTTTTGCTGACACGCTGGAAGAGCAGGAAGCACAGTTGCGGACCAATCCTTTGATGAAGCGGTTTGCCAAATCGCGGCTGGCAATGGCGGGCGACCGATACCGGCCGATCTATCATTACGTCAACCCGGAGAGCGGTCTTAACGACGGGAACGGTCTTTGTTTCTGGAAGGGGCGCTGGCACCTTTTCTATCAGGCGTATCCGCCGGAGGATACGCGGCAGCACTGGGGACATGCTGTCAGCGATGACCTGATTCACTGGCGGGATTTGCCATACGCGATTTATCCACATCCGGAAAGGAAATGTTACTCCGGTTCGGCGCTTGTGGAAGAGGGCCGTGTGATTGCGATGTATCACGGGACGGAGGTGGGCAACATGGTGGCGGTGTCGAGCGACCCATTGCTGCTGAACTGGGAGAAGGTTACGGGCAAGGCGGTGATACCGATGAGAAGTGCGGACGGGTCGCCGCTGCCCTACCGGGTTTACGACCCGTGTATCTGGAAGAAGGACGGGGTGTACTACTCGCTTTCGGGAGGCACGCTGCCGGGACCGGGGGGCAAGCGGGTGCGGGCCAACTTCCTGTTCCGTTCAAAAGACCTGGCGAAGTGGGAGTATCTGCACCCATTTGTTGAAGATGACCGGTTTACTTTGGTGGGGGACGACGGGGCGTGTCCGTATTTTTGGCCGATAGGCGACAGGCACATTCTGTTGTTTTTCAGCCACATGAGCGGCGGCCAGTATCTGCTGGGCGATTATGACAAAGGGCGCGACAAGTTTGTTGCTACCTCACACGGTTACTTCAATTTCGGGGCGGCCAAGCCGTCGGGCGTGCATGCGCCGACGGCGACGCCTGACGGCAAGGGCGGAGTTATCGTTATCTTCAACATGAACCCGGGCAAGCGAACCGAAGGGTGGAACCAGATTATGACGTTGCCGCGGCGCCTTACGCTGCTTGCGAGGGACGAAGTTGGGGTCGAGCCTGCCGGGGACATCGAATCGCTGCGATATGACCATCAGCACGTCGATACAATGACGCTTGCGGCGAATCAGGAGGTTGTGCTCGAAAACATTCGCGGCAACGCTATGGAGATAATCGCGGAAATAGAGCCGAAGAATGCGCCTGTGGTCGAAATGAACGTCCTGCGCTCGCCGAAGGCAGAGGAGTTTACGCGGATAATGTTTTTCCCTGAACGGTGGTACAGGGGCGAAAGCGTGGTCGGAATTGATTCATCCCGTTCGTCGATTCTGGCGGATGTGCGCTGCCGAGCTCCGGAGATGGGGCCGGTTGCTATTGGCGAGAACGAGCCCCTGAAGCTGCGTGTGTTCGTTGACAGGAGCGTCGTCGAGGTGTTCGTCAACGGCAGGCAGTGCGTGGCGGTGCGGGTTTATCCGGGCCGCGAAGACAGCACTGGCGTATCGCTGCGCTCGCAGGGGCAGGACGCCGTGCTCAAATCGCTCGATGCCTGGCAGATGGAGAACATCTACAGATAGCTCGTATGTGGTAACAATGCCCTCTCTTGTACATTGAAGGTGTGCGTGTGGAGTGCGCTTATCAGGACGACCGTTTTCGTTTGGATTTTTCTGGCGAAGCGCAAGACTCTGTGGAAAATCATATCGTGGGCGGTATGAGAAGCCAAAAGAGTCTGATTCCTTTGAATGACTGCTTAGCAGTGTTTGCGACGTGCGCGTGGTGGTTTAATTGTGGATACGTAAATCTGCCATACGAGAATTCCCCTCCTACGTTTGGCACGATTATGCTGCGGAAAAAGACCTGGCTAAAGGATTTAGTTGCGGTTATAATCATTTTATAATCGAGATTAAGTGAGGCTTTGGTGAGCGTCCTTTTTTGTGGCTATTTTGTCGAGGGGTCAAGAATGGCGAATAGAAGCGCGGATTGGCTGGCGCAGGGCGAGCGGGATTTGAATCACGCCGCACACGCCTGCCAGAATAAAGACTTCGAGTGGTCGTGTTTCAGCGCTCAGCAGGGGGCAGAAAAGGCGGTCAAGGCTGTGTTTCTCTCCCTTCACGGTGAAGGGTGGGGGCACTCGGTCTATGGGCTCCTCAAGGGCCTAAATGATAAGGTCGAGGTTTCCGAGGAGCTGCTGGAGTCGGGCAAGATGCTGGATAAACACTATATCCCGACCCGCTACCCGAACGGATTTGAACGAGGTATTCCGGGGGATTATTATACTGAGCGGGAGGCTCAGGAGGCGATCAAGAATGCAGGAGCAATCATCGAATTCTGTAAGGGTCATATTCGCGGATAAAGAGAAGGTGCTTCGGGGCTTGAGAGAGTGCGCTGCGAAGCTCAAGAGCCGGGCGGAGGTGGAGAAGGTGGGGCTGTTCGGCTCTTATGCGACGGATACTTATGGGCCGGCGAGCGATGTGGATTTGCTGATAATACTGAAGGAATCCTCCAAGGTGTTTCTCGACAGGATTCCTGATTATATCCCGGAGAATCTGACGGTAAGCTGCGATGTCTTTCCCTATACCGCGGCGGAGATAGAGAAGATGAAACAGGACGGCAATAGCTGGATTCGCCACGTTCTTGAAGAGGTCGTTTGGCTTTAGAGTCCTGGTTGAGGTATGCGGCATCGAAGGAAAGTGATTACCGCTATAAGAGTCATATTCGTTCTACTGATAATCCCTGGGTGCGCGATGAAGGCGGACAAGAGGTGGGGACTTTGGCCTTAGAGTCAGCCTGGGCAGAATCAGAATAAAAGAGGGGGTTTGAACATGATAAATAAGACGATTACGGCGCCAAAAGGATTTTTGGCGGCAGGTGTACGGTGTGGGATTAAGAAATCCGGAAACTCCGACTTAGGGCTGATTGTGTGTCCAACCGGTGGGACAGCCGCGGCGGTTTTTACGACCAATAAGATAGTGTCGGCCGCAGTGACGGTCAGCAAAGAACACGCGAAAAGTCGCACCACCTATGCCGTGGTTGTCAATTCCGGCAACGCCAACGCCTGCACCGGCAGGCAGGGAATCAAGAACGCAATCACAATGTGCTCCGAAACTGCCGGGCAACTCGATATTATTGACCCTCACAACGTTCTGGTCGCCTCAACAGGTATCATCGGCGAGCAACTGCCCATCCGAAAGATTACCGGCGGTATACCGGAAGCAGCGGCGAGGCTGTCGAATTCGGCCACAGCAGGCCTCGATTTTGTCAAGGCGATAATGACCACCGATACCAGAGGCAAGCAGGCGGTGCGCCGACTTGAAATATCCGGTCGCGAGGTCACGATGGCAGGCGCCATAAAAGGGGCCGGCATGATTGGCCCCAACATGGCAACGACGCTTTGTTTTATTACTACCGATGCGGCAATAACCAAGCCTATGCTCGCCAGGGCGTTGAAGGCTGCCATAGGTAATTCGGTGAACAAGCTCACCGTTGACGGGCATCAAAGCACAAATGATACCGCGATAATTCTTGCCTCCGGCCTGGCGGGCAATCGCCCAATAGTTGCCCAGTGCCCGCGCTACAAAAAATTCGCCAATGTGCTGGCTGACTTGTGCGATGATTTGGTCCGGCAGATGGCCCTCGATGCCGAAGGCGCCACGCGAATGTTCAAGGTCGTTGTCAAAGGCGCCGCTACTAAAGCCGATGCCGCACGGGCCGCAAGGGCCGTTGCTGACTATCCGCTGGTCAAATGCGCCATAAACGGCGGCGACCCCAACTGGGGCAGAATCATCTGTGCCGTCGGCTCGGTCGGCGTAAAACTGAATCCAGCAAGGCTTTCCTGCAAACTCGGCGACATAACCGTCTTTAAAAATGGCACGCCAACAAAGTTCGACCGTAAAAAAGCGAGCAGGGTCATCTCGCAAACGGAGCATACAATAAGCCTCGACTTAGGCGCGGGAAGTGCCGCCGATTTCTGCTACGGCTGCGACCTGAGCAAACAGTACGTGGCAATTAACGCCGATTACCACACGTAGCCAAGCATAAGGTCTGCGCGGACTCCGCGGCCGTTAGGTTTTCTGTGCGGAAAATAGTTGAAAGCCAGCCGGATTTCGCTAAACTTACCGAAATTTTATTCACGTTGTTTCCATGGAAGTGTATAGGTTGCTGATTAAGGAGTTATGAAAGTGAAGATTCTCAAGAACGCCGTTGCTTCTATTGTACCGATGTGTGCTTTCAGCGCAGTGACAATAGCTGCCGAAAGTCCCGAATCGACAGAAATGGTCCATACGCCGCCAAGCTGGGTAGTTGCACCCATAAGTGCTCTGCTGGCTCTGGGGTTTGCGTACTTTTTCTATAAGAAAATGATGGCCGCCCCCGAAGGCACCGAAAAAATGAAGGCCATCGCCGGCTATGTCCGCGATGGTGCCTACGCGTATCTGTTTCGTCAGTACGGTGTTGTGTCGCTCGTGTTCCTGGTGCTTCTAGCTATTTTTGCCGGCCTTGCCTATCTCGGCGTCCAGAATCCATTCGTCCCGGTTGCTTTCCTGACGGGCGGCTTTTTCAGCGGCCTCTGCGGTTTCCTTGGTATGAAGACCGCCACCAACGCCTCTTCCCGTACCGCTCAAGGCGCAAGCGAAAGCCTCAATCGAGGGCTCCAGGTCGCCTTCCGCTCCGGCGCGGTCATGGGTCTTGTCGTTGTCGGTTTCGGCCTGCTCGACATTTCACTGTGGTATTTGATTCTGGACAAGGTCGTTTACACGGCCCAGAATATGGCAGAGGGCTTGCAGCTCTTTGGCCTGACGCTGGTAAAGGCCGGCATGAGCCCCGAACACAAACTCGTTGAAATCACCACGACCATGATTACCTTCGGCATGGGCGCTTCGACGCAGGCGCTGTTTGCCCGTGTCGGAGGCGGCATTTACACCAAGGCCGCCGACGTCGGAGCAGACCTTGTCGGCAAGGTCGAAGCGGGCATTCCCGAGGACGACCCGAGAAACCCCGCCACCATCGCCGATAACGTCGGCGACAATGTCGGTGACGTTGCCGGTATGGGGGCCGACCTTTATGAAAGCTATTGCGGCTCTATTCTGGCAACCGCGGCCCTCGGCGCGGCCCTGCCGGCGACCGCCGTTATCGAAAGTGGTATGAGCCCGCTAAAAGCTGTTCTGGCGCCTATGGTGGTCGCAGGTCTCGGCATCGTTCTGTCGATTTTAGGCATTTTTATGGTTCGCTGCAAAGAGGACGCCAGTCAGAAGAATCTGCTGCGCGCGCTTTTGTTCGGTACTCTCGGCAGTTCAGTCATGATTCTTGTGGCGCTTGCACTGATGGCAAGGACCGACTGGATTAGCTGGGGCGTTTTTGGCTCCGTCGCGTCGGGCCTGATTGCCGGCGTCATCATAGGTCAGTCCACCGAATATTACACCTCCGACGAATACAAACCCACCCGTGCCATCGCCGAGCAGACAAATATGGGTCCTGCAACCACAATCCTTGAGGGTTTCTCGAACGGCATGTATTCCGCGGGTCTGCCGGTGGTCACCATTGTCATCGGCATCCTGTGTGCCTTCGGGCTTGCGGGCGGCTTTTCAGATATATCGATGGGTCTTTACGGGATAGGTTTTGCCGCGGTGGGAATGCTCGCCACGTTGGGCATTACTCTGGCTACCGACGCTTACGGGCCCATAGCGGACAACGCCGGCGGAAATGCCGAAATGAGCGGGCTAGGCCCCGAAGTACGAAAAAGGACCGATGCGCTCGACGCACTGGGCAATACCACGGCAGCGACCGGAAAGGGCTTTGCCATCGGCTCAGCCGCACTGACCGCCATGGCCCTTCTGGCGGCATACATCGAAGAGATTCGTATCTGGATTGGAAGGCTTGCTTCACAGAGTGCGGATGAAATATATCGAGTTGGAAATGTCGCATTCTCGTACAAGGACGGCGTCGGGGGCGCGATAAACGCCAAGACCGCGCACGTTATGGATTTTGTCGGCGCCTACGGCCTCAATATTATGAATCCGAAACTAATCTGCGGCCTCTTTATCGGAGCGGTAATGGCATTTGTGTTCTGTGCGATGTCCATAAAAGCGGTCGGCAGGGCGGCGGGCGCCATGGTCAATGAGGTCCGCCGGCAGTTCAGGGAAATCGCCGGCATCATGGAAGGAACGGGCCAGCCCGATTACGCGCGATGTGTCTCTATTTCGACCCGCGGGGCGCAAAAAGAAATGATTTTGCCTTCGCTGATGGCGATTATTGTGCCGGTTCTGACGGGGCTTTTTTTGGGCGTGGCCGGTGTAATGGGGCTTCTGGCAGGAGGCTTGAGCTGCGGTTTTGTCCTTGCTATTACCCTCAACAATGCCGGCGGCGCCTGGGACAACGCTAAAAAGTACATCGAGAAGGGCGCCTACGGTGGCAAAGGCTCTCCGGCCCACAAGGCGGGGGTGGTTGGCGATACCGTCGGCGACCCCTTCAAGGACACCGCCGGACCGAGTTTGAATATCCTTATTAAGCTGATGACTATGGTCAGCGTGGTGTTCTCGGGTGTAATCGTGAAATTCGCGCCCTTTATAAGCGGCTGGCTCGGTCTGGGCAAGTAATCCGTGTATGAGCTGACTTTTTTGCCCATACAAAGAAAGTGAGGTGTAAAATGGTCAGCAGGCACCACCATATTGACAGTGACCGAGTCTTTTTCTGGCTAAAGATGCTTCTGGTCCTGGCAGTTATTATCATTTTCGGTTACTTGTTTTGCAAGGCGCGTTCCTGTTATTAACCGCAAGCCAGTTGACGTACACGTCTGCTTTGGTTAGTCTATCGGGGTGGTCGAGTCGGCCGCCCTTTTTTTATTGGAAATAAGAGGGTTTTATTGGCAGAGAAGGCAAACACAGAGGCAAGAGCTTTTGCTTTGGCCGCCGCTCAATTGGCGGACGGGCGGCACTGCAGCGATATTGTGGTGCTTGACTTAACAGGCATATCACCCGCGACGGACTATTTCGTAATCGCTACCGGCACGAGTAACAGACAGATGCGCACCGTCGCCGACGAAATCTGCGAGGATGCAAAAAAACGCGGCCTGCACCGCTTCGGCCGGGCCGGGTATGAGCAGGCACGCTGGATTCTGCTGGACTTTATCGACGTCGTCATTCACATCTTCGACCGCGAGTACCGGGAGTATTACGACCTCGAATTGCTCTGGGGCGATGCAAAGAAATTGACTATCGATAAATGATGATTGATTATTGAAAAAGCAGCCACAGAGAACACAGAGACCACAGAGATATAGCTAAAGAGAGCTTGTGAACGTATAATGGCTGATGATTTGACAGAGCGAATTATAGGTGCTGCTGTAGAAGTGCACAGGGAACTGGGTCCAGGGTTGCTGGAGTCCATCTATGAGGAGGCACTGTGTCACGAATTTGAGTTGCAAGGCATAAGGTACCAGCGGCAAGTTCCAGCGGATATTATGTATAAAGGAAAGGTTATCAGGGGCCAGCGGCTTGACTTGCTGGTGGAGGCAGAGGTTGTTGTTGAAATTAAGTCCTACGGCGCGCCGCCCGATACTGTAATTTCACAGACTATTTCTTATTTGAAAGCAACCAAACTGAAGCGCGGCCTTATTATCAACTTCGGACAGAAACGACTTGTCGATGGCGTCAAACGCGTTTCCGTTTAGTTTTTTCGGTTAGCCACAGAGGACACAAAGAGCAGGGAGCAAAATAGACTCGTTGTAAGAGTGGTCAATACAATGAAAGAGCAAACGCTCAAATCGTGGGAACAGTTTGAAGATGTCTTAATAAGAACGATTTCTGATACGAGAGATTTGAAAGAAAAAACAGAATCATATGTAAGCTATCCTCTTTTAAGAGGACATAGTAATTCGGAGTGGCATTTGGAATCGAGCCTTGAAAGGATAAAGAAGGGGATATGTCTTTCGGATTATTACACAACGATGAAGATTGCTCATGAACACGTCGCAACGTGCACCGGAAGCAAATGGGATTTGAGTACAAGAGCGCACTTTGGAGATTTTGAACTACCCGCCTATGAATTTATGGCCTACTTGAGGCACAATGGTTTTCCTTCCCCTCTATTGGACTGGACGCGGTCTCCATACGTAGCGGCATATTTTGCGTTTAGAGACATGTGGTATGTTGGAGATGGTGCGGCTTATGTATCAATTTTCATTTAGAGAATACTGTGGGGGCGGGAAAACTGCATGTGCCCAAAAGCCGCATATTTGCACTTTAGGCCCTACCATAGCAACTGACCCAAAGCATTATTTGCAGCAGAGCGAATATTCGGTCTGCGTTAGGAGAGAAGGCGAAGAAACATGCTTTGCAAGTTACGAAGATGTTGAGGAAGAAGAAGGACAAGACGAGCTGCTTGAGTACAATTTCCCGGGCTCAGAGGCACTGAAGGTGCTTGGGAAACTGGATTTAATGAATATCACAGCATACTCACTCTTCAATTCGGAAAGTAGTCTGATGGAGACATTGGCTTTGCGCGAAATGGTTTTGAAATGGGGTCAGGTCATTAGCCCGTGAATGTGAATGGGAAAATTATCTCTGTGTTCTCTGTGACCTCTGTGGCTGGCTTATAATGAAAGCTGTAATTGACATACTTGAGGAAAGAATAACCGCTGCGATGGCTGGCGTTACAGGCCGGGAGGGTTGCCCGGCGGTCGTCCGACCCGCTGTCGACCCAAGATTCGGGGACTATCAGGCCAACGGCATAATGGCGGCGGCCAAGAAGATGCAGACAAAGCCTCGTAAACTTGCCGAACTGGTCGCAGCGAAGCTGGACCTTGACGACCTTTGCGAGCCTCCTGAAATAGCGGGGCCGGGCTTTATAAACCTGCGACTGAAGCGGGAATTTGTCGCCGACAGGCTCCTTGAAATCAACGCCGACCACGAACATCGCCTTGGCATAGAGAAAGTCGGCCAGCCGAAAATCATCGTTGTCGATTTTAGCGGCCCCAACATCGCCAAGCAGATGCACGTTGGCCACCTCCGCAGCACCATAATCGGCGACTGTATCTGCCGGCTGCTCGAATTCCTCGGCCACAAAGTTATCCGACAAAACCATATCGGCGACTGGGGAACGAATTTTGGAATGGTTATTCTTGGTCTATGGCATGTATGCATGGGCGAGGAGAAATGTGGAGACCAAGAGCCATATTATCAAACCGAAATGGGCGAATTAAGGATCCACGCAAAAGAGCGACAGAGCTTAAGAGTCATCTGCCAATGCATACGCGACCGTGGTGAGAAAGACTGGCGCGAAGACTCTAAGGAAGAACTGGGAGATGGCAGAAAGTTCTTCAAGCCTTTTCTTGAGAGACTCGAAGACTGCCAGAAGGATGATGTCTGGCCGAAGATATTACTTGCCTATCAATATGTGAATTTACTTGAAGAAACTGTTGCGGGTGTGGGGCTGATGATTCCAACACGTAAGAAGAAGGAATTTCATAAAGAAGATGAAAGGTCTTTTGATTATGTATCAATACCGTATGAATCTCTCTCGCGTCATGTAACAGCATGTTATTTGCAGAATATCGATGATGAAGATAATGAGCAGGAGAAGAGGGCTTGGAAACGCATTAGCAGAATCTCAGTGGAAGATTGTCAGGAAATATATGACGTCTTGGGCGTAAATCTCACGGTAAAAGATGTGCGCGGGGAGAGTTTTTATAAGGACATGCTGCGAGATGTTGTGCAGGAGTTGAAGGATAAAGGTCTTGCAGAGAATTCCAAGGGGGCGGTTTGTGTCTTTCCGGAGGGGTTCAAGAATAAAGAGGGTGAGCACTTACCATTTATTGTCCAGAAGTCTGATAAGGCGTATCTTTATGCGACGACGGATTTGGCGGCTATCCGCTATCGGATAAATGAACTGAAAGCACAAGGGATTGTTTATGTAACCGACGCGCGACAGAAGCTGCATTTTGAGATGCTTTTTGCCGTTGCGAGAATGGCCAAGTGGGTCGGCGACGATGTTGACCTCGTGCACGTTATGTTCGGCAGCGTGCTCGGCGAAAATGGCAGGCCCTTGAAAACACGCGCCGGCGAGAACGTTAAGCTCAAGGAGCTGCTCGATGAGGCTGTGGAACGTGCAAAGACAATTGTCGAGCAAAAGAATCCCGACCTGCCTGCGAAAAGGAAGGATGAGATTGCCAAGGCTGTTGGGATTGGCGCGGTTAAATACGCAGACTTCTCCAACAACCGAACAAGCGATTATGTCTTCAGCTTCGAGAAGATGCTGGCCATGGACGGCAACACCGCCCCCTACATGCAATACGCCTACGCACGCATAAAGTCAATCGAGCGAAAGGGCCAAAGCCGTGATATAGATATAGAGACTGAACTTGCCGGCTTGAAAAAGTTAAACCTGACCGAACCCGACGAGTTAAGCCTTGCAAAATATCTGCTTCGCTTTGGAGAAGCAATACAAGCGGCGGTCGAAGATTACAGGCCGAACTATCTGACGGCGTACCTTTACGAGCTGGCCCAGAAGTTCAGCGCCTTTTACACGAATTGTCCTGTCCTCGACGCCCCGCCGGACAAGAGGCCTACCCGACTGTTGCTTTGTGATTTGACCGCGAAGACCATCAAGCATGGCCTGACCGAGCTTCTGGGCATCCAGGTTGTCGAGCAGATGTAGGGGGTGCAGCAATGAGAATCGTTGAAAAAGATTTTCGCCTAAGCACTAAAAAGCGTAACGAGATGATCGACATTACCAGCGAGGTCGGCTCAATTGTCAGCCAATCCGGCATCACTACGGGTGACGTAATCGTCTATTGTCCTCATACAACGGCGGCAATTACAATAAACGAAAACGCCGACCCTTCCGTTCCCCACGATATACTCCTGACCCTCGAGGAGTTGATACCACATCATCGCGCGGGCTACAGGCATTTTGAGGGAAACTCCGATGCGCATGCCAAGAGTTCAATAGTTGGCTGCAGCAGGCAAATCCTCATAAAAGACAAATCAATGAACCTTGGCACCTGGCAGGGCATCTTTTTCTGTGAATTTGACGGCCCCCGCAGCAGGAGAGTAATTGTCCAGGTCCGCGGCGAATGAGGAAACAATCGGCTTGCATCTGTTCTTGTTGAGGATGGTAAACAGTGAAGAATGGGTATTGCCGCGGGATTAGCGCAAATATAATCCTGTTAGGCATCGTCAGTTTCCTGAACGATGTGAGCAGTGAAATGATAATGCCTGTTTTACCGATGTTTATCACCGCACTGGGCGGCGCCGGTCTGGCCGTCGGCCTAATCGGGGGTCTGAGAGACTGCATTTCGAGCATTCTGCAGGTTCTGTGCGGCTATTGGTCCGATAGAACGGGCAAGAGGAAGATATTTGTCTGGTCGGGATACCTTGTTTCGGCTGTTTTCAAACTATCTCTGGCTTTTTGCAGGACGTACCCTCTTGCTATACTTTTGGCCGGTCTGGAGAGGATGGGCAAGGGGTTGAGAACCGCCGCACGGGACGCAATTATTGCCGACTCAATGCCCGCCCAGAGAGGTAAAGGCTTTGGAGTTCACCGGGCTTTGGACTCCTCCGGTGCGATTCTGGGCTCAATCCTCGCGTTTTTGCTGCTTTCGCTGCTGAATGTCGGCTATCGGCCTGTCATATTCATAGCCGGGGTGATTGGCCTGGCTTCCCTGATTGCGATGCGTTTTGTAAAAGACGCCGGAGCACAGCGGCACAATATTAGCCTGAAGGTGGGATTGAGAGCCCTTCCAAAACCTCTGAGACTGTTTATTGTGGTTTCCGGGGTATTCGCTCTTGGGAATTTCAGTTACATGTTTTTCATAATTCGGGCGCAGCAAAGCTTTTCGGGTAAACTATCGGTCGCAGTTCCCATTCTTTTGTACGCTCTTTTTAATATTGTTTATGCAATTCTTGCCGTTCCTTTCGGGCATCTGTCGGATAGAATCGGAAGGGGAAAAGTCATTATTCTTGGCTATTTGTTGTTTGCGCTAACCTCGTTTGGCTTCGCGGCTTTTACTTCGCTGCCTGCTTTTGTGCTATTATTTGCCCTTTACGGTGCAACATACGCGGCGATTGATGGCACACAGCGGGCTTTTGTGGCCGACTTGTCTTGCCGGACTTTAGAAGCCACGGCCTTGGGGACATTTCACACCACGATAGGTGTTTCGGCTTTGGCGGCAGGTCTTGTGGCGGGTTTTCTGTGGCAAAACATCGGCGCAAGCGTGACTTTCATTTATGGCGGCGTCGTGGCTTTGGTTGCAACGCTCTTGTTGATAGTTTTCAGAGGCTCCTTTTGCCGTGTGGGAGAACCAACCGGATAGACTGCGTTCCTGGGCATGGAGCGCTGCGACGTCATGTGTTATTCTCTGAATTTGGCGAGTTTCTCTTTCGTAAATTGAGGGTCTGTGTGGATTTGGACGACCGCAGAGTCGGTTCTGCAAAGGTACATAAAAAAGGCGAGGTGGTGGGACCGGCTGGGGGGGAAACCGGCGTGCCACGCTGCCTCGCCGAGGTTCATAAGCTGCGTACGAGCAGCCGCATTTCACAACGTCAGATAATACGCCAAATCTACCGCCTTCAGAAAAGCCTGTCAAACAAAAAATAAACAACCTCAGGGGTGTTTTCTCCCCCGATTACTTAAACCCAACATTGGGATTATACCCCCTACGGGGATAAAATGCAAGCACAAAATCGCTTTTTTTTTGTTTTTTTCGGGTGTTCCATTACCCCACCGCCCCCCAAGCCCCGGAACAGCTTGAATTTTTCGGCGTGTTAGCGTAGATTATGGCAAATAAACATAAGGTTGTTACTTTTTGGGAGCTTTCCAATGTCAAAGCCCAAAACTGTCCCAGTGGCGAAAAAGATAGTCGAAACCGCCAGGGACGTACACGAAAGAATTCTGAAGAACAAAAGCCCAACCATGATTACACCTGTGCGCTCGCTGAGCAATGTCAAATATCAGCTCAAGACCGGCTATTTCGAGATGCTGGGCAGAAACAAGCAGCGAACCCTGACTGTAAGCACCGTAAAGACTTTCGCACAGACCCTTAAGATGATGTCTCTTGCCAAGGAGCTTATCGACAAAAGCGATATGGCCACCAAAAGAGAGGCCTACTACATTTCCAAAAACTGGGGTAAGGCCGGTTTCTCCGAACAGGCGGAGTCGGATACCATTATGGACGACGTCGAGGCAATGTTCGGCGTTAACCGCGAACAACTGAGATTCACCCCTGAGGAAAAAGGCGGCGACGTGGCCGGCAGATTAATCGTTGTTGACACCGACGCCAAAGGCAAAAAAATTAGGGTCGATTGCACAAAATTCGGCTCCGGCGCCTATTCAATACCAACAGAGGTCGAGGACCTTCAATTCCAGAGCGAGGCCAAATTTGTTCTCGCTATCGAGACCGCCGGTATGTTCCAAAGGCTTGTTAAATACGATTACTGGGAAAAGTCAAAATGCATCCTTGTCAGTATGGGGGGCGTCCCCACGCGTGCCTGCCGCAGGTTCATAAGAAGACTGACCGACCAATTGAAAATTCCTGTCTATGCTTTTGTCGACGGCGACCCTTACGGCTATTTCAATATCTACCGAACCCTCAAAGTCGGCTCGGGTAATGCCGCCCACATGAACAGGTTCTTCTGCGTCCCCTCGGTCAGCTTCCTTGGCGTAACACCGGAGGACATCATAACCTACAAGCTGCCTACACATCCCCTCAAAGAGGTAGACATAAAAAGAGCAAAGGACGCTTTGAAGAACGACCCCTTTGTCAAACATCACAAGCCCTGGCAGAAGGCAATCAACCAAATGCTGAATATGCATGTTCGTGTTGAGCAGCAGGCCTTTGCCAAACATGGCCTGGATTTCGTGGTTAAAAAGTATCTTCCGGCCAAGTTAAAAGACCCGTCAGAATTTTTGCCCTGATTTTGTTTTGCACTGGCGGACACCGCCGTAAACCGGTATCTTGAATGTGTTCTTGTTTGGGTGGATTGAGTCAATTGGTTCTGAATTCGCAGCTATTCTTTTATGACAAAGATCTCTGAAAGGATAGAACGCATAAAGTACACCATCCACTCTGCCTGTGCCCGCATCGGCAGAGACCCCGGCGAAATAGAGCTTGTCGTTGTAACTAAATCTACTGACTTCGAGGGCATAAAGGAAGTTATCCGGTTGGGCTGTACCGAACTGGGTGAGAACCGCGTTCAGCAACTGAAAAAAGTCTCTGCACAGGTATCGGAGTTTTTCCAGCAGCGGGACGGGAATTCGCCTTCGTATAAAGTCAATTGGCACATGGTCGGGCATCTGCAGCGCAACAAGGTTCGCCAGGTCCTGCCCATCATCTCTTTGGTACATTCGGTTGACACGCTTCGGCTGGCCGAAGAGATAGAGGCCTCAGCGGCGAAACTGGGCTTGTGTCCAAGCGTGCTTATACAGACCAATACCTCCAACGAGCCGCAGAAATACGGCGTTCCGGTCGGGGCTGCCACGCATCTTGCCGAGCAGATTATGACTTTGTCCAATTTGAAGCTCGTGGGCTTGATGACTATGGCCCCTTTGACCCATAATAAGGACGTAATTCGTGCTTGTTTTTCCCGCGCAAGGGAGTTGTTTATCGAGATGCGAGGTGAGAAAATAGTCGGTCCCGACTTTGCCGAGCTTAGTATGGGTATGAGCTCAGATTACGAGATTGCCGTCGAAGAGGGGGCGACTATCCTTCGTATAGGCTCGGCTATCTTTGCCGGTTGACCGATGATTCTGCCGGATGGGGAATAACAAAGGTCTCGAAGTACCGGCAACACGAGGACCGATAACACCAGCCGCACCAAGAAAAAAGGAAAAAAACGCAAAGTACCGCTTCCGACCAGCCGAGAATTACTCTGACTGCTTCGTGCGCGATTTATATTGGGGCCGGGGACTCCATTTCGCGCCTTCTCAAACGCCGACAGAGGCGTTTGAGGGCGTTGGTTAAGTGACGGGAAATCCTCAAGGGTCCCGTAAGGCTACTGTGAAAGGTAAATGAAATGGGCAAAGCTGGCCTGATAATACGTTCTGCGTTTGCAAAAATGTCGGAAAACGGACACCCGAAGAATCACCATGCCGCTGACTTAACGGCTGACCTGCCACAAAACTTCACTGACGTGCTCTATTTGACCAACAAGGCAAGTATGCCCCCTGAAATAAAGCGTCTCCTCAGGCAAAAGAGCCTTTCTTCGGCACTACTCTCTATAGACAAGTTCCCGCAGATACTGCACCGGCTTGACCTTATCGGCACCGTCATTTTAGATGCGGAGGGATTGGACGTCTCACAGCAGCAAAAGTTGGCAAGGATAATCGAATCCCTCGAGACGGGAAACATTGGCGCCATTTTGCTTAACAACCGCGTGAAATTGCCCGTAAAAAGTTTTTCTTTGGTCCCGACAAAGATGAGCTTTTCTTTGGCCAGCACCATGGAATCCGTTTCGATAGACGAACTGTGGGTAAGAATCAGCGTCAATCTTGCATACCGAAAGAGAGGTTCTGAAATTGCTGTAAGACCCGCGGTGCCGCCGATTCAGATGCAAAAGTTTCACGCCAACCGATTGGCCGAGAAACTTCAAATTACGGGGGCTTTGGTCGATACTCTGGCCGAGCAGCTTCGTATGGCCGGCCTTGTTCAGCGTGATTTCCTGCCTGCTCAACTGCCCGACACCGACGAGGTGCAGTGGGCCGCCACTTTTCTGCCTGCCGAGTGGGTCTCCGGTGACATGTACGATATCGCGCGCATCGACGAGCAGCACATCGGCTTTTATGTTGCTGATGCGGTCGGTCACGCCATGCCTGCGGCCCTCTTAACGATATTCGTAAAGCAGGCTCTGGTTATGCGCGAGACCATCGAGAACAATTATCGTATATTCTCCCCGGCGGAGGTCATGGATGGTCTCAATCGGCGAATGGCCGGACAGAAGCTCTCCGGATATCAATTTGCCACGTGTTGTTATTGCCTGCTGAATGTAAAAACCCTCCAGCTTACCTATGCCCGGGCGGGCCATCCCTACCCCATTCTTATAAGGCCCGGCGAGCCGCCGCGACAGTTGGAAATACAAGGCGCCCTGCTCGGAATTTTTGAACAGTCCGAATACACACAGCAGACTATTCAGCTTCAAAGCGGCGACAAAGTGCTCCTGTATTCCGACGGCGCAGAACCATTTATCGGCAGCTTCGATGAGGTGACCGGCTTTAATTTCAGCGAGGAATTCAGCGAAATCAGGGATTTGTGCGCCGTTGAGATGGTGGACAAGTTCAACGCACTGGCCCAGCATAAGAAAATCGCGCCTTCGGAAGTGGATGATATTACGGCGGTGGTCCTCGAAGTGCTTTAGCCGGGCGTTTGGCGTTTCGCACGTTAACTCTAAATTATATTCACCTTGCTGCACTAACAGGGGCTGTTTCTGTAATTCACCGCAGAATGGCCACACAAGTGCAAAAAAAAGCCGAGCCAAAGCAGCTCGACTAAGTAATGGTGCCGTGCAATTATTCTTCTTTCTTATTCTCAAGCCTCTTAATATTTTGACGAGCTTCTCTCATCGGGAACTTATCCGAGTCCCGAACGCCTTCGCCCACTATAAGACAGTTTTTGAAAGCCTCCAGAGCTCTCTCTTTCTGGCCTATCTGCAAATAGGCGTCCCCGAGATAAAAATAGGTCGATTCCGACCAGCCTTTCAGATTCGGATATTCTCTAAGGGCTTTCTTATAAATCTCAATAGCCTTTTCGTACTGCCCCATGTGGTCATAGCTTATGCCAATCATCGCCAACGCTTCTTCTCCTATCGCACCGAGATGCGCATATCTTTCGTAAACCTCGTGGTAGATTTTGATGGCCTCTGCAGGTTGTCGCTTTTTATGAAGTAACTCCTCGCCCCGGTCAAAGAGAGCGCGGGCTTCTGCCAATTCTTCCTTATCTATTATCCTCGCCCCTTCGGGAATCTCGAAGTCAAAGGTTTCATGCGGGATTTCCGGGTTATAAACGAAACTGTCCGCATAGACATCGGGCGGCCCTTCGGCGTATGTATTTTTCCAATACTTGCCCTGCGCTATTAGTTTGCTTTCCACGTCGAATACCATCCAGAACGAAGCAGACAACGGCTCATAGCTGCACGTAACGAAGACACAATCTCGTTCTTGTTCACCTTTGCCGTATTTTCCATAGGTTTCCTGCCAATTGTGCGCCATCACTTTCAGCGTCTTGAGCATCGTGCCGGCCAGCCACGGGCTTAACTCCGCCGCTTTGTACCAGAATTTCAAGTCGTGAATCATAGGCCCGGATTTTATCTTTACCAGATTATCGGCCCGCCAGTATTCATAGGCCGTTTTGCCTTGGACTACGAAAATCTTTTTCTCATCCTGAAATCGCATATACAGTGAATTGGCGTCATCAAGCTTAATCCAGCATTTGAAGGGAATTGATTCGGAGCCGTACAGATTTGTGCCGGAAACGATAAGAGTCCGAATCTCCTGAAGTGCCTCAATCGTTTGTTCGACTGCCCAGGCCGGCTTAACTGATTTATCCCATAAGATTATTGAAGCTACAACTGCCATCAGAACTGTCGCAGCCGCAGCAAATCTTGTTATCCTGTTTTTCATAATCTTTCTCCATACTTCAACGTTTGTTATTGTCTTATGCTGGTGCAAAGCGCATTGTTCGCCGTGTGACTTCAGAGTTCGAACCGCTCTCGGATGCTCCTGCCGCCATTTCTCGAAATCCGCTGCCGGCTTATCGAATGGGGCCGCTTTGCGGATGGCCTCGTCCAGCCGTTTGTTCTGCCTTGAAATTTTCATAACCAAATCTACCTTAATTCAAAAACTGTTCGTTTAAGCCCTTTTTGCACCATTCCTCTGGCCCTGAAAAGTCGCCCCTTGACTCGTGAGGTGCCTATCCCCAAAACCCTTGCCATCTCCTCATAGCTCATCGCGTTCCAGTAACGCAGCATTAGTGCCTCCCGATAAATCTGAGGCAGGCCCCCTATTGCCAGCCGCACCGATTCTGTAAGACCATTATCATCGGTCTGCTCAACCGCAGCAGGGGGGTCGTTGGTCAAAACTTCTCTCTTGTTTTGTCTGGCCATCTGACGCGCGACATTTCGGCAGATTCCTGCCAGCAATCTGCCGAACCTATCCGCCTGTTTCAAGTCGGCCAGGCCCTCGCAAGCCACCGCGAAAGCCTCCTGCGCCGCGTCTTGAGCCAAGTGCCGGTCAGCAAGTATCGAGTAGGCCAGCCATACCATCGTCGGGTAATAACGCTCATAGAGCTTACCGAAGCTCTCCACGTCGCCGTTGCGGGCCGCTTCAACTATTTGCCGTTCTTCTCTAACGCTCACGTCGCCGGCTTCTTGACTTAACAGTCTTTCTCGCTGACCAGCTTCCACACTATAAGTGTATTTGACGCCCAAAAAGTTTGATGCAAAACAAGAATTTTCTGCAATTTTACCCGGTTTGCACCCAAACATGCACAAAAACCTCCGCCCGATAATTGTATCGGCAACCATTGCCTTTGGCCAATCTCGCAGATTTCTGTCCTTCGGTAGGCCGGTTTACCCGCCCAGGGGCCCGGCGGAAATTGTTTGCAAAAGTCCGTTCCGTGGCTATACTTGTCGAGCTTGAGCCCCGATTTAGTGAGGGGCTGCTTTTGTACAGGAAAGGACGCGGTAATGGCGGAGAAGAAAGATAACGATTTACAGAAAATAAAAGAACTGATTGAAATAATGAAGGATAACGAGCTGGTCGAGCTGGAGATAAAGCACGGGGACGACAAAATCTTTCTGAAGCGTTCGCAGCCCCAGCCGCCGGCCGTAGCCGCGGTGCCGCTGCTCGCACCGGCCGTCTCTGCCATGCCTGCCGGTGCCGGTGAAGTGCGCACCGCAGGCGTCCAAGCCGAATCTTCCGCCCAGGAGCAGTTGCTGGAAATAAAATCGCCGATTGTCGGTACCTTCTACTCGGCGCCCAGTCCCGATTCCGAGCCTTATGTTGAAGTCGGCTCCCATGTCAATCCCCAAACCGTTGTTTGTATAGTCGAAGCGATGAAGGTGATGAACGAAATAAAGGCCGAAACCAGCGGAATCATTGCCGAGATATTCGTTAAGAACGGCCAGGCCGTCGAATACGGCCAGGTCTTGTTCAAAGTCAAACCTGATTAGTTCCCGGTGTGTTCTGAATGATGTGTTTGGCCTTCAAAAACTCGTACGCAATACGCAATACGAAAATATGTTTTCAAGAATCCTTATAGCAAATCGTGGTGAAATAGCTCTGCGTATTATCCGTGCCTGTCATGAGCTCGGCGTTGAAGCCGTGGTGGTATATTCAGAGGCTGACAGGGATGCCTCCTACTTGCGGCTCGCTGATGAAGCCATTTGTATAGGTCCGCCGGACCCGGCCGAAAGTTATCTCAACATACCCCGCATCATCAGTGCCGCCGAAATCGCCGACGTCGAAGCGGTTCACCCGGGTTACGGCTTCCTCGCCGAGAACATCAACTTTGCCCAAATATGCCAGGAGTGCGGACTGACCTTTATTGGCCCGCCTGTTGAAGCAATGCGTTTGCTCGGCGACAAGGTCCAGGCCCGCAAGCTGGCGCAGCGGGCACAAGTGCCGATTGTGCCGGGTTCGGATGGGGCCATCGAGAAAGAGTCCGAGGCCCTGGAGCTCGCGGACAAAATCGGTTATCCCGTAATCATAAAAGCCGCCGCGGGCGGCGGGGGACGCGGCATGAGAATTGTCCACAACGACACCACTTTTCGTTCGGCTTTTAACGCGGCCTGTGCCGAGGCCCAGGCCGCTTTCGGAGATAAGAGAGTCTACCTCGAAAAGTTCATAATTGAGCCCCGACACGTTGAGGTTCAGGTCATAGCCGACAACGAGGGCAACGCATTGCACTTTTACGAGAGGGACTGCACTGTTCAAAGAAGACACCAGAAAATGATTGAGGAATCGCCTTGTCCGGTCCTGGATGCGCATACCAGAGAGGAACTTTGTCAGGCCGCTCTGAGGCTTATAAAAGAAGCCGGGTATGTCAACGCCGCGACCGTCGAGTTCCTTTTGGACAAGGACAAGAAGTTCTACTTCATTGAGGTAAACACGCGAATTCAGGTTGAGCACCCCATTACTGAAATGGTTACCGGCCACGACCTTATTAAGTGGCAGTTGAAAATCGCTGCGGGCCTGCCTATCAAACTGAGCCAAAGAAGTATCAAGCATACCGGCGTCGCCATCGAATGCCGAATCAACGCCGAAGACCCGGCAAACAATTTCGCACCCTCTCCGGGCAAGATTGCCAGATATATTGCACCCGGCGGCCCCGGGGTCAGAGTCGATACCCATGTCTGTCAGGGCTGGACCGTCTCCACAAATTACGACTCGCTGTTCTGCAAGCTTATTGTCTATCAGAAAACTCGAAGCGAAGCCATCGCCACAATGAAAAGAGCCTTGCGAGAATTCGTTATAGAGCCGCTCAAGACGACAATACCCATTTGCCTGGACATTCTCTCACACAACCTGTATGTCAAGAATAAAATCGACACCGGCTTTGTCGAACGACATTTCTGAATTGCCCCCCTACCGGCAGCCAATCCTGTCCTTGCGAACAGGGCTTTTAAGAACTAACCTCTTGCCGTTTTTTCCGGCCCAACCAAATCTTCGTACGTTTCACGTTTTCTTATGACCGCGAATCTGCTGCCGTCCACAAGCACCTCCGCCGCCCGCCCTCGCGCATTGTAGTTGCTGCTCATAGCAAAGCCATAAGCCCCCGCTGTAAAGATTGAAACCAAATCGCCCCGTTTCAGCGGCGGCAGCGCCCGGTCCTGCGCGAAAAAATCAGTGCTTTCGCATATCGGCCCGACCACGTCAACAACTTCCGTGCCGTCCATCCGCAAATTCCTGTCACGCTGCGCAGGCACGAATCTTTTCTCCACTTTGACGGGCCAGATGAAATGAAACGCGTCGTACAACGGCGGACGAATCAAATCGTTCATGCCTGCATCGACTATGGCGAATTTCTTTTCGCCGCCCGTTTTCAGGTACAGCACCTTCGTAACAAGTATGCCCCCGTTTGCTGCAATGCCTTTACCCGGCTCTAAAATAAGCTTCAGGTCTTTGCCCTTCAATAGAGGCGCCACCCCGGCAGCGTACTCGGCCGCCGAAGGAACCGTATCGCTCTCATAGTCCGCTCCGTACCCACCCCCAAGATCCAGTGCTTCCACGGTATGGCCTTTTGAACGAAGTTCTTCTATCAAAGGCAGTACCTTTGACACGGCTTCGCAATAAGGGTCGACCGTCTTGCCGCCCGAGCCTAAGTGAACATGGATGGCACACAGCCTTACGATGCCATTGTCGGCGTAGTCGGCAAATACTTTTTGAGCACGCTCGATGTCAACGCCGAATTTTGTTTCCCTTTTGCCGGTTGTTATGTGTCTGTGGGTCCGGGGGTCAACATCGGGGTTAACTCGCAGCGCGGCTTTGGTTTGTTTGTTTTCTTTTCTTGCCAGCCCAATCAGGTTATCCAGTTCAGCTTCCGATTCGATATTGAAATAGGCGATACCGGCGTGCAGGGCCTCAATTATTTCCCGGTCTGTCTTGCCTACGCCCGCATAGACTACTTTCGACGGGTCGCCCCCGGCCTGCAGCACCCGATACAGCTCTCCGCCGCTCACGATATCGAACCCGCTGCCTGCCTCTGCCATGAATCTCAGGATGTTTACGTTGCCGCATGCTTTGACAGAATAACAAACCATGGTATCAAGTTCGCTGTATGCCTCTTGAATCTTCCGCAGATGGTCCAGGAAGGTCTTTCTGCTGTAAATGTACACGGGTGTGCCGACTTCGGCTGCGAGTCTTTCAACATCCACCCGCTCGGCGAACAGCTTGCCGTCTTTGTATTGGAAATAATCCATATTGTTTCCTCTTAGGCCCGCAGGCGATGGCGGTTGATCTCAACCCTGCGAACGCTCTAAAACAATACTATATGAAATTGTGGCCGGTTGCAAGGCGCCGCCCATGCAGTATTTAACCGCCATTTTGGGAGGGAAAGGACAGGGCTTGTATCGGCCCTGCCGCATACAAATAAAATGGAAGGTTCCACCGTGGCGAGAGAACCTTCCATTTTTGCATAACTTGCCGCTACACTAATCTTGCGTTGCGACGCTCGTCGCCGGCTTCCTGCCGGCGACCCGCCAAAAGCCGCGATTCGTAAAACGCACAAGCTTTTGGCTAAACCGTTACGCTATTTTTTCTTTTTTGCTTTCTTCTTGGATGCCTTCTTCGCTGTTTTCTTTTTTGCCTTCGCCATTATTTTACCACCTCCTTTCGCGGTTTATTAATTGACTTTTGAATTCAAGTTAACTATAATACTAATTTACCCTAAAAAACTTTGTCAAACTAATAATACAAAAAACTAATACTATTGTTACATTTTTTATCGTCCAAAAGTTTAAAAATACTTCATAAAATTTTTTGCTCTTGAAGTTTTACACAAGTGCTTCTATTGTTTATCATACTTCGTATGAAAATGACGAGACTTGCTTTGTTGTCGACGAAGTTTTTTTAGAGTTGAGGTTCTCACCGGGATTTCGCTTGAGCACGGAAAAGCTTATTTTACCGTTATGCGTGTCGAAGCCGTTTTATTTAATCTATAGGCTTGTTTGGCGCCAAGATGTTTCATGCTCGTGTCACCATATATGTGGTTTTGATGTGTGAGAAAAGTTTCAATCGGACGGGGGCCGGGTTGTGTTTTGAAAATCTTTTAGGTTTTTTGACGTTATTTCTGCCCCGAACTTTTTTTGAAAATTTTTCAGTGTGCCGGTTCAACAACACACATTTTGCCTGTTAGTTACTTTATGCCGAAAAGAAAAATAGCTTTGTTTGGCGGCACGTTCGATCCGATTCATCTCGGTCATACTGCCGTCGCCGCCGTTGCACTTGAGCATATTGCCGCAGAGAAAATCATCTTCATTCCTGCCAAGCGCTCCGCCCTCAAAGAGTCTTTCCCGCAGGCGCCCGATGACGACCGACTTAATATGATAGCTCTGGCTATCGAAGACAATGAGAAGTTTCACGTAAGCGACTGCGAATTAAGAAAGCCGCAACCCAGCTATACGCTGGAAACGGTAAGACGCTTTCAGGCCGAGTACGGCTCCGGCGTTTCAGTTTGTTGGCTGGTGGGGGCCGACGCCGTTGATGACCTTGCTCTATGGTATCGAATTGATGAGTTGATTGATGAGTGTGATTTGTGCGTTATGTTCAGGGCCGGCTGCGAACCGCCCGGCTTGCGAAAATTCGAGCCCGTCTGGGGGCCTGAGCGAGTCGATAAACTGCAGCGAAACATCGTCCCGACGCCCTTGATTGATATAAGCAGCACAGAGATTCGTAAGAGACTGGCCGCCGGCCTTGATGTAGCTGATATGCTCCACCCGTCCGTCGCCGACTATATCCGCAAACATCACCTCTACCAGTCAGGCGCCGAGTCTTAGCTCAGGCTCTTGACCGATTTGGCAAGCCAGTCGTACCAAGCGGTCATCCCTGCGCCCGTCTTTGCGGATATCGGCAAGATTTCGATGCTCTTGTTTAATCTGCGCGCATCGGCTCTTACTCTTTCGATGTCAAAATCCACTTGCCCGCCCGGCTCGAGCAAATCGATTTTGTTTATCAGCAGGACCTTTGACTTTGCAAATATGGCAGGATACTTGGCCGGCTTGTCATCACCTTCCGGAACTGAAAGCACAACTATCTTGCCGTTCTCGCCCAATTCAAAAGCTGAAGGACATACCAGATTGCCCACATTCTCTATGAAAATCAAATCCAGGTTTGCGACGGGCAACTTGCCAAGCGCAGCGTTTACCTGAGCCGCTGATAAATGGCACGCCCCGTTTGTGTTTATCTGCGCCGCCGGCGCATTAGTCGCCCTGATTCTTTCGGCGTCTATGTCCGTCTGAATATCGCCCTCGACAACGCCGATTTTGATTTTGCCTTTTAAGTCGTTTATTGTTCTTACGAGGATTGTCGTCTTGCCCGAGCCGGGCGAGGATATTACATTCAGGCACAATTTCTTTTGTTCAGCCAACAACCGGCTGTTCTTGAATGCGTATTCTTCGTTTGCCCCGAGAATCTTTCTACCCACGTTAACTTTCATCATATTACTCCGTTTGGAATTCTATCTCTTCGAGCAGCAAAGGCGCATCTCTGGGTAGTTCGAAATCATCACTGCCGCACTCCGGGCACTTCAGCAGGCAGGCTTCGACGTCAAACTCTTGCCCGCAGTTCTTACACCGTCCCTGTATCGGCTTGTGCTCAATTTCCAGTTTCATACCTTCGCACGTCGTGCCTTTGGCGAGGGCCTCAAAAGCAAAACAAAGTGCTTCGTCATTAATAGCGTAAAGCTTCCCGCAACTGATTTTCGCAGCGACAGGTCTTCCATCATGTTTTTTTGCCTCGGCTGAAATCGCCTTCAGCAGACTCTGCGCGACCATAGCCTCATGCATCAGCAAATCCTCGGCAATTCCCGCCCGTAAGGCATCTGCACTATTCTTCTGCCGCCGATTTTCGTTGTCATTTCAACTATGGGAACATCCCGCGTCTGCACAACTTCCCCGATTATGCCTGCCTCCCTGCCGAGTGTATGCCTTCGGCAGATATTGAGACAACCCTCGGCTGCTTCCGGGGAGACAATTGCCACGAATTTCCCTTCGTTTGCAATTGTTATCACATCGAAGCCGAGCATATCCGCCGCGGCCTGTACGCATGGTTTAACCGGTATATCCGCCTCACGAATCTCGATGCTATGCCCGCTCCCCCTTGAAATCTCGTTTAGTGTCGCCGCCAGCCCTCCGCGCGTGGGGTCCCGCATGAATTTTATGCCCCTGGTATTTTCCAGCAATTGACAGGTCAGTTCGGCAAGGCCGGCACAGTCGCTTCTTAATTGCGATTCAAATTTTATGCCTTCCCGCTGAGAGATAATCGTCATCCCGTGGTCGCCGATGCTGCCGTTGATAATTATTCTGTCGCCGACCTCAATTTTATCGAAACCTAAATCCACACCGGCCAATCTGATTCCAATACCCGCTGTATTTATGAAAATCTTGTCGAGCGCGCCGGCCTCCACGGTCTTCGTGTCGCCCGCAACAATATTGACCCTGTTTTCCTTCGCTGCCTTGCCGATACTGCCAAGGATCTTCTCAAACAATTCAAATTCGAAACCTTCTTCAATTAAAAGCGACAGACTCAGTGCGACCGGCCTCGAACCTGCAACAGCCAGGTCATTTACCGTCCCGCATACCGCCAGCTTGCCGATGTCGCCGCCATTAAAGAAAAGGGGTTTTACCACATAGCTGTCTGTAGTAAAGCACACCGACTTCGAAGCCAGGTCCAGCTTCGCCGAATCAGCCAGTTCAGCCAGAGTGTCATTGTTGATGCCCGGCAGAATATGACGCCGAATTAATTCATCGCTCAATTGACCGCCGCCGCCGTGCGCCAGCAGGATTGTATCGTGTTTACCCCGGTTCATTGCTTTGTGTTTCTCGTTCGCCCATACTTGAACCACGCCGCACATGTGCCTTCAGAGCTTACCATGCACGGCCCAACCGGCGACTGCGGCGTGCAACTCTTCTCAAACAGGGCGCACTCCGGCGGCTCTATCAATCCGCAAAGTACTTCCCCGCATCGACAGCCTGTTGAGTCCTCCGCAGGCGCTTCGGTAATCTCGAAACGTTTAAGGGCATCGAACCGGCCGTATTTATCTCTAAGCCTCAACGTGCTTTCTTGTATTTTCCCCAGTCCGCGCCAGTAGCCGTCAACCGGCTCGAAGCACTCGTTGATTATTTTCTGTGCGGTCGGATTCCCCTGCTCGGTCACTACCGCGGTGTATACTGACTTTATTTCTGCCTCGCCGGCCGCAAGCTGCCGACAGATTTCACCAAGCCCTTCGATGATTTGCATCGGCTCAAAACCCGCCACCACGCACGGCCTGTCGAAGCGTTCCGCTATTTCTGCAAAAGCGCGGTAGCCGATAATCACACTGACATGCCCGGGACACAGAAACGCATCTATATTATGATTCTTCTCCGACACCAGCGCCCGCATCGCCGGCACCACCAGCTTGTGCCCGCTCAAAATGCAGAAATTGTCAACGCCTTCTGCCGCCGCCTGTTTCACCACCACCGCGGTAGATGGTGCGGTGGTCTCGAAACCTATCGCCACGAACACAACCGTTTTGCCGCGGTTGTCCTTTGCCAACTGCAGTGCGTCTTCGCTGCTCAGGACTACCTTCACATTCGAATGGGGCTGCTTTGTTTCGAGCGAACCGGTTTTTCCCGGCACGCGAACCATATCGCCGTATGTGGCAATCAAAACGTCACGCCGCTCGGCCAACTGCAGGACAATATCGATATAGCTCTGGTCGGTAACACACACCGGACAGCCCGGCCCCGACAGCAGTTTCAAGTTGTCGTGCAAAGTTGACCTTATGCCGGTGCGAAAAATCGAGACCGTGTGCGTGCCGCAAACCTCCATTATGTTTATCTGCCGACCAAGCCTCTTGCAGGCGTCATCCATAACCTTCTGGGCTCTGTAAATCCTCTCAAGCATAAAAACGAAACCTAACCGGAAACTTTATCCTGGGTCTCTTCGAAATCGTCTATTTCCCTCAGCAGATCCCAGGTCTTTTTGGCCTCTTGTTCATCCACAAGCGATATGGCAAAACCGGCGTGTATCAACACCAGGTCCCCCAGCTTCGCTTCCGGCAGCAGTGTGGTCCTTGCCCGCCAGCGGTTGCCCATCGCGTCAACTACCGCCTTGTCCCCTTTTAGCTCAACTATTCTTGCCGGTATTGCCAGACACATGACCGGTACCTCATATCCTGCATTTCGCCAGCCTGGCGGCTATCGCCGCCTGCCCAAGAGATATCCCCCCATCATTGGAAGGGACCTCGCGGTTAAATAATACGACAAAATCATTCTGCTTCAAGAGCCTGATCAGCCGATTGGTCAAATACCTGTTGCAGAACACCCCGCCGCTTAATGCGACAGTGTCCAAACCTGTCTTCTTTTTGGCCTCTTTAGCCATCTCCAGCAGGGCCGCAGCGATACAGTTATGGAACTTCGCCGAGATGCCCCCCCGCTGGGTCTTGTTTTTTATATCTTCAATCATCTGCTCTATCATCTTACGCAGGTCAAGCTGCAGCGGTTCACCGGCCCGCCTCAGCAGGTCGAAACCGTAGCTTTGCCCAACCTCGGCGTCGATTGCCGCCTCCAGGGCCATCGGAAGCTGCGCTTCAAAATGATTGTAGTTTCCCAGTCCCGCCATTGCGGCGACCGCGTCGAAAACCCGCCCGAGGCTCGAAGTGTCCGATGTGTTGACCTCTTTTTTGATTTGCTCCAATATGACCTTCTGCTTATCAATGTCCGGCTCAATTTGCTCAAGCAGCCATTGAAATTGCCCTAAGTTAAAATCCTCACCGCATGTCTTCTTTAGCAGTCCCAGGACAGGCCTTATAGCTTCTTTGCTTGCCTTGTCGCCGCCCGCCAGCGGATAGTATTCCAGATGCCCGAATCGCTCGAAATCCTCGAGCGACGCAATCATGCACTCACAGCCCCAAATCGCACCATCTGTGCCGTATCCTGTCCCGTCACACTCAAGCCCAATGACCGGCCCGCTCAGGTTATGCTCGACCAGAACAGAAGCAATATGGGCCCAGTGATGCTGAATCTGAATGACCCTGTCGGCCGGCAGTGAAAGCGCATATTGCGTTGACAAATACCCTGGGTGAAGGTCACACGCTATCACCTTTGGCTCAACCTCAAAAAGTTTACGGAGATGCTCAATCGAATTTATGTAATGATGATAAACCTCCGCGTCCTCAAGGTCGCCTATGTGTTCGCTGCATATTAGCTGGTTCTGTTTTACAAAGCAGAACGTATTTTTCAAATCAGACCCGGCTGCGAATATGTCCCGCTCGCAGGTTTCTTCAGCCAGTACCGGCGTCGGAACATAACCCCTTGCCCGCCTTAAAGGCACGGGCTGTCCATGGATAAAATGCACAATCGAGTCATCAACCCGCCGATAGATTTCCCTGTCGTGCATCAGGAATGCGTCCGCCACGCCGCCCAGCCTTTCCAGCGCCTGCTCATTCTTACATATCAACGGCTCATCTGAAATGTTTCCGCTGGTCATCACCAGAACCTTTATGCCTTCTGCAAACAGCAGATAATGCAGCGGTGCGTAGCACAACATAAAACCAAACGTATTGACCCCCTCGGCGACCGACGGCGCTATCGCCGCATTTTTCTTTTTTGGCAGCAGGACAATCGGACTCTCAGGAGTTTTCAAAATCTTCTCCGCAAGTTCGCTCACAATCGCATATTCCCTTACCTTCTCAATTGAACCGCCCATCATCGCGAAAGGCTTGTGGTCTCGCCTCTTGCGATTGCGCAGTCTCTGCACCGCTCCGTTGTTCAGCGCATCAACCGCCAAGTGAAATCCCCCCACGCCCTTAATCGCGACAACCTTCCCGGCTCGAAGCAACCGTGCCGTTTCGGCGATTGCATTGTCGGCCTGTCTTTCTATGGGTTTTCCTTCGCTGTCGGCCAGCCATATCCTGGGCCCGCACTTTTCGCATGCAACCGGCTGGGCGTGAAAACGGCGGTCGGCCACGTCACTGTATTGAGCTGAGCACTTGTCGCACATCGCAAAGACCGACATCGTCGTATTCGGCCGGTCGTAAGGAATAGTCCGAACGATTGAATACCTCGGCCCACAGTTCGTGCAGTTTATAAATGGATATCGATACCGAAAGTCCTGCTCGTTCCCCATCTCCGCGAGGCAGTCCCGGCAGACCGCCATATCCGCCGTAACCTGCGCCAATGCCGTTCCCTCCGACTCACTTTCCGTGATGACGAACCGGTTGTCGCCCTCGATTACCCCTATGTCAAGTGCTTGGCAGCTCTCAATCTGTGCCAGAGGAGGCTTGTCGTCGCCTTGAAGCCGGGACAGGAACGTACGGATTTTTTCGGCTTCTCCCTGCAACTCGATGGTTACGCCTTTGGCGTCGTTATAGACATTCCCCCACAGACCCAGCGTTCGCGCTATCTTATAAACGGCAGGCCTAAAACCAACCCCCTGTACGCGGCCCGTTATGAATATCCTTTGTCTCTTTACCAAAACTCTTAATCTTCACCTGTAAGCGCTGTCGATATGAACTGTTGGCCAAACCGGAACCCAGGGAACATTATATTGTAATCTGCCGACAAAGACAATTACCGAAGGACGGGGGCTTGAGCCGATAAACGACCACCCCCCAAAAATTATTTGCCAAAAACGCGATGTTCTGCTAATATTGTGTAAACTTGGGGCCTTAGCTCAGTTGGGAGAGCGCTTGCATGGCATGCAAGAGGTCGTGGGTTCGAATCCCATAGGCTCCATTTTTTCACGCCTTCTTAATAGTGGCGGGGGTAGCTGTAGAAATTATAGGACGGTGGTCGTTTCTCTATGATGGGTGTTTTGGATGGTTCGGTCCTGTCTAAGTCAGTGTACTGCACGAGGGCAGATGCCGCTACCGCCCTGTGATTCTTAACACGGCCAGGATAACTAAAAGGCAGCCCAGAAGCAATGCGGCTCGCAATACGCGCATCAACTGTGTTCGCGGTTGCACAAACCGCCACACAAAGGCCCAAAGAGCCCCAATAAGCAGTATGCGCAAAACAAACGATACCGTGTTTCCAAACATAACGAGATTATACCCTATTTTAACAGTCCAAGTCAAGCATATTTTGCCCAAATTAACAGGTAGGCAGTCAAGGAATGGCTAAATTTGAGCCTCATGAGATGCTTACCATGGGCATAAATCGCCGGTTATTTGCCTCTTTTGCGCGTTGCGGAAGTGTCCGGCAGCTCTTTCGGCTTTCGGCATAGTAAACTAAACGGCACATAAATTCGGGCGACTTTGCGCAGGGGCGCCCGAAGCCGGCTGGCCCCCTGATATGGTTGCCAAACCGCGATTTCAGTACTGAAAAGCGTCTATTGGCGGTGTTTTTATCGAAGGGTTGCAAATCGCAGGATTCTTCCGCGCGAGATATATTTTAGTATTTCAGGTATAAATATTAAAGGAATCCGGAAAGCTAAGCCGAACAAGATGCCTAAGGATGTCGGTAGCTTTATGGTTTTTTTTAAGGAGAGTCAGGTATGCATTTTCTGGAAGAGACAAAAAGATGGCTTGGTGAGATTACCGAAATTGCTCTGTTGTTGATTGCCCTGGGGGTCGCGGTCGAAATCCTGTTTGGCAGTTCGGTTATCTTCTTCGGGAGCATTGTGGGCAATCTCACCGCTCTGCTCAATACCCTCGGCCAGAACGGCCTTGCCGGTCTGTTCGCCCTGGGTATCATCGTCTTCCTGTTTCAAAGAAGAAGAACCGTCCCTGCGTAGGCCCACATTTGCTCGACATCTTCTGAAGTGACACAGGTCAAGGCTTTTTGTTGAGCGGAGTGCGGGCAGCCGTCTGTGAATGGAATTAGCGGAGACAGACGATGTTTGCCTCACAAGCCTTGAGCGCGAAGTAGGAATTGCTGATACGGCCGCTCCGTGCAGGATGAATGTCTTGCACGAGCGGCCTTTGTCTAAAAGATTGCGACTCTTGGGGGGTCGTATGGGCCGGTCACAAATCGCACCCGCTTACCCGGCGTTCAACAGCAGTCAGGTAATGCCTGAAGCAGTACAGCTTGTTAATAATAGTCTTTCATTCCCTGCATCCAGAGCGGCCAGACCGGCAAGTGGTCAGTGCCCGTCGGCCACTTGCTGTGCCACTTAAGCAGCCAGAGTCGCTTAAGCCCTACCCTTTCCACGTGCCAGTCGGCAAAAAGGACGTTTATCGCCTCCATATGCCGGTTCAAACACCGGTCCTTTATCTCGTTCTTATCGCCGCCACCAGTAGGAGGATAGATCTCGCCGTCTTAATATAGGAGGTTGGTCGCTCGGCTGCGGAGAGTCTTCATCCTGCGCCGAGTCGCTGAATATCGGTATGTAAGCCGCGCCCCGCACCGTCACTTTCTCCCAAAGCTTGCCCTCCCTGCCGCCGTCCTTGTTCTGAGTCATAAACATATTTATCCCGTAGCTGCCAATAAACAACTCATCGCCGCCATTTGTCTCCTTCCAGTCTGCCCACGCATGAAATTTCCCGCCTGGTTCATAGTCTCCCATGGCGGGCTCAACTTTCGGCTTCCACGCGGCGTGGCAGCGAAGCACATCCTTGGCAGCGTAGTACGGGCGCAACGGCACTACCCAGTCCCAGCTTTCGGTGAGCTGCCCATTGTTATCATCGGTGTACATCTTCCATATAATGGCCCATTGATGCAGCGTGCTCATGCAGGCCGCGGCCTTGGCCTGGGCCTTTGCCTTGTTTAATGCCGGCATCAGTATCGACATTAATAGCGCGATAATGGCTATTACCACCAGAAGCTCTATCAGCGTAAAGCCTTCTCGTTTTTGCATCGCTGCTCCTTTCCGGCCATACCTTTGCCCGGTAGCCATGATACATAATATAGGATGCGCGGGCAAGCTTACCTGTTCCGTTGATTCTGTCTGTTTTCATGCCCCTGGCATACAGGCAGTATCATACGTTTACGCGGCGTTTCCCGTGCAAACCCGCCCGAAAACGCCCCCCTAAGGCGCAATTCATACACAACCGTGTCCGGCCGATTATTCAACCGCAGGCTGATTGGAAAAGTCGGTTTCTTAAACCTGCGCCCTCTGCTTTTGTGCAATGGACAATTCTCAGTAGTCTTTCATTGCATACATCCAATGTTTCGGCTCATTCCACTCTGCCGGCTGCGGGTCATTCACTTTATACCCGCGATGCCACCTCAGCCGCCACAGTTCCTTTAGTCCCATCCTCCTGCAGGAAAAATCCGCAAAAGCGCCGTTGACGTGCTCCATGTGCCGGTTCAGGCAGAAACGCCGCATTTCACTATTGAGAACGCCGTGTTCGGTCATCATATCCGGATACGGAGGCGGTTTATCTACCTTTAACGGCCAGCCGTCCCATATCCCGCAGTCCGCAACCATCGGTATCGTAGCTGCAGGTTTGACGCTGACTGTCCGCCAGTTGTCGCCAACCGGGCGGCCGAACACTTCGCTCTCTCCCGGCGCGGGATTGGCAAGCCAGCCGTTCAGGCCGTAACTGCCGTACAACGGTTCGGCAACCGTGCCGGGGTTCCAGGCATAGAATGTGCCGCCTGCTTCGTAGTCGGTATTATACCTGACTCTCCTGGCCATCGGGCAAAGGTGCAGTTTGTCGTCGGAGTAGTATGGTCGGAGCACCTCCATCCACGCCCAACCGCCTGTGATTCCCTCATTGCCGGCAAGGAAATACCCGTTGTTCTCGCCGGTGTACATCGAAAGGACGATTGCCCATTGATGCAGGTTCGACAGGCATACCGCCGCCTTGGCCTGTTGCTTCGCCTTGCTCAATGCGGGCATCAGTATCGACATCAGCAGCGCAATTATCGCGATGACCACCAAAAGCTCGATTAGCGTAAACCCCCGCCTTTTGTGCACGGCCATCCTTCCGCCCTCTCTACGCGATTACGGCAATTTTTGTCAGCAGCACACGCTCTTGTCCGGTTGCCAGACACACATCTACTAACACACAGACAACTAAAAAGGCGGACCCCTCTTAATAAGGCCGCCCTTTTTGTGTGCCGCACTTGTCCTTATACTATGGAGCTATCGATATCATGGAGCGGGGGCTATCGGGTCCGGCACGTCGTTCATCCAAGCCGGCCACACCGGAAGAGAAGGGTTGCCGCCGGCAATCTCGCCAACGGAAGGCCACTTCTTGTGCCACTTAAGCAGCCACAGCTCCTTAATCGTCTTTCTCCCAATCGACCAGTCCATCCAGAGAATATTCACGTAGTACGGAGCGTGTCGCTTGATACAGGGACGCCGCAGCTCGTTTGCCGACCCCGGCGTCCAAAAATCCTGCTCTGTTGGGAGCGGCTGGTCCTGGACACCCTGCGGATACATGTCCTGCCACTGGGAGTCCATCCATGTGGGAACATACGCGGCGCCTCTTACATTCGGAGTGCACCAGTGTCTATCATCCGACTTCTCTGAAACCCACAGGTTAATTCCATAGCTGCCCGTGGCATAAAACTCGTCGGTGCCGTCGTCGTCAAGGTCATACATGTTGTCCCATGCGGCGTAGGGGTTTATTCCCCCCCCTGGCTTGTAGTAACGCGGCACATAACCGATCTTAGTTGCCATCGGACACATCCACAGCTTCGGATTCAGAGTCGAAGCATAATTCACTGATACGAACCCGGGCCAATTCACAGAATTGTCTCTATCCATCCAATAGCCCGCCTTCGATACTATTTGGTCAGGCTTATACGTGTTATGGACCTCGTCGTCGGTAAACATTTTCCAGATAAGGCCCCATTGGTGCAGGTTGCTCACACAGATAGCGTCCTTTGCCTGCGCCTTCGCCTTGCTCAGAGCCGGCATCAGCATCGCCATCAATAACGCGATGATTGATATTACCACCAAAAGCTCTATCAGCGTAAAACCCTTTCGTCCTTTCATAATACTGCCCCTTTCTTTCTTCTAACAAACTCCTTAAGTACGACTTAATCTGTTTTCACCTTGCCTATTTTATCACACAGCCGCCGCAAATTCAAGCAAACAATTCGCGGCCTTCAACCTTATTTGTCTATTTTCTTTGCTGCAGCATCTGGGCCTGAAGCCTTATCAACTCCTCCGCGCTCACTTCAGCTTCACGCAAATCGCTGAAGATTACCCTGTACCTGTCGTCGGATATCTTCCATTGCATCAGTACCGAGTTACTGTCATTTCTGTCGGCGCCTTCGCCGTAGAACACGACGTCCTTGCCCTGTTGAGTCAGATACTCACAGAGCCTTGACATGCTGGTCAGGTCGTTGTTGCTGACGTTCCTGCCGCCCAGACAGTACCTTATCAGCAGCTTGCCGTCCTGATATATACCGCTGCCTGTCGGGTTCGGTCCGCCAAAAAAGCTCGCCAATAAAATCATCGTGATGATTATCGCCGCCGCCGCGGCCAGTTTGCTTACCCTCAAATCGATTATTATGTTGACAGTATCTATGCCCTTCCTGTAAGGGATAAGCCTCGACGGAATATGCTGCTTTATCTGTTCGGCCAGCTCCGGCCGGACCCTTTCCGCGGTTCGCTCTGCCAGTGCATTCAGCAACTTGCCTACTTTTTCTTCTTCCATAGCCCGCTCTGCCTCTTTTTCTTCTATTTTACGCAATCTGCTTTTTCAAACCCTTTAACGCTCTGCTGAGCCTGCTCTTAAAAGTGCCTTCTCTTATACCCGCCGCTTCGGCTGCCTCCGAAATCGTCAGATGCTGCATATAATGCAGAACAACCGCCTCCTTCAGTTTTCTCGGAAGCTGGCCCACGGCAGCCTTCAGCCGTTCGATTTCCTCGAAGTCGTCGGTGTCGCCTTCAGTCTCATCCGGTATATCAAATCCTTCGATACTCCCTGTCTCCTGGCCCTTGTGCCTGCGCCAGTGAAGCCTGGAAACATTGCCGGCAATATGATAAATCCAGCTATTCAAAGCCCCGTCATTTCTCAACTGCCCAATATGCTGCCAGGCCTGAAGAAAACTCTCCTGCGTCAGGTCCTCGCTGACTTGCCCGCTATGGCCCAGCCTGCGCATAAACAGGTATATCTGCCAGTAGTATATATCGACAAGCTCGGCGGCCGCTTCATGACTTCCGGCTCTCAGCCGGGCGGCAAGCGAATTCAGCCTTTTATCCAAATCCACCTCTTTTCTGCCGAACCATGCCTGACCGTTTATACGATGCGCACAACCGGCCATCTGTTCCGTTAATTTTGCTTTTTTTCTTATTTACTTTCGTTATGGCCCATTTTTTGGCACAAAAACAGTGTATCCAAAAGCTGATTCTATTGCAATATAAAAGCCTCGGAGGTAAAGTGTGAGCAGGACCCACGGGCGCCCGTAGCTCAGTAGGATAGAGCGTCGGTTTCCTAAACCGAAGGCCGCAGGTTCGAATCCTGTCGGGCGTAATAAAAACGCGGTTTTTTGCCCCGGCCTGAAAAACACTTGCTTTTGCCTCGTTCGCTAATCGCCACAAAGACAAGGACTTGAAGCTGCTTATGGGACGTTTACCGTACCGCGCGCTGAAGCAGGGGGGCAGCGTTTGAAAAAAAGCCGCAAGAACATTGCAATAAAAGGCGTACGTGACCTTTATGCGTGCCCCAGCTGCGCCTTGTCTGTTGTCGCTGGTGGTTTAATTCCTGAAAGAAAGCTCCGGGCCAGAAATTCAAATTCTGCAAAAATTGCTTGCGGCACCCGTATTTTTTGGATAAACAAGTAAGCTTATTAGCCTTAGCCGTATCGCTTTGAGCGTTATAGCTTGAAAAACAGTATTCGGCCGGCATTGTTTGGAGTCAAGAGGGTCAGCGCACGGTCTTTTGTTGGGAAGGGAATGGATAATGCCTGAATCTTACGGGACAAAGAGGGCCCGACGGGGCGCCAAACGCTTGTCTACCAGGTCGATACATGCGGGCGAGCCAAGAAAAAAATATGCCGATTCGTTGACGACCCCCATTGTTCAGACTTCTACATACACATTCAGAAACAGCAAAGCAATCGAGGATTACACAAAAAAGGGCAAGGAGCATTTTGAGTACGGCAGATACGGCAATCCCACTGCAAAAATTGCTGAAGCACGCCTGGCCGACCTTGAAAGTGCCGACGACTGCGTTGTTTTCTCTTCCGGAATGAGCGCCATCACCACCACCATTCTTGCCTTGATTCAGTCGGGCGACCATATCGTTATCACTGACGACAGCTACAAAAAGACGCTGGAATTCTGCCAGTCTTACCTGAAGCAGTTCGGCGTTGAGTGCACCATCGTTCCGTTCGGGGATTATGAGGTGCTTGAGAAAGCGATCAAGAACAACACGCGTTTTATATTTTCCGAATCACCGACCAACCCTTATTTGAATATCTTCGACCTTGTCAAGATAAAGAAAATAGCCGACAAATACAACGTCCTGACCCTCATCGACAGCACCTTTAGCACGCCTTTGAACCAGAGGCCTATCGAGTTTGGGATGGACCTTGTGCTCCAGAGCGCCACCAAGTATCTCGCGGGCCACAATGATATTCTCGCCGGCGCCGTTCTCGGAAGCAAAGAGCTTATCGAGAAGGTGCGAAACCTGCATAAGTCAATGGGCGGGCTGATTGACCCTCACTGCTGCTATCTGCTCCTGCGCGGCCTTAAGACGTTTCCGCTGCGCGTCCAGAAACAGAATGAATCCGCCCTGAAGATTGCCCGCTTTCTCGAAAATCACCGCCGCATCGCAAAAGTCTACTATCCTTTCCTTGAAAGTCACCCACACTACAGAATTGCCAAACAACAGATGAGCGGCGGCGGCGGCGTCGTTACATTCGAAATAAAGGGCAACATCAATACTGCGAAAAGATTTCTCGACGCCCTGAAATTGTGCTACATCGGAGCGAGCCTCGGCGGCGTCGAAACGCTGATAACGCATCCGGCAATGGTAAGTTATTACGACTATACCAGAAAGGAACGCTATAGGCTGGGAATCACCGACACCCTGTTCAGACTCGCCGTCGGAATTGAAGACGTTGAAGACCTGATTGACGACCTCGACAGAGCTCTGAAACAGTGATAATAGGCCCGTCTTTCGTCCTTGCCAATAGCTGCTGGATTTCTCATTGCCGAACCGCTGAGAGACATCCCCATCGATATTTGTTCTGTGCGGGCGCAAAAGTCGCTTCTTTGGCTTCGTTCATCTGTGCATTTCAGTGGCTATATATATTCTTAGCGGACACAGGCAGGAAGACCCGCTTCCGAAAGACAGTGAGAACTTGCAGTCGTGCGCGTTTTGTTCCAGACACTCGAGCAGCCCTTGTGTTCCAATGTCCTTTATGCTTCCAACGTTCTCAAAAGACGATTTGCAGCATTCGAAATCTTTTGGACAATCGATCTCACGTGTGATTTTTTCTATTTCTCTTTTCTGGTCTTGTGTGATTTCCATAGCTGCTCTGGCGCGACTTGTAATGCTTAAGTGGGAGAAAAACAACACGAGTAAAACAGTATCAACACCTCCTTGCGCATGGTTAATTCCGCTTTTATTGTCGTCCTGCCGTTCATCCGGCTACTGAGGCGGCACAACGTTCGTCCCTGTGCGTACCCGCGTCGGCTGACGATGCTTCCCGGAATGGACATGGAACGATTTGCCATTTTCAAATTTTCTCTTGTTTATACTGACCGCTAAACAAACCAATTATATGTTGTCGTGGCTCGCGAGCAAGGAAAAAAAGCCGGGCATTTGAGTTTAGTGCTTGCCTGTGAGTATAGGGATGCTCACAAAGTTCTCAGGCGAAAATGATAGGCCGAAAATGAGAATTGATTTTTTGCCGGTTGCGTGCGGACTTTGCCCCTTTGTTCCGCGTAGGCCGCTTGTCGTTTCTCGCCAGGGGTCCAAGAATCCTTGAATGCCTTTTCACTTCAGCACGACTGCTAATCCACCTCCGCACACCCAAAGCGCAAGCCTCTCCCGCTCTCTGAAGTCAAACCTTATTCCGGCCTCGGGCAATCACCCGCAAGCTCGGCGTCCGTTTTCTTCCAGTTTGCCTTAAGTATCCCAAGATCACCCACGTCGACCCTGTAGTTCGCCCGCAGAGACGGAGCCGTGTGGTCGATATCCGCGCACGGGTCAAGAGTCGGGTCGGAAATTCGCTTCAGCCAGTTTGTTATGATTCTGTTCAGGTCGCCAGTGTAAACACGGTAGTAATAGGGGTAACCTGAAGTCTCGCCGTCAATATCACCGTCACATTGATAGCCCGAACCGTAGGGCGGTGCGCACCAGCAATCCACCTGGTTGAAATTGCGTTTCTTGTACTGCACGAAATCAGCGTACGCAGGGTCGTCCGTCGGATAGCAGTATTCTATAGTGACCTTATAGTCTTCCACCTCGCCGTCTTCGGCCGGCCCCGTAGGTTTCAGCCGGCCCGCCGTACTCAAGCGGAACCGCGCGTAACTCTCTCCCGCAGCAGCCCAGCCCGGCACATTGAATGACAGCACATTCCAGCCCGCCACCAGAGGCAGACTCTCAAATATCTGCTCGCCTTCATCATCCCAATCCCCGTCTCCGTTAAGGTCCACCCAGGCGTCGAGCAAACCGCTCGCCGAAGCTGACACGTAAACGTCCGCGGCATATCCCGGTAATATTTTCGACAGAAACAAAACGCCGTCTTCATCGTCTGTCAGGTTCATATCATCCCCGTCTGCCGAAATCATTGGCTGACCGTCCGTTTCTTTGTCTGCCAGTCGGCCAAGAAAGAGGCTCGTGCCTGTTTTGTGCCTCGCGCCGTTATCAGCCAGACGTGTCGGATACGGCGGCGGACAGTCACCGTAGTCCCCCTCCCAGACTTGTTCCGGCGAAACAGTCACGCTGTCAAGCGTTTCAAACCATTCGTTCACCAAAGTTATTCGAATATCTCCGTATGTCCCCTGGCGCTGGAGGATGATATTATCAATCAGTTTTCCGGCTGCGGGGGCCGGCGGCGTCCGCGAATCAATCAGATCCCAGCTCGAAAAGTCCGCAAGGTCGGGCATATCCAGCAGCTCCCTCATCGCATCAAGCCGCTCCTGAAGCTCCGGTACGTTCGGTACGTTCACATTGTCTTCCGGGTCCCTGTAAGCGGCCCTGTTACCGGGATAAACCATAGTGTGACCGTCAATCGAGCCCGGCCCCAGAACCAGTATCCACCCGGTTGGATTGACTTCTGTTCCGTCGCCCCACATGCTTATACCCATGCTGGTAAGCACCTGCCCGTTTGGACCTGCCGCAATGTTGCTGTCCCCCTCGGTCATGGGTTCGTTCACCGCAAGCCACAGCCTCGACTTGGTTGCCGGGGACGTTCCCACAACAAATGTCCTTGCTTGTACCGCCGATGCTATTGCAAACACTGACATCAAAACCAACACCCTTTTCATCATAAATTCCCCTGTGCAAAAAAGACCCACATCCGACGCTTGCTTTGCGATGAGACAGACTCAATGGCTAAAGCACGCCCCTCCTTCGGCCCGCCAAACTCTGGCCAGCCCGAATTCTCACCCCCCTGTGACGAAAGGCTCCAATTCAATATATTACCAATTACAAGTTCTTTTGGCAAGAGCAACGCTCACGAATAACCGTCCCGCGCCACAACAGAAACCAAAAAAAGAATTGGCAAAATGACAGAAACATCAAAAAAATGTGTTGCGCCGTACAAGACCGGTCGCCATCCATCTTGCCACAGCCTGCCTTGATAACTTCTTTCATACCAATGGTTATGCTCCGGCAGTCTCGGATGGGCCTATTTCTTGTAAGTCTTTTTCGGGTCGTACGCCTTTGCCGCTATAAACTCGAGCTCTTTGCCGCCTTTCTTGAGCGCGCGGTAAAAGCACGATTGGTAACCCACGTGGCATTGCCCGGCCTCAACGCTTACTTTCAGGACTATGCAGTCCTGGTCACAATCGACCAGTATCTGCTCTACTTTTTGGACATGGCCGCTCTGTTCACCTTTTTTCCATAATTTCCCGCGCGACCGGCTGAAGTACGTGGCATACCCGCTTCCAATGGTCGCCTCAAGCGCCTCCCGATTCATATAGGCCGCCATCAGAATCTGCCCCGTCTTGGCGTCCTGGGCTATGGCCGGTATAAGCCCGTTCTCATCGAATTTCGGAGTGAATTCCAATCCCTCTTCTATGCTTTGTTTTGTCGCCACCTCTTGGGCCTCCTAAATTCCTATTCCTGGCCGCTTCTTGCTTCGCACTCGTTTTGCGCCGTGGAGCCTTGGCTCTTGCCGGATAGACTTTTACACGTTATTATCTGCAAAAACAAGTTTTTTAAGGCAACTGCTTCAATGCCCAACGACAAAGGCAAGAAAAGTAGCCATATATTCATCTACCTCCGTATCGCGGTTGTCGTGCTCGGAGTCGCTTATGGGGTATATTGGGTTTCCCGGGAGCAGAGATGGCCGAATCTGACAAAAATCTTCCTACAAATGAATCTGTGGATTTTTGTGGCCGCTCTGGTCATCTTTGTTATCAGCCAGGTGCTGGTAGGATTGCGATGGTGGCTGCTGCTTAGAACTCAATCCGTTTTTATCGCGTTCTGGGCGGCGGTCAAACTGCATTTCCTGGGCCTTTTCTATAATAATTTTATGCCGGGCGCGGTAGGAGGCGACGTAATCCGCGCCTGGTATGTTACCAGGCATACCGATAGAAAATTCGAGGCGGCTTTGAGCGTATTTGTTGACAGGGCAATAGGCCTGCTGGGAACACTGGCAATTGCTGTTTTCTTCTACACCCTTTTTCTACGAGGTCGCGGGGTCGAAAAGCTCTCCACCAGCGATAGCGGCTTGTTCCAATCTGTCGTCGAGCACAAGCGGATTCTTGTCTGGCTCGTTGTCGCCGGGGCTGCGACTGTCGCCCTGCTCTTGCTGCACCCCAAAGGCAGGCCCATATTGACAAGAGTCTGGCTTCGTATCTGCACGCTGACCGCAAGGGTGGTAAGGAAAATGACGGATTCGATAGTTGTCTACTGCAGAAAACCGCTTGTTGTTCTTGTGGCATTCGCCCTCACCGTTTTTTTGCAGATTCTGACGATTGCGGGCTTCTGGTTCCTTGGAGCAAATCTGGGTGTTGACGTCAGCCTGATATATTACTGTGTCTTTTTCGCTTTGGTCTGGGTCTTGGGAGCTGTCCCCGTCAGCATCGGCGGGGCCGTGGTGATAGAATTTTCTCTGGCGGCCCTGTTTGTGAAGTTTGCCGGCGTCGGCGCCGAGGCCGCCAGCGCTCTGGCGCTGTCCCAGCGAGCCGTGTGGATGCTCGCTTCTTTGCCGGGCGCCCTAATACACCTGATAGGCGCCCACTTGCCCAAGGCCCTCTCTATAGAAGACTACGGCCAATCCTGACCAGGCCTGTCGAAACGCCGGCCCGATTTCGCGCCGCACGCCTATTCCGCTCTTGAGGCCGCGCTCTATTTTAGAGCGTCTAACAGAATAAGTGTCGTTGCGAGCAGAAAAAGCCTGCCCTGGGCCGACCCGAAGGGCCGCAGGCGGCGCGGCAATCCGGGGCCATCCGCAAGGCGAAAGCCCATTTTGTCAGAAGCCCTTTCATAACCTCCCAGATGGGCCGTTTTTAGCCCTGCAAACGCGATTTCTTGAGGTTCTGAAATATGCTGTAGGGATTCCTGGTTTGTCGCGAGATTTGACTTGTGCCGGGTTTCCTATTTGAAGCAGCGCGCAAAACGGAAATTTGACGGGTCGAATAAATTTCAGCAAAAATTTAGGGAACAAAAGGCTGGGTTTGCGCATCTCTATTCAAAAAGGCAGTGAGAATACCGGGCTTTTTGCCGTTTTTTCAAAAAACTGTGAGCAACTACTTGATTTTTCTAATCTGATGCATTATAAGTGTGATTGACACAAAAACATGAGCCATGCAGCTAAGCTGTTGGTGAATATGGACGTAACACTCGTTTCGTTTGTCACACCCGAATGGTCGCGAAAGCGGGACGTATTGAGTTGATGCGACTCCGCAGATAGGCAATAGTTGGGGAAACCCTGATTGGAGAAGGAAGGAGATAATAAAACTATGAACAAGCGAGAAGGTTTTACGCTGATAGAGCTGTTGGTGGTGATAGCCATAATTGCCTTATTGATGTCGATGCTCGTGCCGGCGCTGAATAAGGCAAAGGCTCAGGCAAAGTCGGCGGCTTGTCTTTCCAACCTGCATCAGTTGGGTCTTGCCGCCCAGATGTTTTTGAGCGACCATGAAGGTCAGTTGTCGGACGACCTCGGCAGCCTCGGGTTCCTGCCCGGCGGACGTGATAGTCAGGGCAGAGTCGATGAAAAGATGTGGCCTTACTATAAGAACGTGAAACTCCTTCTGTGCCCAAGCGCCACAAAGCCGGCAGTGTCCCTTCCAATACCCCCAACGACGACGGAGATGGAAGAAGAAGGAGTCCAGGGTGGAAAGTTTAATGCCTCTGCGGACTGGCACTGGGCTCAGGATATCACGTGGGAGAAGGTGCCCCCCCCGGGTAGGTGGTACCTGCACAGCTACGCGAGAAACGGGTACATAACCGGGAACACCGAGAATGTCCGGGGTACGTGCGAGACCGGCGAGTATTCAAAACTGCCGACGCCGCCGGACGGCGGGCCGAGGTCCTGGGGATGCGTGGACGTGTTGGCGGCTAAAGGGGCGGCTCAGGTCCCGCTGTTTCTCGACTCCGGGGGCGGCGGCGGTTCTTCCTGCGAGAACGATAAGCCTCCCGAATATGACGGCCAGCTTTACTACCACAAGCCGATGAATATAAACGAAATCAGGAGCTTTTGCATCAATCGCCACAACGGCTACATCAACGCTGTTTTCCTCGATTTCCACGTCAGCAGAGTCTCGCTCAAGGGCTTATGGATGGTGAAGTGGTGTCGCTACTGGAACTATGGCATCGAAGCATTTCCACTGCCCACCGACTGGGACAACCCGAATCATTGGATGTACGGCATGCCGTTTGAGTATTAATAAATCTGCCCTCCGGAGCGGCTGCTCCGCGACAGACCATAGATTAGCCGCTATGGATGGGTAGTGCGCCGGAGTATTGACGCCCTGCCGGTCAATGTGGTTGTGCCCTGACAAGGCTGGTAGGCCCCTACCTATCGATGGACGTCTCGAAACACGGGCCCGATTTCACCCCCGACGCCTATTCCGCTTTTCAGGCCGCGACCTATTTTATCGCGTCTAACAGAAAGAGCGTCATTGCGAGCAGAAAAAGCCTGCCTTGAGCCGAGCCGAAGGGGCGCAGGCGGCGCGGCAATCCGGGGCCATCCGCAGAGCGAAAGCCAATTTGTTAGAAGCCATTTCGTAACATCCCAGATGGGCAGTTTTTAGCCCTGCAAACGCGGTTTCTTGAGGTTATGAAATATGCGGTAGGGATTCCTGGTTTGCCGCGAGATTTGACTTATGCCGGATTTCCCATTTGAAGCAGGGCAGCAAAGCGGAAATTTGAGCAAAATTAATGGAACAGAAGGCCGGATTTGCGCATCTTTACCAAAAAGCAGTGAGAATGCGAGCTTATTGCAGCTTCTTTGACAAAAATGCGAGCAACTGCTTCCGAGACTTGATTTTTCTAACCTGATACATTATAGGCGTGATTGACACAAAAACATGAGCCATACAGCTAAGCTGTTGGTGAATATGGACGTAACACTCGTTTCGTTTGTCACACCCGAATGGTCGCGAAAGCGGGACGTATCGAGTTGATGCGACTCCGCAGATAGGCAATAGTTGGGGAAACCCTGATTGGAGAAGGAAGGAGATAATAAAATTATGAACAAGCGAGAAGGTTTTACGCTGATAGAGCTGTTGGTGGTGATAGCCATAATTGCCTTATTGATGTCGATGCTCGTGCCGGCGCTGAATAAGGCAAAGGCTCAGGCAAAAGCGGCGGCTTGTCTTTCCAACCTGCATCAGTGGGCCCTCATCTGCCAGATGTTTTTAGTCGACAATGAAGGTAAGTTTGCAGACGGCCTGGATGGCCTCGAGTGGTTCCCCAGCAAAGATCGGGATACCGGCAAAATCAATGAAAACCTGTGGGCCTATTGCAAAAACTTGAAATTCCGTCTGTGCCCAAGCGCCACAAAGACATCATTGGACCTCCCAGTGCCCCCACCGAAGGTCGGCCCCAACTGGGATAAAAGGCCCGGTGGAAGGTTTAATGCCGCTGCGAAATGGAAAGAGGCCGCGGATATCACGTGGGAGAAAGTCGACTCCCTGGGTAAATGGTACCTCCATAGCTACGGCAAGAACGGCTACATGACCAGCGATACCGGGAATGTGCGGGGCCCAAGTTCGGAGTATAACCTGCCAAAGCCCGAGACCGGCTCGAGAGCCTGGGGATGCGTAAACGTTTTGGAGGTCAGAGAGGCGGCTCGCGTCCCGTTGATTCTGGACGGTGGCGGCGGCTGTCCCATCGAGACTGACAACCCTCCCGCGTACCCCGATGAGGCTTACAACTCCAATCCAATGAATTATCAGGAAATGAGGAGCTTTTGCATCAATCGCCACAATGGGTACGTCAATTCTGCCTTCCTCGATTTCCACGCCGGCAGGGTCGCGCTCAAGAGCTTGTGGATGCTGAAGTGGTGTCGCGGCTGGGGCTGCCCCACCCAAATCCCGCCGCCCACCAATTGGCCGGTGTGGATGGAGAATACGCCGGAGTATTGACGCTTTGCCGGTCAATGTAATTGCAGCGTGCTCGGCTGTCTTGCTCTTGTGCTGGGCCGGCGCGGTCAAAAGGCCTCGGGCAGGATTTTTCTGGCGGCGTCGCGCAGGTAATTTGAAATCTGTCTCTCGGAGTTCATGCCGATAGTCTTTCTGGCCGTGCTGTTGCACTCTTCCATCGTTACCGAGCGAATCATTTGCTTTATTTCCGGTATCATCGGCGGCGTCAGCGACATCTTTCTGACCCCCATACCCAGAAGCAGCATAACGTACTCCGGCTCCGAAGCCATCTCGCCGCAGATACTGACGTCTATTTGCGCCTTGTGGCCATCCTGAATAACCGTGCGGATAAGCCTCAGGACCGCCGGGTCCGCCGAGGAGTACAGCGTGGAAACCAGCTCGTTGCCCCTGTCCACCGCCAGAGTGTACTGGGTAAGGTCGTTGGTTCCGATGCTGAAGAAATCGACATCTCGCGCGAGCGTCGAAGCCGTCAGGGCCGCCGACGGCGTTTCAATCATAATCCCTATCTTGATATTCCTGTTGTACGCTATGGATTCCTCGTCGAGGTCTTCCATCACGTCGCGCAGTATCATCTTGGCCTGCATCAGCTCCTGCAGATTCGTAATCAGAGGAAACATTATGCTCACATCGCCGAGGACCGACGCCCGCAGAATTGCGTGAAGCTGCGCCTTGAACATCATAAGGTTCTGCAGGCAGAACCGGATGGACCGAAGACCGAGGAACGGGTTCGGCTCAGGAGCAAAACGCTTGCTTTGGGTATATTTGTCCGCTCCAAGGTCCACTGTCCTTATCACCACGGGTCGATGCTTGAAAACTCCGACCGTCTCGGCGTACGCCCGATAGTGCTCCTGCTCCGTAGGTTCGCTCGGACTGTTAAGGTACAGAAACTCCGTACGGTATAATCCTATGCCCTCCCCGCCTTTTTGCAGAACCAGCTCCGCCTCTTCCGGAAACTCGATGTTGCCCAGCAGTGTTATTTTTACACCGTCGCGCGTTACCGCCGGCTTTGCCCTTATGGCGTCGAGCTTGTGCTCCAGCTCGACAAAGCCGTGTGAATACTCCTGGTACTGTCGGATTGTCTCCTCATCCGGATTAACGATGACGATGCCGCGGTTGCCGTCGATAATGACGCTGTCTCCTCCGCTGATGTCTTCGGTAAGGTCTTCCAGCGCGACCACCGCCGGAATCCCCAGAGACCTTGCGACAATGGCCGTGTGGCTCGTTCTTCCGCCGGCGTCGGTGGCCAGACCCTTTACGAATTTCTTGTCAAACCCCGCCGTCTGCGTAGGGCTCAGTTCGCGGGCGACAATCGCCACCTCTTCCGTCAGGTGCTCCACGTCCTCCCGCTTTTTCCCCAGAAGCTGTCTCAAAAGCCGCCTCTCAATGTCGTATATGTCCGCCGCACGTTCACTGATATAAGCGTCTTTTACCTTCGTAAAATGCGCCGCAATCTCCCGCAGCGTCGTCGAGACCGCGTACTCGGCGGTCACCGACTCGGAATGAATCAGGTCCGTTATCTTCCTGCGCAGGCTCCGGTCGCGCAGAAAACGCAGATGCACCGCGAATATATCTCTTATCTTGCCCTCTTTAATCTGGTCCTGCGCCGCTTCGAACTCCGTCAACTCTTCGATGGCATCCCTGAACGCGTTCCGCGCGCGCTGGGCTTCTATCAACCGCTGCGACGGTGATATTGTGCGCCGGGGAATGCGATAGTCCTCCGAATCAATAATCAGCGCCTTGGCTATTGCCACCCCCGGCGATACGGGGACGCCTTTCTTTATTTCCATTGCACCACTCTGCCGGAATCTATTCCTGCTTTACTGTTTGTTTGTCCTTGGCCGGCGGCGGCTCGCCGAACATCTTGTGCTCCACAAGCTCCCGCAAAGCATTCACCGCCTCTTCGGCGTCCGCTCCTTCGGCTCTGATTGTCAATTTCGTGCCGCACGTTGCAGCAAGCATGCTCATCTGCATAATACTCTTGCCGTCAACATTGTTTTCGGTGTTGCTGACCGTAATGTCGCATTCGAACCGGTTGGCAACGTCAACAAACTGCATTGCCGGACGCATATGAAGCCCGTCTGCATTCTTTATCTCTACTTGTGCTTCACAAACCACTTTCTCTAACGTATCCTCTTCTGCCTGCACCTTCAGGCTCCCGGCCCTGATATCGCTGGATTATTGCAGAGACGGATTCTCATCCGCCTCCTGCAGCAGGTCCTTGACCTCTTCGACCGTCCGAGACTGTCTGAGGAACTTGCGGAATTTATCCTGCTGCAAGTGCCTGAAAATCTTTTCCATTGCCTGCAAATGCCTGTCGGGATTGTCCAGGGGGCTTACCAAAAGAATTACCGAATAAACCGGCTGCTTGTCGAGCGCAGAAAAATCAATCCCTGTGTGGATTTGCCCAATCGCCGCTATTACATCCTTCACGGCATTATGTTTTACATGAGGCAGCGCGATGCCTTTGCCCATTCCCGTACTTGCCTCATTTTCTCTTTTTATCACCGCCTCGATGATTTCTGCACACTTTCCCTTCCTGATTCGCCCGGCTTTCTCAAGCGCCGAAACGAGCTCTGCTATCACGCCGTCCCGATCCTTTGACTCCAATTCGAGAATGGTGGCGTCAAAGCAGACAAAATCCGTAAACTTCATCCTGTCTCCCCAAAAAACATCTCTTCCAGACTCTTACACGCCCTTGTCAGCAATCCTGACAACGGTAAAATCGCAAAAAAAACGTCTCATATCAGCCGGTACTGTTGGTGTGTTTGTTGTCCCGTTCCTTGCCCTTTCTCCTTTTTAGTTGTCTCTCAAGCTTGTGCACCGCCTCATCGATACATTTGTAGGCGTCTTGCCCCGTTCCCTTTCCGACAAAAACCTTATTACGTACTCCACTGACAATTATTTCCACACTGAGGCCGCCGCCCTCGCTGCCGTCAATAATAACCTCGACCCGGTTGATACGGTCGTAGTACCTCGGAAACTTTGCGCTCTTTTTCTCCGCGTACCCTTTGAGGTCCTCCGTTATTTCCAGATGCTTGCCGGTAATAGTAAACAGCACAATGGTTCTCCTTGACTATTTTGCACAAAAATCCGTTCTTACCTGTTTCAGTCTTCCCACTCAGGCTCCGGTAATGCCGCCGATACCGCTCTGCCGCCCGGCGCTATCACTCCGCCGCTGATGGTAAACCTTACCGCTTCCTCTATCGTCATATCCAGTTCTATTGTGTGTTTCCTGGGGACAATTATCACAAAGCCGGTAAACGGCGTCGGCGAAGTCGGTATTAAAACCGTAAGAAGCTCCTTTTTTATATTGTCTGACACCTTCTCGAGCCCCGAGCCCGTAACAAAGCCCATCGACCATATCCCCTTGCGAGGGTACTCCACCGCTACCACTCTCTTGAACAGTCTTCTGTGCTCTTCCTGCTGCGTCAGCAGAAAATCCGTAACCTGTTTTATGTATGGATATACCCGCCTTAACAGCGGCGTGTTCATTATGAATTTCTCGACGGCGCGCCACAGACTCCGCCCGACCACGCTGGCTAAAACCGCACCCACGATGCACACAGCCACCAGCGCGATAAGGAAACCCGCTATGGTTAAGGCCGCCTCAATCCATAACTTATTCAGCTCCGCCTCGGCGCCCCCGGCAAATATTATCACCTTTTCCAAACCGTGCGTTATGTGCACGCTGATATTGCCGTGGATAAACCCGAACACCTCAACGAATATCCAGATTGTAAGCACCGTCGGCAGCAATACTGCAAGTCCACGCAGAAAATACGTTTTGAAGCGTCCGGCCACCGATATATCCTGAAAAAAGCCCTTTCCTGTTATCTGCCCGACAGTTCCTGCTCTTGTGAGGGCGCCTGAAAGCACACCTTCCTGTCAGACCGATAAGCTACTGCATAGACTGCCCGCAGTCAACGAAAAAGTGTTTAACGCGAAAGAAAGCTGCCTGCTTTGCCGGCGGCTCAAGCGGCGCCAAAAGCGTCCTGACCAATGGTCGTATGCTTTTGGGCTCTTCAAGACTGCTTCTGGAACATCTTTGCTTTGAGGCTGTTGTGGACCGTAATACTACGATTCCTGGCAATGCCTGTTTTGTATACGCCCTTATAACCCGGCCCGACCGATGAATACCGCAATAAAATTCTCTTTGCTCGCCCACACCGCCGACTCGACGGGCCCCCTTGTGGCGAAAACAATCTTGCTTGCTCCCCATTGTTGAGCGCCGCCGGCCGCTGGGTAGGGGGAAATGGCCGTCTGAACCTAAGTGCTTGAAAGAAAAGAAGTTAAGTTGCGTCCTTTGTCCGGCGCCGCATATGCCCGCCGCACTTGCGAATTTGCCGCAATTACCGTTTGTAGGGCTTTTGCCGCCCCGCGGGCAGGCAGTCCGAAAAAACCACAAAAAAACAAAAAAAATTTGGGGTTGGAGCTATTTTAGGTATTGACATTCATAACTGAAACTGGTAAAGTCGGTAAGTTGAGCAAGGTAGTGGACCGCGTGTGTAGTATGGACAGGCAGGTCTATAGGTGCTTTGCGACAGCAGGGATATGGCTCCGCCACCGTTGGGGCGGCGTAGAGACAAACAGGAGTAGAGTGTGGAGAGGAGAGCGATGAGAGCGAGGAGCGGCATAAAGCCAATTCGGGCAGGAATCCGTTTAGGGTGTCTTGTGACCCGCTCAGTAACAAGCGGCGAAGTATTTCCCTTGCGTGTACGTGTTGTTGGTTCAGGCCTCCGATATGGCCGGCCTGACCAAGCGCAGTTTGAAAACAGACAATTAATTTGTTAATAACCGGCGGAAAACGGAGGAGATGCCTATGGAGCAAGACTTACATTAATCACAACGGAGTGATTGGAACCCGACGGACTGGGAACATAATTCTTGATTCTTAGCCGTTGGCTGCGGGCAAGCCGCAGCGAAAAGTGAAGCAAAAAAAAAGATTCTTTGGAAAGTTGGAAGTTGTTTTTCTCGAAGGCAGTTGTTTTAGGTGAGCATGGCTGAATCGACGGTGAAGGTGCCGGAATTGTGTAATTCCGGGTGCTCGTTTAAGATGATGACCCTTTAGGAAGATTAAAACTGTTTAGTGGAAGGTTGTTGGAGGCGGCCGAGGAATTTTCGGTGAAGGCTTCTGAGGTGCGCTGATAACAACGTAAGGTTTTGGCTTTTTTAGCCAAAGTAAGGTACAGAAGTATTTAGTTTTTGAAGGAGGAGTATTATGTGTAAAAAACTGATGTTCTTAATTTCAATTGTTTTGGTTCTTGGGCTGGTGGGCAGCGCTTCAGGCGAGCAGTACGAATGGACAAACGCTTATCCCTGGAGCGTGCTTTGGCTGTCCGGCCAGAACTGGGACCCCGTAGCTCCATTTGGCGGTCCCGGCCCGGATGATGAAGCTTGGATTCGAGAACCCGCTCAGGGGCCGGTAGTTGACTGGAACGTTGAGGTCGATCTGATACAGGGCCCGCAGTCCCGCGAAGAGGACCCCGCCGTCACGATGTTAGTGCTTGAGGACGCCAACATGATGGTCGGCAATTGGGAGGCCCGAGAGGAAGAGGGCCAGGGCATCCTTGAGATCTATGGCGGTCTAATCACCGTCGACGACGAGATGCGTGTTGCCGACCACGGAGGGTTCGTCATCAAGCTGTATGGTGGTATTCTCAATGCCGGCGGGTTCAGAATCAGCGACGAAACAGACGCTACCGCGGATATTACCATTGAGGACGGCGTGTTCAATGCCCGAAGCTTCCATGTCGGCGACGACGGCGACGGCGTCGTTGATATCAGCGGCGGCCTCCTTGAGGTCAGCGACGACGTGACCTTCCAGTGTCGCGAGTCGCCCTCCGGTGTCACCCTCAATATCAGCGGCGGCGAGATGAACGTTGGCGGAAGTTTCTATGCCGACATCGAGAACAAAGGTACGGCCGAAAACGCCGCCACCATCAACATCAGCGGCGGCCTTCTTAGCGTCGCCGATGAACTGAGTCTGCCCGATTACGACGAGGGCCACGGTTTTCTCAACATGACCGGCGGTGAACTTGTCGTCGGCAAGCTGGTCATCGGCAGGGGCGAAAGCCTCCAGAACCTCGATGGTGGTGTCATTGACGCCGGCGTCCTCGATGACCGTGGGGACTTCTGGATGAATATCACCGGCGGTGTAATGATTCTCGACGACGATGTGACCGCTGCTATTGAGGCCTATGCCGATGCAATGAAGATTACCGCCTACGGTATCCCTTCCAGAGGCGATGTCATGACCGACTACGACAACATCAATGCCGGACGCACCACCGTCTGGGCGGAAGCACACTTTGACAGGGCCTGGGGACCCAATCCGGCTGACAAGGCGACCGGCGCGGCCGGCAGAGACCTGGTCATGAGCTGGAATGCCGGTGACGGAGCTATCAAGCACCATGTGTTCTTCAGCGACAACAAGGCCGCTGTGGTTGCCAAGTTGCTCGCGGCATATAAGGGCGCTCAGGTCGGCACCACTTACGAACCCGGTACTCTCCAGTTGGGCAAGACTTACTACTGGACGATTACTGAAGAGCAGTTAGGTGCTGTGTTCGTAGATGGCTGGATCTGGGAGTTCACCGTGGAAGAGTCCCGTGTTATCGATGACATGGAAGAGTACACGAATAACCCCAACTACATCTTCGATACCTGGAAAGACGGCTGCGGCGATGCAGAAGGTATGAACGGCAACGGCACCGGCTCGTGCGTAGAGCTTTCGCTCACAAGGACCCACTCCGGCGGACAGGCGATGTGGTATTCGTATGAGACCTATCGCGACACCGGCTGGGAGCGCGACGCCAACTACGCCGAAGCCACCAAGACCTCTGACCCGCCGGAAGATTGGCTTGCCAGCGGCGAAGCGGCCCTCGCGCTGTGGTTCTACGGAACCAAGACAAATGACAGCGCCCCGATGTGGGTGGTTGTCAACGACGGCAGCAGTGAGGCAATGCATACCTACGGCGCCTACGGCGACGACCCGGATGACATCAAGAAGGAAGAGTGGACCAATTGGAATATCAAGCTGGCCGATTTGGCCCTTGGGGTTGACCTGACCAATGTCGTGAGCCTCTCTATCGGCTTCGGCGACAGAGTAACCGAGGTCGAAGGCGGCAAGGGCGTGGTGTACTTCGACGATATCGGTCTGTATCCGGTCAGATGCGTTCCCATGTACGTAACCGACATCGTTGACCTCAACGATGACTGCGTTACTGACTGGGGCGACATCAAGGTATTGGCCGATTTGTGGACGACCGACCGTCGGTAAAAGCCGCGGCACGGATTGCACGGAGGTAGAGATTGTTGTAACACTAAACAACTTGTGAGGACAACAGGTTTTATGGCTTATGTTCACAGTAAAATACAGTTTGAGTTTAGTTTTTGAAGGAGGAGTATTATGTGTAAAAAATTGATGTTTTTAATTTCTTGTGTTTCACTTGCCTTGCTGGTCGGTAGTGCCTCGGCGGATTGGTATTGGCGGCAGCCTTGCGTGCCTGACTGCGGCACTGAGTATAACTGGTACGACCCGAACGTCTGGGACGACGACAACGGCAATTGCGTCTCGGCGCCCTTCGTAGGCAGCGTGCAAATCGGGATGAGCAGCCCGAATTGTCCGGCGTTTGGCCCGAGGGTGGACAGCGACGCGTACGTTGACGGCCGCCTTATGGGGCCAGCAAGATTCGGCTCCGGCACCCAGACCATGAACATCGTAAGCGGCACGTTCAGGGTAAGGGACCAATGGCACATAAATCACAACAACAGTGCCGGTCTGGCCCTCGTCAACGTCACCGGGGATGCCGTTGCTATCAGCGAGAGCGGCAGCAGCAACAGCCTGCGTTGTGACAGCGGCGGCAACATGATTTTCACAGTCAGCGGCGATGGCACACTTATCTCAAATGGCGGCTGGAGAAACAACGACAGCGGGAGCTGCAAGGTTATTGAGCAGATCTTCACCGACAATGCGACCGTCCAAATCCTGGGCGAGTATGACAGGCTCGGCGATAACGGCGGCGGAAAGATCAGCTTCCTCGGCAACAGCAACTTTTACGTCCTTAAGTACGTCGGCTACAACGGCCGCGATGCCGGCCACTCATCCAACCTGACGATTGCCGATAATGCCGAGGTCTATTGCGGAGAAGATTTTTGGGTAGTCAGTAGAGGCCCCGGTACAGGCGATTGCAACATGTACGGCGGCTCCGTTAACTGCCGTACGTTTACAGTGGTGGGCGGCGGTAACATTGCACCACCGGCGTATCCGGGCGCGGGCACCTTCAACATGTACGCTGGTTTGGTCGTTTGTCGCGACAGGTTTCTGGTTGTCGAGGATAACCCCGATCGGACGGTTAAGGGCCGCGCGTATCTGAACGGCGGAACCGTCGAGTGCGCTAGACTCGAGGTAGGCCCAACGGGAATCGTCGACCTCAGTGGCGGCACCCTGATAATTGCAGGCAACGCGCTGACGCAGATCCATGACCTTCGCGTTGCGGGCAGACTTACCGGCTTCGGCAGCCCCAAAAACATTAAGGCCGACTTCAACGTCACCAACGCCGGTAAGACAACCGTTGTCGGTGTAGTTCGCAACCCGGAGGCCGCATGGAACCCGAGCCCGTCTGATACGCAGGTTTGGATCGGTTCCCAGATCAACCCGGTCGTGTGCATGTGGGAAGGAACTCATTCCGTAAAGGACAGCCATATCGTTTACTTCGACACCGACCTTGCCTGTGTCACCAACACGCCAGCCGGCGATATGACGTCACCCTGCTACAAGGTGCGCATCCCGGCCGGTTACCCCCGCATCTAC
>DATKVV010000040.1:0-36260 GCA_035529895.1 Sedimentisphaerales bacterium
ACTGTGTCGCCGTATGAGGTAGTAACCGCGCCCTTGTTAAGGCCGACGGCGTTAAGAGCCGCCTCGGCCTGGGACTCGGTCATGTTGCGAACGTCAGGTATGGTAACCGGCGCGTGACCTAAGGATATTACAAGGTCAACCGATGAGCCGTAGGCGACGGACGCACCGGCAGAAGGATTGGAGGCGATTACAAGGTCCGCAGGCACTGTGTCGCCGTATGAGGTAGTAACCGCGCCCTTGTTAAGGCCGACGGCGTTAAGGGCTGCCTCGGCCTGTGACTCGGTCATGTTCAGGACGCTGGGTACGGTAACCGGCGCACGGCCTAAGGATATTACGAGGTCAACCGATGAGCCGTAGGCGACCGATGTTCCTGCAGAAGGATTAGAGCTTATTACAAGGTCCACAGGCACTGTGTCGCTGTAGGAAGTAGTAACCGCGCCCTTGTTAAGGCCGACGGCGTTGAGGGCGGCCTCGGCCTGGGATTCGGTCATGTTCAGGACGTCAGGTACGGTGACCGGCGCGTGGCCTAAGGATATTACAAGGTCAACCGATGAGCCGTAGGCGACATATGCACCTGCAGAAGGATTGGAGCTGATTACAAGATCCACAGGCACTGTGTCGCTGTATGAGGTAGTTACGCTGCCTTTATTGAGGCCGACGGCGTTAAGGGCGGCCTCGGCCTGTGACTCGGTCATGTTCAGGACGTCAGGTACGGTGACCGGCGCACGGCCTAAGGATATTACAAGGTCAACCGATGAGCCGTAGGCGACCGATGTCCCGGCAGAAGGATTGGAGCTTATTACAAGGTCCACAGGCACGGTGTCGCTGTAGGAGGTAGTAACCGCGCCCTTGTTAAGGCCGACAGCGTTAAGGGCGGCCTCGGCCTGTGACTCGGTCATGTTCAGGACGCTGGGTACGGTAACCAGCGCGTGGCCTAAGGATATTACAAGGTCAACCGATGAGCCGTAGTCGACCGATGTTCCGCCAGAAGGATTGGAGCTTATTACAAGGTCCGCAGGCACGGTGTCGCTGTAGGAGGTAGTAACCGCGCCCTTGTTAAGGCCGACGGCGTTAAGGGCGGCCTCGGCCTGGGCCTCGGTCGTGTTTCGAACATCAGGTACGGTGACCGGCGCGTGGCCCAGCGAGACCAATATATTCACGGTTGAACCGACGGGTACCTGTGTACCGGCTGCCGGGTCCTGGCTGATGACATAGTCTGCAGGTACGGTGTCATGATAGGCAGTACTCACCGAAACCTGAAGATTATCAACCGATGTTATGGTTGATTCTGCACTGGCCTGGGTCATCCCTTGCACATCGGGGACAAAAGGCTGTCCACGAGAAACAACCAGGTCAACAGGAGAGCCTATCGGGATTATTGCCCCGCCGACAGGAGTCTGGCCGAGCACAATCCCTGCCTGTGTATCACTGTAGACATAGGTAAGGCTGCCAACTGAAAAACCGGCATCGATGATAGCGGTGTTGGCATCAGAAAGCTGCATACCAATAACGTTGGGGACAGCATGGGGGCCGAGTGAGACGACAATGTCAACGGATGAGCCGAACTGGACGGGTGTTCCAGCGTTAGGGTCCTGGCTTATGACCAGCCCTGCCTCGACGGTTTCGCTATATTCATAAGTGACATTGCCGAGCTGGAGATTATCAACGACCGTAATCTGCACTCCGGCAGCATATTCTGTCAAACCGACCACGTTCGGAACAACCGGAAGCGCCTCAATGACAACCACCAGGTCATTAAAGTCACGATCGGCATCCGGATCTTTCTGGTCATCCCAGAACAGGACCCAGGTTATCTTGCCATTATTCAGCCCGGTAACGAGATATGCAATCAGATGGTCACGGGCATCGCTGTTATTGGCTTCGGCGGAGTACCAGGTCCTGCCATTTCCAACTCGCGCCCACTGCCAAACAGAGCCCGGGCCGAAAACGACAGGGATACCGGGTACATCTATGAAACCGTACACGGAGTTGACGTTAATGACTTCGACAAATCCGCTGCCCGCGTCGTAGCCGAATCGCTGGTCGTAGTGAGCATAGCGCGCCGTGGCAGTTGAAGAGGCGTGGCCGTCAACCCAATACTGGTCCGTAGCCGTCGGCGACAGCGAACCGGAAAGCAAGTAGATATTGTCTCCCGGAGCACCCGGCGGCGAGTAAGGGTCAATATAGTCCTGGATCCGTACAGCGGTTATGGTTCCGTTGGTGTATACTGAGCCGCACCATTGCTGGCCGCTCACATCGGCGCCGAAGAGATGCTGGAAGATTGCCAGAGTATTAACTTCGTCGCTGCTGCCGGTGGCAGTATAGCCGGCATTTGCTCCAACGGCTGCAATCAGGATTGGCAACAGGATTGCCACTAAGGGGTGTTTTATGGCGGAGAACAGGGTCAGGAAGTTTTTGGAACCCAACCGCCAAGCCCTTAGCCCTGCTCTTTCGCTCATCTACCGCTCTCCTCCTGTTGCATTTTGGGCTACAGTAAGAATACCTCTCGTGGGGAGAATATTTGCCAGAAGACAACCGCGGCTTTCTACCCACTCCTACAGCGTCCACCGAACTGAGAACATTCTACACTAATTGACCCGAAGATGTCAAGGGTTTATGGGACTCTTTTTTTTTGCGTGAAGGGTAGAAAAGATGCAACCTTTGTGGCAAGACCAGGTCTGCGATATGTCGAAGCCGAAAGGCGGCATAATCTACGAGCGTAATCCGGACGTATTCAGTGAATACCGGCTTGAGTGAGGAGCTGGTCGGCAATGGGGGTCCGAAGCTGTTGGCCACCATTGTGGCGAGGTGAGGGCAAATGAGGGGAAAAGCTTTGGTTGGGCGATTCCTTGCATGGCGGGCAGAGGTTTTCTGAAGCGACAGTCCACGAGATTTTTGGCGAAAAAGTGCAGGCAGAGAGGCGTGCAAGCGTTAGCGATGGGTGTAACTTATTACCACTACAGGGGTTATGTAAACACAGCTTTTCTTAAAAAAAATTTCAAAATCTTGAAAAAAGTGCTTGCAAAATTGACTTGGGGGAGTATAATCTATGATAGAAAACCTAATAGTTCTTTTCTTCTAAATATCTTGGTTCGCTGAGACGGCTGGGATTTTTGATAAAGTTGCAGTATATTTAGTAAATTAAAGGCTGTCTCACAAAGCTGGAGTTCGGATAGCTCCAGCTTTTTTTATGCTCGGATGGATAAGGCCCAGCCGGATGGGCGGGGTTTATGATCGGGTGAGGGGCCGGGGTGGTTGGCACCCTGAAGAATTGTATTAAATTAGCCGCAGAGGGTAACAAAACTGGGTAGGTAGAATGAATGGTGCTGTGAAGCTGGGTAGTTTGGAATACGCAGATAGGTTATTAATTGTGCGGCTTTGCGTTTATTAAGGCGGCCAACAGAATATGCCTCAACCTGTCAACGCTTAGTGCGTCCAGGTAATCCTCAGTGAAATCCAGCTTGAACCGACCCCTGAAATTCCTGATTCGTCTTTTGAGTTCATCTTTGCCGAGAGAGGCGATTGAAGTTGCTGTCTGTTCCAAATACTCTTTCGAAGCCATTGCCCTGACCTTTGAAAAGCTAAGTTCTTAACCCGGACGCACAATCATTATCGTCCCCGGGGTAGAGTGACTTTTGTCGGAAGTTTCGTTCGCGAGTCTGAACGTTCGAATCAGTTTATTACCGGGTCAATTTTTTTTTGTTATCTAAGTCGCGGTCTGATAACTTTTGTTTATGAAGACAGAGCGGTTGAATTACTACTTGCCGCGCGAGTTGATTGCGCAGCGGCCGGTCGATGTTCGAAGCGAGTCGCGCTTGCTGGTTCTTTATCGGTGCGGCGGAGAGCTTGCTGACAGCCGGTTCGAGAGGGTTGGCGAGTTCCTCTCGGCGGGTGATTGCCTGGTCCTTAACGACACAAAAGTTCTGCCCGCGCGGTTTTTCGGTCGGCGCGGCAGCGGCGGCAAACTGGAGGGATTGTTCTTGCGGCAGGCTGCAGCGGGGGTGTGGGCAGTGATGCTGAAAGGGGCCGGCAAGGTGAAGATGGGGGAAACTATCCATTTGACAGACAGAGAAAGGGGGGATTTCTGCACGGCAGAGGTGCTGGAGAAATTGGAGGATGGTGAGTGCCGTCTTAGAGTGGAAACAGAAGCAGGGTGCGAAAGTGTACTTGATAGGATTGGTTTTCCGCCGCTTCCGCCTTACATAAAGCGGGGTGATGACGCGAATCAGGCGGCGATAGACAGATTGTGGTATCAAACGGTGTACGCTCGGAAGGCGGGGGCGATTGCGGCGCCGACGGCGGGGCTTCACTTTACAAAGCAGCTAATCCAGCGGCTAAAAAAGGGGGGCATCGACTTTGCCTTTGTAACGCTGCACGTTGGGCCCGGGACGTTCAAGCCGGTAACGGCCGAAAGTCTTGACGAGCATAAAATGGAACCGGAGAGGTTCAATATCAGTATTGAGAATGCAGGCATAATAAACACAGCCAGAGAAAAAGGCGGGCGCATAATTGCGGTGGGTACGACGTCGGTGCGAGTTCTGGAGACGGCCGCTGAGGGTTCGCGGGTGAAGGCGGCCGGCGGAGAAACGACGCTTTTTATCAAGCCGGGGTATGAATTCAAGCTGGTTGACGCGATGGTAACGAATTTCCACCTGCCGAAATCGACGCTGCTTGCACTGGCGGCGGCGTTTGCCGGGCTTGAGAATATTCTTGGCGCCTATCGCCATGCCATCGAGCAGCGATACCGTTTCTATTCCTACGGTGATGCGATGCTAATACTTTAGGGGAGTTCTCATGCGAGGTAAAGCTTGTCTTTCGGCTTGATTGAGGGTATCTGGCTCAGTCTTGCTCCTATATCATCTTTTTCAACGGCGAACCCCGGTGCTATTTCGATAAGGCAGTCGGGTGAGCCGTCGTCTTTTCTCGGTATGTTTACGCCTGCAGATTCGAGCCAGTCGGCAGCGCGGGCGACCATCATTTGTCTTGCTGTTTCGGCGCTGTCGGTGCCAGTGGCATTTTTGGCGGGGGCAAATTCCTCCTTTCTTAGGGTCTGCAGGATTATTGATTTTGAGGCGAGAGGGAGGGCGTCAAATACAAAGGTTTCGAGCTTTACGCCATTGGGCTCGGCGGGCTCCACATGGTTTCCTTGCTCGTCTATGTGGGGTATTTTCTTAACGGCCCTGTGAAGCGGTAGTGAAAAACCGCTGGCTTTGAGTTTCTCAATGAAGCTCGTATTGATGATGTGTATGGCGATACTGCCGAGCTGGAAAAGCAGGGAGCCGTCGGGGTTTCGTTTTTCGGCGAGCTCGTCGGGCAGGTCGCTGTATTCGATAACCGTTACTCTGCCGGCGACAAGGCAGAAATTGCCAACTTTTTCCTTGGGCCCGGTTTTTACAAGGGCTTTTGAGGACATTTCGGCGCCGTCGAGGGCATGCAGGCCTGTAAAGAGCGGGTCAAAGATGTTTATGAGCGGATTATCAACCTGGAAATAGCTTATGAACTCAATGCCGCGTTTTTTCATATTTTCGAGGGCGCCGCTTCGGCAAAGGGCCTTGAGGCTTCCGCCATGGCCGTCGGGCGAGCAGGCTATGTTGGCCTTGTCGGCCAGAAGAATTCTGCCGTCGAGGCCGAAATTGGGCAATGTGCCCTGCTGAAATATGAAGATGTTTTCTTTATCGAGCCCATAGTAATCGTTCCGCCGGAAAATAGCGTTGGTTTCGGCGTGGTTGAGAGGGCTGGTCATAATGTACCAGGGGCAGGTGGTGTGGTATTTCTTCGACGCTGCAGCGATGGATTCGGCAAAGATTTGAAAGAGGGTCTTGTTCTTTACGGGGCTGATTGGGAAATCTCCTTTTGGGCCGTCGAAGCCAAGGCGCGTTCCCTGTCCGCCGGCGACGACAAAGGCGGCGACCTTGCCGGCCGATATCAGCTCCCTGCCGAGCTGTCTTGCCTGGGCGTATCTGCGCTGCTGGTCTGGACCGGTCGGGCAAGGGGTGTAGGCGGCGGCAGGAGTGAAATCGGCAGGCATGGGGGCGGGAGCGGTTTTTCTTACGAAACGGACTACCCAATCGTCTATTTTGGAAAAGTCCAGCGATTGAATCTGTTCAAGCAGGCTTTGCTTTTGGGGGCCATCCAACTGCTCCCAAAAGGCCAAAAGATGGCTCTGGTTGTGGTCTTTCAGCACTTTTTTCAGGTTTTCAACGGTTCTTTGGTCAATCATACCAGCGATTTCAAGCTCAAAAACCGAATTTTAAGCGAATTTTCAAAATTTTCAAGAAAGTTGCAAAAATTTGACGAAATCCACTTGACAGGGTAATGGATTTGTGATAATTTTCAAAATAGAGATAGGTAGGTTTTAAAAGGTTATCATAATTTAAAACAGCCATCATAATTATCTCAAACTATTATAATTCACACTTTAAACCTGCCTGCCAAAGAAATTGTGTTTCTCAATGCGGCTTTGTGCCATTCAGGTGGTAAGGGCTTGAGCTTAGAGAAAGCAGGTTAAGTGTTTGGTAGCGTTCAACCTTGCGAATTTGGACCGGCCGTTCTTGGGCAAAAAAATTAGAGGTAGATGAGATTCGCAGAAAAAAGGTAATTATTACGTTCCTAAAATACGGCGTGCGTACCGAGTTGGCAAGTTTGATTTGTGGTGAAAAACGGGCTTAAGAACGGTTCGGATTGCGAATCTCAAGAAAAGTTAAAGGAGACGAATTATGAAAAGGAAAGGGTTTACATTAATTGAGCTGTTGGTCGTGATTGCGATCATAGCACTGTTAATGAGCATCCTGATGCCCGCTCTGGCAAGGGTACGGGAGCTGGCTCAACGGGTAGTGTGCGGGACCAACCTGGCCGGCATTACCAAGGCGATGGTGGTCTATGCCAACGATGACCAGTCGGGGCGGTTTCCGCGCGCAGGCCCGCGAGAGTGCGTGTGGGGCAAGACCGCGTTTTGGGATAAAGTGGCCATTACAGATGCTTTTGGGACCCCACCGACCGCGACCGTAGCGGCCAGTCTGTATCTTTTGGTAAAGCGAGACTACACGACACCGAAGCAGTTTCTGTGCAAGAGCGATACGGATGCATCAGAGTTCAGGTTGAATGTCGCGCTCGATGACACGTCCACGATCCAGCCGAGCGGGGACTTTATCAACTATTGGGATTTCGGTGCCAGTCCAGGAGAACATATCAGCTATGCCTTTCACATGCCGTATACGAGTGGCAGCCCCGGTTTTATGAGCTTTCCGCTAAAGGCGGCAAGCGATCCCGGTCTTGCAGCACTGGCAGACAAGAATCCGCTGGGCAGCAATCCGACACCCGAGCCGGTTCCCGGAGGATGGCCGGTGGCGACGGTGCTCGCGAACTCGGCGCCTCACCAGGAAGAAGGGCAAAACATCTCCTTTGTGGACACGCATGTATCATTTGAAAAGACCCGCCGGTGCGGGTATAACAACGATGACATTTACACGCATAAGGCCGGTTCCCTAGGCAACATGCCCCTTGACCGGCTCGATTCGTATCTGGTGAATGAGAAGAACTTGTAGTCCAGAAAGCTCAATTGGATTTCAAAAAACACCTGCGTGGCGGCCCTGTGAGTTGGCACAGGGCCGCTTTTTGTCTGCGTTGGGGCAGGTCTTGAAGAAATATTCACGCTTTCTTCCATTTTTTTGCATTCTGGTGCAGCCTCATTCGTCTTTATAATGGTGAAGGTTACGGGAAGACCGATTGAATGGTTTTTCGGATGACATACTGGTTGCAGCGAGCGCACGTGGCGACAAGGGCGCCTACGGGATTCTTGTAAGGAGGCACTACAGCCGCGTTTTTGGGGTGTGCCTCGGGATGCTGGGAAATGTTGCCGATGCCGAAGATATTGCCCAGGATACGATGCTGAAAGGTTTTTTGCAGATAAAGAGGCTGCGCAGGACCGAGCGATTCGACAGTTGGGTTTTGCAGATTGCAAAGAATCTTTGCGTTGATGTTCTTCGCAGGCGAAAGCACATAAAGGCGTTTGCGGCTGAGCAGTGCGGGCGGCCCGGCGATGCAACGAATGAGTATCACGATTTGCAGGAGGCCATCAGGCAGTTGCCGAAAGAGTTCAGGCTGCCTCTGGTAATGTATTACTTCGATAATAAAAGCGCCAAGGCTATTGCCGAGAAGTTGAACATATCCCATTCGGGAGTGTGTCAGAGAATCAGGGTGGCAAGGAAGCTGTTGCACGAACTTTTGACAGAAGGGGGTGCATAATGAATAGTGGTTGTCAGAAGATGAGAGAGCGGATTGCGGACCTTGTCAGCGGGTTCCTGGCGGATGCGGAAAGACAGACACTTCAGGAACACCTGGGCGAATGTTGTGGGTGCAGAGAGTACGCCGAAGCACTCGAGAAAGAAGACCGATTGCTGAGCGGCTTGTTTGGCAGTTTTGATTCGAGTGTGACGGCGCGTCAAGACGCGGTGATAGATGCTATAAACCGGCTCAACGCATCCGGCCGAATCGGTGTATTTGAGGCGTGCAGGGCTATTGTGTACAGTTCACTTGCGAGGCACGCGGCTGCTGCTGCGATAATCGTTGTGGTGGCGCTGTACTTTGTAATAACTTTGAGCTGGATTTCGCAAATTAATGAGTGTATTGAGCTTTGTTTGTAGGGTGAAGCTTGCATTCGAGCCGTGCATCCGTTATAATTGAAACGAGAGCAACGATGCAAAGTGAGTAAGTAAAGCTTTAGCTTTGTCTTGCTGTGTCTGAAATGGTAATAGAGAGACTTGAGAAAGGCTTGGGTCGCGAATTTGAAAGAAAGGTTAAAGGAGAAAGTTATGAAAAGAAGAGGTTTTACACTTATTGAACTGCTGGTTGTGATTGCCATCATAGCGCTGTTGATGAGTATTCTGGTGCCTGCCTTGAACAAGGCGAGGCAGCTGGCTATTCGGATGGTTTGCGCCGGGAATCTGAAGGGTCTTGGCAATGCGATGGTGACCTATTCCAGCGATAGCGATGATACTTGGCCACGCGCGGGCACTGCGGCTTGTACATGGAGCACCATGGGCCATCTTGCGGCGGCGACTTGGTATAAGGAAACTGCTTTCAACTTGGGGCAGGCGACTGTCACATCGAGCTTTTATCTTCTGATGAGGCAAAGGCGGTGCACGGCTAAGCAGTTTTTGTGCAAGGGCGATGATGGCGTTATAGAGTTCAACAAGGATTTGGTCGGACCAACGGCGGGCATGCCCCCGCCCGGCATAGACTACCGGGACCCTCGTTATTGGCATGACTTCGGCGGCGGCTGGGGGTCGGGCGTTTCAAAATTACCTTGGCCGGGGGACTTTGTCAGTTACGCCTACCATATGCCCTATAACAATAACCAAGGCCAAGCTTTTGCAATTCTGGACGTGTTTGGCCCCGGCACGCCTATTTGTGCGGACCGAAATCCCTGGCTCGACAAAAATGTGCCCACTACGCCTACTGTGCCGGCCGATATTGAGGTTTTCAATTCTGTATGCCACCAGGGCAAGGGCCAGAATGTGCTGTTTAAGAATCTGAGTGTGACGCATGAGAAGAGGCCAACGTGCGGGCTTAGAGAGGACAACATTTACACATACGCCGCGACAACTCTGGGTGACCCTGTTGGCACGGGGCCGACCGGCAACGGTGTGGGCGCGCCAAGGGGTGAAAAAGACGCATACATCGTGCATGAGAGGCAAATGTAAAGCCGCAGGATTGTCTGTTTCTGATTATGCTGTTTTTCAGCGGCCTTGTGCAGAGAGTACGAGGCCGCTTTTTGTTTGCCTTTTTTGGCCATCTTGTCTGCCAATCCGTTTCAAACCTGTACCGGGGAAATCCTGATGCAGCCGTAAATGGGATTTGTCTTTAGGCGGGCTTTGTGCTAAAGTACGAGGTTTGATATTGACGGAGTTGAAAATTGGGGCAAACACTTGTCTATAAAATGCTGGCCGGCCATGTGGTCGAAGGCGCAGTCGCAGCGGGAGAGCAGATTGGCATTCGGATTGACCAGACGCTAACGCAGGACGCGACCGGAACGACGGCGTTCTTGCTTTTCGAGTCGATGGGCGCCGGCAGGGTGAAGACGCAGCTCTCGGTGAGCTACGTTGACCACAATATGGCAGGCTTCGGGCCTGAGAACCATAACGACCATTTGTATCTGCAGACGATAGCGGCCAAGTCGGGAGTCTATCATTCACGGGCGGGCAACGGCATCTGCCATCAGGTTCATCTGGAGAGGTTTGCCAGGCCCGGGGCGACGCTTTTGGGCAGCGATTCGCACACGCCGACCTGCGGCGGAATAGGGATGCTTGCAATCGGCGCCGGGGGACTGGATGTGGCGGCGGCCATGGGCGGAGGGCCGTTTTACCTGACCTTTCCGAAGGTGTTAGGCGTGAAGCTAACGGGCAGACTGGGCGAATGGGTGGCGGCCAAAGACGTGATTCTTAAACTGCTGAGCATCCTTACGACAAAAGGCAACGTGGGCTGGGCGGTCGAGTATTTCGGCGAAGGGGCTTTAACGCTTTCGGTGCCGCAAAGAGCGACTATAACGAATATGGGCGCCGAGCTGGGAGTAACGACGAGTATTTTTGGCAGCGACGAACAAACCAGAAGATTCTTGGCGGCCCAAAAGCGAGAGAAAGACTATCAGCCGCTGGCGGCCGATACGGATGCCGAATATGACCGCGTGATAGAAATAGATTTGTCGGAGCTGGAGCCGCTGGCGGCGTGTCCGTCCTCGCCCGATAACGTCAGGCCGATAGCGGAGATTGCCGGTGTGCAGGTGGGTCAGGTGGCGATAGGAAGCTGCACGAATTCGAGCTTTGCCGATTTGATGATGGTGGCAAGGGTGTTAAAGGGCAGGCGGACAAACAATATGGTCGAGCTCGCCATTTCTCCGGGCAGCCGGGAAGTCCTGAATATGCTGGCGGCGAACGGGGCCTTGTCGGATATGATTTCGGCGGGGGCGAGAATTCTGGAGGCGGGGTGCGGTCCATGCATCGGGCTGGGTTTTTCGCCGGGCGACGGTGTTGTAAGTCTGCGGACGTTTAACCGGAACTTTTCTGGCCGGAGCGGTACAAAAGGGGATAAGGTCTATCTGGTGAGCCCCGAGACGGCGGTTGCTTCCGCTCTTACAGGACAGATTACCGACCCGCGCGATTTGCCGAAGCTGTTGGGGATTGAATACCCTGAAGTTGAGTTGCCGGGAGAGTTTATCATCGATGATAATATGATAGAGGCGCCTTTGAGCGAGGCGGAAGCGGCGAAGGCGGAAGTCTTGCGGGGGCCGACGATTGTCGTGCCGGAGATGCCGCCTCCTTTGCCGGCAAGATTGCGGGGCAAGGTGCTGATTAAATACGGGGACAAAATAACTACCGACCATATTATGCCGGCCGGTGCTTTTTTGAAGCTGCGCTCAAACGTTCCGGAGTATGCGAAGGCGGTCTTCAATTGTTTTAACGAGCCGGGCAAGCCGACATTTGCCCAGCGTGCGCTGGAGTTAAAGAAAAAAGGTGTTTCCGGGGTGATTGTAGCCGGTGAAAGCTATGGTCAGGGTTCGTCAAGGGAGCACGCTGCGCTTTGCCCGATGTACCTTGGTGTGCGGGCGGTTATCGCCAGGAGTATCGAGCGGATTCACAAGGCCAACCTGGTTAATTTCTGCATTGTTCCGATAGAATTTGCCAATGCGAGTGACTACGACAAAGTCAGTCCCGGGGACGAACTGCGTATCGACGACTTGCTCGAAGCGATAAAACGCGGCGACCAAGTCAGAATCGCTGAGGCAAACGCCAAGTATGAGTTTGTGGGCAAGCTGGTTCTTTCGGAAAGAGACAGGGAGATTCTGCTGTCGGCCGGACTGTTGAATTATACGTGGAAGAAGGCTAATGAGTGAAAGGATAATAGCCCTTTTTGGGACGTGCAGAGCAAAGGACGGCGACTCGGTCTGGAACCTGGCTTACGAAACGGGTAAAGTCCTTGCTCAGGGCGGTTTTGCCATCGCCAATGGCGGCTACGGCGGAACGATGCTGGCTGCGGCCAAAGGGGCGGCCGAAGGGGGCGGAGAGACTATCGGTGTTACTTGCTCTGCTTTCGGGCGAGGCGGTGCGAACGAATACATAAAGCGTGAGATTGTTACGCATACCCTCGACGAGCGGCTTGATACGCTGATAAAACTGGGGCAGGGGTATGTGGTTTTGCCCGGCGGAACGGGCACGCTGCTCGAACTGGCCAAGGTTTGGGAGCTGAGCAACAAGGGCTTCTTGCAGGGGCGTAAACCGATTATACTTGTGGGTGGGTTCTGGAAGCCGCTGGTTGATTTGGTTGCCGTTGACGACCCGCAGAGCAGGCGATATGTCCGGCAGGCAGATAGGCCGGAGCAGGTGAAGGACATTCTGGCAGCAAGTATGTGATTCTTACGGATTTTTCGTACGCGGACGGCGGCGATGGCTGGGGAAATGATAATTTTGATTCTTGCGTTTTTTGTGGCGGTCGGCCCGACAGTATCGCGGGCGCCGGGGGCAGAGGGTCGTGAAACTGCGCTGCGCGACGGATTTGTGTTGACATGTGTGGAAGGCAGATTGACCCCACAGGACAGTAACGATGAGTCGGCGGCGTGGGGCCAGAGATGGTTCTTTGAATTTGATTCGCACGTAAATGACGGCAGGGGCCGGGTCATGGCGGGGACGAGGCTGGAGCTTTTGCCGTCGAGCACATTGGAGAAGATGACGGCGACGGCGGAAAAGCGGTCTGAGGCAGATTACAGGCTGTGGGCCAGAGTAACGAAATACAAAGGAAGGAATTTCCTGTTGCCGACCTATTTTCTGAGCATTGTGGACCCCGAGGCGACGCCGAGTCAGGCTGCGGAGCAAACGCCGGTCGTGGCGCATGCACAGTCGTCGGCATTGCCGGACGGGCAGCCGCCGGAAAAAGAGGCGCCGGATGTTCCTTCTACGCCCCGGAGCGGGGGCGAGCCAGCGATTAACGAGCCGAACGATGTGCTGACGGTGCCGCAAGAGATAATGGACAAGCTCAAGAGCAGGCGAGTTGTACGCGCGGCCAGGCCGGTGGAAAGGCCGGAAGCGGTGAAGAAGGTCGAAGAGGATTTGAATTCGGCAAAGAATGAGAAAGCCGGGCCGGCACTGGAAAGCGGACCCGAGCTGAAACAGGATACCGTCCTGACAGACAGGACGGGCTTCATACGGGTTAAGGGTGAGAAAGCATACGAATTTGTCCTTGATGGCCTCGGCTGGACTGTACCGGGGGTTTCGTACGGCCTGCTGCCGTGCGAAGCGCTGGAGATGGCTGAGAATAAGCAATCGCAGGAGCTGGAGCGGCTGCGGTTCAAAGCGGCAGGGATTGTTACGAAATATAAAGGCAGCGAGTATTTACTTTTGCAAAAGGCTACACGAGTTTACAGCCACGGCAATTTTGCAGGATAGGAGATAAGTTTGAGCGACGAACTTGAGGAAATTCTGATCTTATCGTCCCAAAAGGATTTCAAAGACAGGTTGAGGGAACTCCACGGGAAACTTCTCAGGGCCGCGAGGTTTGGGGGCTTCGACAAGGAAAGCGAAAAAAAACAGAAAAAAGTACGCGATATCCTTCGCGACGTTGCAAACAATGGGTATGAGGCTGTTAGAAAGTATACAAAAAAATTCGACAAGGTTGACCTGAGGCGCGACGAATTCCGAGTCTCACCAGAGCAGTTGGAAAATGCCCACAGAGAGATTGAGCAAGAACATAAGCAGCTTCTGGCTTCTGTTCGCAAGATGATCGGTAATGTGAGAGATTATCAAACCGGAATCTTTGTTGGCAACAAGAAAGAAAACAGACATCCCGGAATAAAATACACGCCTATAAAGCGAGTGGGCATTTGTGTGCCGGGCGCATCAGCCCCATTGCCGTCTACGGTTATTATGACAGCCGTACCTGCGCAGGTTGCGGGAGTTAAAGAAATCGTTGTAGTGTCACCGCCAAGATACAACAAAGATATTCACCCCGTAACTCTGGCTGTCTGCTGTGAATTAGGGCTCAATGAAGTTTACCGTGTAGGTGGGGCGCAGGCAGTTGCAGTTCTGGCTTCAGAAAAAACCATCCCGAAGGTTGATAAGATTGTTGGGCCAGGCAATCCGTGGGTGCAAACCGCTAAAAACATGGTTTCCGGTGCGTATGCTGCGATTGACTCTGTAGCCGGACCAAGTGAAGTGCTAATAATTGCAAACGATAAGGCCAATCCTTCCTGGGTGGCGGCGGACATGCTAAGCCAGGCTGAACACGCACCGGGAAGCGCAGTTTTGTTTACGGATTCGGAAGGACTTGCCAAAAAAGTTCTTGATGAGCTTGAGAAACAAGTAGAGCAATTGGACCGGGCGGAACGGACAAAAGAATGCTTGATGGAATTCGGTAAAATCGCTCAATTTGACAATATGGATGACGTGGTTCCGGCAGCGAATGAGTTTGCGGCGGAGCATCTTGAGATTCAGTGCGGAGAAGAAAGCAGGGAGATTGCCGACAGAATAGAGAATGCCGGAGCGATATTTATCGGCGATTATAGCCCGGTAGCGGTTGGCGACTACTGGGCGGGGCCGAGCCATACACTGCCTACAGGGCAGACGGCTAAGTTTTTTAGTGCTTTGAGCGCCAACGATTTTGTCAAGTCAATAAGCATCATCGAGTATGACAAGAAGAAACTGGCCGACAGTGCCGAAGATATTATCCGTCTGGCGGAGACGGAAGGACTGGACGCGCACGCAAAGAGCATAAGAATCCGACAGCAAAGCTGAATTCTCGCCGACGGGCTACACTTCCCAGTTGAGCTTTTCCTGATAGCGGTGATAAAACCGGCCCAGGATATGGGCGGCCACCATCGCCAGATAGATATAGGCGCAGGTGAACAGGAAAGTCAGGGGAAGCGACTGCCGGGTATCCGGTGTGCATTCCTTCAGGAGCAAGCCTGCCAAAAAGAAAACCAAAACCATCGCGCAATAGGGAAAGAACGTACTGAACATCGAGCCGACGAGTAACAGAGGATTAAGGCCGGATAGGGAGTCAAACATGATAACGGCCAGCAAACCCATAGGGAAAAACAAAACGGCATAGGCGAGCAATAGCCAGAAGGCTGTGTCTGTTGTTTTGGCGTACAGATGGTAGACGGCCATTGGTGCGACGAAAAAGGCGAGAGTGCCGCCTATTGTGAGCGTCTGGGAGAGCATGTCACCGATGCTTGGGGCATTGACCAGGACGTCCGGTGCTCGGATGCCGCCGTCGGCGCTGTCGCGGATACATTCGCTAAAGTACCAGTACATGTACAAGAAAATAACGATTTTTATGACAAGACCCGGAATGGCAAGGAGGAAGGCGAACACCCCAAGCAGCATTGCCAGGCCGTCAATCAACAACGGTATCCCAACGACAATCATAAGGATAATCAGGCCGGGGGTGCTTATGGGATAGAGGAAAATATCGATAAGCCAGGGGAATTTTCGTTTGGCGAGCGTTTTAGCTTCCTGCGGCTTTATCAACTGTTCAAGTTTTTGAAGCTGTTTGAGAGCTTCATCCGGCGGGGCGCCATGGCTGGTTGGCTGAGCGCGGGTTTTGTGCGCTTCGGGTATGTCCAAAAGAGACAAATCGGCGTAGGGGTTCTTCGGGGCGGCTTTTGAGGCGGCGGCATTAGTTTGGCCGATGGCAGCTTGATTTTCTATGTGTGGGACGAGAATGGGGCTGTTGCATTTTGGGCACTTGCCTTTCTTGCCGGCGTGAATTTCGGGGACACGGATTTCCCGGCCGCAGCTTTTGCAGTCAAATTTGATCATAAAATCCCTTGCCCGCTAAGTTGCGCCGCATCTTTTATCGGCAGTTTCTCATCGGGCTTCCTGCAGGCGGGACAAGCGATTAACGAACTGCCGACTCTCCCTTTGTCAATTCACGTTGGTCCAACCCTGCGTTCGGGATTTTTGCGAGCCGACGTACAGTTGGCGCAGTGGCGCAGATATCTTCGGCGCCGGGATGCTTACCTCGGAGCCTGAATCCTAAGGTTGACGAGCTTGTTGTCCACAAGCATAAATGTAGTTTTAAGCTCATCATAGAGTAAACCGGCCAGGACGCCGCTCGGCAGCTCTTTGCTCGGCTCGCCATAGGCGGCGACAATTTGTTCGCGGGTAGCTCCCATCCCGATGCCTTCTTTTGTCTTTCCGGCAAAAGTAATCAACTCGGGCGGCGCTCCCGGATAGTCCTTCGACCAGCATTCAATGGTCTGCAGACCAATCCTGGGGTGAATCATCATAGAGATTCCTTTGGATGCCAGGTAATACGACGCCACGCCTTGTCCCTCGGTTCGTTCCGGCTGCCCGAAATTCTCGTAGACCTGCTCTTTTGACATGCCGAACTCGAGGGGGCCGAGGCCGACCAGCGGCACAACCTCCAAGGGTCCCCGGCCGGTTTCAGGCGTTTCGGCGGGCTGGATTTCAGGCTCTGTTGTCTCTGGGGCTTCGGTCGTCGCGACAGGTTCCTCTATCGGCGCCGCTTCCTCGGACTTTTTCTTGCAACTACTCACGGCCAGGGTCAAGACAGTTGCGCAGGCAAGGATAACGAGGACTTTAAGACTCTTGTGTATTACCATAGTAATCTCCTTCAAAATTGTACACGCACACTTGACGGCGGCAACATGCCGCCTTTATGTACCAGATTCTTGCATTTTTCGCGGGCATTGCAAGAGATATTTCCAGGGCAACGAGGCGAAAAACACACTATTATATTTAGACAGTTTGCGCATGTGTTCGGTTCCCTGCTGTTTATGGGTTCTTTTAGGTCGAGCGGCACAATCACTCGCCGGCCAGTTTTTGTTTTATTATTTCGGCGGCTTTGGCGAGCGCATCGTCGATTTTCTGCGGATTTTTCCCACCGGCCTGGGCCATGTGGGGCTTGCCGCCTCCGCCGCCATCAATCAGGGGTGCGGTCGTCTTGACGATGTCGCCGGCGCTCAAGCCCTTCTTAACCAGGTCCTCCGTGAGGCCCGCCAGCAGGGTGGCTTTGTCTTCTTCGGCAAATGCCAGGACAATAGCGGCGGATTTTGCCTTTTTCTTGAGCATGTCAATTGCGGACCGGGCCTGCTCTACGGAGGTTGTGGAAAGACGGCCGATAATTATATGGGTCTGGTCGATTTTATGGGACGTTTCGAGAAGCTGTTTGGCTTCGGCCATAACGTCCGCCCCCTTTTGTTTCGCGGCGGACTTCAACTGTTTGGTGAGGTCCTTGTTGTCCCTTGTCAGTTGGTTGACCCTGTCGGGCAGGGCCTCGGGAGGGACCTTGAGCATTTCGGAAAGCGCATCAACGATATCACTGCGCTGTTCAAGGTACTGGGCCAGCGCCGAGCCGGTAAGGGCCGTTATCCTTCGGACGCCGGCTGAGATACTTTCTTCTTTGATTATTTTGAAGCCGCCGATAGAGCCGGTTCTTTCGACGTGGGTGCCGCCGCAGAATTCACGGCTGAAGGCTTCGCTGAGTTCGTCCCGGCTGCCGGCGCCAACTGCTACGACGCGGACCTCGTTTCCGTACTTCTCGCCAAACAAAGCCATAGCGCCAAGTTTCTGTGCTTCGGCCCTGGGCATCACGGCACAGGTAACGGGCAGATTTGCAGCAATCTTTTCTTTCACCAAAGTCTCGACTTTTTTCAGCTCTTCGTCGCTCGGCGCCCTGGGACAGGTAAAGTCAAACCTTAAGTAGTCCGGCCCGACGAGACTTCCCTGCTGAGCGACGGATTTAGCTATTATCTGCTGAAGGGCCCATTGGAGCAGGTGAGTGGCGGTGTGATTTTTCCTTATCGAATCCCTGTCTTTGCTCACGATGGCGTTAACCCGGTCGCCGACACCGAATGAGCCCTCGGCAAGTCGGCCTTTGTGAATAACGCAGTTGGCTATCCTGGCGGTGTCCTCGACAATGAAGCGTCCTTGGTTCGATTCGATGACGCCGCAGTCGCCGACCTGGCCGCCGGCTTCGGCATAGAAACAGGTTTTATCGAGGACAACGGCGGCCTCGGCGCTGGCTTCAATTCGGCCTTTGGTTTGAAGACCCTTCTCGTCGATCCAGCCGACTATCGTGCTTTCGCAACGGTCGGTGTGATACTTGTGCAGGTCTTCGGTTGTCGGCAGTTCGGTATCGGCAATCGCGGCGAACAAAGTGGAGGTCTTTTGTGCGGCCCGCGCACGTTCTCTCTGCTGTTCCATCAGTTCGTTGAATTTGGCGGTATCCACTATCAGCCTGCGTTCCTCGGCCATGAGCTGGGTCAAGTCGAGCGGGAAGCCGTAGGTATCATAAAGCTGGAAAGCATCGTCGCCGGTGATAGTTCTTTCCGGCGTTGCGGCCGCCCGCTCAGCGGCATCGTTGAAGATTTCGATGCCGCGGTCGAGTGTTCTACCGAAGCTTGCCTCTTCCGACTGGATGACCGTTGAAACATAGTCTGTTCTTTCCCTTATTTCAGGGAATGCGTCGCCCAGGCAGTCGGCCACCACCGGTGCAAGTCTATACATGAACGGCTCATGCATTCCAAGCTCCCGTCCAAATCTCGACGCCCGGCGAAGTATTCGGCGAATAACGTAGCCTCTTCCCTCGTTGGAGGGCGTGCCGCCGTCGGTTATGGCAAATGTAAGCGAGCGGATATGGTCGGATATGACCCGGAATGCGTTATCGGTTTTGTTGTTTAGCCTGGAGGCGTATTTGTGCCCGGTTATGTCGCTAATGGCCTCGATTATGGGCATGAACAGGTCGGTGTCATAATTGCTGCCTTTATGCTGAAGTACCGCGGCGACTCTTTCGAGCCCCGCGCCGGTGTCGACGTATCTGGCGCCGAGCGGGTTAAGTTTGCCGTCCTCGGTGCGGTTGTACTGGATAAAGACGAGGTTCCACAGTTCGATGAATCGGGCGCAGCCGGCGTTTACGGCGCACTTGTGGCCTGGCACATCTTTTTTGTCACACATATCGGGCCCGAGGTCGATATGTATTTCACTGCATGGTCCGCAGGGGCCGGTTTCTCCCATCTCCCAGAAATTATCCTTCTTCCCGAAAGCGAGGACGCGGTCGGAGGGGATTGGAGTCGCCTTCGTCCAGATGGCGGTGGCTTCGTTGTCCTTTGGCAGGCCGTCGTGGGGCTCGCCGGCGAAAACCGTTGCCCACAGGCGGTTGGGCTCGATTTGCCAGACGCCGGTAAGAAGCTCCCACGCCCACTCGATGGCTTCGGCCTTGAAGTAATCATCGAACGACCAGTTGCCCAGCATCTCGAAAAAGGTATGGTGATAGGTGTCCTTGCCGACTTCTTCAAGGTCGTTGTGCTTGCCGCTTACGCGAAGGCATTTCTGGCTGTTGACGGCCCTGCGGCATTCAGGCGCGACGAGCCCGAGGAAAATATCCTTGAACTGGTTCATTCCCGCATTGGCGAAAAGCAAAGTGTCGTCGCCGACGGGGACAATAGGTGAGCTGGGGACAAACTCGTGGTCCTTGCCTTTGAAAAAGTCTATAAATCCGCTTCTTATTTGCGTTGCAGTGAGCACTTGACGTTTTCCTGAACAAGCGTTTGGTTTTCTGTTTTTATCGGCTGTCATCGGCTGCGACGACGCCTTTGGCGGCAAGTATTTTATTCTTTATCTCCTCGGACAGGTCTTTGTTCTCGGCGAGATATTTCTTGGCGTTTTCCCTGCCCTGACCGAGTCGTATGTCGCCGTAATTGAGCCAGGCGCCGGATTTTTCGACCACGTTGGATTCTGCGCCGAGGTCGAGCAGGTCGCCTTCGTAGCTGATTCCGCTGTCAAACATAATATCGAATTCGGCGTCGCGGAAGGGGGGCGCGATTTTGTTTTTTACCACTCTGGCCCTGACGCGGCTGCCGACGGCGATGTTCCCTTCTTTTATGGTGGCCAGACGCCTCACGTCGATTCGGACAGAACTGTAAAACTTCAGTGCCCTTCCGCCCGGCGTGGTTTCGGGGTTGCCGAACATGACGCCGATTTTCATACGGATTTGGTTAATAAACAGCAGCGAGGTCTTGCTTTTGTTGATGATGGCGGCGAGCTTTCTCATAGCCTGGCTCATAAGTCTTGCCTGCAGCCCGATATGGGTGTCACCCATTTCGCCTTTGATTTCGGCTGCCGGCGTCAGTGCGGCGACCGAGTCGATGACTATGACATCCACGGAGTTGGACCGTATGAGCATTTCGGTGATATCGAGCGCCTGTTCCCCCGTGTCGGGCTGGCTGACCAGCAGGCTGCTGACGTCAACGCCCAGCCTTTTTGCCCAGGTTGTATCGAGGGCGTGTTCGGCGTCGATAAAGGCGGCAACGCCGCCGGCTTTCTGGGCGTTTGCTATAACGTGCAGAGCGAGGGTGGTTTTGCCCGAGGACTCCGGACCAAACAGCTCCGTAACCCTGCCGCGGGGTATGCCGGCAGCGCCAAGAGCGATGTCCAGTGACAATGAGCCGGTCGGAATGCCCGCGATTCTGGCATAGCACCGCTCATCCATTTGCATAATTGCGCCCTGGCCGTATTGCTTTTCGATTTGTGCGATGACTCTTTGCAGAGCCGTTTCCTTGCCGGTTGGTTCCAGGGTCTTGTCCGTTTTTTTTGTCTTAACCATTTCTATTCCTCTCCAGTCTTATTGCAGTTTGTAATTTGCCAGGATTGTATAAATAGGCCCACTTGGTCTTAGCTGGCTCTGGTAAACAGATACGGAGTCGGCGGAGATAATGCCAAGCTTGTAATCTTTGAAGGCCTCGCCCAACTTTGCCAGTTCGGCGCCTGCTTTCACGTTTCTGATGCGGCAGAGGGTCAGATGGCCGGTAAACTGCCTTGCTTCCTCGGGCCAGCCGGCCAAAGCTAACTGCTCTTCAATGTCCTTCTGAAGACGGTGGAGCTGCTCGCAATTGTGGCCGCAGCCAACCCATAGAACTCTGGCGCTACTGCCGCCAAAATGACCGACCGATTCCACGTCGAGTTCGAAATTTTTGTGCCGGCCTGCAACGTCTTTGACTACGTTGCAGACCTCGACAACCTGTTCATCTTTGATTTCACCGAGGAACTTCAGTGTCAGGTGTATGGAGTCGGGCCTGACCCATTTGACATCACCTTTTCTCACGTCGGCCTTGCTCTGGAGCTGCCGCTGCAACTCGCCGAGTGCTGCTCTTATTTCTTCACCAATATCTATCGCAATGAAAACTCGCATTTGGATACCAGCCGCTAAAAACTTGTTAACTTTCGCAAAGTTTCGAATCTTTCGTCGATATCGGTCCTGCTTATCGAAGTCAGACCAGCCAGCGAAAAACCGGCAATGGCAAAAGAAGCCACCACTGTACCGTAAGCGATTGCGGTTTTCAATGAGTCAAAATCGGTTTTGCCGTTTTTTGCCAGGCAGCCCATCAGTCCGCCGGCGAAGCTGTCGCCCGCGCCGGTGGGGTCTTTCACTTCGGTGGCCGGGTAGGCCGGCAGGACGAATCTTTCTCCGTCGGCGCTGCACATTAGTGAGCCGGACTCGCCTTTTTTGATGATTACGACGTTAGGGCCCATAGCCAGGACTTTCTCGGCGGCCCTTATGAGGTTCGGCTCGGCCGCCAGCAGCCTGGCTTCCTGTTCGTTTATTATCAGGCAGTTGGTTCTTTTGAGCAGTCGGGCTAAATCGTCGGCTCGCCCCTGAATCCAGCAATCCATGGTGTCGGCGGCGACAAAGTCGGGGGCCTCAAGCTGGTTGAGCAGTTCGAGCTGCAGGGGCGGCGCGGTGTTCGCGAGAAAGACGAACTTGCTGTCTCTGTATTGAGCGGGAATGGTCGGCGGCCCTTCGGCAAGGACGTTCAGTTCCAGCAAATCGGTCGTTCTGTCGTCCATATTGATGCGGTAGGTGCCTTTCCATCGAAAGGTCTTGCTCTGGGGTCTGACTTCGAGGCCGGTTAAATCGACATTCCGCCCGGCAAAGACTTCGGCCAAATCAAAAGGGCAGTCCGAGCCGATAACCCCGACAAGTCGAACGGGTCCGAAGAAGCTGGCTGCCATACTGAAATAAACGGAAGACCCGCCGAGACAGTTTTCGCTGACGCCATGGGGAGTGGCAACGGTATCGATACCAATTGAGCCGGTTACTAATAGCGACATCTCTAAGTTTCCTGTGCTTGAGTGGTTGCCCCGAAATTCTTGAGCGTTGTGTCTATTCTGGCCAGGGTGTTTTGTTTACCCAGCATTTGAACCGAATCGAAAATCGGCAGGCTTATGGTGTTTCCACAAATGGCAACGCGCAGGGGCTGGGCGATTTTACCGAGGCCGAGCTGTTTTTCTTCGGCTAATGACCGCAGCATGTTCTCAATATTTTCCCCGGTGAATGGGTCCATCCCGGCCAACTTGTCCCTGACTGTTTGCAAAATGGCCAGACCGCTATCTTTCAAAAGAACTTTCTTTACCGCCTTTTCGTCGTATTTTATTTGGTCGTCGGCCAAAAACAGGAACCTGCTTTTCTGCTCTATCTGAGCCAAGGTGCGGGCCCCCTCGGAAAGCTCGACGATTCTCGAAAGAAGCTCATTGTCCGCGGAAATCACGGGAGATTCGATGGCCTTGAGGTAATTCCTGAAATGCTGCACGAGTTTCTCCTTGGGGACCATGCGGATGTGCTCGGTGTTGAAGGCCAGCAGCTTGTTGCGGTCGAAGAGGCTGTTGGACTTTGTCAGGCGGGACAGGTCAAAACAGGCGATTAATTCCTCAATCGGCATAATCTCACGGTCGCCTCCGGGGCTGAAGCCGAGCAGCGCGATAAAATTCACAAGGGCTTCGGGAAGATAGCCGCTATTAAAAAAATCGACGACGTTGATTTCCGGCAGGCTTATGCCGAGGTACTTTGCCATAGCGTCGACGCCGGGCATATCGGGCGTGGTCTTGCCTGCGATAAAGCTCTTGACCTGTTCGACAGTGAGGCCGCCGACCTCGGCGAGTCTTTCAACGTCGATATTCGGGTCCGCCTTGATTGCGTTTCGCAATGCCTTTGGTCGCTCACGTTTGGACAGCTTCCCTCCGCCCTCGCTGACGGTTACGGACATGTGCGCATATACGGGGGTGCGAAATCCGAGCGCCTGCTGGAGAGCCTGCTGGCCGGGCGTGTTCATCAGATGTTCCTGGCCGCGAATGACATGGGTAACACCCATAAGCTCATCGTCGATGACGCAGGCAAAGTTGTAGGTAGGGTATCCATCGTTTTTTTTTATGATGAAGTCGCCGAACTCGCCGGGGGAAAAGCTGACTTCACCGCGAACGACATCCTTAACGACAATCGTCTCATCCTGCGGGATGGCAAAGCGGACGGTTACCGGCATGCCTTGTGCGCGTGCCTTTTGGGCGTCCTGGCCGGTCGGGAATACTTCCGGCCGCTTGTAGGCGAAGCCCTTTTTTTGCGATTCCGCCTCCTGGCGCATTTCCTGCAGCTCCTCCGTGGTATCGAAACAGTAATAAGCCTTTTTTTCGTCGATGAGTTTCGTTACGTACTGGTCGTAGATGTCCTTTCGCTGGGACTGCAAATACGGGCCGCTGGGGCCTCCGACTTCGGGCCCTTCGTCCCAGTTGATGCCGAGCCAGCGAAGGTCGTTTATGACCTGTCGGGTGGCGGTGGGGGTATTACGTTTAAGGTCGGTATCTTCTATGCGCAGAATGAATTTGCCGCCCGTCCGGCGGGCCAGAAGCCAGCTAAAAAGTGCGGTCCTGGCGCCTCCCACGTGCAAATAACCTGTCGGCGATGGTGCAAAACGCGTTACGACCATTACTCATAACTCCAAGGAAAGTCAGGTATCGAAAGAAGTAAGATACTTCTGCGGCGGATTAATGTCAATCCTCAAGAGTATTTGGCTGTACCGGATGGGAATAATGTGCTAAATTCTTTGCCGGATGAGAAGAAAAGAGCCCAGAAAGCTTGGTCACGATGAATTGGCCGAGGTGGTCAGGAAGGCGCCTTTGGTTTCTGTGGACTTGGTAGTCAAAAACAGCCGGGGCGAGATATTGGTCGGTCTGCGAAAGAATGAGCCGGCCAGGGGTCTCTGGTTCGTGCCGGGCGGCAGGATTCTAAAAGACGAGCGGATTGCCGCGGCCTTTGAGCGCATTGCGCACGATGAATTAGGGATTGACCTAACTTTTGAGGATGCAACTTTTCGGGGGGCCTTTGAACACTTTTACCCGACTAATTTTACAGAAAAGGAAACGTTTAGCACACACTATGTGGTGTTGGCTTACGAGATAGAGATAGGTGAGGATCCACTTAATTTGCCGCAGGACCAGCACAGCGAATACAAATGGCTGAGCAGGCAATCGCTGGACAGAGAACCGAATGTACACCCATACACAAAGGCGTATTTTGACTGTTCGCAATAACCGCACTCTGCTAAAATGTGCCTGTTGAGTCGTCGCCGAATTCATGTAGAACACCGAGAGTGACAGAATATGAACACGGACAATTCTTCAACGAGGCTGGACTTTGTAAGGTCGATTGTGGCCGAGGACTGCAAGACTGGCAAGTGGGACGGCCGGGTGCATACTCGGTTTCCACCGGAGCCGAATGGCTACCTGCACATCGGGCACGCCAAGAGTATCTGCCTTAATTTCGGCATCGCGGTTGAATTCGGCGGTCTGTGCAATCTGCGGTTCGACGACACTAATCCTGAAAAGGAGGAACAGGAGTACGTCAAGTCCATTATAGAGGACGTCCGCTGGCTCGGCTGGGACTGGGAGGACCGGCTGTATTTCGCGTCGGATTACTTCGAGCAGATGTACCAGTACGCCGCGCAGCTTGTAAAGGCGGGCAAGGCGTACGTCTGTGACCTGACGTCCGAAGAGGTTACCGAACACCGCGGCACGCTGACCCGGCCGGGCAGGAATAGTCCGTATCGCGACCGCAGCATCCAAGAGAACCTTGGTTTGTTCGAGCGTATGCGTAAAGGGGAATTTCCCGACGGGTCGCGGACGCTGCGGGCCAAAATCGATATGGCGCATCCAAACCTGAATATGCGCGACCCGGTTATGTATCGTATCCTGCACGCGACCCATCATCGAACGGGGGACAAGTGGTGCATATATCCGACGTATGACTGGGCGCATGGTCTGGAGGATTCCGTCGAAAGGATAACTCATTCGATTTGCACGCTCGAATTCGAGAATCATCGGCCTTTGTACGACTGGTTCCTCGACGAGCTTGGGGTGTATCACCCGCAGCAAATTGAATTCGCCCGGCTGAATCTGTCCTATACCGTGATGAGCAAGCGAAAGCTGTTGCGGCTGGTGCAGGAAGGTCTCGTCGGCGGGTGGGACGACCCGCGTCTGCCGACCATTTCCGGCATGCGCCGGCGGGGATACTCGCCGGAGTCGATTCGAAACTTCTGCCGAGTCATCGGCGTCAACAAGTTCAATAGCACGGTTGACATAGCGCTTCTCGAACATTGCGTCCGAGAGGATTTGAATAAGACCTCGCCTCGCGTGATGGCGGTCCTGCGGCCGCTCAAGGTGATAATCGACAACTACCCGGACGGCAAGGTCGAGCAACTGGAGGCGATCAACAATCCTGAAGACCCGAGCGCCGGCACACGCATGGTTCCGTTTTCGCGCGAGCTTTATATAGAGCGGGAGGATTTTATGGAGGAGCCGCCCAGGAAGTTCTACCGCCTGGCCCCCGGCCGGGAGGTCCGCCTGCGCTATGCCTATTTTGTAACCTGCACCGATGTGGTCAAGGCTACCAACGGCGAGATTGTCGAACTGCACTGCACGTACGACCCGGCCACGCGCGGCGGCGATGCTCCCGACGGACGAAAGGTCAAGTCCACGATGCACTGGGTATCGGCCGCCCATGCCCTGCCGGTCGAGGTCCGGTTGTATGACCATCTCTTTACAAAGCAAGACCCCGACGATGTGCCGGAAGGTGAGGATTTCAAATCCAATCTTAATCCGAACTCGCTAAAGGTTCTGACCGCCTGCAAAGTCGAGCCGTCGCTGGCCGATGCCCGCCCCCTGGCGTGCTACCAGTTCGAGCGATTAGGCTATTTCTGCGCCGACCCCGACACATCCGCCGGCAAGCTTGTGTTCAACCGCACCGCATCCCTCCGTGACGAATGGGCCAGAATTCAAAAGGCGCAGCAGAAATAGTACTGCGGCATCACTTGAAGAGAATCATTTTTATGGAGATCAGGAGCAGGGCCACGCCGAAAATCCTCGTAAGAAGCGCATCGGAAATTCCCGTGGCAAGTTTAGCCCCGAGCAGGCCGCCGAAAAAGAAGCCCACGCATACGAGGGCCGCAATCCTCAAATCCACGAAGCCGCTCTTGTAGTACGTCCATGCGGCGAGCAAGCCAATCGGCGGCACCATCAGCGCCAATGTTGTGCCCTGGGCGTTATGCTGCGATAGGCCGAATAAGAGTACGAGTACGGGAACGATTACTATCCCTCCGCCGATACCGATAAGGCCGCTGAGGATTCCGGCCGCCAGCCCCAGCAGTAAAAAAAACAGTGTATTGACCATATTCGAACCATCCTTTCTCACATGCCGGCCGTCACCCGAAAAGTTCCCTGAATTTCTCTTCTATATCAGTGCTTTCACAGAGGGTCTGGCCGACGAGGACGCCTCTTACGCCTATGTCCTTTAGTTTCTCGACGTGCGCTCGGGTTTTTATGCCGCTCTCGGCGACCAGATCTTTTTTGTTGTCGAGCAGCTCAGCCAGTCGGCTGGTCGTATTCAAATCGACCTCCATTGTCGAGAGGTTGCGGTTGTTAATTCCGAGGACGCTGTAGCCTATTTTGGGGAAGCCGATAAGGCTGCGGACGGCCAGCAGCGTGTCGGCCTCGTGAACTTCGAGCAGGACCGTCAATGTCAGCTCAGTTGCGGCAATCATCAGGTCCATCAGCTCGCCGGCCTTGAGGGCCTCGGCTATCAGCAGTATCGCATCGGCGCCGGCGGCGCGGGATTCGTAAACCTGCCAGATGTCGATAATAAAATCCTTTCGCAGAATCGGCAGGTCTACCACGTCCTTAATCTGATTTATGTATTCCAGCCGGCCCTGAAAATATTTTTCGTCGGTCAGGACGCTGATCGCGTCGGCGCCACATCTTTCATAAGTCTGCGCGATGGCGACGGGGTCAAAGTCCTGCCTTATCAGGCCGGCCGACGGCGAGGCCTTCTTGACTTCGGCAATAACATTTATGCCGCGGGCGCTGGGCTTGGTAACGGCTCTGTAGAAGTTGCGGCATTTGCTCATGCCGCGAACCCGGTCCTTGAGCTGCTCGAGGCTTTCTTGTGACTGCCTGCTGCTGACTTCAGTCCTTTTGTCGGCGATGATTTCGTCTAATATGTTCGCCAAGCCGATTTGCCCCCGTTAAAAACCTCGGTTTCCTGAATTAAGCGTATATCATAGTCGTACCCCGCCGTCCTACTGTGTTTCTGACGAGGTTTACCCTGCGACCTTAACGTAGCCCATACGGACCTGGTTGAGCAGATTCTTCAGGACGGTTTCTTCCTGTTCGGTGAGGTTGCCTTTGGTTTTTTCTTCAAGGGTTTCAAGCATGTCGATATTGTACCTGGCAAGCTCCAAATCCGGCTCTCTTTTCTGGTCCTCCTGCCCCTCTGCCTGCAACAGGCCCAAAGAAAATAGCGCCTGCGTAACAAGCATACTCACCAGAGCGGCAAAATCGCCCCTGGGCATTGGCCCGCGGGCCCGGCGCTGCTCCTGGGCCTTCTTTTTCTTCTCGGCCCGTTCCTGAGCGGCTAATACTTCTTTTTCCTTTTGGGCCTGCTGCTTCCAGTCCTCGTCAATAATAATCTTTTTTTCTTCGTCTTTTTTTTCTTCTTGCTCACCCATAGTCAGAACTCCTGAAGGTTTTTATCGGCAAAAACCGGGGCTGCTCATTTTCTGCGATACTTTTTCATGTCTCTTTCGATATCCCGTTTTTGCGTGCGTTCGTTAATCGCCCTTCGTTTGTCGTACTTTCTTTTGCCTCTGGCCAGCGCCAGCTCCACTTTGGCCAGCCCTTTGTCGTTGAAATAAATCTGCAGGGGCACGAGCGTAAAGCCTCTCTGCTCAAGTTTTATCCTTATTTTTCGGATTTCGGCCTTGTGAAGCAAGAGTTTTCTTTTTCGGTCCGGCTCGTGCCTGGCCGAGCCGGCCTGGGCGTACTGGGCGATTTTTCCTCCCACGAGCCAGCACTCGTCGTTCAGGATTCTGGCGTAGGAGCCATCGAGGTCGGCCTGGCCCGCCCGGAGGGATTTGACCTCGGTGCCTAACAGGGCGATTCCCGCCTCGAACCTGTCGAGAAGTTCGTAGTCACGATAGGCCTTCTTGTGAACCGCCCTCGGCGTCTGTTGCTGCTTATCCTTTTTCTTGCGCGATTTTGCCGACATCGGCGTAATAATATCCAATTGGCGGCAATTTTGCAATAGCACAGGTGAGCACCTGAAGTGGCGGCTCATGCCTGACCGGGGGGTCTTATATTTTTCCCTGTGATTCCGGTGACCGAGTCGCCGATATCTTCGCGGATTTTGTCGGCCAGTGCGGTGAGCCGCCGGACTATTTCGGGATGCCGGGCGGAAACATCGTTTTGCTCGCCTGTGTCCCGGTCCAGGTTGTAAAGACCCGCGGAGATTTGCTCTTTGCCCCTTTTCCGCTCCAGCACAAGTTTCCAGTCGCCCGAGCGCACGGCGCCAAGCTGACCCTCGAAGTAGTAGAAGAATTTCTTATAGGGGGTTTTCGCCTTCGGGTCCGTCATCAGCGCCCAAATGTCTTTTCCGTCGATAATCCGGTCTGTGGGTACTCTTGCTCCGGCCAGCTTTGCGAAGGTAGGTAGAAAGTCCATGGTTGTTGCCATCTCCGAGCAGACCATGCCCGCCGCGATTTTACCGGGCCAGCGCATTATGCAGGGTTCGCGCATCCCGCCCTCGTAGGTTGCGAATTTGCCGTCTCGCAGAGGCTTCGCCGAGCCGCCATGGTCACCCTTGGAAAGCCACGGCCCATTGTCGGAAGTGAAAATGACAAGCGTCTTTTCGTCGATGCCGAGTTGCTTGACGGTCTTTAAGATTTCGCCGACCGACCAGTCGATCTCCATAATCACGTCGCCGTATAAGCCGCGCTTGGATTTGCCCTTGAACCTCTCTGAGACGTAAAGTGGTACATGCGGCATGGTATGAGGCAGATACAAAAAGAACGGCCCGTCCTTGTTCTTTGTGATGAACTCCACGGCCTTTTCCGTGTACCGGCGGGTCAGTTGGCTCTGGTCGGGCTTGGTCTCGATTGTCTGCTCGCCTTCGACAAGCACAAGCGGTTTCATATCATTCGAATAAGGAATCCCGAAGTAATAGTCGAATCCCTGCCGCGTCGGCAAAAACTGCGGCAGGTGTCCGAGGTGCCACTTGCCGATGCAGCAGGTCGCGTAACCGCGGGCCTTGAGCATGTCCGCTATCGTGATTTCCTGCGGATTCAGACCGATGTCGTCCCGCGGAAACAATACTCTCGGTATGCTCACTCGCTGCGGATAGCACCCCGTCAGCAATGCCGCCCGTGCCGGCGAGCTGACGGGGGCGGCCGAGTAAAAGCTGGTGAATTTGGCGCCTTCGGCGGCCATGCGGTCGAGATTGGGCGTCTCAAAGCCCTCGGCCCCGAAGCAGCCGACATCGGCGTAGCCCTGGTCGTCCGTGAAGATGACAATGAAGTTGGGTTTCTCCGCCTGCAACGGGCCGCCTGCCACCTGCCCCGAGCTCGCACAGCCCGGAATCGTCAGGGCCGCGGTCGCTGCGCCAAGAGTCCGCAGGAAATCCCGTCGTGTAAAGATCTCAGTAGTCATAACAAGTTCCTCCATTTCAAAAACATCAGAATAGTCCAAGCCGAAGCGGCTATCATAACGAATCGGCAGACCGAATCAAGGGCGGTTTGAAAGGACTACCTTTCAATGGGCACAAGGGCTCCTGCCCACCAGTGTCTTCTGAAAAAGAGGCCGTAACTCGTGCCTGCCTTATCTCTGACGGCTTGTGGCGCCTTCAGCTCTCTTTCTTCGGCCGCGGCCCGGCTCGTTTGCGTCACCCAAGTCTCTTCTTGCCTTCTCCAAGAGCGATTGCAGCCTGGCCACAATGTCGGGGTGCTGTGACGCAACGTTCCTGGTCTCGCCGGTATCATCGTCCAGGTTGTATAGCGTCAGTTCCTTGACCTCCTCCTGCAATCTGCCGTACCAGCCCAACTCCTTTGGCCTTGCGGCTCTGGGCAGGACCAGTTTCCAGTGGCCGCTGCGCACCGCATAAAGAATCGTGTGCTTGTAGAAGTAGTAGGCTTCGTGCGGCCCCTTGTCGGTCTTGCCGGTCAGAAGCGGCATGAGGTCTTTGCCGTCGATGATTCTGTCCTGCGGCTCGGTCGCCCCGGCCAGCCGCGCCAGCGTGGGCATAAGGTCCATCGTGGTTGCAATCTCGTCGCTGACTCTGCCTGCCGGCAGCCGTCCGGGCCAGCGCATGACACACGGCACTCGCGGCCCGCCCTCCCACGTCGTCATCTTATAGCCGCGCAAGGGAGCGGCCGTCCCCGATTGCAGGCGGGAGGCGCGGTTGTCCGGGGTGCGCTGCCCGCCCTCAATCCACGGACCATTGTCCGAGGTAAAGACGACGAGAGTATTCTCATCTATACCCAGCTCCTTGAGTGTCTGCATAATCCTGCCCGTGTTCCAGTCGATCTCTTCCACGCAGTCGCCGTAGAGACCGTAAGGCGATTTACCTTCGAATTTCTTGCTCGGGTATAAAGGCGTATGGGGCATGTTGTGCGCCAAGTAGAGCAAGAATGGCCTGTCCCTGTTGTGTTCGATGAACCTGATCGCCTCATCGGTGTAGCGGGTCGTAAGTCCTTCCTGTTTGACCGGGGCTTCAATGAAGGAATTGTCCCGCATGAGGACCGAAGGGTGCATATCGTTGCTGTAGGGAATGCCGAAATAGCTATCGAATCCCTGCCGCAGCGGCATCAGCTCGGGGTGCAGCATCCTGAAACGGACCACCCCTTCCGCGCTTCGGTCCTTGCCGACCGCCTGATAGCCGCTTCCCGACAGGTGCCACTTGCCGATAGCCATGGTGGCATAGCCGACTTTGCGCAGCACCTCGGCAATCGTGACCTCGCTGCCGTCCAGGATTGTTTGGTAATCTCCGCAGTCGGACATGAAGTACTCTTCGGGGCCGGGCAGTTGCGCAACACGCTGCGGATAGCAGCCCGTCATAATTGCCGCCCGGCTCGGCGCACACAGCGGCGCGCCGGTGTAAAAACTCGTCAGCCTCACGCCCTCAGCCGCCATCCGGTCGATATTGGGCGTCCTTATCAGCTTCGAGCCGAAACAGCCGAGGTCGTTGTAACCCTGGTCGTCGGTGAAAATGACCACAAAATTCGGCTTGTCCGCTGAATTCGTCTTGTTGAGGCTCTTGGTACTGCCAAGACAGCCGGGCAGTGACAACCCGCCTGCGCCGAGTCCGACGAGCTTCAAGAAATCTCTTCTGCTGAATTTGGCTCTCATAAAAAACCCTCTAACGTGTTTTGGTATATATGTGTTCGCAGTTACCAACTAAGCCTCATTTGCGGCAACATATCAAGTATGTCTTGAGAATTCAAGGGGCCAGCATGGTACAGGTCGTCGGTGCTCTATTCCAATTCTTTTCGGATAAGACCCACTAAATCGTGAAACTGATGTTTGGTAAAACCCCCAGATTCCCATTTCACTACCCCGTTCTTATCGATCACGAAGGTACAAGGGATGAATTGGATAGCAAACAGGCAGTATACGCTCCCATCAGGGTCGGCTGCCATAGGAAAAGCAAAACCTTTCGTCTTCTTGAATTTACTTGCATTCGCCCGTGGTCTCGGCAATTGTGCCGTCGCCGTCGATGCAGGCTCGCTCGAAAAACACTGGCGGCTGTTTATTCCAGACCCCCAGCCGCACCCGATTGACCGATATCACCCGAGGACCGGGTGTCGGGGAAATACGAGACTTGAACAAGTGGGCCGCCGGCAAGGCAATACCGGGCTGATGCTGGCCTCAGATCGCAGGCGGGGCCTGGACGGTAGGGGCGCCCGGCTCGCGCTGAGGCGGCACCCGTTCGCGTCGCGACGGGAGGTCCGGGCACAGGACGAGCTTGCCCTCGAGACCGCCCGCCTCGAGACCGCCCGCCTCGAGACGGCGGTGTGCCTCGGCGACCTCATCGAAGGAGACCCGCTCGGCAACGCGCGGGCGGATGGCGCCAGTTGCCAACAGGCCGAAGAGCCGCTCCAGGTCCTCCCGGAACCAGGCGGGATGTCGCGCCCGCATCACGTTGATCGAGTAGACGCGGAGGCGCTTGCCGCCAGGCAACCAACTCAGCGACCGCCTCCATAGATACACGCGCGCAATCCACATCAAGATGGTGAGCAGGCGACGCTGCGCCTGCACGCCCGCCGTGTAGCCGTAGGCGCACAGCAGCCCGCCGCGCTTGAGCGCCGCGAACGAGCGGCGATAGGCGTCCTCGCCGATGCCGTCGAAGACGACGTCGAACCCGCCCGGCAGGACGCGCGTGAAGTCTTCGCGTTGGTAGTCGATCAGCGTGGCGCCGAGCTCGCGGATCAGCGCCGCGTGCGCGCCACGCGCGGTGCCCCACAGCTCGAGGCCGGCCAGCCTGCCGAGCACGAGCAGCGCCTGGCCGACCGCGCCGGCGGCTCCCTGCACAAGCACACGCTGGCCTCGCTGCACCCGGGCCGCGCGGTGAAGGAGCTGGTATGCGGTCGTCCAGCTCAAGACCAGCGCGGCCGCCTCCGCCGCGTCGACGCCCGCCGGCACGCGGGTCAGGTGGTTAGCCCGGAGCGTGCGATAGGCGGCGTTCGACCCGAGTACCGTCATATCGGCCACGCGGTCGCCAACCTGAAAGCCGCTCACGCCATCGCCGAGCTGATCAATTTCCCCGACGACATCATAGCCCAGCACGAACGGCGGCTGGCGGCGCATCGTTTGCGGGTAAAGGTGGCGCCGGATCACTACGTCGGTGTACTCCAGGCTCGAGGCGAGCACCCGGACCCGCACCTCGCCCCGGCCGGCCGTCGGCAGGGGAGCGTTGACCACCTCCAGCCCGTCGGGACCGCCGAAGCGCCTGACTTGAACAACCCGGTTGCACGGCTCTCTCATGCGGTATTTGTTTCTCATACCGTCCCTCCTTAATCGACATTTCCCATATGACCTTTGCCCGGCAACGGTCCCTGCCGCCTAACGTACAAATATACCGCCATTTCCTTGGGGAATTCAAGTGCAAAATGCTCCCTTGCACGGCAACCGTCGTTGAATCGGGACAAAATCGGACATTCAGAGTGCCCAGACAGGCGGTTTGTCGCCGGCTTGGCGATAGTCACAGCGGCGTGCCGCTGTAAAAACTTGTCAGCCTCACGCCCTCAGCCGCCATCCGGTCGATATTGGGTGTCCTTATCAGCTTCGGGCCGAAACAGCCCAGGTCGTTGTAGCCCTGGTCGTCTGTGAAGATGATAATGAAGTTGGGCTTTCCCGCAGACGCTTTGCGTGCGACTCGCCCAAAACCGCCGCAGCCTGGCGCGGCCAGAACAGTGGCCGCCATACCCAATACCTTCAAAAACTCCAGCCGGGTGCACATATTTCTACCCATATCTGTGTTCTACTCGTCAGATGTCTCGCGCTTGCGGCCCTTCGAATTGTACCATTTCGCTTTCTTTGTAGCCGATGCGGATGGCTTTGGCCCGCAGAACCATGCCGGGTTCAAGAAAAATCGGTTTTGTGTAAATCCGCCAGCGTTCCTGCTCGCCGAGGCTGTATCCGATAGAGGCGCCGGCGGTTGCACAGCTTATTCTCGCTATCATCCTGCCATTTGCGGCAGCAGTGGTCTTAATAGTCGGCGTGGCGGTTACCGGCTGCTGTCGCCCGGGCCACATTCGCTCGATGAGTTCGTCCTCGTCGAGGCTGCCGAGGTCCCCGCTTTCCCTAATCCACTTTTCCAGCGCGGCACACATCCGCTTGAGTACCTGCCGGTGTTCGGGCGAGTCGGCCAGATTGTTCACTTCATAAGGGTCGGTGACCACGTCGTAAAGCTCCTCGGTTGGCTTGGGGTGGCGGAAGAAGAGCTTCTGGGCTTCGATGAGCTTGCCTTCGGCGTTGAGGCGCCGCCACTCCTGCATGATGGGCATTTTTTCCATATAGTCGATTCGCTGTGCGTATGGAATCTCCGGCGTGAAATTACGGATATATCGATAACGCTTGTCGCGGGCCGTGCGGATATAATCGTCGCTGCTTTCATCCATACGGTTGCGGCCGCCGAAGACATACTCTCGCGGCTTACCCTCTTGGCTGCCGAGTAATGCCCTGCCCTGAATGTACGACGGTATCTCAACTCTGCCAAGACTCAGCAGTGTGGGGGCAAGGTCGATGAGATTGACCAAATCGTCACAGACGCTGCCCGGCTTAATTTTCCCTGGCCACCGGATGATAAGAGGCACGCGCAGACCCGAATCGTAGGGCCATCTCTTGCAGCGCGGCAAGCCCCGGCCGTGGTCGCTCCAGAAAAACACTACCGTATCTTCGGCCAGGCCGTCCTGCTCTAACTGTTCGAGAATCTCGGCCGCCTGACCGTCCATTTTAGTAATCTTGTCGTAGTACCGGGCCAGGTTCTCACGCACAATTGGTGTATCGGGATAGTATGGCGGGACCACTGCCTTAGCGGGGTCGTGCGTCAGCTTTTCGCCCTCGCGGGGCCAGCATCGGGCTTCGTGGGTTGTCGTAAGGTTGATGACGCTGAAGAAAGGTATATTCGGTGGGCGGTTGCGCCAGTGGGCTTTTTTACTGCACTCATCCCAGGCGGTAAATGGCGAATTGAACTGATAGTCGGTTTTGACGTTGTTGGTGCAGTAATAGCCGGCCGCACGCAGGTATTCGGTAAAGCACTTTACCTGCGGCGGCGGGACGGCCTCGTAGCCCTTGTTCCTGGTTCGCATGTGCATCGTGCCGAGAGTGCCGGGCTGTACGCCGGTAATTATCGACGAGCGCGTCGGCGCACAGACAGGGAAGGACACAAAGGCGTTAGTATAACGGCAGCCTTGTTCGGCGAGGCGGTCGAGGCTGGGCGTCGCCGCATAGTCATCGCCGTAGCAGCCCAGGTCGGGACTTATATCCTCGCAGCTTATCCAGAGGAAGTTGGGCCGGTGCTTTCCCTCGCCCCCGAAGAATTTTCCGCTGCTCGTACAGCCTGGAACAGCCATGGTCGCTGCTCCCAGCCCCAGAGCTTTAATAAAGTCCCGCCGATTCATTTTTGGTTTCACCATAATAATTTTTGTTTTCTTCTCGAAGACAAGGGCGTTTGTCTGCCCGGCTATTTAAGCCGCCGCTCGTGGGCAGATATGGTGATAAGTCAGGCTGCTAAGTTTCACAAGACACGCCCATGGTGTGGTCCATGTAAACAGACGCTCTTGCTCAAAGCGGCCGGTCGAAAGTGTCTATTTTAGTCGCCCATGCCTTTCTGCGGATAAAAGTCATTAAAGGCGGTGGCGGCGTCGGCTTTTGTCCATAATCCTACCATGCCTGCCTGAGCTAACGTATCGTCTTTAACCGATATGAGCTCCCGTGAATCGAATTCAACTGCGAGTTCGTTTCCTTCGTGCAGGATTTGGATTCTGTGCCAGGCGCCAGGGTCCGCCTTCACGTCAGCCGAGGCCAGTTGCTTGCGTTTGCCGTCCAGTACCACGTAAAGACGCAAATTCTCTTCCAGCGGATTCCACCGTGCAACGTAATAGTTGTTGTTATCCTTGGCCCGCCAGATGATGCCGCCGCCTTGGTCTTCCTTGCCGCTTATGCGCTTAAGGTTGACCTCCAATTCAACGTTCTTGAAGCTGGTTCCTTTTGCCATAAGGAGGTTGTAGGTTTGACCGCTGTTTTTGTTGCGAGTTATCGCAATCACGGGCGAGTAGTGGGGCGCCGAATCATCCTTGATGATTTCCCATTTGGCAAATTTGCCCTTGCCGTTGGTTTCGTCAACGAGCCACACTTTTTGATCCAAGCCGGGCATGTTCAGCTCGCGTGACTGCTGCTGTTGTTGTCCACAGGAGACGGCGAGTGCGGACAGGATAGAAACAGTAACGCAAAAAAAGCCAAACTTAGAGCCTATCCGAATAACCCGGAACAACGAAACGTAATTATGGCACAAACAAGATGAAGCAGAGCCAAATAATTTTCAGGCTTCTTTTCCCACCGCGTCAATATGCGGCGAAAGCGGTTCATCCAGCTATGTGTCCG